>NZ_CAZEQU010000033.1:0-693906 GCF_964513065.1 Tenacibaculum xiamenense
ATGACCACGTTGATAGGCTATAGGTGTAAGTGCAGTAATGTATGTAGCCGAGTAGTACTAATAACCCATAGGCTTATGTACGATCCTCTCCCTTGGTAACAAGGGAGAAGGACACTCTTTAGATAGAAGTTAGAATTGAGAAGAGAGAATTTAGATATATTTAATCTCAATACTCAATACTAAATTCTCAATACTTGAAAAAGCGATATGATTTTAGCAATATGTTAACTTATACAGTTTTAAGAAACTGAAACGATTTAAGGTGATTATAGCAATGGGGCTCACCTCTTACCATTCCGAACAGAGAAGTTAAGCCCATTAGCGCCGATGGTACTGCCACTGGTGGGAGAGTAGGTCGTTGCCTTTCTTTTAAAAACTCCTCATTACTTAATGTAATGAGGAGTTTTTTTTTATTCCTATTTTACGTAGTAAATCCTACCATTCGTCGATACTTTTTACTACTTAAATTGCTGTTTATTAACCTTCTCGTTTTGAATATTATTTTTTTTGAGTTATATTTAGTACATAATTAGTATTAATAATGAAAAAATTGCCCGACTTATCGAAGTTTGATGAGATATGTGACAATGACGCTGATTTTAAAAATCAGATGGTAAATATTCTTAAAAAAGAGTTCCCCACCGAACAAAAACTTTTCTACGAATCATTTGAGGCTGAGAAATATAAAGAGACAGCTGAAATTGTTCATAAATTAAAACATAAGGTAAACCTTCTTAATCTAGAAGACGGCTACTTACTCGCATCTGAATTCGAGAAGCAGCTGTTAAATGGTTCTACCGAGTTATCGGGCGACTTTATTGATATTTTAACTAAAATCGAACAATTCCTTAAAAAAATATAAATGATTAATTCAATTATAATTGACGATGACGAACTAGCTAGAGTAATTATTGAAAAATATTGCTCAAAATTAGATTACTTAAATATTCAGTCAACTTTTGACAATGCTCTAGATGCAATCGACTTTATTAATAATAATAAAGTTGATTTGGTATTCTTAGACATTCACATGCCTGAATTAAGTGGTTTCGATTTTATAGATAGTTTGAACAATCCTCCAAAGATAGTATTGACAACTTCGGACGAAAATTTTGCTCTTAATGCTTTCGAATATAAGTGCATTATAGATTATTTGGTGAAACCTGTTAAATTTCCTAGGTTTATAAAAGCTGTAACTAAATTAGAGGTTAAGAAGCAAGAGTCTAGTAATGGAGAGCAGAAAAGCGAAGAAGAAAAGAATGAGTTATATGTAAACATCGATAGAAGACTGGTAAAAATATTAATACCAGATATTTATTTGATTGAGGCAAAAGGTGATTATATAAATATAAAAACTGAAACTAAGAATCATATAGTTCATACAACAATGAAAAAAATAGAAGAGAAACTTCCAGAAGACCTCTTTTTAAAGATTCACCGTTCTTATATTATTAATTTGAAGCAAATAATAGATATTGAAGATAACAGTGTTCTTATTAAAAAAGAGGTAATTCCTGTAAGTCGATCAAATAGACCTGAATTAATGAAAAGGCTGAACTTATTGAATTAAAAATTACATTTTAAAACAATACCTATTTCATTAAATTCGAAACCTGAAGCATTTCCAACTGCTTGGTTACTATATTCACCATATGACATAAGTTTGATATTGTCACTGAATTTATAACCAACATTAAGTTTCATTCTAAAACTTTGTTGTTTGTTTTCTGAATTAATAATCTGATATCCATAAGCAGCATTACCATCTAAAATAATTTTAGTTGTAGGTTGCGTGAAACTGAAGTCTAAGAAAGCTTCAAAAACAAAATATTTTTCAGGGCTGAAGTATACTTCAGCTCTTTCTTTATCAAAACTCATCATAACACTATTTAAACCAACTTTAATTGGCGTACTTTTCTTTAAAAGATAATAAAGAGATGTGAATAAAAGATTTCTTTTGTTGTCGTCAGATTGTGTGGTATAATAGTACTGGGTAAACAACCCAATGTCGTATTTCGTAATAATGTGATAATTTGCAAAGAGATGGTTTTGACTAATTTCACTGTTAATTAGTTGAACATTAAAGTTATGATATTCTTTTTGATAATAAATGTTTAAATCTTGGTTATGGCTTAATTTTATATTCGAACCAAACTTGTAGATAAAATCACTATAAGTATTATCTCCTACAATATCTAAATAGCCTAGGTTGGCCATAAGATTTATTCTGTTTGTAATTTGATAAGAAGATGTTATTCCAAAAGTTTTTTGTCTTGAAGAGTTAATATCTATTACAGTATTGGATGATTCTCTAAAATGATAGTAAGCCCCTATACTAGTTTTGGTAGATAAAGGATAGGTTAAGTCAGTTTTAGAGTTTAGGGATTGGTTATCTCCACTATCAGATGTTATAATACCTTTTTGGACGATTTGAGGTTTGTATTTTTGAACAATATTTTTTTTAAGACCTGAGAGTTGTTTATGCTTTGGATCTAACTCTAAAGCTTTCTCAATAGTTTCCAGAGCGTATTTATTTTCATTATTTGCCTGATACGTATATGCGAGTCCTATGTATATTCCTAATATTTTGGGATTCAAGGAAATTCCTTTCTTATAATGATGAATCGCTTTATTGTATTTTTTTAAATTACTATAGGTATTTGCCAATCCAAGCTCTATAATAGGATTTGGATCATAACTTTTCTCCAATTCAGAATAACTGACGAGAGCTTCGTCGAATTCTTTATTCCATAATAAACATTCCGAGGCGTTAATTCTGAATTCTAAGTTCTTAGGTTCTAGCTCGAGCAATTCACCGAAAATCTGTTTTGCTTTTTGCGGGTCTCCACTTAAACCGACTGCACGACCGTAACAAAGCTTTGCTGTTTTATTGTCAGAATCGGTTTTTAAATATTCTTCAAAAAAGAGTTTAGCGTCTGCGAATTTACCTGTTTCTAGCATGTTAAAACCTGGTGCCATGGGGGACTGTGCGGATAAAATTGTAGTAACAAATAGTAATAAATTTAGGGGGAATAGTTTTATTCTATTTCTCATCTTTTTGGTTTTTGATTTTAAATCCAAGTTAATACATAATACTACTTCATTAATCTATAATAAATTGCATTCTGTCGAAACAAATAGAAAAACTATGGCGAAACAGTGAATTTTGAAGAAAAAATAAAATGTCAATTTTATATGCTACAAATAAGTTATAAGAAAGGTAAGTATGAGTTAAAAGGAAGTTTAATGTTGGAAAGCTCTAGGAGTTTATTATCCTATTTTAAAACACTTATTAAATACGATTCAGATGTAGTTTTAAGTTTAAAAGAACTTAAAGATATTGATATGACAGGAATTAATGCGTTGAGAGAATTAGGTGAAATTGCTACAAAAAACAATAAAAAGTTTACAATTTTTAAAAAAGTAAATGAAAAAATCTCTTGGATTTTGAATGATCCAAGACTAGGAGAAATATTAAAAGAATAAAGCTATTAGTTATGCAGGTATCAATTTTAAATAGAACTATAAAGATAAGTTCTGCTCAATGGTTTATGATCAGTGTAATGATTGTAAATGCAGGAAATTATCTTTATAATCTTATTTTAGGTAGATGGTTGGGACCTGTTTTATTTGCTGATGTGGCAGTTTTGATAACGCTATTATTGGTACTTTCTTTTTTGGCAATGACAATTCAGTTATTATGTGCTAAGTTTGTTATTGAAATACCTCCAGAAAGAACAGATAATTTTAAAAAAGTAATTTATAAATACACGTTATTCTTTAGTGGAATTATCGGTTTATTGTGTATGCTTTTTGCTAAGCAGTTAATAGATATATTTCATTTAGATAATTCATTAATATTTTTTCTATTTGGTATAGGAGTTCCTATTTATTTCGTGATGAGCGTATCAAGAGGATTGCACCAGGGGAAGCAAGAATTTATTTCCTTATCCCAATCCTATTTATTGGAAATGTTCGGAAGACTTTCACTTACTTTTATCTTAATAGGGTTTAATATAGTTAACCCTACAATAGCCGTAACTATAGGTATTTTGTTTTCTTTTGTATTAGGACTTTTCCCTAATCAATTTACTTTTTCAAGTTTGAAAGAGGAGTCTGTTTTAGCCGAAACTGAAACTAAAGCGATATACAAATTTCTACTAATAACGGCTTTGTATGAAGGTACACAAATAGTTATTAATAATTCTGATATCTTAATTGTTAAGCATTATTTTGAATCAAATAGGGCAGGTTTATATGCGTCATTAGCTTTAATAGGAAGGGTAGTTTATTTTGTTATTTGGATGCTAGTAATGGTTTTATTACCAAAAGTTATTTTAGCGAAAAAAGAGGGAAGAGATCCTCAAAAGGTACTTATTAATTATCTTAAATTTATTTTACTTTTAACAGTAACCTTGGTTATTGGGTGTTATTTGTTTCCTGAAGTTATCATCGCAATATTATTTGGAAAGCAGTATTTAAGTATGGGACCATTATTATACAAATACGCTTTGGCAACTTCGTTATTTGCATTAGCAAATGTATTTGTGTATTATTTTTTATCTCTTTCAAAATATGTTCCAGTAATCATTGCTATGATTTTTGGTTTATCTCAAGTAGCAGGATTAATTCTATTCCATAATACATTGGAACAAGTTGTTCATGTTCAAATAGTTTTAATGGCAATTTTACTTCTAATTACATTAGCATATTACTTTAACAATAGAAATAATTAAAAGAACTTAGGAGTAGGAGAGAAAGGCTTAGTTAAAATGAAAAAGATCATCAATTTGATGATCTTCTTGTTTATATTAAGATTGGTTGTTAGACTAAAGCTTTTTTTAACTTTAAGCTATTTTTTTTATCGAAAGTAGCCACATACATTTCACATATTTTTTTCATAGGGAATGAGGTAGCTGCTTTATAATTTATTTTTTCAAGAGCCAATCGATAACTATTATTCTTAATTATGGCCTCAATGGCTCCGGCTAAGCTATCTGAAGACTCTGGATCAAAGAATTCACCTGCATAGCCTTCATCTTGCATTAATGTTTTTAAATCTCCAATATTAGGTAATATAACCGCTTTACCGTAGCTTCCGGCCTGGTGTAATACTCCTGAACTTCCCGTCGTAGATGTATATGGAAATACCACTACGGTGCTTTCAACAAATATTCTTTCAACGTCTTCTTCAGGAACATAGCCTGTAAAAGTTATATCGGGTACATGTTTATATTTTTTTCGGATACTTTCTAAATATCCAATAGTATTTGGGTTATCCGTACCAGCAATTACAATTTCGATTTTTTCACCAGTTGATTTTCTTGCTTGTTCAACGGCTTCAATAAGAATCTCAACTTTTTTATAGGTACCGAACTTCCCAAACGTCATCACTTTTTTTCTTTCATAAGAATCTTTATAATCTGGCTTTTCAGCGACTTCGAAGGTACCATGAGGAATTACTTCAATGTTTTTTGCTTTATATTTCTTTTCAAGAATACCTTTGTATCTAGGAATGGTAACAGCTACGGTATTAGCACTTAAAATAAATCTTGTTAGGGTATATCCAATAATGTTATAGATAACTTTAAGAATTGGGTTTTTAGTAAAACCGGCGCTTTCTAAATCAACAGCTTCTAAAATGTTATGAATTAATACTGTATTCGGTGTCCCCCTCATTTTTATCACTTTAGGAAGTAACAAGCCCAAAGCTGCTGGAATTTTTTTATCTCCAAATTTCATAAATTGTAAGTTAAACAGAACATTATCTGGTTTATACTTTTTTATAGCCTTTGATACGGAGAACAATATATTATAACTATTAAATTTCCAACACTCTACAATGGTAACTTTATTGGAATATGGGAAATCAAGCACCTTTTCTTCTGGAGTAACATCGCAGAATAAAATAACTTCTTCTATTTGATCTAAAGTAACAAAACTTTTAACCAAATGATAGGCATATTCATTTAGCGTTATTTTGCTTGGGGGATAGGATGATACAATACCTAGTTTCATGACATTTTGGTTTTAACTTATAACTTAAAAATATGATTATAAGTTGTTTAACTAACCTTATTTCGATAAGTAAACATTATGTGTAGTTGATAGGAAAAAAGAAACCCACTCTGCTTAGAATGGGTAACTATAAAAAACATATCGCTCAAAGTCCCCCCCGACTCTAAGACAGGGCAAATGTTGTAAAATTTATTTACATATACGATAGGGTATAACCCTATACAGTTACCAGTAATTACCCTAGTTTTTGATACTCAGTATCCCTTAGAGGTTCTTTTGATTTGGAGGACCTGAGATGTATTTTATGGCTTGCTTGGGTTTTCCTTTAACATCTATGAATCCATAGTTTTTTTGAGGACCAATTTTATGGGGCATTCTACCAAAAACATTTTTATCAATTTCTGGGAAGTCATATAAGGTCCAACTGACAAAATGTTCGACTCCGTTGGCATGGAAACTTTCTTGGATTTCTCTATGATATTTAGCTTGTTTTTTTTCACTATTTCTATAAAGGTTCCAAATGCTATTGTATGAATGTTTACCAAACTCTTGAATAACAATTGGCTTATCAACTTGTTTTTCCAATTCTTTGAAAACTTCAGAAAAGTTTTCAGGAGTTTTATAGTAATGGAACGAAATAAAATCTACTTTATCTCTTAAATTTGTTGCTTCTTTTGGCGAATACCAACCAATAGTTATAGGAGTTTCCTTATCATAATGTTTCATTCTTTCCGCAATAAAGTTTAGCCAATTAATTACTTTTTGTTTTCCATGGATTTTAAAATCCAAGTCTGCTTCATTTTTAATATCGTATTGTAAAAGAGCAGGGTGGTTTTTAATACGTTGAATTATTTGCTCTAAATGTCTATCGCAAATAGTGTAATCTAATACTTGATAATTACTGTAGAAATCGAAAAAAGTAACAATGACTTTCAAATTGTTTTTTTCCGCTAAATCAAGTGTTTTTACCAGATTCTTTAATTCAGTTTTAGACACTTTTTCTTTTCCGAAAAGTTCATAAGGAATAAATATTCTAACGGTATTTAGCCGTAGGCCTCTAATTAGCTTAAAGTCCTTATTTACAACTATGGTGTCATATTGTTTCCAAAATTCAAACCAAGGTGTTTTTTGAGGATAATAATTGATACCTTTTATTCTAAAATTCTTAGGGAATCGTATTTCTTGCTTTTGAGTTTCAAATAAACTTGCATTGACAAATTCTTTTGATTTTTTAACAATAATGGTATCATGTTTTAACAGTAAATTATTGGCAAGACCTGTTTTTTTAGGATTTAATACTATTAATTTATCCTTTGTTGTTTTATAAATTTGGGTTAACCTATAAACAGTTTCTTGGGGTTTAACAACATGCGTTACTTCTTTATCAATTTCAATTACTTTTTCTTCTTCATTTTCTATTGTTTTAACATTTTCTACTTGCTGTTCAATAAGGCTTTTTAAATGTCTTATTCTCCAAAAACCGTCTTCTAGTAATAATATAGATTTATAAGTTTTAGTAGTAACCTCCCCATGAATTTGTTTTTTGTTTTTATAAAAATAGGTGCGTTCCTGAACATTCTTATCATCTATATAAGCTACTTGACCATCTTCTGATAAAAATTTAATATTAACATGGTGATTAACACTTGTTGAATGTATGTTTACCTTATTAGCAATATTATAGTTTATTATTCTTTGTATTTTAGATTGGGCTGAATCAGTATAGAAGTCCTCTATAGCTTTTACATCGTTATTCTGAAGAGCATACTTTTTTACATACCAAGATTTGATATAATCTTCCTCTATATTTTTCAGTATTTCTTTGTTCGGAGTTCTTCCTTCTGAATTGGAACCATTAATAGTAATCTTTGGTAAATAATAATCATTTTGCCTTAAATCAATATGTAGAGCTTTACTTCTGTCCGCGCCTGAGTTAAATTCATAATATATCGTGGAAAGTAAGCTAACAATGGCGAAGTTAACCCCTAAAAAAACAGCGATAATTAAAGCTTGCTTTAGTTTACGTTTATTAATGGTTGATTTTGTCATTATTAAAAAGTTACTTTTAAGTATTTTATTTTTATAGTGTTACTTGAACACGAATTTTCTACATAAGCTTTTACAGAATATTCTCTTTCTTCATCTGGATGAACAAACTGAGCTGTGGCAATACCATTAACCACTTTTCCATAAGCTTTTAAGTTTACATTATTATAGGACAAATAAAAACTAACCAAAGTTCCATTTTCTATAATGTTGTTATATCGATCTCTTATAACTGAGGTTTTAATTGTTGTAAGCTCTTTTCCGTCCGCGTATTGAGTATTTCTTGAATAATCAATAGTAAAATTTACAGGGTTATTAGCAATTATTGTAAGGTCAGATACTTTTGATTGTACCGTATCCGTAAAAGCTTTTGCCAGAACTTTTCCTTTTTTTTCTCTACTAAATATTTTTCTATAAGTGAGTAGTTCTTCACTTTCTATGAATTCTTGAACTTCAACTTTATCATCAAATTCAGCAGAAGTATAAGAGCCTGAGTTAGGGTTGTCGTATATATCATTCGGAATAACAACTAACATGGAATAATCAGTTAAAGAAGCTATCATATATGGCGGCCCACAATAAGTTTCTAAAAGAGAAGTTTGTTCTAAAGCCAAAACATTCATTTTACCTTTATCTATTATTTTATTGTTATATGATAAAGTATAGAATAGCACTCCAGAAACTTTAGTAAATCCTTCAGGAACAACAAAAGCATAGTTGTTTTTAACTCTTCTCACAGGAGTTATTATGGTGCTTCCGAAATCATTAGACATTCCTAATTTTAATTTTTTTCTATCGAAATTACCAGAAACAATAAAGTTTAGTTTTTCCGAAGCATAGATTTCATCTGGTTTATTAACCCAATCAAAATCTACTTCAGAGGATGAATCCGAATCATTTTCTTTTATGTTAGAACATGAAAAGAATAATAGTAGTAGTATGAGATAATTAGCTTTTAGCATATGTTAATTTCCAATAAAATTTGAAACCTGAAGTTTTATATGATACTGGTCTTGTTTAATCATAGTTGTTTCACTTTTGTTTAGCCCATAAGTGTCTATTCGATCTTTTATAGAGTTTGAATTTTCTACACCGTTGACATAACAGTTCTCTATTGAGCTTGATATTACTTTTATTCCAGAAATATCAGGTAATATATGAGTAAAACTTCTTTTTCTATGTGGTCTGACACTTTCTTGAACGAATTGATGATCTATCCAGATGATTTCATCATTTTTATAATAAGAAAATAATAATAAGGGGATGGTAACCTCTCTATTTCCTGCATTAAATAACATGCCATTCACAGAAGTATTGGTACAGTATAAATCGTTAATTTGAGAGTATTGATACAAATTTTTTATAGCCGTTGTAGAGCTTAAATGTAAAACGAATTTTGCAGGTTTAGTGTCGAAAATCTTTATATGAAATTCGTCAGGGTTAAAACTTTTATCCACTTTGTCAGTATCAATCCAAGCAACTTCTTCAAAATTAATTTTGAATACAGATTTTTCAAAAGGGTTTAAGTAGTGTTTGTTTTGAAATTTCGAGCTATAAGTTGCTAACTCATTATTGTCTTTATCATATAATATGGCTTTTAGACTAATTGCTCCTGGAAAATAATCTACATTTTGCATTTCACCTATTATATAATATTGATTGTCTTTAAAAACTAATTTAGCTTCTTCAACATAAATGGTAGGTTGGGGAAGGATATCTTCATGATGTGTTTGCTGTGTTGTTATTTTTCTCCTTCCTTGGTTATAGAAGACGGTTTCGGAAACATCAAAAAATTGATTGGCAGGGATGTATTTTTCATTTTTTTTTGGAACTACAAACCATTTATGATTTTTCTTTACTGTTTTTATAATTTCACTTTTCCGAACTGTTTCAAGTGGGGTAATCCATTTAGTTTTTGTTTCAACATAAGTTGTGTCCTTTGTTTTCTTAATTATCTCGGTTTTAATATCTTCTAATTTGGCATAAGAACTTAATAAGCCATCTGTAACAGATATTTCAAGCATAAATTGATCTAACGATTTACCTGCATTTTTGTCTAAATATGCATGGGCTTTGGCGAATCTTTTAAAATCTAGAGCGTCGTAATATGCTTTTACCACGTTTTTAGAAGAAATTTGAGTAGTATTGTGAATATAAAATAAATACATACCATATAGAAAGCATATTGATAACACTATATTATATATAAGAAGTGATTTCGAAAATTTTGTTGACGTAGCAATAAAGCCAGTATGGAATGTATAATGATAATTGGGTAAATATAAGGTTATTATAAACCAAATTATACTCAAAGAAACAAAGCTAATAGGAACGAAAGACCAAATAATTTTTTGATAAAAAGGTGTATCTATTTTGGGTAGTATTTTAGGTAAAGGATTGACATTCTTCTTTTCCCAAACCATAATTCCATTTTCTAAATATGATAATTTTTCCCAACCTGTAAAATAGAGAATGGGGTCGTAAAACTTATCGTTAGAGAAAATGTACTTCAGATTAAATTTATCTGAGTTAGCTAAAAATTGTTGCAACGAACCAAGACCTTCAATTCCCCTAAACTTTGAGTTTTCCAATCGTTCAACTGCTTTTGTTGTTAGTTCTGGGAGTCGTCTAGCTGAATGATAATTTCCATCAACAGTTAATGCTTGTGTTTGTAAAGATAGCCATGCCATTTGGTCACCAAATCCTAAAGGGAGATACCGCCATTTATAGTGCATATCTTGATTTAAGAAATTTATAATAGGCAACATTTTAATGGCTTGGGGTTGGCTAGGTCTGAATTTACCAAGATTTATAGTGAAAATAGCGAAATAAAGAGCAATAGCTCCTAAAAGTAACACTCCGCCAGCATAGTACATTCTTCCAAACTTTCTTGTTAGATATACTTTATAATCCTTCTTTAATAATCGCATAAAAAATTCCCCCATTATTGGATAACTCATGATCGAAGCCCAAAAAGTAAACCTATCTAAAGTCAAAATAGAAAAAGCATTTTCACCTAAAATTATTTTAGGAAGTGGGGTGGTACCTCCAGTACCTAATAGAACTAGCATTGAAAAAGAAATACCAAAAAAAAGTAAACGTTTACTAAAGAAACGATAAAATACATAAGGAAATAAGACAAGAATAACCCCATAAGGAATTAAAAAGAATACTAGACCAGAGGATAGCACTTCTAAAAAATTGTCTCTGGACCCATGAGGTATGGGGACTTGTGTTATAGGATTGTTCTTGGTGTTTATCCAATAAGGCAATATGCTACCTATCATGATAACTAGTGAACCAAAGCCAAATATGAGTAGAGACCTTAAATTTTTATATAGGTGTTTAACAAAAAACCAAAACCTTATAGAAGTGTAACTACCTTTAAGTTTTTTGCATATATCCATAATGGCAAGTCCGATTAGAGGGAATATAAAAAATACCATTCCAAAAATTGGGGTTACATGATGAGAGCACACCATTAAACCCATTAATAGAAAAGAAGAAACTAGATATCTTATTTTTTTAGTAACAATCCATAAATATATTTCAGGAATTGAATGCATTAAAAGAGATATTCCTGTTAAGGTAGGTAGCTGCCCAAATAAATGAAATGTTTCAATGAAGACTGAAGAAAATATTGCAAAAAGACTTGCAAAACCGGCATAATCTTCATTTTGGGTAAGTAATAAACTAAACCTGTATACACCAGAAGTGAATAAAAAGATAATTATAAAGCAGAAGGTGTATAAGGCAAATTTAAATCCACCAATGAATGATAGAATGGCAAGCATCTGATGAACCAAAGGAGGATACCCCATGACGGTAAAACCCGTATACCATTTAAATGACCAAGGTTCTTGCCAGTTGCTTGCATAATGTTCTGAAAAAAACAAATGAATTAGGGCATCATAAGTAAGTTCAATTGTATAAAAAATGGCACTGCCATGAATTAATAATGCAAGACCGAGGGCTAACAGAAAGTACTTATTAATAGTTCTTTTCATTTTTTGATGGGGGCTTAGTTTCGTTTCTAAAGTTAATAAGTATCGATAAGAAACTAATCTAAAGATATTTACAATTTAACGTATAAAAAAACATATTAATCGATTTTCGATAAGAAAGAGAGGATTTCGAAAGTACTTTTGAAAATGTTAAAACAATTATATATGAAGGTAGGTATCATTATTCCATGTTACAATGAAGAGAAGAGATTAAATGTTGACGCATTTAGAAAATGGTTGAAAGATTTTAACGATTTTCAAATATGCTTTGTAAACGATGGAAGCAATGACAATACTTTGAATATATTAACAAAGTTTAAGCAAGAATATAGCGATAGAATTACAGTAATTAACAAGAAAAAGAATCAAGGTAAATCTATGGCTATTAAGGCAGGAGCTAGATATTTTTATAGTATATCAACAATTCAATATGTTGGTTACTTTGATGCCGATTTTGATTCTAATTTCGATGACTTTGATGATTTAATTAAAGAATTAAAGCAGAATAAGAAATTAGAGATGTATTTTGGAAATAGAGTAGAAATGCTACACAAAATAAGTAAGAACGTTGCTTCGTTTATAAACGATAAAATGCTTCGTTTAATTTCTCTTCCATTTTCAATAATAAAACTTCAGACAAGGTTTTAGTGATAATTTAGCGACTTTTTGGGTAGGAACCCTTTTTTACTTCCAGTTTAATACCAATTTTTTATCAATTCTCTATTTTTTTAATAATTGAGAAGCGTTTTTAATTCATCTATGAAATAATACATTTCACCGATAAAAGTCGGTGTATTTATCGATAGAAGGGTTTGAAAACTAGTTAATTAATTAAATTTAAAGTGTAAAACGAGAAAAAAAGAAAATATATAATAAATAGTTATTTTGTAGTTTGTTTGTATCCCCCTGATTCTTTACAAGCCCTCATTATTAAGTCCTTTAATAATGAGGTTTTCTTTTTATACTTGTTTTATTTATCAGAAGTAAACTACCTTTTATCTACACTTCAATTTATAATTATCGATTGCTTTACTATTTTCAAATTACTAATAGTAATTTTAGGTGAACTATTTTATAATAAATAGTTTTCCCTTTAAATTTCCCAAGGAATCTCAATATTAGTATTAATGTTGAGATTTTTGTTTTATAAAGTGTCGTTAATCGCTGTTTTAGCGTTATTTATGGCTAAAGTAAAATTATTCGGCTATTTAATTTATAAAAGTAGTCGTATTACCTTAATTTTGGATAACAAACTCATTTAAATTATTTAAAAACTAAACTAAAACTTATTTTTTAAGAGTCCCTCGAAATTCCTCATTGCAACCTTGATGAGGAATTTTTTTTGTTTAAAGTTTTAATTTTTTAGAAGAAAAGCTTCTGCAATTTTTGTATTTAAACTATGAATTAATACAACTAATCTATAGAAATTTTGGTTACATCGAACATTTAGGTAAACTAACTAATTATAAGCTTATTTTTATACTATAAAATTGAAGAAAATTAAAAAGATATTATAGATAATTAGTAGTTTGTATGTTCAAAACCAAAAAACCTCTTTAAATTTTTTTTAGAGAGGTTTTTTATGTAATTCGAATAAGAAGTTAGTTCCTTCTCCTGATTTACTTTCAATCCATATTTTACCTTCATATAGATCAATGATTTTTTTAACAATTGATAACCCTATTCCTGTAGAGTTATCACTGTGTTGACCAAGAGTTTCAAATACTTCAAATATTTTGTTATGGTATTTTTCGTCAATCCCCATACCGTTATCTTTTACCGAAAATAAGTAGGTGTCTTTTTTTTCTTGAACATCAATTTCAATAATTCCTTTTTCTTTGTCGTTATATTTAATAGCATTGCTAATCAAATTTTGAAACAATTGCTGATACCTAAATTTGTCGCCAGGAATAATAGGTAGTTTGTTTTTTATGTCGATGATAATTTTATCAGGAATAAAAATGGTTTCAATGATTTCCTGAACTACTTCTTGAATATCTACATTTTTGTATTCTTTCTCTACTTTATCAATGCTAGAGTATTTGAGGATACCATTAATAAGAGAGTCCATTTTATGAATTTTAGCAAGAAGTAAGTTGCAATTGTTTGATGTTTCTTCATCAAAGTTTTCATCATTATCTTCTTTAATCCAAGATATTAAAGCAGACATGCTTCTTAACGGAGATTTTAAATCATGTGAAACAACATGAGCAAAGTTTTTTAATTCTTCGTTGTTCTTCTCTAACTTAACTAAAAGTTTATCCTTTTCTAATTGAGTTTTTCGTTCTTTTTCCATACTAATGGCGCTATTAAACTGAGCCGAAGCTAAACTTGCTATATTCTTAAATACTTCAACATGTTCGTAATTGAAGTAATTCTTTTTGCTATTTTCAGAATCCATTACCCCAATAACTTTACCATTGGCAATAATAGGAACGGCTAGCTCGGAGAATCTAAAGCTATCATCAACCAAATAGTCTGAACATTTTGAGGTATCATTTACTAATTGGTATTCTCCTGTTCTTGCAGCTTTACCAACGATTCCTTCTTCAATCGTTAATTCAAATAAGTTGGTTTTATCATTTCCTTTATATAAAGAATGCGAGGCCGTGGCTATTTGAGTAAGTATACCTGTATCTAGGTTAACAGCATAAACAACACAATCTTCTAATTGTAAATGTTCCGCTGTTGTTTTTGCAATTTCCCAAGCAATTTCGTATAAATCTCTTTTACCCAAAATAGAAGCAGATAATCTATTTAGGGTATTGAGCATCTTTGTTTTTTTGTTAATTTCGGTAACATTCTCTATAAGAGCTACTTGATATTTTACATCTCCTTTAGTATCTCTAACTGCACTAACATTGGTTTTACAGAGAACATAGCTTCCATCTTTTCGTAAATATCTTTTTTGAATTGAAAACCTATCAATTTTATTTGTTTCTAACAAATGAGTTTGATATTCAGATTCTTTAAGATCTTCAGGGTGCGTTAAGTCAGTACTAACACTCATGGTCATCAAATCTTGATAAGAATAACCAAGAAGTTTAACTAAGGCTCTATTGATAGTAACAAGTTTACCGTTTTGAGATAAAACGATTCCTAACGATGAATTATCTACAATAAGTTTTAATTGAGCATTTCTGTCGTCATATAGCTCTTCTATATGTTTATTAGTTTCATAAAGTTCAAAAGATTTTTTTTCTAAAATTTCTTCAGCTGCTTTTCTGGCTTTCCGTTCTCTTGCTAAAGCTCGTTCTAGTATTTTAATTTTGTCTTTATCCATTTTTAACTATGGTAAATAAAACTTTCGTTCCCGAATCATTTAATAACTTCTTTGTAACCGTGGCTTTTTCATTGTAATGTTCCAGGGTTCGCTCAATTAATCCTAAAGCAAAAGAATATAGGGCTCTTTCAGAATGATATTCTATTACTAATTTGCTATCAGAACTTTCATGAGTTTCGAAGTAGGGAAGTTCTGCATCAGGGTACATTTTTCTTACTTGAACATGAATATGTTCTTCAATACCAGAAATTAATTGAAAAGCATTTTTATAATGGTCGAAAAGGCTTATATAATTTTTTGTAAGTGTATCAAAGAAGTAAATACCATAGAGGTGTATTAAATCTTGAGCATCTACGTTCGTATACTTACTTAAATTAACAACTAAGCTTTGAAGTTCTTTAAAGGCGTAAGTGCCTACAGAGGTGTAAGCACCATCAGACTCTAAGTTGGATTCAGTAATGATAGTATCCACAGTTTCTATTCCGAATTTTTTTTCTACCATTTCTAAAAATTCGGTAAATACGATTCCTTTCATATGTAGTGGGGGATTAATGAAATTGTTTAACCTGTAATGAAAATAGTATTTTATTTATAAAGTAACTAACTCATTAATGGACCAATAATCAATAATTTTTTCTATTTGATTTACATAATCAGAATAGTGTAGAGGTTTAACTACATAACCAGCAATACCTACCTTGTAGGCATTGATCATATCTTGGTGATTGTTTGACGTTGAAAAGACAACGGTCGGAACGAATTTCAAATTTTCATCGGCTCTTAAAATATCTAAGAACTCAAGCCCATTCATTTTGGGCATATTTAAGTCTAGTAGTATTAAGTTTGGAAGTACATCCTTACAAATTGCCAGCGCTTCTTCACCATTTGCTGCCTTTACTACAGAATGGGTTGCATCTAACTTCTTTAAGGCCCTTTCAAATTTTAATTTTTCGATCTCGTCATCCTCAACTAATAAAATTTTTAAGTTCATAACTTTTGCGTAAGTAGGCTTTTAGTGTTAAACAAATATATTTTTTTTAATTGATAAAAAAATTATCAAAAGTTGGTAGCATTTAATTTATAGATGAATGGTTGATATTCGTCGTTAAACGGTTTTATTTAATCACTAGTTTTTCTTTAATAATACTTCCGTTTAACGTATTTACACTAACAAAATATATTCCTGATGATATATTGTTTCTATGTATTGTAACTTCATTTTTACCTGTTGAAATAGCTATTTTTTGCTTTTGAACTACTTGTCCTAATTGATTGTATATTACCAAATCGGCTTCTGACTGAGGAGAAATTCCGTTAAAACTTAATACCGATGTTTTGGTCATTGGGTTTGGGTTAATTAAAACGCCATCGAAAACATCTAAGTCGTCATTGCTTAACGTTGATTTCGTTAATTTTATTTCACTTACCGATAAATTGATATCTTTTCTTTCTCCTGTGTGAGAGGCCTGGGTCAATACAAGCATAGTTACATCATCAAATATAGGAGAACCATTATGTTCAGAAGCAAACTGATTTAAAGGAAGTGTATATTCATTGGTGTTTTCATTTAACTCAATAAATATACTGTATTGTTCTTCCCAAACGTTAATACTGCTTTTTATAAATCTAACCTCTAGGCTTCCACTACCACTAGCGTTAAACGATAAGGTATTGTATTCTGATATATCTACAGGTTTAAATCTAGGAGTAAACGCTTTATATACTGATATGTATTCTTCAGTTTGAGCAACTAACTCAATGTTTCGTTCGATAGCCATTTCTTCGAACTCTGTTTCTATTTCATTAGGGCGTACTGTAAAGCTTTCAACTTGCGTGCTGTTCGCAGCATCATCTACACCCCAAGGACCGTCAGACATGAATAGGTCATCAGGAGTATTTATACCATCACCAACTCTAAATCCAATATCAAATAGATTTCCTGTTTCTATTTGAATATTCGACAAATAGTTACTACTTAAATCTATAGTAGCATTAATATTCTCTGTATTACTCGTTTCCGTTGCTCTATAACCAGCATCAAAATTCACGGAATTACTACTGTTTGAGTTTACTATGGTTAAATCTAATCCACCATCTTTATAAGAACCACTTTTAACAAAAACGGTAGGCGGTGGTGAGACTGAATAACTTGAAATGTTTTTTTGGTTTTCGAGAAGAACTAATATTTCTTCACATAATTTTACTAAGTCATCAATTGAGTTTGACCAGATTTGGAAATTGTAAAAATCTGATTCTTGACTATACTTATCCAAATTCCAATGATTTTCTATTTCGAATGTATCGGCTATCTTTGCTGAAAAACTAGCTACAAACTCGGTATTTCCATCAGTATTTTTAATAATTGACCTTATGAAATTATGTTCATTGATTTCAACCGTTGAAACTGACAAAAGTTCTGCTCCTAATAATCTATCACAAATGTATTTACTGTGTTCATAAACTGAGTTTTCAGTTTTCAATGCCAGAATAGAGGCAACTGTTGAGTTATTTCTTAAATAATCTACAGAAAAAACTTCTGAGGCATTTGTAATATTTAATAAATCAGTTGGTGTTGACTCAATTGTTTCATCTTCGTTGATTACTGCTAATGGAATGAAATCTTCTAAACTCATGGTCTGAGTTCTTTCTCTTTTACCGTAATCATTTGTTTTTTGTAATCTTCTAGCATTTGCTTTTTGAAAAGAGTAGTTAGTTTTTAATCTGTTAAAATTTCTTTTGCTAATTTGTTCGGCCAACCTGCTATTACTTTCAAGCCCTCCTTCGTTTCCTCCAGAAGTTGCAGGGTCAATTGTTGGACATGATTCAACTCCTGAACATGAAGGATCATCACAATCTACTAATCCATCACCATCGTCATCTACTCCGTTAGAGCAGTCTTCCATTGGAACTGGTGCTGTAGGGCATCTGGCTCCATCGTTACTAGAACTAGAAGGACCATAGGCAAATAGATTTGAAGAAATATTTCCTCCACTTGTTATGTTGGTTACATCGTAAACAATGTATATTGTTCCTGTTTGGTTAGAAGAAACATAGAAATTTCCTACATTGTCAAAATAAACTGCTCCATAAGTGTAATTAAACCCTGATAAAATTGGAACTTCTCCTAAACTTTCTACATTACCAGTTGAAGCGTTAATTCTATATAATATGTTGGTTCCTTTTTCTACAGCATATAAAAAATTATCCAGTGAATTAAAGGCCCAGTCATGAATTGACAAACTTGTACTTAAAGTACCAGTTCCTAAAGAGGTAAGGTAATTGGGAGAAGCAGGATCTATATCAATTATATAATAAGTATCACCTCCTGGTTTTAGGTAATAATGTCCAGAAAGGTTAATATCTCCAATATATCTATTACTTGTAGGTAATTCGTTGATAGTATAAATATCTGTTGAAAAATCATCTCCAATTCTAACAATTGACTTACTTGGAGTCGAAACTGACCCCCAAATATAGCCGTCAGCATTATTATAACCTGCTGCGTTTATTGATCCTTCAGTAATATCAACCCCAACTAGGGTAGAATTACCAGAGGCTAGATTAATACTGTATACATCGTTGAATTGAAAAAGGTAAGCATATTCCACACAGTTAAATGGTTGATTCTGTGAATTAATGGTAAATGAAGATGCTAAAAAGATGGCTATGAATACGGGGAACAATTTATTCATTGTGTTGATTTTTAGAGGTTTATATCAAAACTATACTATATAGTGCGTTAATGTCTATTTATTTGTTTGATGCTTAATTATTGTGGTTAAACGGTAGAAAAGAATAGATGAATAAAAAAGGATTATGACTTATATCATATTATTAATTGAAGTTTAACCCCAAATTTGTTCCAGAAAGCAGAATGAAAATGACTAAATTAAATATGAATTTTACTTCTTTAGAAGAAGCAGTTTCTATCGTGAAATCTGGAGATAAAGTATTCTTTCAAGGAGCAGCCATGACACCAAATGGTTTAATAGATGCTCTATGCGAACGATATATGGAACTAAAAGAGGTTGAAATAATTCAAATTCACACACATGGTAATGCGAAATATTTGGAAGAACCTTATTCCAAATCGTTTAGATTGGTAAGTTGTTTTGTAGGCGATAATGTAAGAAATGGGGTTAATAGAAATAATGGAGATTATATTCCGATATTTTTAAGTGAAATACATTGGTTATTTAGAAATGGGAATTACCCGTTAGATGTTGCATTTATTCAAGTTTCACCTCCAGATAAACACGGATTTTGTTCATTAGGTACCTCAATTGATATTACAATACCGGCCATTCAAACTGCCAAAAAAGTAGTAGCTCAAATAAATCCTAATGTTCCTAGAACTCATGGTGATGGAGTGGTTCATCTTAGCAATATTGATTATGCAGTAAAATGTGAAAATCCAATACATGAATCTATTATTAATACCCCTTCTGAGATAGAAATCCAAATAGGTAAAAATGTTTCTGAGCTTATTGAAGATGGAGCAACGCTACAGATGGGAATAGGAAATATTCCCAACGCCGTACTCAATAATCTTCAGAATCATAAATCACTTGGAATACATACAGAAATGTTTTCGGATGGCGTTTTACCTTTGGTAGAAAAAGGAATTATAACAGGTGAAAAAAAAGAGATTAAGACTGGTAAAATAGTAACATGTTTTGCTGTAGGGACTCAGAAATTGTATGATTTTATAGATGATAATCCCTTAGTACATTTTAAAGAAGCGGGGTACACGAACGATACTTCAATTATAAGACAAAACCCAAAAGTAACAGCTATAAATAGTGCCATTGAAATTGATTTAACTGGTCAGGTTTGTGCTGATACTATCGGAAAATATCAATATTCAGGAGTTGGAGGACAAATGGATTTTATTCGAGGCGCTTCATTGTCAAAAGGAGGGAAGGCCATCTTTGCAATGCCTTCAATTACAAAAAAAGGACATTCCAAAATAACTTCGTTTTTAAAAGAAGGGGCAGGTGTTACTACTACAAGAGCTCATGTGCATTATGTGGCTACAGAATATGGAGTAGTAAATCTCTTTGGTAAAAGCTTAAAACAAAGAGCCAAAGAACTAATATCAATAGCGCACCCTAATTTTAGAGAACGGTTAGAAAAAGAAGCATATGAGAGATTTAAAGGTTAATGATTAAATCTCATGAACCTCAAAGAGTTACGGCTCTTTGGGGTTTTAAATTATTTTTGAGAAGTATTCTGCTTAAATTGCTGCTGAATAAACTCTTTCGATTTTCCTTTTGGAATAGAGGCTGTTTGCCATTTATCATTTAAGATCATTTTCCCTATATAGGCAATTTGACCAATATGATACGGGTAATGTGCAATTTGTCGAGTAATTGTTTCGATTAGTTTAACTTCTTTATTTCGAATTTTAATTGGAGTATTGAAGTTAGTTTCATCTAAACTATCTAAGGCATTAAACAGACAGGTCCAACCTTTTTCCCATTCGTTTATTAATTCTTGTTTATTGAAATTTTGGTTTTCAAATTCTTTATCTCGGTCACGCCACGATTTTTCTCCATCCGCATTGAAAAAATCTGTCCATCGAGATAGCATGTTTTGCGACATATGAATTATAATTGAAGAAATACTATTACTCTCGTTGTTATATTGCCAATGGAAATCATTTTCTTCTAATTGAGAGATGGTTTTGTCTGCAACTTCCTTATATGACTTAAATTGTATAGTAATATTGTTTAAATACTCTGTTATCATGGTTAGTTTTTGTAAGCAGTATTAAAAAAAAGGAGCTCTAAAAAGAACTCCTTATGTTATTATCTTAAAATTGTTTGTTTTCGATCAGGTCCAACTGATACAATTTTGATTGGAACTTCAGTTTCTTTTTCAATAAAAGAAATATACTCTAACAAATTTTGAGGTAGCTCATCACTACTTGTCATTTTTGTTAAATCAGATTCCCAACCTTTAAATTCAGTAAAAATTGGAGTTACATTTTCAGGCTCAATATTGTAAGGTAAATGAGTAATTTCTTCTCCTTTATATTTGTAAGAAGTACACACTTTTAAAGTATCAAAACCAGAAAGCACGTCACCTTTCATCATCATTAATTGTGTAACACCATTTACTTGAACAGCGTATTTTAAAGCAACTAAATCTAACCAACCACATCTACGTGGACGACCAGTAGTAGCACCAAATTCATGACCAACCTTCGCCATAGTAGCACCATCTTCATCAAATAATTCTGTAGGAAATGGTCCAGAACCAACACGAGTAGTGTAAGCTTTAAAAATACCAAAAACATCTCCAATTCTATTTGGAGCAATTCCTAATCCAGTACAAGCACCAGCAGCCGTAGTATTTGATGAAGTAACAAATGGATAGGTACCAAAATCTATATCTAATAATGAACCTTGAGCTCCTTCTGCTAAGATAGTTTTACCTTCTTTGATTGCAGAATTCAAAAACTCTTCTGAATCGATAAACTTTAAAGTTTTTAATTTTTCAATACCTTGAATAAATTCTTTTTCTAACTCTTTTAAATCAAACTGAATATCAACATCGAAAAAGTCTAACATTTTTAAATGTTTTTCAGTCAAAGTATCATAACGCTCTTTCCAATCATCTAGCTCTAAATCTCCAACTCTCATCCCATTTCTACCCGTTTTATCCATGTACGTTGGACCGATACCTTTTAAAGTAGAACCTATTTTAGCCTTACCTTTTGAAGTTTCAGAAGCAGCGTCAAGTAAACGATGTGTAGGAAGAATTAAGTGGGCTTTTCTTGAAATTAGTAATTTTGAGGTATAATCAATACTATGTTGATCTAAATTTTCAAGCTCTTTTTTAAAAATAACAGGGTCTATTACAACACCGTTTCCTACTACATTTAATGCAGTTTTATGAAAAATTCCAGAAGGAATAGTGTGTAATACATGTTTGTTACCATCAAAAATTAGGGTATGTCCTGCATTTGGACCTCCTTGAAAGCGTGCAATAATATCGTAGTTTTTAGTAAGTACATCTACAATTTTACCTTTTCCTTCGTCTCCCCATTGCAGACCAAGTAATAAATCTACTGCCATTTAGTTGTGTATTGTTAAATAAATTATGTGTTGTTGTTAATTTTGTTCTTTTTTCTTTGTTCCGTAGAAGTATAAAGAATGGTTATGAATGTCAATATCAAAAACCTCTTCAATTGTTTTCTTGATAATTTGAATTCGAGGGTCGCAAAATTCTTTTACTTCACCCGAATCGGTTAAAATAACATGGTCATGATTTTTGTCGAAATAACTTTTTTCATATCGAGCCATAGACTGACCATCGAACTGATGCTTTCTTACTAAACCACAGTCTAACAATAAGTCAATAGTATTGTACAAAGTAGCTCTACTTACTCGATAATTCTTATTTTTCATTTTGATATACAAAGATTCAATATCAAAATGCTCATCAGCATCATATATTTCTTGTAAAATAGCGTAGCGTTCCGGTGTTTTACGATGTTTATTCTCCTCTAAAAATGAAGTGAATACTTTTTTTACAATTTCTTGATTTTCTTCTGAGTTACTCATTCTTTTGGAATTTTACGAAAAGGCAAATTTACAGTTATTTATTTATATAATTAGCATGAAGTTAAAATGATATTTACAAAGTATTAACACGTTCTACTTTTTGAACCCCATCAATCTTCTTTATTTTATCCATTAACTTATTTACTTGTGCTTTATTTTTTACTCCTAAAGTTAGGCTTCCTTCAAATACACCATCATCTCCTGCAATATTAATTCCATAAATATATACATCGGTACCATTTGAAATAATGCGGGTAATATTATTAGCAATTCCCCTTTTATCAATACCAGAAAATTTTAGTGTTATCTTATATTCTTGTTGTGTAGAATCAATCCATTTGGCGGGCATGATTCTGTAGGCATAGTTTGACTGTAAAGAAATGGCATTTGGACAGTCGTTTTTATGAACTTTAATTCCTTCATTAATAGTCACAAAACCAAATACTTTATCACCTGGAATTGGTGAACAACATTTGGCTAATGTATAATCGAGAGTTTGTTCATCCTTACCAAAAACTAACGAATCGTAGTTACTCGTTACTTCTTCCTTGTCAGAAACTACTTTCGAAGGGTTGCGTCTGAAAGTACTTTTAATAAAACTCATAATTGCACACCACTACGTTGTGCAACAAACTCTTTAAGTTTAGTATTATCAATGGCTCCATTACCAACACGGTAAAATAAGTCGAAACTCGTTTTTAACCCAAAGTAACTAGCAATTTCATGAATTGTTTTTTCGTTTGTACTAATTTTAAGGTGACGTAATTTTCGCATCAGAATTGCCTTTCCTTCTTCGGCAATTTTCTTTTCTTCTGCTTTTAATGCTGATTTAATTTTAGTTCTAGCCCGAGCTGTTAACACAAAATCTAACCATCGAACATTCGGTTTGTTGTTTGGAGCTGTGAGCACTTCAACCTGATCACCACTTTTTAACTCATGACTTAGAGGAACAAGTTTTCCATTTACCTTGGCACCTCTACATTTTAATCCAACATCAGTATGAACAGAAAAAGCAAAATCTAAAGCAGAAGCACCTTTAGGAAGAGATTTTAGATCACCTCGTGGTGTAAACACATATATTTCCTTAGCGTATAAATTTAATTTAAAGTCTTCAACAAAATCAACGGCATTTAAGCTTTGATTTTCTAGAGTTTCCTTTAACCTATTTAACCAACCTTCTAAGCCATTTTCAGCAATGTTTCCTTGTTTATATTTGAAATGAGCTGCATATCCTTTTTCAGCGATTTCGTCCATTCTTTGTGAACGAATTTGAACTTCAACCCATTTTGATTCCGGTCCAATAACTGTAATATGCAAGGCCTCATAACCAGTAGATTTAGGTTGCGAAATCCAATCTCTTAATCTGGCAGGATTCGGTTTGAAAAAGTCGGTAACAATTGAATATATTTTCCATGCATCGAACTTTTCATCTTTGGAAGATGGTTCATAAATAATTCGAATGGCAAATTTATCATATACTTCATCGAAGGAAACATTTTGCTTTCGCATTTTTCTTCTAATAGAGAAGATGGATTTAAAACGCCCTTTAATTTCGTAAGAAAAATTTTCCTTATCCAAAGCAGTTTTTAACATACCTGTAAAGCTATTAATATAGCGTTGCTGCTCTTCCTTGCTATCTTTAATTTTATTTAGAATATCATTATACACATCAGGTTCTGTGTATTTTAATCCTAAATCTTCAAGTTCTGTTTTTATATTGTACAACCCAAGCCTGTGCGCGAGAGGAGCATAAATATATAATGTTTCTGAAGCTATTTTAACCTGCTTATGTGGAGGCATAGCATCCATGGTCTGCATGTTATGCAGCCTATCTGCAATTTTGATTAAAATAACACGAACATCGTCATGTAGGGTTAAGAGCATTTTTCGAAAGTTCTCAGCTTGAATAGAGTAGTCTTGCTCTTTCTTAAGATTAGAAATTTTGGTTAACCCACTTACTATTCTAGCAATGTTTTCACCAAAAAGCCTTTCAATATCCTCAACAGTATAATGAGTATCTTCTACAACATCATGTAAAAGCGCGGCGGCAATAGAAGTCGCACCTAACCCAATTTCATAAGCAACAATTTTTGCAACAGCAATTGGATGATAAATATAGGGCTCTCCAGTTTTTCTACGTTGTTTGGAATGTGCTTCAACAGATATTTCAAAAGCTTTACGAATCAGTTTTTTATCATCTTCAGTAAGCATTTGATAAGTACCTTTAAGAAGGTCTTTATACCTGTTGGCTATTTCCTTATTTTCTTCTTCTATCGTTGCATTATAACTCATACACGTGTACTTTAATATTTCGGGGTTTTAAAAGTTAAAATAGTATAAAGAATTTTATTGAGCAAGAATAAAATGAAAATGTTAATGATGCAACTAAATATGAGTATTTAAGCAAAATATTTAGGTTGTTAGGCATCGTATTTTTAATGAAAACATAAAATTCGGATAATGAGTGAATAACTATCTTCGAAATAAAAAACATGAAATTATCGGGGATACTCTGGGGAATTATTGGAGTAATAATGTTTTCTTCTAAAGCAGTAATGGTAAAGCTAGCCTATCAATACAATGTTACTTCTATGCACTTACTTCTATTTAGAATGTTATTTTCATTACCATTTTATTTAGGAATATTATTTTATTTAATTAAAATAAATAAGAAAAAAGTAAATGTCAGAACCAAAGATTATTTATGGCTGTTTTTTTTCGGCTTTATAGGCTATTATTTGGCTAGTTATTTCGATTTTTTAGGTTTACAATACATTAATGCAAGCCTAGAAAGAATTATACTTTTTGTGTATCCTACGTTGGTTCTTTTAATAAATAGATTGTTTTTTAAAAAAGAGATAACAAAAAGGCAAATAGCAGCTATTGTGTTGACTTACTTAGGTGTAATCATAGCCTTTGGAAATCAAGATCAAGTTTTTGAATATGAGGTTATCTTAGGTGGAGTTTTGGTTTTCTTAAGTGCTCTTACCTATGCATCTTATATCGTTGGAAGTGGATGGTTAATACCTAAGTTTGGTGTTTTAATGTTTACTTCGTACGCTATGGTAGTTTCAACTATATGCGTAGCAACACATTACTTAATTACAGATGCAAGTGCAATATTTATTTACCCAAATGACGTTTATTATTTAGGATTTGCTATGGCCATAATTGCAACATTAATACCTTCTTTTTTGGTTTCGTATGCAATTGAGATTATAGGTGCTTCTAACTTTTCCATTCTTGGTAGTATTGGACCATTTTCAACAATAATTCTCGCTGTAATTTTTCTAAAAGAAGATATTAATATATATCAAATTGTTGGAGCTATAATTGTTGTTTTCGGTATAAGAATAGTAACAAAAAAGGGGTGATAATTTAAATCACCCCACTTAATTATATGGAAAGAAATAATGTTACTACTTCTTCACTATTTTTTTAATAAAAGAATTTGATTTATTTTCAATTTGCACAATGTAAATCCCACTACTTAAGGTAGATATATCAATACTTTTGTTGTTGGTGTTTCCTGTTTTTATAATTTGCCCATTTTGATTGAGTAATGTAAACGTAGCATTTGAATGATCATTTAAGTTTATAGAAAAGGAGTTCACTACAGGATTAGGTGATATGGTGCCGTTTAAAATACTCTTTTTAAATTCATGAATATTCAAATTTCTAGAGCTATTCGAACTACCGATTGTTACAGAGTAGTCCTCAACTTCACCATAAGAAAAACTTTCACAAGGAGACTGTGCGCTATTCCATTTCATTGAAATGCGCATTCTTGTTTGCCCTTGCAAAGCCGAACTTGGAATGTTAAAGGCTTTATTAATATGGCTAGAGCTAGAAGACGAAGTGCTTACAACTTCTTCATTGGATTCAAAGGTGCCGTTTTTATTAAAGTCGATCCATACCTTCCAATATTCTAAATATGAAGAACCAGAGAAGCCAGCACTAAAAGTTATTGAATTATTTCCATAATTAAGGTTACCTGATAATGACGTATTATCCTTATATCCATTATCATCTCCAGAGTTTTTAGAAATACCTCCAAATGAAACAAAATCAATATATTCATAACTAGAATCATTCCCTTTTGAACTACAATAGTTAAGTGAATTTGAAAGTGTTGTTACGGATTTTACATTGCTATTTCCAGAAATATTATTCGCTGCGTCTTTAGCTTTTACATAAAAACTATACGTTGTAGAAGCTGAGAGTCCTGATACCGTGTATGAGGTATTTGTTGTTGTAGTTATTCTTGAACCATTTCTATAAACATCATAACCCGTTACGCCAACATTATCTGAAGAGGCTGACCAATTTAATACCACCGAGTTTTTTGTTATATTACTACTGGTAAGACCTGAAGGAGCAGAAGGGGCTTGGGTATCAGAACCACCACCATTAACTGAGTGGTTTCCTAAACCAGAAAAAGTGTCCTTTGAAAGAGAATTCCATTCTGAGGAAATATAACTTAAATTAGGAGAAGTAATAGAAGATTTTCTTTGAAGCGTTTTATCCTTACCAAAGTTACTTGAATTAGTAGGATTACCTACCAAATCAATCAATACATTGTTTTTAAATAAACCGACGGCATCATTTCCATTAAATGAAAGCACGCTAGAATTGGTTCTTTGCGCTTTATTTTTTACTGAAGTAGATGCGCTTGAATGAGCAATAACATAAGTCTGTCCGTTTTGTAAGGAACCATTTAATGTCAAAGTATTTGACCATCCACCTCCATTTGAAGCTTTTTTTATAGAGTAATTTGATAGATTAATTGTATTCCCTGTAAAATTAGCTAATTCAATTGCTTTGTTATAAGAAGAACCTTCAACATATTCCGAAATTAAGAGTTCCGAAGCCGTTCCTGAAGAAGATCCCGAGGTAGTTGCAGAGACAGATGAACTTGCGGAAGAAATATTTCCTGCGGCATCTTTTGCTCTAACATAAAAAGTATAGTTTGTAGAAGCAGTTAATCCAGAAACATTATGACTAGTTGATGTTGAGGATGCTATTTTTACATTATTTTGATAAACATCATAACCAGTAACTGCTATATTGTCTGAAGAAGCATTCCAAGATAAAGACAAAGAGGTTTGAGTTATATTCGAAACAGTTAGGTTGGTCGGAACCGTTGGCGCTTGGCTGTCGTTTCCTCCATTTCCAAATAAATCTTCAGCTTGCGGTCCTCCCCAAATTTTAGTAGCAAAAGCTGGATTATCAATAAAAGGATTTCTATTTCCTTGTAAATTTTCAATAATAGGATTGCGTTGCTTTTCAAAATTAGAAACTGGATCCTCAGCATTCCATTCTAATAACATAGTTACCATATTATTATCCGAAGAAGGAGAACTACCAATAGCAACATTTTTTGGTAAACACTGATTTCCATAACGTAAGTACATGTATAACATCATTCTGGCAACATCACCTTTCCACTCATCACCGGGATACCATCCTCCTGAAACAGATCCAGAGTTTCCTGATCCTTGAGCAAATTTCTGGCTTCCTCTTGACGAATTATAAGAAATATCACAAGATCTCAAGTGATGAACATCTGCTCCAGGTCCAGAGGTTCCAAGGTTTGGGCTTCCAAGTGACTTTGGATATACATGCTCTCTATTCCATTGACTTCCTGCACTTCCTCCATTTGCATTCTTGCTTCTTGTTCTATCGGTACGATAATTGCCATCAGTGTCGCTATAACCATAAATAAGCAGCACTTTGTTATTGTTAGATGGATCAAGATCAGTTTGTTTTAAGGCATTCCATACACCAGGTGTGTAAGAGAGGTTTGTAGTATGAGAACTAATAATTTTAGTTGCCAGTTCTTGTTTTAAGGAGTTTCCTGTTAGGTTAAGATTTACGTCGTTATAATAGTTTGGTATCTGTGAAAAACAAACTATAGATACGAAAAAAAGAAAGAAGGGTAAAATTGATTTCATGAGTTTATAATAGGTTAAAATTGATTTACAAAATTAATCTAATTGTTTAATTTTCAACGTTAGAGAAATATTTGTTTAATGTTGCTAAAATATTAATATTTAAATATATATGAATGATAAGTTAGTGTTAAGGTTTTCTCATTAATTTATGTAAATTTGCCAACTAAATTAGATACTTAAAAATGAAGATATCATATAATTGGTTAAAGCAATTTTTACAAGTTCAAATGGAAGTAGAGAAGACTGGGGAGTTACTTACTGACTTAGGGCTTGAGGTAGAAGGAATTCAAAAAGTTGAAAGTATAAAGGGGAGTTTAGAAGGAGTTGTTGTAGGTGAAGTATTGACATGTGAAAAACACCCGAATGCAGATAAATTAAAAGTTACCACGGTAAATCTAGGTGGAGAAAGCCCTGTGCAAATTGTATGTGGAGCCCCGAATGTAGCGGCTGGGCAGAAAGTTCCTGTGGCAACGATTGGTACAAAGTTATATGATGAAAAAGGAGAGGAGTTTAAAATAAAGAAAGGAAAGATTCGAGGAGAGGAAAGTCATGGAATGATTTGTGCTGAGGACGAATTAGGACTTGGTAAGGGACATGATGGAATCATGATTTTAGAAGAAAGTCTTGAAGCAGGAACTCCTTGTGCTGAAGTTTTCAATATAGAAACTGATCATGTTTTTGAAATAGGGTTAACACCTAACCGTGCTGATGCAATGAGTCATTATGGTGTTGCAAGAGATTTGAGAGCAGGGTTAATTCAGCAAGGAACAAATTTAGAATTAATTACACCTTCAGTATCAGATTTCCACGTTGATGAGAGAGTGTTAAAAGTTGATATTGAAGTAGCTGATAAAGATTTAATACCTAGATATGACGGAATTACCATTACGGATGTTGAAATTAAAGATTCTCCAGAATGGATTCAAAATAGATTAAAAGCAATTGGAATTACTCCAAAAAATAATGTAGTAGATATTACAAATTACGTTTTACATGAATTAGGACAACCATTACATGCTTTTGATGCTTCTAAAATAAAAGGGAACAAAGTTGTTGTAAAAACTTTAGAGGAAGGAACAAAGTTTACCACATTAGATGAAGTTGAAAGAGAGTTATCATCAGAGGACATTATGATCTGTGATGTTGATGATAATCCATTATGTATTGCTGGAGTTCTAGGAGGTTTAGAGTCGGGAGTTTCTGAGAGAACTACCTCAATATTCTTGGAAAGTGCTTATTTCAATCCTGTATCAATTCGTAAAACTGCTAAACGCCATGGTTTAAATACTGATGCTTCTTTTAGATTTGAGAGAGGAATTGATATTAATATGACAAAGTATGCTTTAAAGCGTGCCGCACTTTTAATAGAAGAGTATGCAGGAGGTAAATTGTCATCTGACGTTCTTGATTTCTATCCTGAAAAAGTAGAAGATTTCCAGGTGTTTTTATCATTTGAAAATGCTTATAGGTTAATTGGACAAGAAATTCCCAAAGAAACAATAAAGAACATTTTAGCTTCATTAGATATTAAAATAAATAGTGCTACTGAGGCTGGATTAGGATTAACCATTCCTTCTTATCGAGTGGATGTTCAAAGAGAAGCCGATATTATTGAAGAAATTTTAAGAGTTTATGGTTATAATAATATAGAGTTTTCACATAAGTTGAATACATCTATTTCTTTTGACAAGAACAATAATGTAAAAATAGAAAACATTGTTGCGGATCAGTTAACTTCATTAGGTTTTAATGAAACAATGGCGAATTCTTTAACAAAACCAGAATACGTCGAACTTTCTGAAAATATTAATGCAGACAACAATGTTGAAATGTTAAACCCTTTGAGTAATGACTTAAAGGTAATGAGACAGTCCTTATTATTTAGTGGTTTAGAGAGTATTGCTTATAACTTAAACAGAAAGCAAAGTTCTTTGAAGTTTTTTGAGTTTGGTAAAACATACCATAAATATGAGAAAGGTTATCAGGAAGATAAGCACTTAACACTTTTTGTAACTGGAAATAGAACAAAAGAAAGCTGGAAGTCTGGTTCAGAAGTATCCGATTTCTTTTATTTGAAAGGAGTAATTGCTTCTTTGCTTTCAAGATTAGGAGTAAACACTTTAAAAACAACACCTGCCAAGTCTGATGTGTTTTCTGAAGGAATTGTATTGAGCCTAGGAAAAATTAGACTTGTTGAGTTAGGAGTTGTGAAAAGAAATGTTTTAAAGAATTTTTCAATAAAGCAAGAGGTACTATTTGCAGATTTTAACTGGGAAAATATTTTAAAGATAATTAGTTCTAAAAATATTAAAGTAAGTGATTTACCAAAGTTTCCTTCAGTAAAAAGAGATTTAGCATTACTACTTGATAATAAAGTTGAGTTTAAAGAGGTGTATAACCTAGCTTTTCAATCTGAACGCAAGCTGTTAAAAGATGTTGATCTTTTTGATGTTTATGAAGGAGATAAATTACCAGAGGGTAAAAAATCATATGCGGTTAGTTTTATTCTTCAAGATGAAAACAAAACATTGCAGGATAAACAGATAGATAAAATAATGCAAAAGCTGCAGCAATCTTTTGAAAAGAATTTAGATGCTGTATTAAGATAACAAGAAAAACTCCATTATTGGAGTTTTTTTTTAATATCAAATATCTTAGAGCGAGCTTAAGAAGTATTATAAAGAAATAATTTTAAAGTTTCGACACAAGTATCGGAGTATTTTAAGCTCTCTTAGTGAGTAAAATTTTTAATTTTAGAAACAGAAACAAACTCTATGTATAAATTTTTAATTCGTCCAATCTTTTTCCTTTTCGATCCTGAAAAGATTCATCATTTTACTTTTTCCTTGGTAAAAGGATTATCTAGAATACCATTAATGTCTTCGTTGTTTAGAAGTATTTATAAGGTAAAAGATAAAAGGCTAGAGCGTAAATTATTTGGACTCACGTTTGAAAATCCAGTTGGACTAGCTGCAGGATTTGATAAAAATGCAGTTTTGTATAATGAATTAGCCGATTTTGGATTCGGTTTTGTGGAAATTGGTACTGTAACTCCTGTTGGACAGGAAGGAAACCCTAAGAAAAGGTTGTTCAGATTAAAGGATGATCAAGGTATTATTAATAGAATGGGGTTTAATAATGAAGGTCTAGATGCTGCTGTAAAGCAATTAAAGAAAAATAAAGGTAAAATTATTATTGGTGGAAATATCGGGAAGAATACCAATACAAAACCTGAAAATTATACGGAAGACTACTTAACTTGTTTTAAAGGACTTCATCCATATGTTGATTATTTTGTTCTTAACGTAAGTTGTCCAAATGTTAGTAGCCATGCTAAACTTGAAGATGCTGGATATTTAAAAGAGTTAATTACAGAAGTAAAAAATTTAAACGAAAAAGAGTCCGTTCAAAAACCTATTTTATTGAAAATTGCTCCAGATTTAAATAATGGTCAATTAGATGAAATCATAGAACTCATTTCAGAAACTAAAATTGATGGTGTTATAGCGTCAAATACTTCTGTAAATCGCGAAGGATTGAAAGCTTCGAAAGAAAGGTTAAATGAAATTGGTAATGGTGGTTTAAGCGGTCAACCGATAAAAGATAGAAGTACCAAAGTAATTAAGTACTTAGCAGATAATTCAAACAAAGCTTTCCCAATTATTGGTGTAGGAGGCATTCATTCTGCTAAAGACGCATTGGAGAAAATTGATGCGGGGGCGGATCTAGTGCAAGTGTATACTGGTTTTATTTACGAGGGACCGAGTTTAATAAAGAAAATAAATAAAGCCATTTTATCAAGGAACTAATCATATGATCGAAACTTTAATTTCTTTTGTTTTGGCTACTGCCACATTGGCGGTTTCACCAGGACCAGATAATATTTTTGTCTTAACTCAAAGTATTGTTAATGGTCGTAAATATGGATTGGCGACAGTTGCAGGATTAATGACAGGATGTATTATTCATACAACGCTAGTTGCTTTTGGTGTTTCGGAGGTTATTAAAAGAAATGAAAGTCTATTTTTTATCATAAAGCTTTTTGGAGCAGCTTATCTACTTTATCTGGCTTACAAAGTATATAAAAGCGATGCTAAAATTGTGTTTTCAACTGATAATGTCGATCATAAAAGTACAACAGAGTTATTTAAAACGGGGTTTTGGATGAATGTCCTAAATCCCAAAGTAACCATTTTCTTTTTGGCTTTTTTTCCTCAGTTTTTATTTTCTGAAGAAATATCTACTGTCATTCAATTCTATGTGTTAGGTGGTTTGTTTATCCTAACATCTTTTATCATTTTTGGTGGTATCGCCGTGCTTGCGGGATCAATTTCCGATTACTTGAAACAAAACCAAAAGGTTGGAGTTTATCTTAAATGGACACAAATAATAGTTTTTATAGCTATTGCGGCATTAATTCTGCTATAACCACTTTTTTCTTTTGAGTAAATTTTCTACATGAGCATAATGATGATTACAATGCCATGCATAAAGCCCTATGTTTTCTTTTAAGCTAATTGTTGAATTAGTTTCTGGATGTATAAAAGATCTTGATAGCTGTTTTTTAGAAAGATGTTTTAGGAGGTATACCCACTTACTATGAAGTGCTTTTAAATAAGATATGGATAAATGGATAGGAGCGTTTTTGGAGTCAAACAGCTCCGCCCAACGCTCCTCATAATATGCTTTAATAATAGGAGAATCTTCTGTTAATGTCCATTTTAATCTTGTATATGAGTTATGATGACTGTCAGCACAATGATGAATTACTTGACGAATAGTCCAACCGTTTTCTCGATATTGAGTATTCAATTGTTCTTCATCCAGTTTTGAGGTAATAGCATTTATTCTTTCAGGAAACTCCTCAATAATGCTTATCCACTTTTCGATAATTTCTCGATCTATTATTTGGGGGATCTCAAATTTCCCGATAGGATAACGCACATCGTTCATTTCTAACTTATTTGGGCAATTAATAATATTATTGTTTTTTCTTTTTCGTAAGCTCGTCTAATTTTCTCTTTGAACTTCTATTTTCAGAGTTAATTGTTAAAGCCTTTTTATAATTATCAATAGCATTAAGAGTATCGTTATTTTTTAGGTAAGCATCTCCTAAACTATCAAAAGTATTTGAACTTTTTGGGTATAAAACCGTATTGATTTTAAAAACATTAATAGCGTTTTCGGTTTCTCCTTCTCGCAAATAGGAATATCCAAGTCTGTTTAATGTTCGTTGTCTGATTATTGGACTAAGACTATCTTTTTTCTGAATGGCTAAATAACCAGCTAAAGCTTTTTCATAATTATTATCTTTTAAATACTCTTTCGGTGTTTTTTCACCGTTCTTTAGTTTCGCGAAAACATATTCTTTATCATGATGTTCTCTTTTTGGCGCAAGTTGAATTTGATTTTTATCAATGTTAAACACCAATTTTTCATTCATTTCTCGTACATAAAAAGTACTATCGTTTACTTTTAAAGGTTTCAATTCTTTGTTTCTCCATTTTACAAAAAGTACATTATCTTTAAAATATACTTCGATGGCTTCGTCAGCATTAAAAAAGTAACGCCCTGAGCTATTATTTATAAAGGCATCGGAGTTTTTATCAGATTTACAAGAAATAAGTAAAAAGGTAGAGAATAATAAGGTTAAAATTGATCTTAACATAGTTTAGCTGTTGAAAAGTAAAAGTTATATAAACAAGACGTATTTTTGTAAAAATAGTTACAAAAAATTCAATGTTTCAAAATATACTTGGCATAAGAATTGAAATATATAACTCATAACTATTGATTTTTTATTGTAAACAACTGTTAATCAATGGTTTTTCAAATGAAAGTAAAGGCTTCGTATAAGTTTCTTTAACATATGAGTGCCAACATGACATAAAAAAATATATGAGTAAATCGAAAATAATACATTTAGACAACTTGTCGCTTCAAGATGTTTTTAACGAAAATTCTGAATTAATCCCTCTATTGACTGCTGAAGATGAAGAAAGCATGAATAATGAGGAAATTCCTGAAGAATTACCAATATTACCACTACGTAACACCGTTTTATTTCCTGGAGTTGTAATTCCTATAACAGCAGGTAGAGATAAATCCATTCAGTTAATTAAAGATGCAAACAAAGGAGATAAAGTAGTAGGTGTAGTTGCTCAAAAGAATGGAGAAGTAGAAGATCCTTCTATTGATGATATCTACACTACAGGAGTTGTAGCTCAAATTCTTAGAGTTTTAAAAATGCCTGATGGTAATACTACTGTAATTATTCAAGGTAAAAAACGATTTGAAATTGATGAAATAATACAAGAAGAACCTTATTTGAAAGCTAAAGTAAAGGAAGCTTTAGATGAGCGCGAGGTAGATGATGTAAAGGAGTTTGATGCTATTATTGATTCGATTAAAGAGTTAGCTTTAGAGGTAATCAAGGAGAATCCTATGCTACCTTCAGAGGCTTCTTTTGCTATTAAAAATATTCAATCAAATTCGTTTTTGGTGAATTTCATTTCTTCAAATATGGAGTTAAGTGTTTCTCAAAAACAAGTTCTTTTGGAAAAGGATAACCTTAAAGAAAGAGCATTATTAACTTTGAAAAACTTAGATAAAGAGCTTCAAAAGTTAAGATTGAGAAACGACATTCAATCGAAAACTCGTTCAGATTTAGATAAGCAACAGAGAGAGTATTATTTAAATCAACAACTTAAGACGATTCAAGATGAATTAGGTGGTGTTTCACACGATCAAGAATTGGAGGAAATGCTTTCCAAATCTAAAAAGAAGAAATGGAATAAAGAAGTAGGAGAGGCATTCGAAAAAGAGTTAAATCGCTTGAGAAGAATGAATCCTCAAATGGCGGAATATGGTGTTCAAAGGAATTATTTAGAGTTAATGCTTGAGTTACCTTGGGGAGAATATTCAGAAGATAAATTCGATTTAAAGAAGGCTCAAGGAATTTTAGATAGAGATCACTTTGGGTTGGAAAAAGTAAAAGAGCGTATTATTGAGCACTTGGCAGTGCTGAAGTTACGTGGTGATATGAAATCTCCTATTATTTGTTTATATGGACCTCCAGGTGTTGGTAAAACATCTCTAGGAAAATCTGTTGCTGAAGCTTTAGGGAGAAAATATGTAAGAATGTCTTTAGGAGGATTGCGCGATGAAGCAGAAATTCGTGGTCATCGAAAAACTTATATTGGAGCAATGCCTGGACGCTTAATTCAAAATATTAAGAAAGCTGGAACTTCGAACCCAGTATTCGTTTTGGATGAAATTGATAAATTAGGTAAAAGTCATCAAGGTGATCCTTCATCGGCAATGCTTGAAGTTTTAGATCCTGAGCAAAACACTGAATTTTATGATAACTACTTAGAAGTTGGGTACGATTTATCAAAGGTGCTATTTATTGCTACAGCCAATAATTTACAACAGATTCCTTGGGCACTTAGAGATCGTATGGAAATTATCAATGTAACAGGATATACGATTGAAGAGAAAATAGAGATTGCAAAGAAGTATTTACTACCGAAACAACTTAAGGAGCATGGATTAACTGAAAAACACTTAAAGGTAGGAAAAGCACAAATCGAAAAAATTGTAGAAGGATATACTCGTGAATCTGGAGTACGTACTTTAGAAAAGCAAATAGCAAAAGTTGTTCGTTATGCGGCTAAATCCATAGCAATGGAGGAAGAATATGATGTTTCTTTATCAAATGAAGATGTTGAGAATATTTTAGGTCCGGCCCGTTTAGAAAGAGATAAATATGAGAATAACGATACGGCAGGAGTTGTAACTGGTTTGGCTTGGACAAGTGTTGGTGGAGATATCTTGTTTATCGAATCTATTTTATCAAAAGGAAAGGGAGCTCTTTCTATTACGGGTAATTTAGGTACTGTAATGAAGGAATCATCTACTATAGCAATGAAGTATATCAAGGCGAATGCTGATGAGTTTGAGATAAAACCAGAGGTATTTGATAAGTATGATGTTCATATTCACGTTCCTGAAGGAGCAACTCCAAAAGATGGACCAAGTGCTGGTATTACTATGTTAACCTCTTTGGTTTCATTATTTACTCAAAGAAAGGTTAAAAATAAAATAGCCATGACAGGTGAAATTACCTTACGCGGAAAAGTATTACCTGTGGGAGGAATTAAAGAAAAGATTTTAGCAGCAAAAAGAGCGAATATTAAGGAGATAATTTTGTGTGAAGAGAATAGAAAGGATATTGAAGAAATTAAGCAAAGTTATTTAAAAGGACTTAAATTCCATTATGTAACGGAAATGAGCGAAGTAATTGAAGTGGCACTTACAAAGCAAAAAGTGAAGAATGCAAAAAAGCTTGCTTGAAAATAAAATAAAGCAATAAAATAAAAAAGGTAGCAAACTGCTACCTTTTTTTTATTTTCTCATTAAGAGTACATTTTTTCTCTTAACTCTTTTATTTTCGGATCATCTAAATACTCATCGAAAGTCGAATACTTGTCAATAACGCCTTTAGGTGTAATTTCAATAATTCTATTTGCTACTGTTTGAGCAAATTCATGATCGTGAGTTGTAAATAAAACAGTTCCTTTAAAATTAATAAGTGAATTGTTTAAAGATTGAATTGACTCAAGATCTAAGTGATTGGTAGGTTCATCGAGTAATAAAATATTAGCTCTTGTCATCATCATTCTTGATAACATACAACGAACTTTTTCACCTCCAGATAAAACATTACTCTTTTTAAGAGCCTCTTCACCAGAAAATATCATTTTTCCTAAGAATCCTCTTAAGAATACTTCTTCACGCTCTTCTTCAGTTTTTGCATATTGACGTAACCAATCTACTAAATTTAACTCTCCATTTTGGAAAAATTCAGAGTTATCGCCAGGAAGATAAGACTGAGTGGTTGTAACTCCCCAAGAAAACTTACCGCTATCAGCCTTTACATTGTCAGTAATAGTTTGATAAAAGGCTGTTGTAGCCTTAGAGTTTCTTGAAATGATAGCAACTTTATCACCTCTATTTAAGTTAATATCTACATTAGAGAATAAGAGGTCTCCATCAACATCTGTTTTCGATAAGCCCTCAATGTTAAGAATTTGATCTCCTGCTTCGCGGTCTCTCTCAAATATAATTGCTGGATAACGTCTGCTAGAAGGCTTAATTTCATCAACATTTAACTTTTCGATCATTTTTTTACGAGAAGTAGCCTGTTTCGATTTAGCCACGTTTGCAGAGAACCTTCTAATGAACTCTTCAAGTTCCTTCTTTTTATCTTCTGCCTTTTTGTTTTGTTGAGCTCTTTGCTTAGCTGCTAACTGACTAGATTCGTACCAGAAAGTATAGTTTCCAGAAAAGTGATTAATTTTTCCAAAATCAATGTCAGAAATATGAGTACAAACAGCATCTAAGAAGTGACGGTCGTGTGATACTACAATAACGGTATTGTCATAGTTAGCCAAGAAGTTCTCTAACCAAGAAATTGTTTCAAAATCAAGGTCGTTGGTAGGCTCATCCATGATTAACACATCAGGATTACCAAATAAAGCTTGTGCTAATAATACACGTACTTTTTGTTTACCATCTAAATCTTTCATTAAAGAATAATGAAAGTCCTCCTTAATTCCTAAGTTAGAAAGAAGAGCAGCAGCTTCAGAATCTGCATTCCATCCGTTCATTTCTTCAAAAGTAACTTGAAGCTCTCCAATTTTTTCAGCATTTTCATCTGTATAATCGGCATATAATGCATCAATTTCCTTTTTAATTTTAAACAATTCTTTGTTTCCCATTACTACGGTTTCCAATACAGGAACTTCGTCAAAAGCGTAATGATTCTGAGAAAGAACTGACATTCTTTTTCCTGGCTCTAAGTGTACTTGACCAGAAGTAGGATCTAATTCTCCAGATAATATCTTCAAAAACGTTGACTTACCAGCACCGTTAGCTCCAATAATTCCGTAACAATTACCCAAAGTAAATTTGGTATTTACTTCATCAAATAATATACGTTTACCAAACTGAACTGATAAATTAGAAACTGATAACATTTATAAACTTTTAAAATTCCGAGCAAAAGTAAAAAATATCTAGTCTATAAAAGAATTTGCGCGAAATTATTTGTAACTGCAACTTTAGTTCTTTTTTAGAAGCTTTTTAACAACGAATTAACAAGTTTATTCTAAGTAGATATTTATTTTTGAATGTTATTTTACAGAGGAATAAAATATGATAAAACGTTTAGTGCCCTTAATCATTATCATCTCATTTTTAATAGGATGTAATACTAACTCCAAAATAGAGTATACCTATTTCGGAGGTAAAATAATACACCCTAAAGATAGCATTGTGATACTTACTGGTAACAATGGGTTTAGAGATACGCTTGAATTATGCAGTGATAATACTTTTATGGGACAGTACCGAAACTTTAAGTCGGGCTTATATTATTTTAAACATGGAGTGGAGCATCAATATGCTTATATTGAAGCAAAGGATAGTTTAATTTTTCGATTGAATACATGGGATTTTGACGAGTCGTTAGTTTTTAGTGGAAAAAATGCAGAGAATAATAACCTTTTGATAGAGGCTTTTTTACAAAGTGAAGAAGATGAACTTATAATAAATAAAGAAGCTAGATCGAGTACCGAAGGATTTATCAATACAATGGACTACCTTTTAAGTCTAAAAAAAGATGCACTTGAGGAATATAAAATCAACAATAAAAATGCATCTAATGAGTTCTTAGATATCTATGAAATTGCTTTAACATTTCCAATATATTCTGGATTAGAAAAATATGCAATTAACAATTGTACTCGATTTAAATCTGATACGATAAAATCGAAGTTGTTAAAGCATAGAAAAAATATACAGTTAGGAAGAGATTCCTTACTATTCTACGGACCTTATTATACATATGTAATAGAAAAAATGTATAGTGAAGCTATGCTGAAAGGTTACACAGAAGAGTCTGAAGAGTTTGTAATTGATATTTTAAATAGTATTAATGAAGAGGTAAATGATGAAAAAATAAAGAATACAATTCTATATAGAACTATTGCTTACAACTTTATGAAAAGGAAAAAGGAAAATAATTACCAAAAAGCCTTTTTCAATTATTTTAAATACAGCAGTGATATAGAAAATAAGAAGGAAATTCAACGACTTATTAATGATGTGAAATATTTAGGAAGTGAAGAAAAACTACCGAACTTTTTGATGGAAGCACCAACTGGAAACTGGTTGAGTGTAAAAGAAGTAATTAAAAGAAAAAAATCGATAGTATTCTTTAATAATAGTGAATATTTTTCTGATCATAGTGTATCAAAACGTTTTAACTTTTTGAAAAAGCAGTTTCCTGAGATAAATTTTGTTCTAATTCAGCAAAATAAAGGAAACTCTGATAGGTATGTAAAAGGTATAGATATTAAATATCAGTATAAATTAATAGAAGAAAGTAAAGCACATAACTTCTTAACAAGTGAATTCCCTCGTCTTATGGTTGTAAATAGGAAAGGGATTGTATTAAATGATTTCTCAAGTATTTTTGCCTTTGATATTGAAAGTCAAATTGAAGATTTATTAAAAAAGTAGTGTTATCGTAAGTGGTTACGATAAATTAACGTACTTTTGCGCCGTCCAAAATCTTTGTAGAGATTAGTTTTAATAATATAGAATTCACTAGATGGGCATCTGTGGATTCGTTTAAATTCATAGTATGTCAACATTTTTAGAGTTAGGCTTGAAAGAGTCTATCAATAGGGCGTTAACGGATTTAGGGTATGAAAGTCCTACGTTAATCCAAGAAAAGGCAATTCCCCAAATAATCGATTCCAATCAAGATCTTAAAGCCTTTGCGCAAACTGGAACAGGAAAAACCGCAGCATTTAGTTTACCAATTATTGAGTTAGCAGATGATGATGATTTAGCTACTCAAGCTATTATTTTATCTCCAACGAGAGAATTAGCTGTACAAATAGGTAAGAATATAGAAGATTTTTCGAAGTACATACCCAATTTAAAGGTTGTTACTGTTTATGGTGGATCAAATATTGAGCAACAAATTAAGCAACTTAAAAAAGGAGCTCAAATTGTTGTTGGTACTCCAGGTAGAACAGTAGATTTAATCAGAAGAAGAGCCCTAAAATTAGGTAGTGTTAAGTGGTTGGTTTTAGATGAAGCCGATGAAATGCTTAATATGGGATTCAAAGATGAGCTAGATAAAGTTCTTGAAGCTACTCCTGAAACAAAGCAGACTTTATTATTCTCGGCTACTTTCCCGAGAGAGGTTGAAGCAATTGCTAGAAATTATATGACAAACCCGACAGAAATTAGTTCGGGGCAAAAAAATCAGGGGTCGGACAATGTAAGTCATGAATATTATTTGGTAACTGAAAAAACCAGATACCCAGCTCTTAAAAGAGTTGCTGATATTAATCCTGATATTTACGCAATTGTATTCTGTAGAACAAGAAGAGAAACTCAAGAAATTGCTGACTATTTAATTAAGGACGGTTATAGCGCTGATGCTTTGCATGGAGATCTTTCTCAAGCACAAAGGGATAGTGTAATGGAAAAATTCCGTAAGAAAAACATTCAAATGTTAGTTGCTACTGATGTTGCTGCAAGAGGATTGGATGTTGATAACCTTACGCATGTAATTAATCATAAACTCCCTGATCAAATTGAAAATTATAACCATAGAAGTGGTAGAACGGGTAGAGCTGGTAATAAAGGAGTGTCAATTGCTTTAATAAATAAGAAAGAAAGATCAAGACTTTCTCCAATTGAAAGAATTTTAAAGAAGAAGTTTGTTCACACTTCAGTACCAACAGGGAAAGAGATTTGTGAAAAGCAATTATTTCATTTAATTGATAAAGTTGAAAATACTGAGGTAAATGATGGAGAAATTGCAACTTATTTACCGAGTATTTACGAAAAATTAGAAGGGTTATCAAGAGAAGAATTAATCCAAAAATTTGTTTCGGTTGAGTTTAACTCATTTTTATCATATTATGAAAATGCTCCGGATTTAAACAATTTGACTTCAAGAGAAAATTCAAGAGGAAGATCTACCAGCGAAAACATGACTCGCTTCTTTATTAATTTAGGGCGAAAAGATAAGTTGAATCCTGCGAAATTAATTGGATTAATTAATGATCAAAAGATTGCAGATCAGGTTGAAATAGGAGCCATTGATATTTTAGATACTTTCTCATTCTTTGAAATTGATAAGAATTTCGAAGGAGAAACATTAGCTCGTTTTGAAGAGAATAGACCTGACTATAATGGTAGAAATGTAAATGTAGAAATTACAAAAACCGATAGAGGAAGTGGCGGAAGAAGAAGACGAGGAGGTTCTGGAGGTTTTAAAGGAAGAGGAAGAAAAAAGCCTTCTGGAGATAAGAATTTCTCAGGAAAAGATTTTGGCAGAAAAAGAGGAGAGAGAGGAGAAGGAAAGAAGAAGAGAGCTGCTGAAGGTTTTGGTAGAAAGCGAAGAAGAGGATAGTTTACTACTGTCAATAATATAAAAAGAGATTCTGTAATACAGAATCTCTTTTGTTTTAATAGGGTTGGTGTTAAACCACTTTACTAGCTAATGTTGTTAAAAAATTAATACCATTTTCAATAGCCTCAATTTTACTAGCTTTGATATTATTTGCTATGGTGGCATTATCAATAATCTGTAAAACTTTAACGGCATTGGCAGTGGTAATTTTACTTTGAGCAATAAAGTTTTCAACTTCTGCAAGTTGAGAACTTGGTTGCCCCATTACTTTTGTAGATTATTATTCAATTGATTTTACTGGAACATCTCTAATAGATTCACTACCATAAGTAAATCCTCCGATTCCATTCCAATCATTATCAATATCCATATATGCCGTAAATTTCTCTAAATAACTACCAATTGCTGGTGGTGGAACTGATACCACATATTCACCAGTGAGATTAACAATTTGGGTAACATCTCCATAACCAGTATGTCTTATTGTTCCTTTAACATGTACTAAAATAGGTGGTCTGTTAATCGCTTGCGTTATTTCAACTACACCAGTAACTGTATTTTGTGATGGAACTACTACCAATGAAAAATGAGCTATTGGAGCTCCTGGCAAGCCTACATTACCGATAGACCCTTTGGTTAAATAAGCTCCTGCTATTACTTGAGAAATTGTTGAAGTTTCGTTTGAAGTACTCATAATTTTAAGTTTTAAATTAAGATTTTTAGTCTTATGATCATAAAAACTAAGATTACTTCTAAAATTACACTTCATTGTAATTAATTGAGAATGAAATGTTTTAAGCGTTGACTTTTGGGGTATAGGCGTATTTGCAACAATAGTTGTCGTTTTTTATTTAAAATTAATCTATTTAAACCTTTGCTGAAGTTTTTTAGTTCAGTACATTTGCGGAAAATTATTAAAACTTAATCTAAATAAAATGAAGAAGGTTGTATTATCTACCCTTGCTATTGCAGCGCTAGTTTTCACGTCATGTTCTGATGATGATAACAATAATCCAGATCCAACGGTTACTGCGCCAGAAACTTATAAGTTTGAAAGAAATGGAGCAACTTCAGTTAGTTTTAGTGGACAAACAACAAGAATTAAAATGGCTGAAGAAATTATTGGTGCACTTAAAGTGAAAACCAATACTGAAGAGCAATTAAGTAATATGTTTGCACATACTGAAGGAGCAAATAATTTTCCTGATGCAGATTTAAATGCTTCGTCAAAAAGTGTTCGTAGTAAAACAGCTGCTTCAGCTGATTACTTCTCTGGAACAGCGGAATCTGTTGCTATAAAAGAAGAATTTGATGGTTTCATATCAAAACAAGTTACTGAAGTATTTCCTAATTGGGAAGTTGATGCAGCTCAAGGTACTGCTGGGAAAATCCAAGAATTAGGAGGTTCAACTCGTTATGTTAATGCTAAAGGATTAGAATATAATCAAGCTTTTGGTAAAGGATTAATCGGAGCCTTAATGGTAGACCAAATGCTAAACAACTATTTAAGTACTGCTGTTTTAGATGCAGGAACGAATAAAGCAGATAACGATGCGGGTACATTAGCTGAAGGTAAGAATTATACTACTATGGAGCACAAATGGGATGAGGCTTATGGTTACTTATATGGTAATGAAGCAAACCCTGCAGTTCCTGTTTTAGGAGCAGATAGCTTCTTAAACAAGTACGTAAAAAGAGTTGAAGATGATGCAGACTTTGCAGGTATTGCAAAAAAAATCTATGATGCTTTCAAATTAGGAAGACAAGCAATCGTAGAAAAAGATTATGAATTAAGAGATAAGCAAGTAGAAATTATTAGAGAAGAAATATCTAGAGTAATTGCTGTAAGAGCTGTTTACTATTTACAATATGGTAAAGATAACTTAGCTACTGATTTAGGAGCTGCTTTCCATGATTTATCAGAAGGTTATGGATTTATTTATTCTTTACGTTTTACACAAACTTCTGCTACTGGTGCACCTCATTTGCCTGTTGCAGAGATAAATGCCTTTGTTACTGCTTTACAAGCTGGTACTGGTTTTTATGCATATAAAGATGACGCTAGTGCATTGGATCAAATGTCTACAAGAATCGCAAACGTTTACGGTTTCACTGTAGAACAAGCGAGATAATTAAATAAATAATGATTTATTTATGTAACATATATAAAAGTAGCCCTCTTTTGGGCTGCTTTTTTTATATTTGCAAAACTTTTATTAAGAATAAATAGAAACTACAAAATGAAGAAAATTTTATATTTATTACTGCTTTCTGTGGTTATAGGAGCATGTAGTTCAAGTTCGGATAATGGTAATAATACAACTGACGATAATTTTGATAGAGGCTCTCTTTTATCAAATGTAGCCGATAATATTATTTTGCCATCATACACGTCTTTTCAAACGAAATTAGCAACCTTAAGCCAAAAAACAGAAGCTTTTACAGCAAATGCAGATGCATCTTCTTTAGCAGAATTAAGAACTGCATGGTTTGATGCTTATAAGGCATGGCAACATGTTGGAATATACAATATAGGAAAAGCGGAAGAGTTAGCCTATGATACGTTTTTTAATACATTTCCTTTAACAGCTGCCGATGTTGATGCTAATATCGCAAGTGGTACTTACGATTTAGATCATGTAAATAATCGTGACGCTCTAGGGTTTCCTGCGTTTGACTATTTACTTCATGGAGTCGGGGCAAATGATACCGAAATACTAGAAAAATATACAACCAATGCAAATGCAGCAAATTATAAAAAGTATTTGAAAGATGTTATTGCAAAAATGATAAGTCTTACAAATCTTATTGTTGCTGATTGGAATGGTGCTTATAAAAGTCAATTTATCAGTAGTACAGGGAATACACGTGAGAGTTCTTTAAATAAATTAGTAAATGATTTTATCTTTTATTACGAAAAGAGATTAAGAGCTGATAAAATAGGTATTCCTGTTGGTATTTTTTCTGGAGGAACAACATTTCCAGAAAAGGTAGAAGCATATTATAAGAAAACAGTTTCAAAAGAATTATTATTGGAATCTCTTACTTCAGTTAAAAACTTTTTTAACGGAACGCATTTTTCTACAGGAAATGCAGGAATTGGTTTAAAAACTTATTTAGAGGCAATAAATAAGGGAGATTTGGCTACAAGAATAAACGATCAATTGGACGTTGCTAAAACTAAAATTAATACGTTAAACGATAATTTAAGTGAGCAAATAGCTAATGATAGAGATGGAGTATCGGCTGTATATTCCGAGCTTCAGAAGGTTGTAGCAATGTTGAAAGTAGAAATGTTAAGAGCTATCAATGTAAACGTTGATTACGTTGATGCCGATGGTGATTAACAACTATATACCTAACTAAAACTGTCTGCAAATGCAGACAGTTTTTTTATACCTCCCCCCTTAAATTATCTTCAATTACTTAGCAGAATAACACTACATAATGAACCTACACAAATTTTTAACGATAGCTTTATTGTTAGCAAGTGCCTTCAATGGACTCGCGCAGTATAAAGTTTCAGGAACAATTACTTCAGATACTAAGAAAGTACTTAATAATGTGAAAGTATTCGATGGAAATGGAGGAGAAATTACCACTTCAAATACAAAAGGTACTTATTCATTCTCTACGGATAAACGTAGCATGGAGTTAATTTTCTACGTTGATAATTACCAATTTGTAGAGAAAAAAATTATGTTAAAGGAGGGAAATAACATATTAAATGTTACTATGAATGCTTTTTCAGAAAATTTATCAGAGGTGGTTATAAAATCTCAAAGAAGAAAGGCATTTGAATTAGGAAGGCTTAAAGATGTAGAGCAAACTGCTATTTATGCAGGTAAAAAAACGGAAGTTGTTTTAGTTAATCAGGCAACAGTAAATTTAGCATCGAACAATGCACGTCAAATTTATAGCCAAGTGGTAGGTTTAAACATTTTTGAAAATGACGATGCAGGATTACAGTTGAACATTGGTGGGCGTGGTTTAGATCCTAATAGAACTTCAAATTTTAATACCAGACAAAATGGGTATGATATAAGTGCCGATGTATTAGGTTATCCAGAAAGTTATTATTCACCTCCTGCGGAAGCTATTCAAGAAATTCAAATTGTTCGTGGTGCGGCGTCGTTACAATATGGTACTCAATTTGGAGGATTGGTGAACTTTGTTTTAAAGAAACCAAACCCAAACAAACCATTTGAAATAGTAACGAGAAATACGATTGGAAGTAATAATTTATTTACCAACTTTACAAGTGTTAGTGGAACCTCGAGCAAATTAAGCTATTTAGCCTACTATAATTATAAAAGAGGTGATGGTTTTAGACCTAATTCTGAATTTGAGTCGAAAAACGCATTTTTCCATGTAGGATATGATTTCAATTCCAAAACTAAAGTAGAGGCCGAGCTTACCTATTTACATTACTTAGCTCAGCAGGCTGGAGGTCTTACAGATGATATGTTCAACGAAGACCCTTACCAAAGCAATAGAGCAAGAAATTGGTTTGAAGTAGATTGGTTGTTATACAACTTCAAGCTATCACATGCTTTTTCTGAAAACACTAATTTTACATTTAACTTTTTTGGGTTAAATGCAAGTAGAAAGGCAATTGGATTCAGAACAAATCGTGTAAGTCAAGAAGATGTTGGTGGAGTAAGAGACTTAATTACTGGTGATTTTAACAATTTTGGATTTGAAGCAAGGCTGTTAAACAAGTATAATATCTTTGATAAAAAAGCTACATTTTTAATTGGAACCAAATTTTATAAAGCAGATAATACATCTATTCAAGGACCTGGTACAGATGGTAATGATGCCAATTTTTCTGTTGCCTTAGATAGATTCCCTAATTATACGAACCAATCAAATTATAACAATCCAAATCTTAATATTGCAGTTTTTGGAGAGAATATCTTCTATGTAAATGATAAACTTTCAATAACTCCAGGGTTTAGGGTTGAATATATAAAAACGGAAAGTGATGGGTTTGTAAAAAGAATCAATTTAGATGGGGCAGGAAACGTTATTTTTAATGAAACTATTAATAGTTCAGACAGAAATGTTCGCTCTTTTGTACTATTAGGTTTAGGAGCTAGCTATAAACCAAGTTCAAAATTTGAACTTTATGGAAATGTTTCACAAAATTATAGATCTGTGACGTTTTCAGATGTTAATATTATAAATCCTTCTTTTCAAATAGCGAGTGATTTAGGTGATGAAAAGGGGTTTACAGCTGATTTGGGAGTGCGTGGAAATATCAATAGAATTGTTTCCTATGATGCTGGTGTTTTTGGATTGTTTTATAATGATAGAATCGGTTTAATGCAAAAGGCGTTAGATGATGGAAGAGTGGTACAGGAAAGAAGAAATGCAGGAGATGCAAGAATCTTAGGAGTAGAGAGTCTGCTAGATTTCAATTTGAAAAAGCTGTTCAATATTTCAAATGATTTTGACTTTAACTATTTTATAAATACGTCGTTTATTCAATCGGAGTATGTACGTTCTGAAATACCAGGTTTGATTAATAATAAAGTAGAATTTGTTCCAGATTTAAATCTTAAAACAGGAGTTAGGTTCGGTTATAAAAACTTTTCGTCTAACATCCAATATACTTATTTATCGGAACAATTTACAGACACTTCTAATTCTGTAGATGGTGGATTAAGTGGTGTCAATGGATTGATTCCAGCCTATGATGTTCTTGATTTTTCTTCATCGTTTAAGTATAAATATTTCAAATTAGAAGCGGGAATAAATAATGTTTTAAACAATAGTTATTTTACGAGAAGGGCAACTGGTTATCCCGGTCCAGGTATTATTCCTTCAGCTCCTAGAACATATTATGTGACTTTAGAGTTTAAAATTTAGATTCTATTTAAATAATAACCTAATTAATTCGGGTTTTCTTTACATTTTATTTATGCGTATTTTTATGAAAAACATATTAATATGCTGAAATCCATCAATGTAAAGGACGAACTTTCAAAAGTTCGTAACCGTGAAATAGGGGAAAAGAATATTTTGCCTTGGGTATATGGTATATTTGAAGAGCTAGACCTAGAGAGAAGAAAAATAAGGGAAGAATTGAATTCCTCAAGTGATGATGCATATCGTAATGGATTTAATTTCAATAAGATTGATTCTAAAGCCATATTTCATATCAATCAAATAAAAAAGATCTGTGTAAATTACAGATTAAGATTTTTGGATACTCATTTATTTAAAGGAGATTATCCGGAAGAAGCTCTGATTGAAATAAGAAGATTAGAAAAGTTGCATAATATTCAGTTAAAAGGATTTAGAATTATAGCTCCTTCGAGATTGTTTAAACTTAAAGAGACAGACGATCCTTTATTGTTTGTTCCATTAGGGAATGACTATTATTATTTAATCTATCAATGGGGAAATGATTTGCATCCGCTTCGGAAGCTTAAGTTTTGGCCAGCTAAAAATGTTGAGAATTTGGCCATATCTGTGTTTTTAGCAAGCTTTATATGTACACTTATTACTCATACTTTATTCTTCGGAGAGGGCACTAATTTCGTATATGCTTTGGTCTTATTTCTGTTCTACTTAAAAGGTTTCATTGGTTGGGTTCTATTTTTTGGAATTTCTTCAGGTAAAAACTTTAGTGAATATTGTTGGGAGAGCCCATTTAACAAAATATCGTAAACATTATAATTTAAAAAATACCCATACCAGAGTGGAGTTAGCATTACTGGGATGAGTATAGTTTATAAGGGATTAGTCACCATCATTATCGGTTACAGTAATGGTAACAGATAGAGCGTTGGCAATATCAATTTTCATTAAAACTAAAAGGTCTCTAATTTTGTCATATAGCCTTTGAACTTCTGTTTGATTACTTGAAATGGCTTCTTTCAAGGGAACATTTAATTCCGATATAGCATTTTCTATATTAGTGAATGTTGTAGATACTTTATTGTTTAGTTCATTTGTAGAAGTTTTAGAAAATATATAGTCATCTAAACCATTAGAGTTTCCGAAATAAAGAGCTTTGATACTTTCAATATTTTTTTTAATCAAGATTAACGAATACTCACTTTTTTCCGCTTGTAATAATTCGGCATCTGGAGAATTAGTTTCTTCAATTGCGGCAGGTTGACCTATTTTTAAACTTTTAATGTCTTCCAAAAGTGCATACATCTGATTCACAACTTGGTTAATACTACCGTTGATCCCTGATTGATTATTCTCAATAAAATTATTTCGAGTATTTTCCCATAACGTTTTGTAGGCATCAGCTTTCGAGACCAAATTTGTCCCCAATGCTATTAAGTAGTCAATTCTTCTACTATCTGAAAAACTATTAATTGTTTCTTGTTCTGAAAGTTCAAACAAAAGAAATTCAATGGCGCTAAGCCCTCTTCTTGTGGTAGGAAAGGAATTAATGCTTTCTTGATTAATCGGGTTTGTGGAAGCAATGTATTGATTTATATCGTTATCATCTGCTCCCCATGTGTAAAAGGATGTCTGAATGTTTGAGCTTTTGACCTCTCCAAAATTATAAGGTTCAATACTTGAAAAGGCATCTGCTGCCTGTTTCCAATTCTCTTTTAATTCCTGTAAAGTTTGAACCGTAATATTATTAGAGAATGAAACCATTGCAGTATTTAAATCCTGAATACTCTGAGTAAAAAGAGCAGTAGTCGGTTGTTCAATAGAGTTAATTAAATCCGCTCTAAGTTGTCGAACATCAAAAGTTGCTTGAGTATCCGATTCACTGCTACATGCAATAATAAGTATGGTAAGGATTAAACTGGCGATTAATGTTAGTCGTTTTATCATTTTATAATGAGTTTATGAAAGCTAAAACAGCTGTTCTATCTTCCTTGGTTAAGTTTTTATAAGATTCCTTACTATTTTCAGCTTCACCACCATGCCATAATATGGCTTCTTCTATATTTCTCGCTCTACCGTCATGTAATAGAAAAGTGTGGTTATTTACTTCTTGAATCATACCAATTCCCCATAGTGGTTGTGTTCTCCATTCTTTACCCGAAGCAAAAAAATCAGGTCTGTTATCGGCAAGATCTTCTCCCATATCATGCAAAAGGAAATCAGAAAATGGTCTAATTTTAATATTTTCCAAAGATCTATTGAAAGAATAGGATGAAGTTGTAAAGCTTTCAATATGACAGGAAGCACATTTCATTTCTCTAAATAAGTGTTTTCCTTTTAATACTTCTTCATCGTCAAAATTCCTTCGAATAGGAACAGATAAAGAGGTGGAGTAAATCATAATATCATGTAAGGCATCATCGGTAATTTCAGGAGTACCTCCGTTAACAGCATCCATACAGTCTTGTTGCGAAGTAGGGCAGTTATTATTTGGGAATAGAGAAGATGTTAGTCCCATATCACCATGAAAAGCCCCAGCAACTTGTTGAGTTAAATTAGGTTGATTGGCTTTCCATCCAAATCTTCCTAGTTCATGCTGTTGCGTGAGTACGTTCCATGCATAGTTGGCCTTTCCAGAAATACCATCTCCATTCTGATCATTTTCATCAACGTTAGCTAAAATATCTTGATTGTTTATGGCATCTATAAAGCCTAATCCAATTACTTGGGGACCAACTCTAGGCGAAGTTAATACATTTTGTAATGTTCCAAATTGTTCATCTGCTATGGTGTAAATTGGTTTTTGTAATTCATAGGTTTCACCATCAGAAAACTGACCTGAAATTGTTTCAAATCTAACAGATACCTTTGCTTCGTAAGGAATTCCGAGGTTGGCATGTTCTTGAATTTGATCTCCATAAAACGCTACCGGATTTGGTCCTCCATTAGAACTATTTCCAGGCACACTTATTCGCATTAAAAATCCGTTTGAAAACGATTGACCTACTTGTAAAGGTAAACCTCTTCCGTCTTTATTATGACAAGCACTACAAGACCTTGCATTGAAGGTTGGTCCTAAACCATCACGAGCAGTTGTTGATGCTGGTGCGCTTACCCAGTTTTGTCTAAATAGTGAGTTTCCTACAAAGAATAACCTATTGTCAATAGTAGACAAATTAGGTATGGGCTGATCGAAGGCATTAGAGCCCAATATGGTAGTTGTTAATCTACCAACTGAAAGCTCTTCTCCAGATTCGTATGTGTATTTAGGAATGTATTCTTCTTCTTTGCTGGAGCAAGAAAAGAGAAGGAATGATATACCTAAATAATAAATTAATTTATTCAATGTTTGTTGTTTTGTTTTTGTACGCAAAAACCAAACTAGGCCACTTGGACTTAGTTTGGTTAGTTATTTTTATAGTATGTTAGCTGAAAACTATACCCTAGGATCGATATTTTTTCCGGTAATTGTTTTTCCTGCTTGAGCTAGTTCATCTCCCTGTTTCTCTAAAGAAGAAACAGCAGACATTACTGGTTTTGAAATGTTATCAATGGTTTCTCCAATAATTTGATTGTCAAAGAACTTAGCATCAGAAATAGCTTGTACCTTGGTCATTACAGTTCCAGCAGTAGCTTCTAAAGCTGCACTTTCTTCTGTACTTACTAATTTCAAAACATCTAAAAGAGATGTACCTGAAATTGTAGTACCGTCAACTTTTTTATACTGACCGTTTATTATATTATTGATAGACTGCGCGTTTAAATAAATATCTCTATGTGTATTATCAGAAAAACAAGAGTGCTCATCTTCTTGATCTTGGTTTTTAACAGCGGTTGTCATTCTTTCCCCTGCTAATTCTCCTTTACTTAGTTTCGCTACTCCAGTCAAAATTTTATCAATAGCATCATTTTTTTCCAATGCTAAAAACTCTTTTCTGTAAGTTGCTCCTTCTTCCCATTGATCAACTACAGATTTTAAATCTTCAACTAAAATTTCAGCTGCTAATTTTAAATATTGACCTCTTCTGTCAGCATTATCTGCAGTTGTATAATCGGTAAAAGCACGTTGTCCAGTCATTTGGTCTGCAGGCGCAGAAGAATCTTGTCCCCAAAGTAAAAACTCTATAGCATGATAACCTAAAGTAACATTAGATTCATTTTCATTGTATCCAGTAATGTCTCTTAATACTGTTTTACTTAAAGTTGGATATTCAGCGGTATTGTTTACAATATTCTGTCTATTATCTGAACCTTGTTGACCTCCTGTTCCGTCAGCAACATAGTCAATTAAAGCTTCATCTAAAGGCCAAGCGTTTATATATCCTTCAGGTTCACCACCATCTCCGTCAATAGGACCATCATAAAAACGGTACCCTTCCGTTTGACCATAAGGTTCTCTTGCATCTAACCAAGCTTGTTTTGCCGCATCGAATTTTCCCGCATCAGGAGCAGCAACAAAAGCATCTATAGCCGTTTTCAAGTCTTGTGTTTTTGCTAAAGCGTCATCATAACTAGCCTTTACTATATTTACATAGTTATCTACAAAAGCGCTCTTTGCATTTTCCAATGCTGTATTTTGACCATTATCATCGGGACTATCACTAGAACAGCTAGTTAATGTTAGTGCCACCGCTGTTAAAGACAAAGCGATTAATTTTCTCATTTTGTTTTTATTTAGATTTAGTTTTAATAAGATAACAAAGGAAAACAGTTTTTTTAAACTAACAAAGTTTATTTGGATTTATTTTAAATAATAAGTTTTTGTAGATATTGCAAATCCTTTCATTACGATAAATTTATTTGTAGTATATTTGCACGTAATTAATTTTTAACAACTAAACACTCTCAGGAGTAAAATTGATTACATTTATGAATGCCCACCAATCAAAATTTGTAGGAGAAGGATTAACTTACGATGATGTTCTATTAGTTCCTGCTTATTCAGAAGTTCTTCCAAGAGAAGTAAATATTCAAACAAAATTCACTAGAAATATCACTATAAATGTACCAATAGTTTCTGCAGCTATGGATACAGTGACTGAATCTGCTATGGCAATTGCTATTGCTAGAGAAGGAGGAATTGGTGTTTTACATAAAAACATGACCATTGAGCAACAGGCTAATGAGGTGAGAAAAGTTAAAAGAGCTGAAAGTGGTATGATTATCGATCCTATTACTTTAAATGAGTCAGCTGTTGTTTTAGATGCCAAAATGGCAATGAAAGAGAATAAAATCGGTGGAATTCCAGTAGTTGATAACAACAGAAAACTAATTGGAATTGTTACAAACAGAGATTTACGCTTTGAAAGCAACAATGAGCGTCCTATTAAGGAAGTGATGACTTCAGAGAACTTAATAACAGTTAAAGAGGGAACTTCTTTAAAAGAAGCTGAAGTTGTTTTACAAGAAAATAAGATAGAAAAGTTACCAGTTGTTGACGGAGATACGTTAGTAGGACTGATTACTTTTAGAGATATCACGAAAACCACACAAAAACCAATAGCGAATAAAGATCAGTATGGTAGATTACGTGTTGCAGCTGCGTTAGGTGTAACGGGAGATGCTGTTGAAAGAGCAGAAGCCTTGGTAAATGCAGGTGTTGATGCGGTAATCATTGATACAGCACATGGGCATACAAAAGGTGTGGTATCTGTTTTAAAAGAGGTAAAATCTAAATTCCCAGGTTTAGATGTTGTAGTAGGAAATATTGCAACACCAGAAGCTGCTAAATATTTAGTAGAAGCTGGAGCAGATGCGGTGAAGGTTGGTATTGGACCAGGTTCAATTTGTACTACACGTGTAGTTGCTGGAGTTGGATTTCCTCAGTTTTCTGCTGTTTTAGAAGTTGCTGCTGCAATTAAAGGTTCTGGTGTACCAGTAATAGCTGATGGTGGTATTCGTTATACTGGAGACATTCCAAAGGCAATTGCTGCTGGAGCGGATTGTGTGATGTTAGGGTCACTATTAGCAGGAACTAAAGAATCTCCAGGAGAAACTATCATTTTCGAAGGAAGAAAATTCAAATCTTATAGAGGGATGGGATCTGTTGAAGCAATGAAAAAAGGTTCAAAAGATCGTTATTTCCAGGATGTTGAAGATGATATTAAGAAATTAGTTCCAGAAGGGATTGTAGGTAGAGTACCTTACAAAGGAGAGTTATTTGAAAGTATTCACCAATTTGTAGGTGGTTTAAGAGCAGGAATGGGATACTGCGGAGCTAAGGATGTTGAAACCTTGAAAAATACAGGTAAATTTGTTAGAATTACTGCTTCAGGAATCAATGAAAGTCATCCACATGACGTAGCAATCACTAAAGAAGCTCCTAATTATAGTAGAAGATAATTATTGCAATAAAACATATTTTATAAATAGAAACCGTTGAGTAGTCAACGGTTTTTTTATGCAATAATTTTATTTGAATGTTAAAAACTATACGAGTATATATTGTATATAATTTGAATTTTTAAATAACTCTTAATGAAAGTGTTTGATGCATGATTAGAACAATTTTTAAGTAATAAATTCTCTTTTTGTCAAGTGTAAAATAATTATATATTAGCCGTTCTAACTACTATAAAAACCAAACTTAAATGAAAAACTGGATTATTTCAAGGAACCATGAATCGAATAAACACTTAATTGTAACCGAAAAATCAATATGGATTACCGAACAACCTCAAGGAGTAAATATTAATGACCTTATAGAAACTAAAAGCTTAGGGACGGTAAAAAGCATTCGATATGAAAGTTTAAAGGAAATTGTATTTATTGATTCAGATTTGACTATTGAATTTAAATATAAAGATAATGACTTAACAGATGAGGAGTTTACAATGGAGGATGATGTTTATAACCAAATTAGTACTTATTTAAAATCTCATCTAAAAGGAGTTGAATTAAAAAAATATTCTGTTTTCAAACAAATATTACCTCAATTAATAAGTATTGTAGTTGCTTCTGTTTTAAGTGCGGCTACTTTTATTTCTGCTTTAGAAATTGAAAAAGGAAATACAGTTAACATTTCAGGTAGAAGGTCTGGGATAAAAATGATTATGGTTGGTATTGCCGAAGTATTAGGGAGTATTGGTACTTTAATTTTAGGTGTTGTTATTATTGGAGTTCTCGTATATTTCTTAGTAAAAACAATTAAGAATCCGAAAGAAGGAGAGGTTTTGAAAACTTCAAATTCAACCAGATTAACATTGTAAATTAACCTGAATTTTAAAACATAACATTTTTTTTAATGAAGCTTTTGAACAGGAAAACGATATTTCTTTAAACCTTTATGTTGTGTTTAAGAATTGTTTTTTTAAGTTGATACGTACTTAAAAGTTCAAGAGAACAAAGATTAATACGGAAAATGTTCAGTTAATTAAAAACAATTTCTAAATTTACTTCCTTTAGAAAAGAACAATGAAAAAAATATTAGTCTTAAATGGACCAAATTTAAATCTATTAGGCAAAAGAGAACCTAGTGTATATGGTAATCACAGTTTCGATTCATACTTTGAAGAATTAGGTAAAAAGTTTTCTGAAGTTGAATTACATTACTATCAATCGAATGTAGAAGGTGAACTTATTAATAAATTGCATGAAGTAGGCTTTACTTTTGATGGTGTTGTATTAAATGCAGGAGCATATACACATACTTCTGTTGCTATTGCTGACGCGATAAAAGCTATTGAAACTCCTGTAATAGAAGTGCATATATCAAATGTTTATGCTAGAGAACAATTTCGCCATAAAAGCTTTCTGGCTCCTAATGTAAAAGGAATAATAACCGGATTTGGTTTGCAAAGTTATGATTTGGCTATTCAGAGCTTTTTGTAGTTCTTAGTATAAGCCAATAACGTATTGCTAATAAAATAAACAAAGGAATTAGTGCATAAGGAAAAAGTTGAATGCCTAAAATCCATACAATAGGAATCAATACTAAAAGAATCAATAATAACTTTACATAATTAGAAATCCACTTCGGTGGATTTTTTTTGTTCAGAATAAAAGCTAAAAAGAAATTCGGAGCAAATGCCCATAAGAAATTGAAGTTATTAGGAGCTGTAGAATGATTTGTAAAAAACCAAAGGAAAACAATTAAAACACCAAATAAGCCAGTTATCAATGCAAGACTTGTGTCAAACCAGCGAGAACGAATATTTCGTTTAATGTCGCGATAGCTTATATACAATCCCAAAATTAATAGGATTAAGAATATGATAAGTGGACTAAATGTATCGGAATTAATACTTTTCTCTGGATAATCTAATAAAGTATTTGTTTTTAGTACAAGATTTTTCTCTTTACCATCTTTAATAATTTTTGAGTTTTCAAGGGCTTCAAAAACATAATCTGGTAAATACATATATTCATTTGGTTGAGCAGTTTTATCTAATCTATTCCCAAGAGCAATATTAATACCTAAACTACCCCAAGTATTCGTATGAATTTCTTTGTTCATTAATTCTCGGATAGTATTTTCTTCAGTAATATAATCACTTTTATAGACGATTACATCACCAAAAATATCTTTCATTATATCAATAGGTTTGGTAGAACAATTATTGAAAAAAGGATCGTAAAAATAACTAGCGTTTTCAGGTTTTGCATTATTTTCTAAGTACCTAAAAAAAGTATTACGTTGTTCAACGGTTAAATTCAATACTTGCTCTTTTACCCAACGTTCATCATTATTATATCCACGTAAAGAAGGAGGGAAAGAGTATCGAGCTAATCGATATTTCATAAAACCCTTGGTAAAGTTTACATAGAAGTTTTCCTCTGTAAAATCAAAAATCCCATAATTATAGATCAAATCTAATTGTAAAACTGGATCTTGAATACGAATGGCAGTATGACCAAATTTTTCGTATAAAGCATCTCCTGGGCCGTAGGTAATAACGCTAATTTTGGAATATATTGATAATTGCATTCCTTGAGAAAAGGAATGAGTTGATATAATAAAGAAAAGAAATAGAAAGTATTTTTTTAACATAGTTATTGTCTAAAGAAACTATAATCAAATTTGATGGAAAATATATTAGAAAATAAGGCATTACCAACGCTACCGATGTTTGTTAAAGCATAATCAACTTGTACTCCTTTGTACTTAAATCCAATACCAAAATTAGGTTGGAAAGAAGTTGATTTAGAGCCATCGAATTCTGTTGTATTTTGAATATTACCAAGTCCTAAACGCAAAAAAGCCATTTTTTCATAGTCCAATTGTACTCCCAGTGAAGGGTCAATACTTAAAAAAGATGTTGAAATAATGTCATTGGTTTCAGCAAATCTCATATTTAAATCCACTTCTGCTAATAGGTGAAACGAGCGATTAATTTCAAAAGATCTTGCTACACCTAGTTGAACCTTTGGTTTTGTAATTTCAGTGGTTTCTGGTAACTCCTGATTTTGACCTGGAATAGCATTTTGAATTTTTTCAAACTCAGTTTCATTAATAGCCCAAGTATTAAATGTAGTAGTTATATCACGAACCATTAAACCGAATTTCCAATTATTTCTTTCGAATTGAACTCCAGCATCCAAACCAAATCCCCAAGAAGAAGCAAAATCACCAATAATCCTCCTTACGACTTTAGCATTCACTCCAAATTGAAATCCGTCTAGTAATAATTTCCTTGCATAACCGACATTAAAAGCATAGTCGGCAGCTGAAAAAAGACTTATTCGGTTATAATCAATATTGCCTTCACTATCAATTAGTTCTGTCGTATTTAAGATATCATCAACACCAAAACGAATAATAGAAAAACCTACGGCGCTTTGCTGGTCTACTGGCATAGCAAATCCAGCGAAATTATAGCTAGCAATTCCGGCGAAATAGGAGGCATGCATTAAAGAACCTTGATAGTCTTCAACAGCTATTAAACCTGCCGGATTCCAGTATATTGAATTCACATCGCTACTAGTAGCTACTACCGATTTACTCATTCCTAAAGCAGCAGCATCAACACCAATATTTAAAAACTCATTTGAGTAATTTCTAAATTGAGCATTGACAGAAGAAGCTATTAAAAGTGTAATAAAGATAAAACGAATGTTCATTCAATGATAAATTAGTTCAGTTTCGCTATTATGGTATTTGTACAAATATCTGAAATACTAACAACATAACTGTTTTTTTAACAAGTTATTGCTATTATAAATTTCAGCGCTAAAGTAAGAACTCTAAATAACTAAACGAGATCTATTTTCTCTTTTATGAATTGAACCATTTTTTGTTCCAACCAATTATTCTCAGTTTTTGTAAATGAAGAAAGAAACCCAACATGACCACCATAATTTGGAGTGATTAAATAGAAGTTATCAACTTTTTCAGCCTCTTCATAAGGGTAGCATTCTTTTGAAAGAAAACTATCATCTAAAGAATTGATTAATAAAGTAGGGTGTTTAATTTCGGGAATATAGGGTTTAGAACTAGCCTTTTCCCAATAATCTTCTGAGTTTTCAAACCCAAATACCGGAACAGTATATTGCTTTTCTATATGTCTAAACTTACTTGCTTTTGCTAATAATTTTCTATCCAGCTTAAATTCAGGAAACTGTTCAGCTTTTGCTATAAGTTTTGACTTCATTGTTTTTAAAAACTCCGATAAGTAAATTTTATTCTTAAACTTAGATAATTCGGCCTGTGAAGTAGTTAAATCTACTGGAACAGAAACAGCGATAGCACCTTTAACAGTATTAGGAATATGAGCATATTCACCCAAATATTTTAAGGTTAAGTTACCTCCTAAACTAAAACCAACAATAATGATGTTCTCATATGAATAATTTTCATAGAGGTAATTTACTACAAAATCTACATCATCCGTTTTTCCGCTATGGTAAGTGCCTAATAGCAAATTATCTTCTCCACTGCAGCCCCTTAAATTCATACATACCGTATCAAAACCATTGTTGTTGAGATATTTTGTAGTGGTAAGCATATAGCTTGAAGAAGAGCTTCCTTCTAAACCATGTATTAAAAGAACCAATGTGTTCGATTCAACGATGGAAAAATCAAGATCGATAAAATCATGATCCCAAGTTATAACTCTTTTTCTTTCGTAGTTAACATCTTCCTTCACAAATAAAGGTCGATAAATGGTGTTAAAATGCCCATTTTTAAAAGGTAAGCTTGGTGTAAAGTTCGATTGTAAAACTGGCATAAGGTTAGTTTTATAGCTATTTTAAGCAAATATCATAATTTTTTTCTCATAAATCAATCATTTCAAGGAACTAAATTATATTACATATTAAAACTGTATTGTTTTGTGAGATAAGTGTTTAGGGTTGTTTTGAGATAAAATTACTATTTTTGAGTTAGTACTTATTTCAATGGGGAGTAAAAATATTTTTAGGGGTTTAGTTTTCTGTTTTCTTTTCTGTACCTGTAATTCACCTTTCTTAGATCTTAATGGTGCATACGTGCGTAGTGATGAAATATCATGTGAAGAAGCAGAAGATAATTTAATTGTAGCGGAATCTAATTTTTCAAATGTCACTACCACCAATTATTTTGAGCTTTGCGAAGCTTATAAGATAGTCTTGCAAGAAAGAATAGATGCTTGTCAGGAAGTTGATGAGGATCTATTGGAACAACTGGCACTGTTAGGAGATTGTAATTTAACTTCCTTTTTTCAAGTAAATTTTGACAATGATACTTATTTTGCGAGCTCTTCAAAAGCCGAAATTGACGGACATACCTTATATATCGATGCTTTAAAAAGTGAAACAGGAGAGGCGTTCAAAATTGTACTGCATGATTTAGATGTAGGAACTTTTAATTTAGGTGTTAATCATGGTAATGGTATAAGAAATATAATTCAATATTTACCAGAAGTAGGAAGTAATAATGTTTGGGAGTCCAATACCGATGGAATACAACCTCAAGGACAACTTGTTATTACTGAAGTTGATTATAATAATATGTGGGTGTCAGGAACATTTAACTTTATAGGAACTGATTCAAATGGTAATACAAAAGAGTTTACTAGTGGTGTTTTTGAAAAGATTGTTTTTACAAAAAAGGATGATTTTTTTGCTAAGGTTGATGGTGTTGAGTTTGTTGATGTCGATATTATTCCTGGAGTTAATAACTTTGGAATTATTGGCTTTAAAGTTGTTGATGAAAACGGGGCTTCTATTACCATCGGAGTGGCACATGATGTAACTATTGGTACTTACAATTTCAGAGTACTTCCTGAGGTACCATCTGGAGATTATTCTCCCACTTTTGACGATTTTCATAGGGCCACTGGGACCATTAGTATAACAACACATAACCAAGAACATAATTTACTTATTGGAGATTTTGAATTCACAGCAGAACCTGTTCATACCGGTGTTGGTACATATGAAATAACAGAAGGACATTTTTGTGTTACATATATAGATAATTAAACCAGCTATAAAGTCATAAGTTCTTACTTTATTAAGGAAAATTAAGTTGAGATCAAAAAGCCATACTTCAAAAGGTTTTATTATTTTCGTCTTTAAATTCGATCAACTATGAATATAAAAAAGCATATTCCAAACCTAATTACACTTGGAAACTTATTGAGTGGAACCATTGCTGCAATTTTAGCAGTAAAAGGAGATTTTTATGGAACGGCAATAATGGTAATTTTGGGAATTGCTTTTGATTTTTTAGATGGATTTGTAGCAAGGATTTTAAAAGTACAAGGTGAACTAGGAAAGCAACTGGACTCATTAGCTGATATGGTAACGAGCGGAGTAGTACCTGGAATTGTAATGTTACAGCTATTTGTTAACGCAATTGATATTGATGCTGTAGGATACTTTGGAGTAGACGAATATGGAAAATCAGGAAGTAACTTACCTTATTTAGGATTAATTTTAACGTTGGCCGCTGGATACCGTTTGGCTAAATTTAATATTGATGAAAGACAAAGCGATAGTTTTATAGGTTTACCAACTCCTGCAATGAGCTTATTTGTTATTTCATTGCCTTTAATAGGAGAGTATGGACAAAGTCAGTTTTTTCTTGATTTATTGCATAACAAGTATGTCTTAATAATAATTACCTTCTTATTATCTTTTTTAATGAATGCTGAATTACCATTATTTTCATTGAAGTTTAAATCTTTCGGAATCAAAGAAAATATTGTTAAATATATTTTCTTAATTACATCCATCCTTTTTATTGTACTTTTAAAAGTAGTGGCCATTCCAATGATTATTCTATTGTACGTAGTTATTTCAGTTTTTCAAAATATGGCTAAGTCGTAGATCTTTTCAATAATGTAACTACAAAATTAAGTACACCAAGAAAAGGACTTAATAATAGTATTAATAAGGCTAAGGTTATCCATACATTTAAATCTACATTGGATAAAAGAGAACTTTCGTTATTTTGATAAAAGTTCCTTGGCATATCGTTCATATTCATCATTATAGCATAAATACCATAATTGATTATTAATAGGGCTGCACTAATAAAGAGGAGTTGGATAAACAAGATGGTTTTATTGATTCTCTTCTTTAGAAAATTAGATAGGAAATGAATAAATAATGAAATTCCGATAATAATGATTAAGAATATAGAAAAATCAATACCTGAAAAAACAAAGTAAGTATCATGGATATTAATATCAAGCATGTCCACGGTATGAAAAAATCCAAGGATTAACTGGAATACTATGATGAATCCATAAAAAAGGTAGGTATTTCTATTTAAGCTGCTCATTTTTTCTTTTAATAGCATTCTAAAATAACATAAAATTAAGTGATAAAGCTATTATAAATATATTGAATTCACTAAAAATAATAGGTTTTGATAAAACAAATCATTTTGATTGTTAGGGAAAAATCTATCGTTTAGTCTGCGATTAATTTTTGATTTAGGAATAGATTTATTAGTCATAATGATTTCTTCCAAATTAAAAATTAAGTTGTATTTAGTTAAAAAATAGTAATTTACTGCAATTTTAAAAGCTTTAGAAAACTTATGAAGAACTTTTTGCAAGTATTGCTATTAACGATATTTAACCTACCATGTTTTTCCCAATGTAATCCAGAATTGAAAAACTATGCTGCTGGATTCGATAAGATAAGTATAACTTCATTTTCCTTTTTGGATAATGAATTAGAGAACGTTCAAATTGTTGGATATGGTGAAGATACTCATGGTACCGCCGAATTTACACTTTTAGCTCAAGAGCTAATGTTATACTTGTCAGAAAACCATGGATTTCGCCTTCTCATTCTTGAAACTGGTTTTGGAGAAGGTCAATATCTAAATGATTATATCCAAGGAAAAAATAATGATTTGAAGTTTATTATGAACAATAGAAATCAAACTTGGAGGTATAGAACGAAGGAGTTTTATCAATTAATGAATAATTTAAAGGAATATAACAGAACTCACTCAGAGAAAATTTATCTGTATGGTTGTGAGATGCAGTATGTTCTTTCAGACATTAGTAGAATTAAGGATTACCTAAAATTGGTTGGATCTACCTTTAAAATAAACAATTTTGAAAAGTTTAATTTATGGGAGAACTTTGATGAAAAGGAGAAGGTAAGCTATTTCAATTCTTATGCAGAACTAAAAAAGCATTTTATTGATAATTATAAAGAGTTTAAAAGCAAATCATCTGAAAAAGAATATCAAATAGCTTTTCATTTAGTTGAAGTTTTGGGGCAATTTGTAACTACGATTAACCAAACAAATTGGAGGAGAAAAGGAGAATTCCGTGATACTTATATGTGTGAAAATATAGAATGGATTATGAATCTTCATCAAAATCAAAAGAAGGCAGTATATTGGGCACATAATGCTCATGTAGGTGATTGGGTTGACAATGGAAATGTAGATGTTACGGGACATCATTTACGAAGAATCTATGGTGATTATTATTTCAATATAGCAACGGATTTTGGTAAAGGAGAGTTTATTGCTTATCCTGCGGATGCCCATCAAACTGGAAATTGGAGATTTGATGTTTTTGGCCACGATCAAGTCTTTAAAGATTCGTTTTCATATTGTTTGCAGAAGCTAGGGAAGCCAAACACATTTTTTAATTTCCGAAAAGCAAGAAGAGACAATGCCTTATTTAAATATTTGAACTCGGAATTAACAACAATGAGTGGTGCTGGTGCCCAGGTGAGAAGCAATAAATCAGAAACAAAGAAACTAGGAACGGCATTTGACGCAGTGATTTACTTAAATAAAACGAGTAAAATAAATTGGGAGGAGTAACAGCCTAAATTAGAGATGCATTTTCTTATGTATTTTAGAAAATGAGTAAATTTAATATTGTAATTGAAGAAAATAAGTCTGGAATTGTACTAATTAACTTAAAATCAAATAGAAATGAAAGTTACCGCAAAAAAGAATCAACAAGTTGCTAATATGATTTTTGGGTCAATTTATCCACATTATTTGAAGAGGATAGAAAAGAATGGTAGAACAAAAGAAGAATTAGATCAGGTTATAAAATGGCTAACAAGTTATGACGATAGCACTCTCGAATCTTTTATTAACGGAAAATCAACTTTTCGAGAGTTTTTTGAACAAGCAAGGATGCATCCAAATGCCTATATGATTAAAGGAGTGGTTTGTGGTTATCGAATAGAAGAAATTGAAGATGAATTCCAAATATATAAGCAATGTAGGCAAATGGAAAAGCTTATTGATGAACTTGCTAAAGGACGTAAAATGGAAAAGATATTGAGGGTAGAGAAGAAGTAGTTTTATTTTAAATTAAGAAGAGTTATTGCCGAAATTACTAAAAACCATGTTCGTGTTTTCATGAATGAGTTTTCATAAATAAGTTACCAGACAAATGGATACTATTTGTTTAAAGTTATAAGATGCTTTTTTCCAGATAAAACGGTTCAAGTTTAACCCCAGAACCGTTATTACCTTTGTACTTATTAGCTGTTGATTTTTTAAATCACAGACATAATTAACATTGCTAAGCTCATCAGTATCATTAAACCGTCTTCTATAATTGTTACGGTACTCATGGGTAGGTTAAAAACATCGCCTAAACAAGCACATTTAATTACTTTTTTGTTCAATACTGTTTTTAATACACCAATAATACTAACTGACATAACAATAAAAGTTACACTATTAGTTATTATTAGATTAAAGTTTGTTAAGAAAGCAATACCAAGTGCTAATTCAGTAAAAGCATATATATAGCCCCAATTTGGAAATTTTCGAGCTATAATATCGTACATCATATAACTTTCTTTAAAACCTTTTAAATTTAACATCTTGAAGAATGAAAAGGTCAAGAAGAAACCAGCCATAAAATGCCTCATCCATCTCATTAGAATAAAACTTTCAGATGTTAACTCAATAAGAGCAGTGGTAGAAAATATATAAATAAATATAAGCAAGACAGGCTTATATGTGATAAACCAAGACTTAGTTTGTTCAACAGTCTCATTGTGATATTGTGCCGAAATAACATATTTACTGTCTAAAGCGCTTTGTAATTCCGACAAGTTAATATGCTTATCCATTTTGATGGTTACGGTATCATTATCTTTTGAAACATCTACTTTATTTACATTATCTATAGAAAGAAGGGATGATTTTACTTTGGATACACAGCTTCCGCAGGTAATTCCTGTAATATCATATGTATGTGTCATTGCAGTGTGAATTTTAATTATAGTACAAAGTTCTTATTTTGAAGGGAACTTTTATTTACACTATTTTAGATTTCATTTGTAAGATTTATAAGTCTTCTAATGGTGTACGTTTTATAGTTTTCATTTTTTTGAAGTGACTTGGTGTTAGCCCTGTGACTTTTTTGAATTGATTACTCAAATAAGCAACGGACGAATAGTTTAGTTTGAAGGCAATCTCACTCAATGTAAGCTCATCATAAACTAATAACTCTTTTACCTTTTCAATTTTTTGAAGAATAAAATATTTTTCGATGGTAATTCCTTCAACTTCTGAAAATAAACTACTGAGTGTATTGTAGTCTTTTTGTAGTTCTTTAGTTAAGTATTCAGATAGCTTTAAATTAATGCTATTGTTTTTACTTTGAACTAATTCAATAATCAGATTTTTAACTTTTTCAATGGTTTTAGTCTTTCTATCATTTAGAAGCTCAAAGCCAAAGGAGTTTAATTCTTCAATAAGTTTTTCCTTAACAGAAGTTATATCATGTTCTTTCAATTTAATTTCACCCAATTCTACCTGGATAGGGTGAAGTCCTAATTTTTCAAGACTCGCCTTTACCACCATTTTACAACGGCTACATACCATGTTTTTAATGTAAATCGTCATTTTTTCAGATTATCGTGAGTTACTGGACATGATTTATACATGTTTTATGAACCGAATTTAGCAAATACTTAATGAAAATAATAAAAAAGAATGCCGTTATAATTGGTGTTCGAGTGTTTTTTATATTTATCCTGATAGTTTTATTAAACTGTGTTTTAATGGAGTTTAAGTTTTATACTATATGTTGTTGTTTATTTCGTACAACACGCATTTTTGTAATTCTTTATATTCGGAAAGCAAGGGATGATAAAAACTTTTAGTCTTTTTCATTCCTATTTTTTTCATGACACTTTCTGATTTATCGTTTATCTCTGGACAGATCGACTTAATGTTTCTCAGTCCAATTTCATTAAAGGCATATTCAAGACATCTTTTTGCTCCTTCAGTAGCAAAACCTTGTCCCCATTCTGTTCGTGCTAATCTCCATCCAATATCTACACAAGGAGTAAAATCCGATTCAAAAGTTTGCTCGGCAATTCCTATAAAACCAATAAACTCTCCATTTTCAAGTTTATCAACTGCAAAATAGCAATATCCATTTTCAGAAAATTGAGTTCTCATTCTGTCGATATGTTGATTTGTTTCTTGTTGAGTCGGGATTTTTGGAAAATATTCCATTACTTTTGGATCAGAGTTGATCATTCCCATTTTGGGTTTATCACTCTCTTTCCAGTTTCTAAATCCTAATCTTTTAGATTTAAATAAATAATCAGCCATTTGTTTTTATATATAGTACTAGTCTAGTATTTCCTTCAATTTCTAGATTAAAATTACTTGTTTTGTTTTAATATAGGTGTTAATCGTTCTGATTGGGGGTGGATTTAGTTATAATTGTGTTTACAAATTGATGTATCTGTTTTTATTTAGAAAATCAGTTTTAACTCTCCATTTTCAGGTATTAAATCCCACTGTTTACATAGCTGATCAAATTCCGACTTTATTTTTTCAATATCGGTCATATTCATATTAGGAACTTTAATCCCATTAATATTTTGAGCTTCCCAATGTATTAATTCAATAAACTGTTCTGTTTTAGCAGCTCCAGAACCAATAGATTGAAGATTTCTAGCCATAATTTCGGCTAGCCAAGTTTCAGAACCTAAATTTTTGATCACTTCTTTGTCGGACAATTGTTCGATGGTCATTCCAGTTTTAATTTTTCCGTAAAAACCATTTTTCAAATTGAATTCTTTTTCAACGACGTAATGAGCAATATCATGATTAGGAGTGTCAGGTCCAAGATTCATCTTTGTAAACGTACCATCTTTTCTTTTACAAGTTAGCGTATTTCTATTTTTACCTTTTGCAATTATTATTTCCATTTTTCAAATGAGATAAAACTTTTGGAGTTTGATTGTTGCGATTTTTTACCAAATGTAACCAAAATTATTGGGGTTTGGCATTATTGACTACATTCTAAAGTTTCCTGAGTTAATAACGGATTAGAAATATACTAATAGTACAAGTGAAAGGAAAAGATATTAAGAATAGCTTTCAATAATTCAACAGTCCATTAGAAACATCTAACAATGGATCTTTCTTACTATTGAAATATTGAAAACTGGTAGGTCATAAAATCGATAAATAATGAGTTAATCTAAAAAGAAAATAATATTTTTAAGATCCTAATAAAACTGAGGATTACTTTTCATAGGATACGTTGTTGTGCCTCGTTATTTATTGTTTAGTTGTATTGATTAATTGTTCACGAAATCTGTTTTTCAAAAACTTTGATAACTCAACACCTTTTAATTTAACTGTGGAACTTAGGTTTCTAACATAAATGCTTTCTTCAGACGAGCCTTTTTCATTTTTAAGCAAAAACACTTCTTCGTAACTTTTTTTTACGTTCACAATTAGGATATCTCCTTTAGGAAATTTCAAGAATTCTTTTTCTAATAAGGTCGATGAAAAACTATCACCAAAATAATTTTTAATCATCAAATCGAAAAACTTACCAAAGCCATCTCTATTCTGGTTTCCATTTTTAAATGACTTATAATCTTGTTCAAGACCAAATATTTTCTTGTCATCACTAACACCAATTAAGAGTTGACCTCCATTTGTATTGGCAAATGCACAAATTGTCTTAAGAGCACTGTGAATGATTATTTTATCTATTCCTCTTACATTCTTACTCAAATTTTTTACTTCGCTGATTTTTTCTTTTATTTTTTCTGAATGTTCGATAGATTTATGTTTCTTTAGTTGCTTTTCTAAACTTGCGATTATTCGGTTCTGTTCGTTTGTTGGAACAGGTGTTTTAAAAGTTGATTTAAATTCAAGTTTTTCGCCTTCGTCTTCATTTATTTTTTTAATCCAATAATTTCTCTTCTCTTTTAGTTCCTTTTCTCTTTTATCTTCAATAGTTTCTTTAACAGATAACACGCCTTGACCTATATATTCACGTATTCGTTTAAGATTTTTTAATGTGTAATCATTTAGAGTTGTTAAATCTTCGTCATTAATTTCTGATAATAGCAAATTATTCGATAATACAGTTTTTGCAACTGCTTTTAATAAAATCTCATTTTCTTGTATAGACCTTTTAACCAATTTGAATATTAATTCTAAATCATTTTCATCACGACTATTGAATAAATAAAGTATGTCAATGAAAAAAATTAGATTTTTAGATTCTGGAAAGTTCTCTAATGTTTTAGTTTGAATTTTATCTTTAATATTGACAATATAATTTCTAAAATCATCATATTCTTCGTAACTATAATTTTGTATTAATTCATCAAGCTTATTAATACTATTAAAGTACTCAATATATATATTCAATAAATAAGAACGAGCATTTTTTGTTTTGGAAAAAAATGCTTTAGCAAATTTCACATATTTTATTTTTTCCTCGATTGATTCTTGAAAAAATGCAAATTGCTTAAAAACAAATCCTTTCTCAACTTCTATTCGAAAATCATTATTAAAATCCTCTTCAGTTAAATCTTCAGATAGGTCAAATCCATATTCATTCAATATGTCATAGTATTCATTTTCATATTTAGTGCCTATAAGCTGTTTAAAACCTAAATTAAGTTTATCACCATTATAGCCCAAGAAATAGACTGGTATCTTATCACCTAAAGAAAAGATAGTTTTGTAATCATATAAATTATAATTACTATCAGATATTTGATTCTGATGTAATAATCCATCTCCATATTCAGTTGATATGAATATGCCCGTGTTGTTTGAATCAAACATCTTAACATATTTAACCACTCCTGAAATAACTTCACCTATTTTTAATACGGTATTTTGTTTTAAATTTTCAGAATAATAATTTGCTGAATCTATATCAAATTGTTGGCAGATAAAATATTGAAAGCGAGAGCAATATAAATTTATTTTTACGTTTGACTCCCAATCTAATTTTTCTTTTTCATAATACTTTAAATCAGTATCAACAATATTTTGAAAAGGTAAAAAGCCATTAACATCATTAACGATACATTTAAAGCCATTGTAGTGTTTTTGAATGATTTTAGCCTTAACTGAGCTCCTGCCCAAATCTAATTTGATTGATTCATTAGGGTTTTCTGATATTTCTTTGTGCAGTATTTCAATTTTATTATTATTTATCTTAACAGGTATAATATGATTGTCTGTTGGATTCGAAACAAAATAAAAGGCATTTAAAAGAAGTTTCTCATTTAAAGCTGAATTGTTATTTAATAAAGTATTGAATCGATAAAACTTTGAACCTAAAACATTTGATTCTACGACTAAGTCTGCAAGGTTCGAAAGTTGAATTTGAATATAAAGCCAATTGATATATTTTGTTATTTCCTTCTTTTGAATATTATTTAAAGACTGTGAAAAAACAAAATGTTCTTGCTTCAACGAGCTTCTATAAATTTCAAGAGATTTATTTATATAAACTATTAGTCTTTTAAGAACATATTTTTGCTCTTTATCTATTGTTTTTATTTTGTTTAAAAAGTGTAAAAACTCAATTTCATCGAATGTTTCGAAATGTGAATGTTTTAGAAAATAGAAAAAACCTCGAAAATTGAGTTTTTTCTCTTGTTCTTCATAAAATTCCTTTTGCTTAAAATTTAGAATATAATTGATTATTGATTTTTCTAAATTATTATTTACAATAATTTGTGTAGTCTTTAATTTTGTTAGCTTTCTTTCTTCATCGTCCTTTATTGCTTTTAGAATTCCACTTGATAAAATCCAATTTTCAAACTTATTGTGTAGTTCAATTACATTGATAACTTTCTTTAAGTTTTTTCTATTCGCTTCTTCGTACTTAATTTTTGTTAAAATGTAATTACAATAAGTAAAGACCCAAAATCCACTATTCTGTTCATATTGAGATTTTAGTTTTAAATTGTATTCGTCGTTGTCATTCAAATAGTTTGTGAAAAACTTCTTTTTTATAGAATCATCTTGAACTATTACATCAAATTCATAGAAAAAAGGGTCTTTACTATTAACTTGTTTTAAATGAATACGTGTATTAATGTTTTCTACAGAACAACTTATTACTTCATTAGGCTCTAATCTGTTTTCTTGATTAGGAATTGAAAGTACCTCATATTGATTATTAAACTTATCAGATAATAATATAACCTTATAGTCAAAACCCTTATAAGATGTTTTGTCTTGAAACCCTCTAACGCAAAAATCATATGTTTTGCCGATTGAATAATGTGGATGTCGTGAATCAAAAGTTATTAGTTTTGGTGTTCCATCGGGATAAATACCAATTACTTTACATTTTATAGTTTCAAATTTCCAATCTTTAGCATTTTGCCACGGAAGTGTACGAACTTCAATAGTGTCACCAGTATCTTTTACTTCTAACTTTACACATTCAAATTCGTTTTCCGCTTTATCTATTAGTTTTCCAAATCCTATTATTTTGAAATCATAAACATCACCAATTGTCCAGTATTTATTAGACACTTGTACATTTTTTAATCTTGGTCTACCTTTTTTATAACCAACTACTTTGCAACGAACTGTTTTTAGATCAAGTTGCCACTGGAAGGCCTTTACGGTTAAAGGAGCTATGAAATCACTTTCTAACTCAAAATACTTTCTGTTTTCAATTTCAATTATATTATTTATTTGCAAGTCTTTTTCTTGACCTATTTTAAGTTCTGGGTGAGTTATTGAAAGATATGTTTTGTTATGGTTCGGATTAAATACCTTTAAGAATTCAAATTCTTTATACGATTCTATATTTTTAAATACCTGAATCTGATTTTTAGGTATTAAGTGTTCTCTTTTAGAGCCATTCTCCTGTATGATAAAAAAAGCCTTATCATCAATTATTGTTTCTTTTTTTATTAAACAACTTATTTCATTCATACTGTTTGTTTTTTAATGAGGCACAACTAGTTATATCCATACGAATATAATCGTTATCTGTTATATAGTTCCGGATAAACAGACCTTTTGGGTTTTGTTATCCATGGAGTTAATTATTTAAAAAGCATCGCTAAAAAGTGAAAATTTTACAATAAGAAAAGAGATAATGAAGTATGCAGTTAAAGTAAGTATATCTCTCTAGATTTGTAGTATTTGGCTAATTTTTTAGTTCGCTTTTTCTTTAAAGCGCTAACCTAGAAAAAAGAAAGGAAATATCCTTACGGTTTCCCGTAACATGCTCATTTTTAATTTTGAGTGTTGAATTTTAAATGATGAGTTTCTTTGCGGTCAATTATCAGTTAACAGTTATTAATTATCAATGTTTCTTTATTTCAAGATGAGATTCCGAATTAATTCCGGATAACACATTTATTAAGATTATGACTAACAAAGGATAATGATGAATATTTTAGGATTTGAAATGCTTCTAGTGATGGTGTTAAGATGTCTTAGTACTATTGAATAATGTACTAGATATATTTTTCACTTCACTATCACTTAAAAAAAATACTCGAATTGATACTCGGAGGAATTTAATTATCAGTTATCAAGTGGGCAATTATCAATACTTAATGAAATAACATCTTTTGCAAATCGAATAGAGTAGTAGTTAGGAGATTCAGGAAGTCGTAAAAGTTTCCACGTCACCACTGAAGAGAGTGTGAGCTGTGAATTCTGATTAGCGCCACCGCTGAAAGGGATGTCGTAACTTTAGATTATTGACTCCTCGAATTTAGTAACTTTCAACATTAGACTTTTGACTTCAGGCTAGGACTAGAACTTCTTCTTTTTAAGCTCAAAGTCTTTCCCCAAATACACACGTCTTACGGTTTCGTCTTCAGCAAGTTCTTCTGGAGTTCCTTCTTTTAAGATGCCTCCGTTATACATCAAATAAGTTCTATCGGTAATTGCCAAGGTAGCCTGTACATCGTGATCTGTAATAAGGATTCCGATGTTCTTATTTTTTAATTGGGCGACAATCCCTTGGATATCTTCTACAGCAATCGGATCAACTCCCGCAAAAGGTTCGTCCAATAAAATAAATTTCGGATCAGAAGCCAAACAGCGTGCAATCTCAGTACGTCTACGTTCACCTCCCGATAACAAGTCTCCACGGTTTTTTCGAACATGTCCTAAGCTAAATTCTTCGATAAGCTCTTCCAAACGTTGCTTTCTTTCAGCTTTAGTTCTGTCGGTAAATTCTAAAACAGACATGATATTATCTTCTACAGAAAGCTTTCTAAAAACCGAAGCTTCTTGCGCCAAATACCCAATTCCTTTTTGAGAACGCTTATACATAGCATCCTCGGTAATTTCTTCATCATCTAAGAAAATAGAACCACCATTGGGCTTTATCATTCCTACAATCATGTAAAAAGACGTGGTTTTACCAGCTCCATTTGGACCTAAAAGTCCTATAATTTCACCTTGTTCAACCTCTAAAGAAATACCTTTTACTACTTTACGTTTACCGTAAATTTTCTGTATGTCGTTGGCTTTTAATATCATGTGATTTCTGTCTGTCTTTTTTTTAAGCAGTTAAAATTAGTCATTCATTCCAAAACGACCTCTTAAAATAGTCTTAAACGTTCGTGTTTTCTTCTTCCAGTGCTTCCCAAAACTCCACAGCTCTTCGTAAATGTGGAATTACAATTGTTCCTCCAACGAGCGTAGCAATAGACATGGTTTCCATCATTTCTTCTTTGGTAACCCCATTTTTATAAGCTGTTTCTAAATGATAGGCAATACAATCGTCGCAACGAAGTACAGCAGAGGCAACCAAACCTAACAATTCTTTCGTTTTTACAGATAAATGACCTTCAGCATAAGCATTGGTGTCAAGATTAAAAATACGTTTGATAACCTTATTATCAGACCCCAATATTTTTTCGTTCATTTTCGAACGATACTCATTAAACTCTTGGACTTTTTGAGACATTTTTTAATTGTTTTTTTAAGACGAAACTCGCAACGTAAATACTTAATTCATATAAAATCATAATAGGTACCGAAACAATAATTTGACTCGCTACATCTGGCGGTGTAATAATAGCTGAGAGTATTAATACAATTACCAAAGCGTGTTTTCGGTATTTACGTAAAAATTGAGGTGTAACCAAACCAATACGTGCTAAAAAGAAGATCACCACAGGCAATTCGAAGAATACAGCAACCCCTAAAATGGTATTGGTGATTAAACTTATATAGGCGTCTAACTTAAAATTGTTTTCAATGGCTGCTGAAATTTCAAAATTATAGAAGAAATACACTGACATTGGAATAATTACATAGAAGCTGAACAAAACTCCTAAGAAAAATAGGAAAGAGCAGGTAAAAATAAATCCTCTAGATTTTTTTCGTTCGGTGTCATGTAAACCAGGGGCTACAAAGCGCCAAAATTCCCAAAGTACATATGGAAAAGCAATCACAAATCCTAAAATTAACGAAGACCAAATCCCTGTCATCAATTGCTGTGTAGGGTTCAGTGCTTGTAAGGTTTGTTTAAAAGTAATATTACAAAAGCTACTATCAATACCAATAGCACCAAAAACTTTACAAAAAAACTGATATGTTGAAAAATCAGGCTTTAAATGTGCTAAGAGAATATTATCAAAAACAAAATTAATATTCGCAAAAATGATAATTGCTACAATAAAAATAGCTGAAAAGCTTCGAACCAAATGCCATCTTAATTCTTCAAGATGATCCAAAAAGGACATTTCCTTTGCCATACTTAAAATATTCCTTCTTTAATTAAATCATGTAAGTGAACAACACCTACATATTCTTTATTGCTGTTTGTAACCAAAATCTGAGTAATACTGTTGTTCTCTAATGTTTCCAATGCATCAACAGCCATGGCATCTACATCAATAGATTTAGGGTTTTTACTCATCACGTCACTAGCGGTAAGCTCGTCTATTTTCGTAGTTTTACTTAGCATACGTCGAATATCCCCATCTGTTATAATACCGATTAGTTGATTAGTATCGTCTACAACTGCTGTAACACCTAATCTTTTTTCTGATATTTCAATAATAACTTTCGTTATCGTATCAGAAGAAGATACTTTTGGTAACTCATTATTTTTTATAAGATCGGAAACGCGTAAATACAAACGCTTTCCTAAAGCACCCCCTGGATGATATTTTGCAAAATCACTGCTAGAAAAACCTCTTAATTGCAATAAACAAACAGCCAGTACATCACCCATGACTAATTGCGTAGTAGTACTTGTAGTAGGAGCAAGGTTGTTCGGGCAAGCTTCCTTCTCAACATAAGAATTCAATACAAAATCTGCATTTTTACCTAAAAACGAATCAGGGTTTCCTGTGATCGCAATTATTTTGTTACTTGAATTTTTGATTAAAGGAACCAAAACTTTTATTTCAGGAGTATTTCCACTTTTAGAAATACATATAACTGTGTCATTTTCTTGAACATTACCTAAATCTCCATGAATTGCATCCGCAGCATGCATAAAAACGGCAGGCGTACCTGTTGAGTTTAAGGTTGCTACGATTTTTGTTCCAATATTTGCGCTTTTACCAATTCCTGTAACAATCACTCTACCATTGGAATTTAGAATAAAGTTAACCGCTTCAGCGAGCGAATTGTCTAATAAATTTACTAAATTAGCAACAGCATTACTTTGCAAAAGGATAGTCTCTTTAGCGGATGAAAGGATATCATTATGATTTTTCAAGGCGTAAAATTTAATTGTCAAATGAAGTTGTAAAAATAGAAATATTTTAGCTATCATTTCTCATAAAAGAAAGATTATACCTTTTTATCGGGAGTTTTTTTATAAATTAGTTTTAGTTTTTAATTTTGTTCTAAAAAAGATGGATATAGAGCAGTCGGATTTATATAAATCGTTAAAGAAAATTTTTGGATTTAGTCAATTCAAAGGTTTACAAGAAGATGTTGTCAATAGCATCTTAAACAACAAAAATACCTTTGTGATAATGCCAACGGGGGGCGGAAAATCACTTTGTTATCAATTGCCAGCGCTTATGAAAGAGGGAACCGCTATTGTGATTTCTCCCTTAATTGCTTTAATGAAAAATCAGGTAGATGCCATAAGAGGTATTTCTGAAAATCAAGGTATTGCGCACGTACTAAATTCTTCCTTGAATAAAACCGAGGTAAATCAAGTAAAAACGGACATTGAAAAAGGTATTACAAAATTGCTATATGTAGCGCCTGAATCATTAATTAAAGAAGAATATGTTGAGTTTTTAAGGGCTCAGAAAATTTCTTTTGTTGCCATTGATGAAGCACACTGTATTTCAGAATGGGGGCATGATTTCAGACCTGAGTATAGAAATTTGAGAAATATTATTAAACAAATTGATAATGTTCCTATTATCGGACTAACTGCTACAGCTACTGAAAAGGTTCAGGAAGATATTTTGAAAACCTTGGGGATGTCTGATGCAAATGTGTTCAAAGCTTCGTTTAACAGACCCAATTTGTTTTATGAGGTACGTCCAAAGACGAAAGATATTGAAAAGGACATTATTAAGTTTATCAAACAACACCCAAGCAAATCAGGAATTATTTACTGCTTAAGTAGGAAGAAAGTTGAGGAAATAGCTCAAGTTCTACAGGTAAATGATGTGAATGCTGTTCCTTACCACGCAGGTTTGGATGCAAAAACAAGAGCAAAACATCAAGATATGTTCTTAATGGAAGATTGTGATGTGGTAGTTGCTACCATTGCTTTTGGTATGGGGATTGATAAACCTGATGTGCGATTTGTTATACATCATGATATTCCAAAAAGTTTAGAAAGTTATTATCAAGAAACAGGTAGAGCAGGAAGAGATGGCGGAGAAGGGTATTGTTTGACTTTCTATTCTTATAAAGACATAGAAAAATTAGAGAAGTTCATGGCAAACAAACCTGTAGCAGAGCAGGAGGTTGGTCATGCTTTATTACAAGAAGTTGTTGGTTATGCCGAAACTTCTATGAATAGAAGGAAATATTTACTTCATTATTTTGGAGAAGAATTTGATGAAGTAAATGGAGAAGGAGCCGATATGGATGACAATATGCGTAATCCAAAGAAAAAATCGGAAGCACAAGATGAAGTAGCTAAGTTATTATCCGTTATCGTAGATACGAACGAAATGTATAAACCTAAAGAGGTGGTAAATACGTTAATTGGTAATGAAAATGCATTGTTAAAATCGCATAAAACACCTTCTCAACCATTTTTCGGAATAGGAAAAGAAAAAGATGTACATTATTGGAATGCTCTAATACGTCAGGTGTTGGTGGCTGATTTCATTAAAAAAGAAATAGAACAATATGGTGTCTTAAAAATTACTAAAGAAGGAAAAGAATTTATAAAAAATCCATCTTCATTCATGATGACAGAAAATCATGTATATGCTACTGATGATGATGGAACAATCATAACAAATACGAAATCATCTAAAGGAGGTGTTGATGCGAAGTTGGTAACAATGCTTAAGGATTTAAGAAAAAAAGTAGGTAAAAAACTAGGAGTACCTCCTTTTGCAGTTTTCCAAGATCCTTCCATTGATGATATGGCCTTAAAATATCCTATTTCTTTAGAAGAGCTATCTAAAGTTCATGGAGTAGGTGAAGGTAAGGCAAAGAAATATGGAGGCGATTTTATAAAATTGATTTCGGCATATGTTGACGAAAATGATATTATTCGCCCTGATGATTTAATTGTAAAAAGTACTGGGGTTAACTCTGGATTGAAACTATATATTATTCAGAATACAGATAGAAAGCTTCCTCTTGAGGATATTGCCAGTTCAAAAGGGCTTGAATTGCCTGAATTGATAAAAGAAATGGAGGCAATTGTATTTTCAGGAACGAAATTAAACATCGATTATGCCATTGATGATTTATTAGACGAGGATCAACAAGAAGAGATTTACGATTATTTTATGGAAGCCGAAACGGATAAAATCCAGGAGGCTTTAGATGAATTTGATGGTGATTATGATGATGAAGAACTTCGTTTAATGAGAATTAAGTTTACCAGTGATATAGCGAATTAACATTTAACTTTAATACGAATACTATGAAAGTAAATACCTATCTTCATTTTAACGGTAATTGCGAGGAAGCAATGAACTATTACGCGGACGTTTTGGGTGGTGATATTACCATGATGATGCCTTTTAAAGATGCTCCAGAAGACATTTGTAAGCAATTTCCAGAATCTGTTCATGAGTTAATTATGCATGCAACTCTTGAAATTGGAGATAGAGCAATTATGGCTTCCGACTTTGTAAGTGGTAAAGAATCTTTTAACAAAGGAAATAACTTCGCTGTAAGTATTAATACCGATGATGAAGATGAGGCTGTTGCTATTTTCAATGGACTTTCAGAAGAAGGTACTGTATTAATGCCTCTAGAACCTGCTTTTTGGGGTGGGAAATTTGGAATGTTGAATGATAAATTTGGCGTTAATTGGATGCTTACGTTAAACGATAATTCTCATGCATAAATAAATGGATTTAAGAATTACTGAATACATAAACAAAAACGAAAACTGGGCGCAGGAGTTAAATCTCCTGCGTTCTGTTTTATTAGAGGTAGGACTACAAGAAGATATAAAATGGGGCATTCCAGCTTATATTCATAAAGGGAAGAATATTATGGGGATGTCGGCTTTTAAAAACTATGTTGGCATTTGGTTTCATCAAGGTGTGTTTTTAAAGGATGATCAAAAGGTGTTAATGAACGCTCAAGAGGGCAAAACAAAAGCTATGAGGCAATGGAGATTTAATTCTATTAAGGAAATAAATGCTGGTCTTGTGAAAGAGTATGTGCTTGAGGCTATGAAAAATTCTGAAGAAGGGAAAGTAGTTAAAGTTGAAAGAAATAGTAAGCCTTTAATTATTCCAGAAGAATTAGAAGCAGTATTTACCAAAGATTCTAAGGTAAAGTTGAAATTTGAAGAATTTACTTTAAGTAAAAAAAGAGAGTTTACGGAACATATTTCCGAAGCTAAAAGAGAAGCTACAAAATTAAAACGTATTGAAAAGATTATTCCGTTAATTTTGAATGGGGTAGGGTTACATGATAAATACCGCAAGTAAATTACAGTTAACATTAATTAACATTATTTCACTTCCACTAACGTTGATCATCGGTATTCTTTTATTTATTTGCGATATAAACAGATTAATACATGAAACTACATTATTTACTTTCACTTGTATATTTTATATATACAGTTAATATTTTTAGTCAAGTTGCAGAAATACCAATGGATATTGAGCCAGGTGGGCATACCTTTGTAAAGGTTAAGGTAAATGATTTAAAAAGAGAACTTGATTTTGTTTTTGATACTGGTGCAACAGCTGATTTAATTGATAAAAAAATAGCTGATGAAATTGGTATTAAAGGTAATTATCAGCAAAAAGTAGATGGGGCTTCAGGTGTTGAAACCTATGATATCGCTTTAAATCAAACGTTATTATTAAATAATAAAATTAAGTTTGATCATAATAATTTAGTGCTGAAAGATTTATCGAATTTAAATAATGTGTTTGGTAAACATTTAGATGGAATTATTGGGTATTCGGTATTATCGAAATTCATTACAAAAATAGACTATGAAAACAACAAATTGGTTCTTTATAAGAAGTTAAAAGATGTTGATTTAGATGGTTTTTCTAAAATTCCATTTTCATTTAATAATGGGATACCAATTCCACAATTCAATATCAGTTATACCTTAACAAATGGAGAAAAATTTACAGGCCCAATACTTTTTGATAGTGGTGCAGGATTAACCTTATTGGTAAATACACCATTTGTGAACAAGAATAATATAAGAAATAAGGCTGGTAAAAGTATTCGAAATGAATCGGAAGGCTTAGGAAGCTCTTCTATTTCTGAGATTATTAAAATAAAATCGCTTACAATTGGTAATCATACTTTTAAAAACCTTACCGTTTCGTTATCTAATAGTGATGGAGGTGTAACAGCTATGCCTGAATTTATGGGAATTATGGGGGCAAAAATCATTAAAAGATTTACCATTGTTTTAGATTATGAAAAGAAAGAGCTTTATTTAAAACCTAATAAGCATTATGCTGAAGATTTTAAATTTCCTTTAACAGGTATAAAATTAAAGAAAGGTGGAGGAAAGATTAAAGTCGCTGGAATTGATAAAACCACACCTGCCTATAAAAAAGGACTGCGAGTTGGTGACCAAATTCTTAAAATAAATGGGAATAAGAGATCACTATCGGAATATAACAAGCTCTTGACAAAAAAAGGGAGTAAGGTGTTAATAGAATGCCTAAATACTAAGGGGGAGAAGAAAGTAATTTCTTTGATGCTTGAAAATTTGTTATAATTTCAATTATTATTTGAAATTTATGCTGTTTAGATTTTCGTGCATTCTCATTATTAAAATGTCAGTTCGGGTTTTTTTTACTAAATGTTAACGAAGTGAAAAAATGTATCGAGAACATTGTACTTATTATAGGGAAGACTTCTCTATATAAAATTATACTTCATTTTATTTCAACTAATTTTACTTGAAGTGGCGAACCTAACTACACGAAACAAATATTTTAAATGATATTATTTTAATGTCATTGAACTAAAAAGCCCATACAGAAATTATTCTATATGGGCTTTTTAGTATTTCTAAAGTAAACCAGTAATCTAATTTAAGAATATATCTTTAATGGTTGCTGTTGAATCGCAACGAATTACATAAAGGCTCATATTTTCCAAGCTATCTTTTCCGGTAATGAAATACTCAGCGCAAGGTTTTTGCCTAGGCTTGCTTTTTCCGAAGTTTACATCTCCTCTAGTAAGAACAGCAGTTACATAGGAAGTGTCCATTCCTTTCGATTGTAAGACTTGTTTTGCATTATCAGAATAAATACGCTTCTTTATTCTAATAGTTTTTAAAGTTCTAGCATCCATGCCATAATCAAATGTAACATTTTTATTTTTCCAAAAATAAAGAACTGCTATTGACCCTAGTGCAACACCTATTAAGTAATAGCCAAAACGTTTTAGTAACTGCATAGTTTAAATTTACAGGGCAAAAGTAGAAATAAATCTAAAGTTCTGCTAAGATAAAATCGAAGAATTAACTCAATTTTGTTTTATTTTTGGTGTAAATTTAATATTTATTTAATGTTTTAATAAAGTTTAATTAATTTTAATTTTGTAAAGATTCTCAAAATAGACATATTATTTTGTTTTCTAATACAATTAATACGTCAAACGTACTTCATTAAAGTTTTTGATTATTTTACCTTACTATGTTTGTCCCCACTTAATTGTTTTATATAAAGCTAGTTGAGTGTGTATTTATTATTGTTTGAAAATTTCAATAACTAAATACTAATAGACATAATAATTACTCTATTATACTTCCCCACGAAATAGCTCAGTCAATTTTCTGAATTTTTTAACTCTGGAAAATAACGAGCAACCCTAAATAAAAGCAAGAATGATATCTATAAAATTAAGTTTTAATATATATCATAAATAACATGCGAGAAGTTGAATTAGCAATAGCCTTTTCGGTTACCACCTTCGTTAATTTATTAGACGAATTGGTCAAGAAACCATTGAAAAACGATGTATTTATTATTAAAAAACGCAAAAGAGAGTATTTAACGGTTTATTCTCCTTAAAGAAAAGATCGTTATCAAGATGTGTTTAAGAATTAGATGTATTCTGGTATTAATGACGAATTTAAGTGAAAAATCGTATTAATTTGAATTGTGAATACTTCGGTTTATTTGAAATATTGTAATCAAATTAAAAACAAAACGCTGTCGTTTGCAAAATATGCATAAAAAAAGCGTTAATAAAATGTAAGTTGTGAAATATCGCAACGACAACAACTACAATTCTAAAAAAAATGAAATGGGGGAATAAGAATAACTATCAATATATGCGATAGAGATACTTCTATTGTCTTTTCTTGACTCTATTTTTTTACCTCAGTCGTTTTAAGAATTAAAAACCAATTTATTAATTAAAATTCATGTATCATGAAAACAAAAAAAACAAGAGTAATTATCCTTGTAGGTTTATCGATGTTAATCGGAACAATTATTTATTCTTTTAAAGAATCTAAACCTTTAAAGTATGTTGAAATTAAGTACAAAAACTCGGTAGTTAGCTATTATGGCTCCAATCATTTTTCAAAACAAGACCTACTTGAAAATGCCAAGTTAATTGACATAGCCGATAGGAGATTCGAAACAAAATGGCGAAATAAAGACCCTAAAGGTATTTCTGAAGAATATACTACTGAAGGAGCTGTGTTTATGAAGCCAGGTGTAAAACCTAGGTTAGGTAGAGCTGATATTGAAAAAGAGTTTACTGAAAGTGTCAAAGGTGTTGACAGAGTAGAGTTTTTTCAAGACGAACTAGAATTCTTTGGAGATATGAATGTAGCATTTCAACGTTGCCATATGCTTGGATATGTAAACTCAAAAAAGGAGCACATTTTTGAAGGATCTTATATAATTCTTTGGAAAAAAGAAAATGGCAATTGGCTTATCGAGTACGACATGTTTAACTCGGACAAATAGAAAAGAAACAATAATATTATTTTAAAAACCCTTTTATGAATATTAATAACTTAAAGCTTTTAGAAGCTGCGAGACAGTACGGCACACCGTCATATCTCTACGATGGTGAACAAATTATCAATAATTACAGAAACTTAAAAAATGCTCTTCCTGAATTTGTAGATGTTTTTTATGCACTTAAGGTAAATCCTAATGTATCCTTAGTAAGTTTACTAAGATCAAAGGGAGCTTGCACAGAGGTATGTTCTTTAACTGAAATGGAAATAGCCTTAAAAGCGGGTTCAACACCTGAAGACATCATATTTTTAGGACCTTGTAAAAAAGATTATGAGTTAAAACGAGCACTAGAATTAAACATTTTTGCTTTAGTAATTGAATCTGAAACCGAATTACAACGAGTATCAGAATTTGCAAAAGAAATGGGAGTTACAGCCAATGTAGCTATTCGATTAAATCCAGATTTTTCAGCCGACGGATCACCATGGAAAATGGGAGGTAGACCCACTCAATTCGGAATTGATGAAAAGCACGCTGTTGAAAACTTCGGGAAATATCTTCAAGTACCAAATATCAACATTAGAGGTATACATGTATATAATGGCACCAGTATTTTAGATGCTAACTCTGTATATCAAAATACTAAATACATATTGAATTTATATGATACCATAACGAAGAGGTATAAAACTAAATTCACTATGGTTGATGTAGGTGGAGGAATGGGAATTCCATACTTCACAAATCAAACACCTTTAGACATTAAGGAATTTGAATCGCTAATGAAGCCATTGTTTGAAGAATTTCATGCGGTTTATCCTGATACTAGAATTATTATGGAGTCTGGTCGATTCATTTTAGGAACGGCTGGTTATTTAGCTGTAGAGGTAAATAATATAAAAGTAAACCATAATAAAACTTTTGTGATAACTGATGGTGGAACCAATTGTCATTCAGCTGCGGCTGGATCAGGACGTGTAGTAAAAAGAAATTTTCCTATGGAAAATATATCAGCTACAGACAATGCAGAAGAATTCGAATACCAAGTATCAGGACCTTTATGTAGTCCAGATGATATTTTAGGAAGAAATATCAAGTTAAAGGAGGTAAATGTTTCTGATATTTTAGTTGTAAAATCGTCAGGAGCTTACGGACCAACGTCTTCTCCAGGTTTGTTTCATAGTCATGGATTTCCTGCTGAAATTTTGGTGTATAATGAAGAAATGCACCTTATCAGAAAAAAGGATTTACCGAAAGATATGATTGACAGACAAGTACTTGTTGATTTCAAAATTCAAGCACCTATTTTAAACAAATAACAAACAATTAAAACTAAACACAAATGAGTAATTCAAATATATTAACTATAGTTAAAGATGGGTTAATAGATAGCATCCCAAACTTGGAATACGATGCTATAAAACTAGATTCACACTTGAAGAACGATCTAGGTATTGATTCATTATCATCCATGTTTTTTCTGACTTATTTAGAAGATAATATTAAGGGATTCGAAGTTAATCCTGATACAATCGAAGCAAGACATTTTAATACATTACAAACGATTTTTGATTATGTATTAAAATCATTAAATCTTGAAACTACTGCGGTTGAGTAAATAAGATTAATTAAAAAGACACTTTTTCACTTTTAAGTTGGTATTGTTATCAATACCAATAGGAGTACTATTACCCTATTAGTACCTTAAATCTTTTGTCTAAAAAGGTTAATGGGATACCTATGCCTAATTTCAAGTGAAAAAGTGCTTTGTAAAAAAGCATAAAAATGATAACACAGTTATATCAATTATTGGATAACACTACTGCTCGTTTTCCAGATAAAATAGCAGTAACGTATGGTGATACTAAATCCACATTTAAAGACATTGAAGAAAAATCGAATCAACTTGCAATTTACCTACAAAGTATTGGTGTTCGAAGAGGGGATAGAATAATTATACTACTCGGGAATACCATAGAAACTGTAATTTCGTTTTGGGGTATCTTAAAAGCTGGAGCGATAGTCATTCCACTAAGTGCCGAGCTAAAGCCTGATAAAATAGACTATATTATTGACGATTCAAAAGCCAAAGTTCTATTTACAAATCAAATTATTCTTGAAGAAAATTTAGAACTATTTGATAGTAGTAGTTTGGAAAAAGTAATTGTACCCAAATTGCCAGAAAGTTTAAGGAGTAATTTTGTTGAAGGTTTTGATAACTCGATTTCGAGTTCAAAATCAATATTTACTCCAACTGGTAATTTAAGTGTTGACCTAGCAGCAATTATTTATACTTCTGGATCAACAGGTGAGCCTAAAGGAGTAATGTTGACGCATCAAAATATGATAGCAGCAACACATTCCTTGAATACATATTTGGGGTATAATAATGAAGACAAAGTGTTGTGCGTGTTGCCATTATCCTTCGATTATGGTTTGTACCAAATGATAATGTCAATTTCAACAGGAGCAAATCTTCTTCTTGAAAAAGAATCTACGTGGCCTATTTTTCTATTGAAAACCATAGAGAAAGAAAAAGCTACAATTCTTCCCGCAGTTCCTACCTTAGTCACTTTGCTTCATGATCAAGACAAAAATAAAAAGTTTGACTTGTCAAGTATCAGTAAAGTTACAAATACTGGTGCTGCACTCACCAGGACAAATATTAAAATGATTCAGCACATTTTTGAAAAGGCTGAAATATTCTCTATGTACGGGCTTACCGAGTGTAAAAGATGTACGTATCTACCACCAGAAGACATTGATAAAAAAATCGATTGTGTAGGAATAGCAATTCCTAATACAGAATTATGGTTGGTCGACGAAAATGATAACAAAATTGAAACAGCCAATACAATTGGTCAACTTGTAATTAGAGGAGCAACAGTAATGAAAGGTTATTGGAATAAACCCGAGAAAACTGCTCAAAAATTAAAAGATGGTCCAATTATGGGTGAAAAAGTTTTGTACACAGGTGACTATTGTTCTCTAGATGAAGATGGGTACTTATACTTTAAAGGTAGAATGGATCATATTATTAAGTCCAGAGGTATTAAAGTAAGTCCTAAAGAAGTTGAAGATTTTATAGGAACTATTAACGAAGTTAATGCTGTGGCAATTGTGGGAGTACCTCACAGTAGTTATGGAGATGTTTTATATGCCTTTGTTGTTTTAAAAGATGGAAAGGAGATAACAGAAGAACGTATTAATGTTGTCTGTAAGAATAATTTGGAGGCATTTAAAGTACCAGAATATATAACAATTGTTCCTAGTTTACCCAAAACGATTAATGGAAAGTTTGATCTAATTTCATTAAAAGAAAAGGCTTTGAATGAAGTTGAAAAAATAGAAGCAAAAGTAAAAGCCTCATAATGGAAACTCCTATTGAAATTGTAGTAAACAACTTTACATTTAGAGGTAAAAGTTGGGGAGATTCAAATTGTATCAATCGAATTTTAGCCATCCATGGGTGGTTAGACAATTCAAATACATTTGACAAAATTGCTCCAACGCTTTCTAAAGACCACTATATCGTGGCTATAGATTTAGCTGGACATGGTATTTCTGACCACAGAAGTACCAATGGAAATTATTATCTATGGGATCATGCTATTGATATTCTCAATTGTCTTGACGTATTGAAATGGAAATCGTGCACGTTAATGGCACATTCATTAGGTTCGGGTGTCGCTTCATTGGTGTCCGGAGCTTTTCCCAATCGTGTTAATAAGTTGATTTTTATTGATGGGTTAGGGCCTCCATTTATTACAAATAAGAATGAAATCGTGGCCAATTTTACAAGAGCATATAAGCAATTTAAAATGGCTAAAAAAGCAAAATTATACGGTTTCTCAGACAAAGATTCTGTGACATTTTTGAATAGAAATGAAGCAATTAATGATAGGGTAAACAACAGAATTAGCCCTATTTCATACAGTGCTGCTTCAATTCTTGTTGAGCGCGGATTAAAAACGGTTTCAGGTGGTTTTCGATGGTCACATGATCCGAGAGTCGTGCTTCCAGAATATTATCGAATTACAGAAGAACAGGTTGTTCAGTTTATTAAAAATATTAAGTGTAAAACGAAAATTATTTTAGGTAAACAAGGGCTCTTTTCTACCGGATTATTCAGTTCTAGAATTAAAAATTTCGCAAATGCTGAGATTCAATGGATAGAAGGTGGGCATCATGTACATCTTGAACAACAACATGGAAATGTTTCCAAATTAATCAACACATTTTTAAACTAATCATCATAATAATGAAAAAAGCAATAATAACTTTAGTAACGTTATTTTTAATAACAAGTGCAGCATACTCTCAAGATAATGCTCAAGAAAAAAAGAATAAAACGAGTTTCGCGGCTAAGATTATTCATAACAGTGCGGCAGGTTTCTATCCTATTTTTTTCGCAAACTTTGAAACCAACAAAAAATTTGATATTACCATGTATAGTATTTTTTGGACAAACGGAGCCTTCGGAAACTTAAATTCTGGAAGCGACCTTTTGTTAGAGGTTGCAGCTGGTATTGGATTCAAAGTCTTCAATGATAAATTATATTTAAATCCATCTTTTGGTTTTGCAAGTGGTAAGTTTCTTTCAAACAGTGTCGGAACTAGGCTCGGAGAAGGAATTATTCCAAGTTTATATTTTAACTATGGCGATTCTGTCATCGATTTTGAAGGATATTTGGCATACTATAAGTCAATAAGAGACAATGAGAATATTTTGACAAAAGATTATGTCTTAAACTGGTTAGCTCCTGGGATTAAGGTTAGTGACCGCGTTGTTGTTGGGGCATTCTATGAAACATTGGATATTACTAGAAATGAAGGAGGAGAGAACTTACAAATATACCAATGGTTAGGAGGTTCATTAAAACTCAAACTTGATAATGGAATTGTATTTAGAATTTCAGGTGGATCTGTATTGAATACAGATGTGTCTCAAAGTGATGAGTTTTATAAAGTATCAGCATTTATACCTTTCTAATAATAGATGAATATTTAGATTAGTATTATCTGAATATTTAAATAGGTGTGTAACTCTGATTACACACCTATTTTATATACTTTAAAATCTTTAATTTTAATGATCACTATAAAAACAATAGGTTGATATCTCGATAAGGTAAATCGAACCAATCTGCAACAGATTTATTAGTTAAAATACCATGATAAAAATACATACCACTTCTTAATGTTTTATCAAACCTTGCAGCATTTTCAAATCCTCCATCTTCTGCTATCTGAAGTATATAAGGGGTAAATATGTTACTAATTGAAAACGAAGCAGTTCTGGCATATCTTGATGGTATGTTTGGAACACAATAATGAATTACGCCATTATCAATAAAAGTAGGGTTACTATGTGTAGTTACTTGAGAAGTTTCAAAACAGCCACCTCTATCTATACTAACGTCCACAATAACTGCTCCATCTTTCATTTGCTCAATCATTTGTCTTGTTACTACAACAGGAGAACGATCTTCACCTCTTAATGCACCAATAGCAACATCGCATCTCCTTAATGCTTTTAAGAGAGTTTTAGGTTGAATGGTTGAAGTATAAATAGGTGAATTGATACAGTTTTGAAGTTTTCTTAAACGAGATATTGAATTGTCAAAAACTTTAACTCTAGCACCTAAACCTACTGCAGATTTGGTGGCAAATTCACCTACAGTTCCAGCACCAATAACCACAACATCGCTAGGCGGTACTCCTCCTATATTTCCGAGTAATAGTCCATTTCCACCATTGGCATTTGACATTAACTCTGAAGCAATGTGCATTGTAGCAATACCAGCAATTTCACTTAAGGATTTCACTATAGGATATGTACCTAATTCATCTTTGATATAATCAAAAGCTATTGCAGTAATTCGTTTTTTAGCTAAGGCTTCAAAATATTTTTTCTTTTGTGTTTTTAGTTGTAGAGCAGAAATTAAAACAGCTTGCGGTGTAAGCATTTTAATTTCACTTAATGACGGTGGTTCTACTTTAAGAACTATATTACATCCAAATACTTCCTTTGTATCGTATGAAATTTTTGCACCAGCATCAGAATATTCTTTATCACTATAATTAGCGCCATCACCAGCGCCAGTTTCGATAACTATTCTATGTCCATGAGCAACCAAAGCAGAAACGGCGTCAGGAGTAAGGCTAATACGTTTTTCCTCAAAATGGGTTTCCTTTGGAATTCCAATAAACAATTCTCCTTTCTGCTTCTTAATTTCAAGCATTTCAGGTTGTGGTATTAACTGCTCTTTTGTAAATGGAGATGATATTGAACTCATGCGTTGGTTTTTAATTGAATGTTACGTTGTCCATCACTTAATAAAGAGATATCTACAATAACCGAATCTAAAGGTAATAAATTTTTAACATTTTCAGGCCACTCGATAAGACACCAGTTGTTACTATAAAGATAATCTTCAACTCCCATGTCATATGCTTCTTCTTCATTTTCTATTCGATAAAAATCAAAGTGAAAAACAGTAGAGTTATTATTAGTTTTATATTCATTTACAAGAGAAAATGTGGGAGAATTAGCAATGTCTTCGACTCCCAATAGTTTACAAATTTCTTTAATTAAAGTTGTTTTACCAACTCCCATTTCACCATAAAACAAGAGTGTTTTACTTTCAGCATTTTCAACAACCATTTTGGCAATTGAAGGTAGTTCATTTAAAGAATAGTTTTCATTCATAAGAACAAAAGTAAATAACTTACGAAAGTTATTAAAATTTAGTTTGGATATCTATAATGTCCAATTATTTTAAAATCAAAGAGACAGTCTTCAATTACTTGACCACTACCAATATTATGAACAATTAAATGCCTTTTTCCATCCTTTGATTTTTTATTTACTACAATTCCAATATGGGTAACTCCTCCGTGTAAGTTCCAGCATACGATATCGCCAGTGGTATAATCAGAAGGATTTTTTGTGATTTTCTTTGTTACACCTTTTCGTTTAAAGAACACCATTAAGTTCGGAACTCTTCGATGATCAATATTGGTATCGGTCCTTTTTAGTCCCCATATTTTAGGATATAAATGAAAGTTACGTTTCATGTCCTCATGAACGAGTTGTTGCAAATCGATGCCTAATTTTCTAAAAGATCTAATTATAACATCCGTGCAAACACCTTTACCTGAAGGAACATCTCCATTTGGATATGGTATCGAAAAATAACTAGGATCATAAACAACTCTGTCCTTTGTAATGGAAATAGCTGCCTCACTCAAATTAGAAACCTTTTCTTGCCCATGAGAAAGTGATACTAATAGAGTAAAAAATAGAAACAGATTTAATCTTTTCATCTTATTTAGGAGAATAAATACTACAAGGAATAATCATTTCTTCTAAGGAAATTCCTCCATGTTGATAAGTGTTTTTATAATACTTTACGAAATGATTATAATTATTCGGATAAGCGAAAAACAAATCTTCTTTTGTGAAAATGAAAGGGCTATTAATTGTAACTGAAGGTAAAAATATGTCTTTTGGATTTTTTACGGCATAAACATCTTTATCTTCATACGATAGGCTTCTACCAGTTTTATAACGTAAATTGGAGCTTATGTTTTTATCTCCAATTACTTTGGTAGGTGTTTTACAATTAATTGTACCATGATCGGTAGTAATTATAAGTTTTTGCCCAAGTTTTTGAGCTTTCTGAATCATATCAAATAAAGGAGAGTTTTTAAACCAACTAACCGTTAGAGAACGGTAAGCTTTGTCATCACCAGCTAACTCTTTTATTACTTCCATTTCAGTTTTTGCATGAGACAGCATATCTACAAAGTTATAAACAATCACTGTAAGATCATTTTGTTTTGTCGTGTTGAAGTTGTCAGCTAGGTCTTTTCCACTTTTAAGTGTAATAATTTTATGAAAACTATGGTTAATGTTTAAACCAAGTCTTTTTATCTGAGCTTCTAAAAACTCAGCTTCAAACAAATTCTTACCACCTTCATCGGTATCGTTTTTCCAGTATTGCGGATGCATTTTTTCCATTTCTGAAGGCATCAACCCTGAAAAAATAGCATTTCTAGCGTATTGTGTAGCTGTTGGTAGAATACTGAAGTAAGAATTTTCTTCTTCCTTTTTAAAATAATTATTAATAAAAGGTTCTAAAACTCGATATTGATCATAGCGTAAATTATCTATGACAACCCATAAAACACCTTGATCTTTTGATAAATTCGGAATTACATAATCTTTGAAAACAGTGTGCGAAAAAGTTGGTTTGTCATCACTACTCAACCAATTTTGGTAATTTTTCTTTATAAATTTGAAAAATTGAGTGTTGGCCTCTGTTTTTTGTGATTCTAAAATTTCTAACATTCCACTATCATCAATGTTTTCGAGTTCTAATTCCCAATGAACAAGTTTTTTATACATGTCAATCCAATCAGAATATGAATTTACCATAGCTAAATCCATGGCAATTTTCCGGAATTCTTGCTGATAACTTGAAGTAGTCTTTTCTGAAACCAACCTAGAATGATCAAGATTCTTTTTTAGGCTTAACAGAATTTGATTAGGGTTTACAGGCTTAATTAAATAATCCGCAATTTTCGACCCAATGGCTTCTTCCATAATATATTCTTCTTCACTTTTTGTAATCATTACAACAGGAAGGTTTGAATTGATTTGTTTTATTGAAGATAAGGTTTCTAAACCTGTAATACCAGGCATGTTTTCATCTAAAAAAACAATATCGAAATTTTGATCTTCTACTAGGTCTATGGCATCTGCACCATTTGTACAAGAGGTTACTTGGTAATTTTTTTTCTCTAAGAATAAAATATGTGGTTTGAGTAAATCAATTTCGTCGTCAACCCAAAGAATGTCAATTTTTCGCATATAGATGATATAATATTTTGCTAAATAAACGTTTAAATTTAGTTTTCTTGTATGTACAAAAGCTAAAAATAAGTTAATAATAACTAGAGTAATTTGTTTTTATTAATTAATTGTAATTCTTTTGCTTAAAATTGAAGTATTTATCTATTTTGACTAAGATACACACTAACAAACTGAAAATATTAAACGATCCTGTTTATGGATTGATATCAATTCCAAATAGCTTAATTTTTGATATTATTGAGCATCCCTATTTTCAAAGGTTACGGAGAGTAACTCAAATGGGGCTTTCAAATTTAGTTTATCCAGGAGCAAACCATACAAGGTTTCATCACGCTATAGGGTGTATGTATCTTATGCAAAAGGCTATTCGCGTATTACGGTCGAAAAATGTTGGTATTTCTGATGAAGAGTCTAAAGCTACTTGTATTGCTATTCTATTGCACGATATAGGGCATGGTGCTTTTTCGCATGCGTTGGAACATAGTATTGTAAGTGGGATTTCCCATGAAGAAATCTCTTTAAAATTCATGCGCGCTTTGAACGTTGAGTTCAATGGGAAATTAGACTTAGCGATTGAAATTTTTGAAGGAAAATATCATAAGAAGTTTTTATGCCAATTAATTTCTAGTCAACTTGATATTGATCGTTTAGATTATTTAAAAAGAGACAGTTTTTATACAGGAGTTGCTGAAGGTAACATCTCTTCAGAAAGAATAATTACTATGATGAATGTTGTGGATGGAGAATTAGTAATTGAACAAAAAGGTATTTATTCTGTTGAGAAATTTATTATTGCGAGAAGATTGATGTATTGGCAGGTATACCTTCATAAAACTGGATTGGTTGCAGAAAATATTTTAGTTAATCTTTTGAAAAGAGCCAAAGAATTGGCAAGTAAAGGAGTTGAATTATTCGCAAGTAAGGCGTTGACATATTTTCTATACAATGAAATAAATGACGAGAATTTCTCGGATGATACATTAGAAACTTTTGCAAGACTCGATGATTATGACGTTCTATTGGCTATAAAAGAATGGATAAGTCACGATGACTATGTCTTATCAAGTTTATCAAAGATGATTATCCATCGAAATTTGCTGAAAATTGAGTTACAAGAAAAACCTTTTACGGAGTCTTATCAAAATAAGATAAAAGCAAAATTTAAAGAGGAATTAAACCTAAGCGATAGTGAATTAGAATATTTTGTGTTCTCAAGTCATATTCGAAATCAGGCTTACAATACTGAAAAACCCATTATTATTTACACCAAAAAGGGAAAACTAAAAGATCTTGCCAAGGCTTCAGATCAATTGAATGTTCAAGTTTTAACCAAACAAGTAAACAAGTATTACATGTGCTATCCTAAAATGTAAAAGGGAAAATCATGAACTTTTAGCTTTTAGGAGGTAATTAAACAAAAATAACTACTTTTGCCATTAATGAAATTTACAGCAAAACAAATAGCAGAAATTTTAGAAGGAGAGGTTGTAGGAAGTCCAGAAACTGAAGTTTCAAAATTATCTAAAATAGAAGAAGGAGAAGAAGGTTCATTAACCTTTTTATCGAATCCAAAATATACTCCATATATATATACCACAGAAGCAAGTGTTACGATTGTAAATAAAGATTTGTCTCTTGAAAAAGAGATAAGTACCACACTTATTAAAGTGGAAGATGCGTATAAAGCATTTTCGAAACTGTTGGCATTTTATAATGAAGTTAAGAATAATAAAACAGGGCGCGAAAATCCTCATTTTATTTCAGATTCTACGAAAATTGGAGATAACGAATACATTGGTGCATTTTCTTACATCGGAGAAAACGTAACAATAGGAAAGAACGTGAAAATTTATCCAAACTCTTACATTGGAGATAATGTAACGATAGGAGATAACTGTACATTGTTTTCAGGAGTAAAGGTGTATTCAGAAACTCAAATTGGAGCCAATTGTAAAATTCATTCAGGAAGTGTTATAGGATCTGATGGTTTTGGGTTCACTCCAGATGAAAATGGAGATTATAAAGCAGTTCCTCAAATAGGAAATGTAATTATTGAAGATAATGTAGATATAGGTTCAAATTGTACGATTGATAGAGCTACATTGGGGTCGACAATAATTAGAAAAGGAGTAAAGTTGGATAACCAAATCCAAATAGCTCATAATGTTGAAATAGGAAAGAATACAGTAATAGCTTCTCAAACGGGTATTGCAGGATCAACAAAGGTTGGAGAATTTTGTATGATTGGTGGTCAAGTTGGAATTGTTGGACATATTACTATAGGTAATCATGTGAAGATCCAAGCGCAATCTGGAATAGGAAGAAGTTTAAAAGATGGAGATGTTGTTCAAGGATCTCCTGCTTTTGGGTACTCAGACTATAACAAGTCTTACGTACACTTTAAGAATTTACCGAACATAGCAACAACAATTCATAAAATTGAAAAAGAGTTGAGTACTCAACGAAACAAAAATGAGTAAAAAACAAACAACAATTAAAAATGAGATTACATTATCAGGTGTAGGATTACACACTGGTAATGATGTTACAATGACTTTTAAACCAGCTCCAGAAAATAGTGGATATGCTTTTGTGAGAGTTGATTTAGAAGGAAAGCCAACGATTGAAGCGAAGGCTGAATATGTAACGAACACTCAAAGAGGAACTAACTTAGAAAAAAATGGGGTTCAAATTCAAACATCTGAACATGTATTGGCAGCTGCGGTAGGTTTAGGTATTGATAACCTTATTATCGAAATTAATGCTTCTGAGCCTCCAATAATGGATGGTTCATCAAAGTTTTTTATCGATGCACTTGAAAAAGCTGAAATCGTTGAACAATCAGCGGAAGTTGAAGAGTATGTGGTAAAAGAAATAATTTCTTATAAAGACGAAGAAACTGGAAGCGAAATTATTTTAATGCCTGCAGATGAGTATCAAATAACTACAATGGTAGATTTTGGAACAAAAATCTTAGGTACTCAAAATGCTACATTAAATTCAATTTCAGATTTCAAAGAAGAAGTTTCTCAAGCTAGAACATTCAGTTTCCTTCACGAAATTGAAATGTTATTAGAGAATGATCTTATTAAAGGAGGAGATTTAAATAATGCGATTGTTTATGTAGATAAGGAGTTATCGGATGAAACAATGCAGCGCTTAAAGAAGGCTTTTAAGAAAGACAATATTTCTGTTAAGCCTAATGGAATTCTTGATAATTTAACATTACACTGGGCGAATGAAGCAGCACGTCATAAATTATTAGACGTTGTTGGAGATTTAGCATTGGTTGGAACTAAAATTAGAGGAAAGGTAATAGCTAATAAACCCGGACACTCTATTAATACTCTTTTTGCAAAGAAATTAGCAAAGATTATTAAGCAAGAAAAGAGAAATTATGTTCCTACATATGATTTAAATCAAGAGCCTTTGATGGATATTCATAAAATTATGAGTATTCTACCTCACAGACCTCCTTTTTTATTAGTAGACAGAATTATTGAGCTTTCTGATAGACATGTTGTTGGAATGAAAAATGTGACAATGAATGAAAATTTCTTTGTTGGACATTTTCCAGGAGCACCTGTAATGCCAGGAGTATTACAAATTGAGGCAATGGCACAATGTGGAGGGATTTTAGTATTAAGTACGGTTCCAGATCCTGAAAACTACTTGACATATTTCATGAAAATTGATAATGTTAAGTTTAAGCAGAAAGTATTACCAGGAGATACTTTAATATTTAAAGCGGACTTAATAGCTCCAATCAGAAGAGGTATTTGTCATATGCAAGCATACGCTTACGCTAATGGAAAATTAGTGTGTGAAGCCGAATTAATGGCTCAAATTTCAAAAGTAAAATAAATAATATGAATCAACCTTTAGCTTACGTCCATCCGCAAGCCAAGATCGCCAGAAATGTGGTAATTGAACCTTTTACAACTATTCATGCCAATGTTGAAATTGGTTCTGGTACTTGGATCGGATCTAATGTAACTATAATGGAAGGAGCGAGAATAGGTGAAAATTGTAGAATTTTCCCTGGAGCAGTTATCTCGGCTATCCCACAAGATTTAAAGTATAATGACGAGGATACAACGGTAATCATTGGAAATAATGTAACCATTCGTGAATGTGTTACTATCAATAGAGGTACAGCTGATCGAATGAAAACCGTTATTGGTGATAACTGTTTAATTATGGCATATAGCCATATCGCCCATGATTGTATTGTAGGTAATAACTGTATTTTTTCTAATAATACAACGTTGGCAGGGCATGTAAATGTTGGAGACAATGTCGTTTTAGCAGGTATGGTAGCAGTGCATCAGTTCGCATCTGTAGGAAATCATGCTTTTGTAACGGGCGGATCTTTAGTTCGTAAAGATGTTCCTCCGTACGTGAAAGCAGCTCGTGAACCTTTGTCTTATGTAGGGATTAACTCAGTGGGATTAAGAAGGAGAGGATTTACCACGGAGAAAATTAGAGAAATTCAGGATATATATAGAATTCTGTATCAGAAAAACTATAACAATACGCAGGCAGTGGCAATTATAGAGGCTGAAATGGAAGCAACTTCTGAAAGGGATGAAGTTTTACAATTTGTAAAAGATTCTCATAGAGGTATAATGAAAGGTTATTTTAAAGCAAATTAAAAAAATATAAAATGGCAACAACATCAGATATTAAAAAAGGATTATGCATCAAGTATAACCACGATATTTTCAAAATTATTGAGTTTTTACATGTAAAGCCAGGGAAAGGACCTGCTTTTGTAAGAACTAAATTAAAAAGTGTTACTACAGGAAAAGTTATTGATAATACGTTCTCTGCTGGTCATAAGATCGAGGATGTAAGAGTAGAAACTCATAAGTTCCAATTCTTATATGCAGAAGGAGAAGATTATCACTTTATGAATACTGAAGACTACAATCAAATAACACTTCAGAAATCTGTATTAGATGCACCTGATTTTATGAAAGAAGGAGAGATTGTAACAGTTTTAATTAATACAGAAGATGATGCTCCGCTATCTGTTGAAATGCCATCTCATGTTATTTTAGAAATTACACATACTGAGCCAGGCGTTAAAGGAAATACGGCTACAAATGCAACGAAGCCAGCTACCGTTGAAACAGGAGCTAGAATAAATGTACCTTTATTCATTAACGAAGGAGATAAGATCAAGATCGATACTGAGAAAGGAGCTTACACAGAGCGTATTAAAGAATAACAAAATATATTAATTCCCGCTACTAGCGGGAATTTTACTATATATGAAATTTAAACAACCTCAAACATTAAAACAAATTGCATCATTAATAAATGCTGAATTTGTTGGAGAAGAAAACTTTGAAATTACAGGAATTAATGAAATTCATGTAGTAGAAAAAGGAGATATTGTTTTTGTTGATCACCCAAAGTATTATGATAAGGCCTTAAATTCAAAAGCCACCACGGTATTGATTAATAAAAAGGTGGAATGTCCTGAAGGGAAAACACTTTTAATTTCTGATGATCCATTTAGGGATTTTAATAAGATAACCATTCATTTTAATCCTTTTATCACTTCAAAACAAAGTATTTCTGATACAGCTATTATAGGAGAGAATACCATTATTCAACCGAATGCTTTTATAGGGGATAATGTGGTTATTGGAAAGAATTGCGTAATTCATGCAAATGTGGTTATTAATAGTAACTGTATTTTGGGAGATAACGTGATTGTTCAGTCTAATTCAGTGCTAGGATCTGATGCTTTCTATTACAAAAACAGACCTGAAGGGTTTGATAGATTAATTTCAGGAGGAAGAGTTGTGCTTGAAAACAACGTAGAACTAGGAGCTTCTTGTACCATTGATCGTGGAGTTACGGGAGATACAACTGTCAAAGAAGGAACTAAAATAGATAATCAAGTTCATGTTGGGCATGATACTATAATTGGTAAAAAATGCCTAATTGCTGCTCAATCTGGTATTGCTGGGTGTGTAATCATAGAAGATGAAGTAACTATTTGGGGACAAGTTGGAATTGTAAGTGGCTTAACAATTGAAAAAGGTACTGTTTTAATGGCTCAAACAGGAGTTTCAAAATCATTAAAAAAAGCTACTTATTACGGAACTCCGCAGCGAGAATACAGACAAACTTTACGAGAAGTAATTTACTTAAAAAATGTAACTAATAAAGGCAAAAACTAACATAAAATTAATTGTGAAAACTCAATTAAAAGATTATTTTTGTCTGACTTTTTAAAAATTTAAAAAACAAACCAATGAGTGTTTTAGTAAATAAAGATTCAAAGATTATAGTGCAAGGTTTCACTGGTAGTGAAGGAACTTTCCATGCTGGTCAAATGATTGACTACGGAACAAACGTAGTTGGAGGAGTAACTCCAGGAAAAGGAGGACAAGAGCATTTAGGAAAACCTGTTTTCAATACAGTTGATGAAGCTGTTCAAAAAGTGGGAGCTGATACGTCTATTATTTTTGTACCACCTGCATTTGCTGCTGATGCTATCATGGAGTCAGCTGAAGCTGGAATCAAAGTAATTATTTGTATTACTGAAGGAATTCCTACTGCTGATATGGTAAAAGTAAAAGCATATATTGACGCAAAAGAAGATTGTACTTTAGTAGGACCTAACTGTCCTGGAGTTATTACTCCTGAAGAAGCTAAAGTGGGAATTATGCCAGGATTCATTTTCAAGAAAGGAAAAGTTGGTATTGTGTCTAAATCGGGTACTTTAACTTACGAAGCTGCTGACCAAGTTGTAAAACAAGGTTACGGTATTACTACTGCAATTGGAATTGGTGGAGATCCTATTATTGGAACTACGACTAAAGAAGCTGTTGAGTTATTAATGAATGATGAGGAAACTTCTGCAATCGTAATGATAGGTGAAATTGGAGGTAACTTGGAAGCTGAAGCTGCTCGTTGGATTAAAGCTGATGGTAACCGTAAGCCTGTTGTTGGTTTTATCGCTGGTCAAACTGCACCTGCTGGTAGAACAATGGGACATGCTGGAGCTATTGTTGGTGGAGCTGATGATACTGCTCAAGCTAAAATGAAGATCTTAGCTGAAAATGGAGTTCACGTTGTTGAATCACCAGCTAAAATTGGAGAAATGGTAGCAAAAGTATTAGCTTAACTGTTAATTATTTTAAGAAAAATTTAGAATTATAATAAATAATTATAAAAAACTATTGGATCTACGTATTCAATGGTTTTTTTATTATATATTCGCTAGAGTTTATTTAAAAAATTTACAATTATGAAATTAAATGAGTTAAAAAATCTTGGAAAAGAATTATCAAAAAATGAATTGATTAATGTTGCAGGTGGAGATGTGATCGTTGGTTACATGTGTGCTGACGGTTTAACAGGAAGTGTAAGAGGAAATGATGTAAATGAGGCGTTAGATTCAGCGTGTCATGGACATGGTGGAGGATTCATTACTTTTGTGAAAGCGGGTAAACCTTACGATTCTTAGGAAAAAAAATAAATTAACATAATTTAACCCTTAAAAATCCGTTGAATGATTAAATTCGACGGATTTTTTATTTCAATCAAACACTATAAATTTATGAAAAACATTAAAGTTCTGTTTTTATGTTTGTTAGTTGTTGGGATTGTTTCTTGTAAACAATCAGGATCATCTACAGATGTAATTAAAGCGGAAAAGAAAACTGATGCAAACGGTTTGTCCTACGAAACCGTAACCAACGATCCAACAGGATTACGCTTGTATACTTTAGAGAATGGATTAAAAGTATATTTAAGTAAAAATACTGATGAACCTAAAATTCAAACCTATATTGCTGTTAGAGCAGGTTCAAATTACGACCCTAAAAATTCAACTGGACTAGCTCACTATTTAGAGCATATGGTGTTCAAAGGAACTCATAAAATTGGAACTTTAGACTGGGAAAAGGAAAAGGAGTACCTAAAAAAGATTTCTGATTTATATGAACAACACAGAACAGAAGAAGACCCAGAGAAAAAGAAAGCTATCTACCAAGAAATAGATAAGGTATCTTTGGAAGCTTCAAACTTTTCTGTTGCAAATGAATATGATAAAATGACGGCTTCTTTAGGTGCTACAGGAACTAATGCCCATACTTCATTTGAAGAAACGGTGTATCATAACAAAATTCCTGCAAATGAGCTTAACAAATGGTTAGACCTAGAGGCTGAGCGTTTCGGTACCTTAGTACTAAGATTATTCCATACAGAATTAGAGGCGGTTTTTGAGGAATTTAATCGAGGACAGGATAATGATGGTTGGAAGTCTTACTTTGCTATGTTAGAGGGACTATTTCCAATTCACCCATATGGTCAACAAACTACTATTGGAACTGGAGAACATTTAAAGAATCCTTCAATGGTTGACATTCATAACTATTTCGATAAATACTACATTCCAAATAACATGGCTGTAGTATTAGTTGGTGATTTAGACTTCGATGCAACCATAAAAAAGGTAAATGAAACTTTTGGTAAAATGGAAAAGAAAGAATTAACGCATCCAACTTTACCAAAAGAAGAGCCTATTACACAACCTATTATCAAAGAGGTTTTTGGACCAACGGCAGAAAGTATTTCTATATCATATAGAAGTAAAGGAGTAAATACAAATGAACAGAAGCTTATTACTCTTTGCGATATGATCATGGCTAATGGAAATGCTGGATTGTTAGATTTAAACTTAAATCAAAAACAATTAGTTCAAAGAGCTAGCTCATATCCTACATTTAACATCGATTATGGATACCATTCTTTTTCCGGTAGACCTAAATCTGGACAAACTTTAGATGAAGTAAAAAGCTTGTTATTGGAACAAATTGAGAAGCTTAAAAAAGGGGAGTTTGATGAATGGATGATTGACGCAGTAGTAAATGACTTAAAATTAAGTCAAACACGCCAATATGAAAATAATACAGCTTTGGCAAATGCTTATTATGAAGCATTTATACATAGGGAAAACTGGGTGGATAAAGTAAAGTTTTTAGATGATTTAAAGAGAATAACAAAGCAAGAACTGGTTGATTTTGCGAATTCATTTTATAAAAATAATTACGTCTTAGTATACAAGAGAAGAGGTGAAGATAAGAATATATTTAAGGTGGCAAACCCAGGAATAACTCCTATAAATTTAAATAGAGATAAAAGTTCTGAATATATTCAGGCTTTTAATAAAGTTAAATCTAAACCTTTACAGCCAAAGTTTATCGATTACAAAACTGCAATCCAAGCAACTAAAACATCTAATGATATTGAGGTTTCTTATGTGTTAAATGAAAAGAATGATTTATTCGACCTTAATATCATTTTTGATATGGGAAGCGATAACGATAAGAAGTTAAGTTTAGCTGCGGGTTATTTAGAGTACTTAGGAACTGATAAATATTCTGCTGAAGATATTAAAAAAGAGTTCTATAAACTTGGTGTAGATTATTACGTAAGTGCTCAAAGCGATAAAACTTATGTTGGTTTAAGAGGATTAAAGGAAAATTTATCTAAAGGACTTGAGTTATTAGAGCATTTATGGGATAATGCAAAGGCAGATCAAGAAGCTTATGATAAATATGTTGAAAAAATATATAAAGGACGTCAAGATGGTAAAACACAAAAAGGAAATATTCTTTGGGGAGGTTTAATGAATTATGGAATGTATGGAGAAAATTCTCGCTTAAGAGATATCATGCAGATAGATGAGTTAAAGGCTATTAATCCTGAAGAGTTAGTTAACCTTGTGAAAGACATGAAAAATTATAAACAACGTGTGTTTTATTACGGAAAGGATGTAAACAATGCTGTGACAGCTTTAAATGCTCATCATAAAATTTATGGAGATTTAAAGGAGTATCCGGAAGCTAAGAAATATGAGCAAACAGAAACAGGAGGTAACGTATTCTTTACTAATTATGATATGGTGCAAACTGAAATGTTATTCTTGGCAAAAGGAAAACCTTTTGATCCGAAGAATTTAGCTGCGTCTCGCTTATTTAACACGTATTTTGGAAGTGGATTATCGTCTATAGTATTCCAGGAAATTAGAGAGAGTAAATCTTTAGCATATTCGGCATTTGCAGCATATGATGATGCAAACAAAAAAGATGATCCAAATTATGTCTTAGCATATGTAGGTACTCAAGCAAATAAACTATCTCAGGCTGTTGATGCCATGATGGATTTAATGAATAATATGCCAGAGGCTGAAAAGCAATTCAATGCGGCTAAAGAAGCAACATTAAAGAAGATTGCAGCACAACGTATTACTAAATCTAGTATTTTCTGGTCATATGAGCGCTTGAAAAAATTAGGTATTGATAATGACAATCGTGAAGAGATGTATAATACCATTAAAAATATGACTATAAAAGACTTAAAAGGATTCTTTGATGAGAATATTAAAGGTGAGTCTTATAACGTAATGGTAATTGGAAATAAAAAAGATTTAGATGTTAAATCGTTACAAAAATTAGGTAAAATCACAGAGTTAGACGTAGATTACTTATTTAATTATGTAGATAAAAAAGAAGTAAAGCAGTAAATTACAGCTGATTTTCTTTAAAATCATAAAACTCCTAAAAATTTAATTTTTAGGAGTTTTTTTATACCCATAAGTTAAATTTAACCTATGAACTTTATTTGGAAGTTAACTGATAAAGTATATATAAAATAATAAACTAAATAAATGTTAATGGCAGAATAGTACAATTTTTGGACTGGTTTGATTTATACTTTCGCAGTGAAAACCAAACATAATTTAAATGAAAATAAGTAAATTATTTACTATAGGTCTGCTAATATTCAATTCTATAGCATATAACAATAGTGGTAATAAAATGAATGCACAGACTTTGGTTAAAACTGATAGTAATGGTTTTAACTATGAAGAATTTCCAAGACCAAAACATGTTAATTATGCAAATTTAATTGAGAATTTAAGAACTCAACAAGGTCAGGAGTTGTCGTATGTACCCAATAATGATGAAAACTCATTCGAATTATCATACATTTTTGATATGGGGAGACACCATAATAAAAAACTTAAGTATGCCTTAAAGTATATGAACTTTTTAGGGACTGATAAGTTAACGGGTCAGGAAATTAAAAACAAGTTTCATAATCTTGGGATTAAGTATAAATCAAGAGTACTGTCAAATAAAACAATATTAACTATTAGTGGGGTAAAGAAAAATTTAGAAGAGGGAGTCTTATTGTTAGAAGATTTGTTAAATAATGTGGTCTCAGATGAATCGAGTTATAAAAAGTATTTAGAATCCGTTTATAATTCCAGAAAAAATAGAGCTCAAAGGAGAATTGAAGTAAGTCTTATTGCTTTCGATCCTTTATCTGTTTTCGGCGAAAACTCACCTTATAGAGATATTATTCAATATCCAGAGCTCAAAAAAATGGATCCAGAAGAATTCGTTAATATTATCAAAGATTTAAAGAATTTTAAAAATCGCTTTTTTTATAACGGTTCTGATCCGAAATTAATACTTGATATACTTAATAAACACCACAGAGTACCTAAGGAATTTAAAAATTATAATAAACCTAAAATCTATAACCCTATAAAGATTGGAGGAAAGGTATATGTAATTAATAACCCTTCTAATGAAGTTGAAGTTGCTTTCATTACTGGAACTACCGAATATTCTGTTGAAAATCTTGTATTGAGTAAGTTATTGACTTATTATTACGGACATGGGCAAATAGTTAATAAACTCCGATTAGAAGAAAATTTAGTGACTATGGCACATGGAGGAATTTTTATGTTAGAATCACATGAAGGAATTCGTGATTTTCATATGGAAAACTTCTTTCAGACGGATTTAAATGGATTGTCGAAATCGTTAAGTTTAATGAAAGGTTTTTTAAAGGACATGGAAGAAGATAATGAGTTGTTTGAAAGATCGAAGAAACAACTTCTTAAAGAGTACTCAGAGGAAAGAGTAACGAATAGTAGAATATTTTGGAGGAATGATCTTATTAAAGAAGGGAAATTCACTTCCAGACATTATTATCCTCAAGAGTTATACGATATAACAAAAAAGATAACTATAAAAGATTTAAAGAATTTTTACAATAAATCTATTAAAGATCACAAATTTGATGTCATGGTATATGGAGATCTTTCAAAAATCGACTTAGATCAATTTAAAGAGTTTGGAGAAATTAAAGAAATAGATTTAAATTATCTATTCAATTTTTCAGATGAGATAAAAATAGAGCAATAGGCTTTCTATGTTACTAATTAATAAAACTCGTAAAGTTCATCCATAATGCTTTGCGAGTTTTTATTTTTTAATCACGTTAGATCTTTTGAAGTACTAGGTATTATATTATATTTGCCTTTTGTTAAAAACGACTAATTAAGATGAAACTTTTAGAAAATAAAACAGCTATAATAACTGGAGCTACTAGAGGAATTGGAAGAGGAATTGCAATTGAATTTGCACAACAAGGGTGTAATGTAGCATTTACCTATAACTCTTCTGTAGACGCGGCTAATGCTTTAGAAAAAGAATTAACTGATTTAGGAGTTAAGGCTAAAGGATATCAATCAAATGCAGCTGAGTTTGAAGCAGCACAAGATTTAGCAAAAAATGTAATTGAAGAATTTGGAACTATTGATGTTTTAATAAATAATGCGGGTATCACAAAAGATAACCTTTTAATGCGTATTTCTGAAGCTGATTTTGATAAAGTAATAGAAGTTAACTTAAAATCAGTTTTTAACTTAACTAAAGCAGTAATTCGTCCGATGATGAAGCAACGTGCTGGATCAATTATCAATATGAGTTCTGTAATTGGTTTAAAAGGAAATGCAGGTCAAGCGAACTATGCTGCCTCTAAAGCAGGTATTATTGGTTTTTCTAAATCAGTCGCTTTAGAATTAGGATCTAGAAACATTAGAAGTAACGTGATTGCTCCTGGTTTCATTGCTACAGAAATGACCGCTAAATTGGATGAAAAAGTAATTGAAGAATATAGTGCTTCTATTCCATTAAAGAAATTAGGACAGCCAAAAGATATCGCTAACGCTTGTGTATTTTTAGCTTCTGATATGAGTTCTTATATTACTGGACAAACATTATCTGTTGACGGAGGAATGTTATAAGAATTATGATATAGTAAAATAAAAAAACCTGCTGATTCAGCAGGTTTTCTATTTTTTATAGAAAAGGTTTATTACTTTTTACCAAATAAACCACCCAAAAGACCTCCTAAGAGTCCTCCTCCTGAAGATTTTTGATTTCCTCCACCTAAAACCATTCCAGCAACATCGTCTATTACACTTCCATCTCCGTCAGCGTCTAAAATTTGCTCCAAAAAGCTTTGTTCTTTTTGAGTAGAATTACCACCTAGCAATCCTCCTAATAATCCTCCTAGGTCACCTGAGTTACTTACACCATTCTCTCTTGTTTGCTTTCCTAAAACCCCCATTAAAAGAGGTGCTGCAGTTTTTAAAATATTAGCTACTGAACCAGCATCAATACCTGATTTTTGACTAATAACCTGCTCAACTCCTTGTTGCTTGTTTCCTAGTACATGCCCTAAAATTTTACTTCCATCTTGAATAACATCTGCATTTACACCACCTTTAAATAAATCTCCTAGGTTGTCTAAAATACTTCCATCATGTTTGTTTGATAAAGCTCCCATTAAGCCCTCAGCTCCTTCTGGTGTAGAAGCATTTCTTTGCATTGCCTTCATTAAAACAGGTAGTGCCATAGTAAGTACATTTCCTGTTTTGTTTGTGTCTTGTCCAGTTGATCCAGCTACTCCTGATATAATTGTTTTTCCTAGGTCGCTGTTCAATAAGTCTAAAATTCCTGCCATGTTTTTGATTTAATTATTAAAGGTTAGTAAATTGTATACTCATTAAGTGAGACACAATTTACAAATTTTAGGTCACACTTTTTTTAAATAATTATTTATACTTTTAGCATTCTGAAAATAACAAACTAATTATATGAAAAAATTAGCACTGCATTGGCAAATTTTAATTGGAATGCTAGCAGGTATTTTGTTCGGTTTAGTAATGACCTCAATTGATGGAGGAGCTACTTTTGTAGGAAACTGGATAAAACCGTTAGGTACTATTTTTGTAAAACTTTTAAAATTAATAGCTGTACCATTAATTATTGCTTCGCTTATAAAAGGAATATCAGATTTAAAAGATATTTCTAAATTTAGAAATATTGGGCTTAGAACCATTGGTATTTATATTGGAACAACTGTAATTGCAATTACCTTAGGTTTATTGTTGGTTAATATAGTGAAACCTGGAAATGGGATTTCGGAAGAAACTATTACTAGATTAACAGAAACATATGCAAATAGTGGAAGTGTTCAAGCTAAAATAGCCGAAGCGACAAAACAAAAATCAAGTGGACCATTGCAGTTTATGGAGGATATGGTTCCTGATAACGCAATTAAGGCAATGGGAAGTAACAAATCAATGTTACAAGTAATATTCTTTACTATTTTTCTTGGAATATCAATGTTATTGGTTGGAGAAAAGAAATCAAAGCCTTTAAAGAAGTTTTTTGATTCTTTGAATGAGGTTGTTTTAAAAATGGTAGATCTAATAATGCTTTCTGCTCCTTATGCTGTATTTGCATTATTAGCAAATGTTGTGGTTTCTTCTAACGACCCTGATTTGTTAATAGCTTTATTAAAATATGCCTTTACAGTTATTGGTGGTTTATTATTAATGATTGTTTTTTATATGATTTTAGTGGGAGTATTTGTAAAAAAGAACCCTTTATGGTTCCTTAAACAAATTAGCCCAGCACAATTACTAGCTTTTTCAACCAGTTCCAGTGCAGCTACGTTGCCAGTAACAATGGAAAGGGTAGAGGAACATGTAGGGGTTGATAAGGAAGTTTCGAGTTTTGTATTACCTGTGGGAGCCACAATTAATATGGATGGTACCAGTTTATATCAAGCTGTAGCAGCTGTTTTTATTGCTCAAGCTTTAAGTTTTGATCTAACATTTGCCGATCAATTAACTATAATTCTTACAGCATTATTAGCTTCAATCGGATCAGCAGCCGTACCAGGAGCGGGAATGGTAATGTTGGTAATAGTATTAGAAGCTGTTGGATTCCCTGGAGATAAATTAGCTATTGGTTTAGCATTGATTTTTGCTGTTGATCGCCCATTAGACATGTGCAGAACCGTTATTAATGTTACAGGAGATGCTACTGTTTCTTCACTTGTGGCAAAGTCAGTAGGAAAACTAGGAGACCCAAGTCCTAAGAATTGGAATGATCATTACGATGAAGTTAAATAGCTGTAAAATAATAGATTAATAAAAATAAAAAACTAAATTTAGAATTTACTTAACACATTACTTATAAGAATTTAAATGAATATTTGCTTTTTAATGTATCCTTGGGATCAGATTAATCCTGAGAAAGATTCTTCGTTAACATTAATTCATGAATGTGCGAAAAGAGGACATGGAGTTGCTTTGTGTACACCATCTAATTTAACGATTAGAAATAGTGTTACCAGTGCGTTTTGCTCAATAGTAGAGAGAATGGATAAAGTTCCAGCAAGTATTAAGTCTTTTTATAAAAAGGCTATTATAAGAGAAGAAATGCTTCCTTTGGCAGGGTTTGACGCAATATTTATGAGAGGAAACCCTCCATTAGATCCTCTAATGTTGAATTTTCTTGATTCAGTCAAAGATGATGTTTTCGTAATTAATTCTGTTGAAGGAATGCGAGAGGCAAATAATAAATTGTATACGGCTGTTTTTGAAGACCCAAATAATGAGATTATTCCAGTTACTCACGTTTCAAAGAATAAAAATTACCTTATCAAGACTATTGAGGAGTCGGATTCCGAAAAAATGATATTAAAGCCTTTAAATGGTTATGGAGGATCTGGAGTAATTTTAATAGAAAAAAGTGCAATGAGTAATATTAATTCATTGCTTGACTTTTATATTAGTAAAAGCGATGGATCTTCTGATTATGTAATACTTCAAGAGTATATAGAAGGAGCTGATAAAGGTGATGTTAGGATTTTATTATTAAACGGAATACCAATTGGAGCAATGAAAAGAATTCCTGGAGATAAAGATCATAGATCTAACATTACTGCGGGTGGAAGAGTTGAAAAACATAAATTAACGGCTGCTGAGAAACTACTTTGCAAGAAAATTGGACCGAAATTAGTAAAGGATGGTTTGTACTTTGTAGGAATTGATGTTATCGGTGGAAAGTTAGTTGAAGTAAATGTAATGAGTCCTGGAGGAATTACCTATATTAATAAGGTATCTAAGGTGAAGTTACAGGAAAAAGTAATTGACTTTTTAGAAAGCAAGGTTTTGGAGAAGAATGCTGCGTTCAGAAGAATGACGGATTTAAAAAGAAGAGTTAATGAAGCTTAAATTGGATGGACCTTTAGTTAGTGCAGAATGGTTGAATGATCATTTAGATGCTAAAAATTTAATAGTGTTAAATGGTACCATAAAGAAAGTAGGCGGAAATACTGATACTAATGAACAAGAGAAGCAGGTTCCAAACACTATCTTTTTCGATATCAAAAAGAATTTTTCCGATACTAGTTCTCAATTTCCAAGCACTGTGCCCTCAGAGGAACAATTTCAAGAAGAAGCAAGGAAGTTAGGAATTAACAATGATAGTTGCATTGTCGTATATGATAATTTAGGAATTTATTCTTCTGCTAGAGTTTGGTGGCTTTTTAAAACTTTTGGTTTTGAAAATGTGGCAGTACTTGACGGAGGTTTTCCAGCTTGGAAAAAGGCAGGCTTCCCTATTGAAAATGTGGTCAATAAATCAAGAGTAAAGGGGGATTTTACAGCAAATTATCATCCTGATAATATTCGTTTTACTGGTGATATTTTGGATATTATAGAGCATAAAAATGAATGTATCATTGACGCTCGTTCAGCAGGAAGGTTTAATGCAACACAACCAGAACCAAGAGCAGATTTAAAAGGAGGTCATATTCCAACATCATTAAGTTTACCATATACCGATTTACAGGTTGATGGAAAAATGAAGAGTAAAGAGAAACTGGAAGCTATTTTTAGAAACAGATTAAATGAAGAAAACCCCATAGTATTTTCTTGTGGATCTGGCATAACTGCTTGTATTTTAGCTCTAGGAGCTACCATTGCTGGATATACTAATTTAAGTGTGTATGATGGTTCATGGACCGAGTGGGCAAGTACACCAAATTTACCAATTGAAATATAGTAGATGATTAATATTTGGACAAAAGAAGAGTTTACAACATATGTGCTTTTATACGTAGCACATTGCAACTATATAGAAACTGAAGAAGAGAGTAAATACATTATTTCTAAAATAGATGAAGATTTATATAATAAGATTCATACAGAAATTGTGATGGATGTTGATGAGAAGATCAAACTGGATAAAATTAAAGAGTATTTACAAGAGAACAAGTATAGTCACGAAGAGAAAAAAGAATTGTTGAATGATATTAAGAATGTAATTTTCGCTGACGGTACTGTAGATAATTCTGAGAAAAAAGTATTTAATTTTTTAAAGAAGATATTAAGTTAATATATCGAATCAATTTTAGTTCGAATGGAAAGATTAAGTATTGATGATATAATTCTGAAAATTCAAAAGCAAGAGCTATTTGAAGCTGTGAGTGAGGACTATTCTTTCACTTTAAAAATCGATTCTTATGTACCTTATGTATGTGCAGCGGTTCATGATGGGCATCAATTTAGGAAAGAATTATGGGATAATTGTTTACACACCGAATATGAACGTTGGTATGAAGAAGATCCCGCAACAAAGCAAATGATTCAATCTCATCCAATTGTTATCGCTGGAATGGATTCTCGTTTTGAGTATGACTTGAACAGACCTCCTGAAACTGCTATCTATAAAGATGCTTGGAAAAGAAAGCTTTGGAAATCGTCGTTAACAAATGAGCAACGAAATCGAAGTCTTGAAAAGCATAGTAATTTTTATAAGGTAGTACACGCATTAATAGAGAAAATAGAAAGTACCTTTTCTGTTTGTATCGTTTATGATATGCATTCTTATAATTGGCAACGTTGGGACAGAAAAGTACCAACTTGGAACCTTGGAACTACGAATGTTGACAATGAGAGGTTTTCAGATGATATTGAAATCTGGCGTGAAATACTTGAAAGAACACCTTTACCAAATGAAATAGAAAGTTCATCAAAGATTAATGACACTTTTCAAGGCAATGGATATTTCTTAAAATATATTACCGCTAACTTTAAAAACACATTGGTATTAGCCACTGAAATAGCAAAAGTATATTGTAATGAAGTAGAACAAATTTTATATCCTGAAGTAATTGATTCTGTTGAGAAGTACTTGAAACTAACCTTACCACAACACGCAAAAGACTTTTATAATAAACATAAACAATAACACTGTAATTAAGAGTAGCCGCATGAAGAATGGTGTAAAAGTTGAAAAGGATACACTTTTTAAGATCGATCGTAGAATTGATAAACTAGTAAAAAAAATAGAATTATTACGCTATGTGAATCCCGTTAATATTGAAGAGGAAAAAGCATTGTTTTATAAATCGAAATATCTGACAGATCCCAATTTTCGTTATCCAGAAATGGATTTTGACAAATTTAAAATTCATCAGAAGTTTTTTACTCAGCCCATAGAGTTAATAGAAGATGAGAGAATTCGTAATTTATACGAAGAGATTATTTATTACTATTCAGGAGTTGTTCGTTGTATAGAAACTGTAGGAGAAGGAAAGAAATTTTATTATAATAGCTTACAATCTTTTGGAACTCCAACGGAACAGGATGTAGAAAACGCTAAGTTTATTTTACATTTTGAAGAAGAAGATGATAATGATCCCGCGTTTGCGCCAAAATATTCACCTCAAGAAGCCGAAGGTATTTTCAGAGAATATGGTAAAAGGTATGATTTTGACTATAATATAAAGGAATCCTCTGTTATGGGAGCCATTGCTATGGTGTTAAACAGTAGCCAGACTTTGGTATTAAACAGTCGTCATGAATATTCTGAGAATGAAATGGCTATTTTGACCAATCACGAAATAGGAGTTCATATGGTAACTACGATGAATGGTTTATCACATAAATTGAAAATATTTTCACATGGATTACCAAATAATGTAGAAACTCAAGAAGGTTTAGCTGTTTTTAGCGAATATATGTCAGGAAACTTAACCATAAAGCGTTTAAAAGAATTGGCATATAGAGTAATAGCAGTTAATAGTTTAGCGAAAGGGTACTCTTTCTCTAGAACATTTAGATTACTTCATAATTTTTATGATTTAGATAGAGAGAAGGCTTTTCACATTACAACTCGAGTGCATAGGGGAGGAGGTTTAACTAAAGATTATTTGTACTTAACAGGATTAAAGCAGGTATATGATTATTATAAAGCAGGAAAAGATTTAAGTATTTTACTTACAGGGAAGGTAACCTTAAAATATGCAGACGATATTCAATACTTAATCGATAAAGGACTTGCTTTAAATTCAAAGTTTATTACAGATTCGTATAGCGAAAATAAAAACACCAATAAAACCCTAGATTTTATCTTAGATAATTTAAAATAAAATATCAAACCTCCTAGAAATAGGAGGTTTGATTATTTAAAGTTAAAACATTATACTATCTATGATAGCCATTTAATAATTCTCTTTTCTTTAGTATCCGCTAAAAATAATTCTCCATTGTTAGTGATACATAGAATACAACCTCTTTGACCATGCGTATCTGAAGCAAATACAGCGTCGTTGCTAATGATGCTTTTTGCATCAATATTATATTCCTTACAATAGGCTACTAGATTTCCATCACCTTGCATTTTTAACTGAAAATCCTGATGAGTAAATAGAGTTCTAGTAATTTTCCCCTTTAACGCATCTTTAATTATATGCCCTCCATGTTTTCTTAGTTTTAATGATACCTCAAAATCATTTCTTGGTGAAGCACTTTTTTCTTCGCACCAAATTTCTGCATAGTACTTTCCATTTTCAGACTCTATTCTATATCTATATCTATCATCTCCCCAATACATAATATCACCTACAAATAGCCTGTTACTTACATATTTATATCTGTCTTTTCTCTTGTTTGGTTCAGGGTCTATATTTTCGGAAATATACCATTCTTTAACTTTATAACTTTCATTCTTTTCTATTTTACGGTTAGGTTCAACAATAATAAATTTTCCTTCATTACTCAGATAGGCAATTCTTTGACTTTTAGTGTCAGGCCAGTCCAGAGTTCCAGAAATACCAACCCTATTATTATTGCCATGGTCGGCATACATTACGAAGTTCCCATCATATTGAAAATCAAAACTACCATTATATTTGTTGGTATAACTATATTCTTTAAAGACTGATCCTAAATCTTCATAAACGGCCTTTATTTCTGAAGGCTTGGTGTTTTTCATTACTCGTAATTGAGTATACCAAGCCACTTTATTAATGACTCTTAAAGAATAAATTCTATCAAGAGATTTCCATCCAGTATTACTATTTTTGATTGTACCGAAATGATCAACCTCTTCATTTTCATACTTGAATGAATCGCATATAAGAAATAAATTACTAACAAAAGGTCTTAAATTCTCGGTACGTACTAAAGTTTTAACAATAGAACCATTATCTTTTAGAACTGGCATTTCTATTGTATAAGTAGAAATATAAGGAATTCCTCTATTTAATCCGTTAACTCTTTTTTCTATAACTTTTTTTTCCCCTTCAATATTTACCTGCTCATTAATGTTAAAGGTTTTATTCATAGCTTCATAATCAGATAAAACTATTTTAACAACTTCCAATTCTTTTCCTAATGAGTTGAAAAATGTTATTTTAAATCCAGCTTGTTTATCATTTTCAAAAGGTTCTAGTTTTACTCTTTGTTGCTCCCATATCTTGTTTAGCTCTTTTAGTTCAAATGAATATTTTTCAACATTATAGCGAGTATGGTCATCCTTTTTTTGATTAAAAACAGTCAATTCAATTGATTTACAAGGCAGTTTTGCATAAACTTGAATATATAAATCTTTTATTGGTAAACTGAATGTACTAAATAAAATCCCTTTTGTAATATGCTTCTGCTCATTAAAAAAACTTTCTATTGCTTCACTATTTCCTTTATTAAAGTTAGATGAATTACTTGGTATTAAAACTTTAAATTTTTCATTAAGGTTATTTATTTTAATACAGTCATTGGGTTGTAACGAAAGTCGAACTTTAATAGGTACAGGAATTTCATTTTTTTGGTTAGTATACATTATGTACTTTCCTTTTGCTGAATCTTTACCTGTAATAACATATCTATTGGTGAAATAATAAGAGGGAGTTTTTTTAAATACCCCTTCACCCGAATATGCTTCGTTAAATATATATTCATATTGATTCCTCCTTTGAGGGGGGGCTTCGGATGATTCTAATCCAAAACCAGCCAGAAAATCAATTTTTCCAGATAGGGCACGCTTAATATTTTGTAACAATAACATATTGTTTTCGCCAATAACTTGTAATTTGAGTGACTCTAGTTCAACGGTTAAATTAGAAGTAAAGTTTTGATCTTTATATGTTTTCCAGTATTCTGTGAGTAACTCATTGTTAGATTTACCAGATTTGAAGAAAAATTGCGAAGCACTCATAGTCGCAAACCATTTTTCACGTGAAAAAAGATAACGTTGACCAACCTGAACAATACCATTACAAATGTCAATTAGTTCACTTGTTACTTCATGAAAAAAAACAGACTCTTTCGCATTATATTCAATATATCTGCTAAGTAAAGAATCAGGACTTGGCTTTGTATAACTTTTTGTGTTGAATCTAATATCAAATTTATCATTATATAACACTCTTATTAATTCATTAAGTGCAGTTATGAAATCATCATGAGCATTAATTAATTTTTCGTCATTAATCCTCGAATTACGTTGAATAAAAACGCTATTATATTCCGATTCAAAGTTTCTAATACAATTTATAACAACATCTTTATTCTGAATAAATGTTTGCTTTCTATTTGATAAATCTGTATATTTTTTTACTTCCTCCAATTTTTTTATTATGGTATCAATACCTTGAGTTAATTTTCTATCTAAATCATCTAATTTTTCATTAATCTTTTTAAACTCTTCTTTTAATTGTTCCTTAATGGCATTAAATTCCTTGAGATATGGGTCAACAGGTTTTTCTTTAAAAAAAGACATTACAGTCGAGGTAAAAGTAGGACCTAATGGTCCTAAAAAATAGGTGCTTAAAGCTGTAAGCCCAGTTTCAAGAAAACCTTGTAACACTTGTTTTTCCAGCTCCTTAACATTAACTTTATCTGAATCACCTTTTAAAGATAGAAATATAGCCTTACCCAATTTAGAACCCACAGAATGAAAAAAGACCTTAGCGGCGTCTTTTCCTGCTTTCTTTTTATCGAATAAGTTATCTTTTACCCAATTTTTAGAACTCTCTTTTGCCTTTTTTATAAAATCATTCTTTTTATAATATTCTTCTGTTACGTAATTTAATGTATTACGTTTTTTCTGTAACTCATTAATATTTTTTAATATACGTTCTTTATCTTTCTCACTTGTATGAGATTTAATTTTGAAAGATTCGGTTTTTAGCTCTTTGTCAATTTCCGTTAACTCTTTCTTTAACTGATCGTACTCTTCTTCATAGTTAGTTTTTAGTGATTGCTCATATACATCTGTAGCTAAATAGGAAGAAGCGTTAATAGGGAAAAAATTATCCAAAGAATCATAGGTCAGACTGTTACCATTCATTAAAATTTTTCCTAATTTTTTAATTTCCTCAGACTTGTTATCTACAAAGCATTGTGTATGATTAATCAATAACACTTTAGCGGCCATAATAAATTCGTGCTTCTGGTATAATATATGTCGGCAGAATTCTTCACTATTCTTTTCATTATTTTCGAAGTATTCAAACCATTTTTCAGCACCAGAATATGTAATCTTTAACTCATTAAAGTTGGGAATTATTTCAGGTTTAAAAATTTCACCTTCTAAAGAAGACGTATTTAAGTATTTTTGAGCAATCCAATTTTTATAATTACAATATATTTCGAACTTTTCTTTATTGTTCTCGCCTAATTCTTTAAGGAATTGAACTTCTAAACAATGGAGTTCAATATTTAACTCGCTGTTCTTTTTTTTATGTTTTATAAAAGCTACATTTTTCATAATATCTTCTTCCTCATCAGGTAGATTGCCTTCATAGGTGTCTATATCGTGATAATTAATTGCATCCTTGCATAAATTTTCCCACATATTAATATATGAGAACAAATCATTAATATTTCTTAGTTTAATAACTTTGGTTGATTTTAGTGAGGGAACACTTGTTGCTTCCATAGTGTAGTAGTAGTTATTTTAGGTTAAAAATTAAAATACAGTTGAAAGTAGAATGGGTAATAAAAAACTATTTTCTCTTTCAACTTTCAATCAAAATAATAGAAAAGAACTTGAAATATCAATAGAATGAAGTCTCAATATGGAACGGTTATGCCTTAATTATTCTCGCTTATGATCGTACAGTTAATAAGAGCGGAAAGAATTATAAATGTTATTTAGTAATAAGAATGTACAGAGATAGACTTACCAAAGATTATTTGTACTTAACAGGATTAAAGCAGGTATATGATTATTATAAAGCAGGAAAAGATTTAAGTATTTTACTTACAGGGAAGGTAACCTTAAAATATGCAGATGATATTCAATACTTAATCGATAAAGGACTTGCTTTAAACTCAAAGTTTATTACAGATTCATATAGCGAAAATAAAAACACTAATAAAACCCTAGATTTTATTTTGGATAATTTGAAATAAAATCTAGAGGCTATTATTTTATACTGTTTTTAAAGTGAAAGAGGCTGTAAGACCAACACTAAAGTTTCTTGGTAATTTATGAACTCCAAAAATAGCTCTTGAGTGTTTCCCTTTGTCTTCAAGTACTTTTAAGAAAAGATCAGAAGCGCCATTAACAACAATTGGAGAATCATCCCAGTTTTCTGAGGATTGAAAATAGGCATCAATATGATTTAATCCTTCAATTTTTTCTATTCCTATCTTATGATGTATTTGTGCAAGCACATTGAGAGCGGTTAATTGCATGGCTTTATATCCTTCTTCAGTAGATAATTCATCACCTAACCTGCCTTGGTATAAGTATTGTTCATTTAGAATGGGAAATTGAATAGCTATGTAAGCTATATTCCCTCTTATGTTCACTGATTCATAACTACCCCCAGGAGTAGATATTTCAGGAAGAGACAGTGAATATTCGTTTAGTTTATCTTTGATATTCATTAAATATTTAATTGAATTTAGTTTGTAAGAGAATAGCGCAAACCTAGTTCTTTAGAAGAATATGAGATTTAAAAAGTTTGTTAAAACTAATCTTCTATTTATTAAAAAATCTCGAATTAATTCAATCTTGATTTAATATATGAATAACTTTATTTAAAGCCATTTTGGCTTCTTTCATAATAGGCAATAAGGGCCAAACATGTGGCATTTTTTTTCCTTCGATTATTTCTAATTTAACATTAGCACTTATAAGCTTTTCAATGGCTAACTTTTGATCAGGATAAACAATGTCATATTCGGCTATAAATAGTGTAGTTAATGGAAAACCTTTGAAGCTACCATATAACGGAGAAATCATTGGGTTCTTTAAATCGATACCTTGAGCACATAACTTTTTTGAGCTCAGAACACCTTTTTTAGAAAGCATTACATCTCTGGTATCTAAAGCATCAATCTCTGGGTTTGTCATTGATGAATCCATTACAGGAGAGATTAAGATAATTTGATAGGGTAAAGGTTTCTTATTTAAAATTAAGCGTTGTGTTAGCGCCGTAGTTAGTGTTGCACCTACGGAATCACCTATTAAAACAATATTTTGATAGTTATATAACTCCAACGCCTTTTCATATATACTATCTATGTTTTTTGAAATAACTTTGATATTGTTTTCAGGTGCTTTTGGATAATTACATAACCAAATAGAATAATTTGTTTGTTTGTAAATAGTTTTTATGGAATCCCAATGATGTTTTGCTGGCCCAGAAATGAACGCTCCACCATGTATAAATAGTAATAATTTTTCAGAATTTTTCTTAGCAATCTCAGTGATTTCAGAATCTAAAACGGTAAATCGTGAGACATTTTCTGTTTTATAAAAATTACCCTTAGGATGAAAAATATCTTCTTTTCGAAGCTTTTTATGATCGATAGGATCTTTACTAAAAACATTTTTTATCCCTTTTAGTTTAAGAACGGTAATTGTTAAGTAGTAAGTTAAACTTGGCTTCATAGAATCTGTGTTTTATACATCTAAGATAATCAATGTATGGTTATTTGGAAAATTTTGAAGAATACTAAATACAATAAAAAATGGAGCCTCATATTTTTAATATGAGGCTCCAATACGGTTAGGTTAAATAATTAATTAACTGATTAGTTAAAATGTAAAATCTCAGACACCGGTTTTAATCTGGAGATTTAATTTCTGAAATTACTTCTTTATGAGCTTTTTTACAACTCTTTTTTTCTTTTTTAATTCTACTTCCACAATATATAGCCCCGAATTCAAATCATCTATGGAATAATTTTGATTACTAGTAAAATCTCCTTTAAACTCTTTAATAAGCTTTCCTGACAGTTCATAAATACGAACTTTAGAGGCTTCTTGGTTAAGTAAAAATTCATCCGAAGCTGGAGTAGGGTACAAAATAACAGAGTTAGAAGAAAAGCTAACATCTGGACCATTTGATAGCGGATTTTGGAAAGCGGTAGTACTATAAAGTCTATATTCTCCAGGTTGCAATGTAATTGGTTCAGTTGTATTGGTAACATTGATATTTGAATCTGTAAAAAACTCGTACCAAGTACCTGTACTTGCAAAGTTAGGATTGATATTTTTTTCAACGACATCGAAATTTCCAATAATAACAACATTATTCGAAGTATGGTTCAAGTTTATTCTTTTAGCGAGTCCAGAAACATCCATGGTAACATCTTCAGTAGAAAAAACGTCATGTTCTTTTCTTAATGCTATTAAAGTAGCCCATGTGTCATAAATGCTTTTTCTTTCTGTTACTGAATAGTATTCCCATTTAATTGGTTTTCTGCCTGTTCTTCCATTTTCGTCAATACTGATATCATATCCTAATTCACCAAACTGCCATATCATTTTCGGCCCTGGTATTGTAAAGAAGAATAAACCAGCCAATTCTTGTCTATTAAGTGCAGTGTTTAAGTTTTTAACACTGTAGTCTCCATTCGCATTCCCATATTGAAGATTCTTATACATTAATCGTTCTTCATCATGACTTTCCATATAGGTAATCAAATGAGGTGATGTAAAATCTCTGTTTTTATAATAGCCCCATGCAATGTCCGCATCACTATCATACCCCATAGTATTTTGATTGTAATTATGGGTCATTTTACCCCACAGCATCATCCCTGCATTAGCAAGTGCTTTTTCCTCTGAGTTGTCAGCTAAATGTTCTAAAATGACATAAAAGTCATTGCTATGTTCATTCCACACATAATTGGCATAATCGGTTAAACGATCAATTCGATCTTGATTATAAGCATTTCCCCATTGATCACCTGATGTAGGATAGAAGGTATTGGTAAAACCCTTGGTAAAATCAAATCGATAACCATCTATTTTGTATTCGTTAATCCAATAAGACATTACATCTTTAAAATACTGCTGTGTGTAAGTTGATTCATGATCAAAATCAAATCCGAATCTTAAAGCACCGTTTTCAAAATTATGATCGTTATTGTAGAAAGGATTATTAGTTGTAGTACCATTAGAAACATTGAAATCATACATTTCTAACAAAGGACATTGGCTGTAAGAATGATTAAAAACGACATCAACGATTACAGCTATTCCTTTTTGATGGCATTTATCAACAAGTTCTTTAAATTTATTTTTAGTTCCGTAAGCTTTATCTAAAGCAAAGAAATGAGATACATTATATCCCCAACTATCGTTCCCTTCAAATTCATTAATAGGCATTAACTCCAAAGCATTAATTCCTAAAGATTTTAAATAATCTAATTTATTGATAACAGATTGGAAACTATCGTCTTCGGAAAAATCACGAACTAATAATTCGTAAATAATTAGTTCTTCTTTAGCAGGTTTTGTAAATGAAGTGTTTTGCCATGTATAATCCGTTTCATTTATTTTAAATGTAGAAACAATTCCAGAAGCATTGCTCGGAAATTCTTTTAAATTAGGATAGTTAGAAGCTGATATGTATTGATCATTTGATTCATCTAATACTTTTTCAGCATATGGATCAGCGACCTTTTTTTCATAATCAATAAAATATTGATATGCATATTCTATGCTCTCATCAAGTCCATCCAAGGTTATCCAGAAATACTCACCATCTTTTTTCATTTGATAATCTTCATGCAGAGCCCAATTGTTAAATTCACCAATCAGAAATACATCAGACTTTTGAGGAGCCAATAGAACAAATGTTACGGTATTATCAGAATTAACTGTTACTCCATTTTTTACTCCATTAGGTCTAGTTTCGGTAACTGTAGGTGTTTTTACATACACATTGATCGTTGTTTCTTTCTGAGTGCTTCCGGTGCTTGCTGTAGCTTTTATTGTATGCTGTCCAGATGTTGAAAATGTATAGTTTTTACTAATAGACTTTACGTTCGTAGCAGTCTCGATAGAACTGTTGTTTACAAATAATTCCAAATCTGCATTCAATGTTGTTTCAGCCATAATATCGGTACTCGCGTTTAGATCAAAAACGGTATCTGCATTTGGAGCTGTAATTTGAATGTTTAGTTCATTTGAAAAAATAGTAATATGGTAATCTGGTCGTGTTTGTTGAGAGCCATCGGCAGACCGTGCGACTAGGTTAATCTCCGTAATTTCTTTAGAATTATCCACATTATAATAATCATAAACATTATTACTAATAGTTAATTCGTAAGTGTTATCTGCGGTCTTAGTAAATTTAGGTTGCGTACTGTTGTTTCCCCAACTACCAATTACATTTTGCCATTGAGATCCATCAACAGTAACTCCAGTATGAGCATAAATATCACCTGTATAATTTTCAAGTTCGGTTCCAGTCGTATTTAATGTGATTATTATTTCATCGCTTATAGTAGGAGTTCCTGGTGATGTTGTTATTTGAGCTTTTATTGAATAGCCAAACAGTACAAAAAAGAGTAGGAGTAGTTTTCTCACATGTATAGATTTAATTTTTTATTAAAAAATAAAGTCTGTGAAGTTTTATTTTCACAGACTTTAAAAATTATTATAACGAACTAATAGTATATGTTGGATTACTAGAATCTGATAAATCCATAGTAATTCTATACTTACCCGCTGTTGAAGATATATTGGCTCCTCCAGCTTCTAACGTACCATCATTCCCATCATCACCAAAGTTAGTTCCCCAATCTTCATTCAATCTGAATTTAATTTCACCATCTAGCAAAGTAACATTGTTGGCTACGTATATTCCTGGATTCACTTGAGTAAAGTTAAAATCAGGTCCATCATTTCCCCAGTCATTATAACCAGAACCTACAATTCCCCATACGTCAGCAGCTTCTATTGTATAAGTATTGTTGTTTAAATCGATAGTTACTTGATAAAAACCTGCGGTTGAAGTAATATTATCTCCACCTGATGCTAAATTACCGTCAGTTCCTCCAAAATTAGTTGTCCAATCGTTGTTCAATCTAAATTTAATTTCACCGTCCAACAATTTTACACCAACTTTAAAAGTATCCGTTGTGTAGTCGTAATGGAATTCAGCATCAGGTCCATCATTTCCCCAATCATTAAATCCAGAACCTACAATTCCCCATGAATAGGTTTCAATCGTATAGGTATTGTTGTTTAAATCTAACGTGATTTTATAATTACCGGCCGTAGAAACAATATTTGCACCACCAGCTTCAAGAGTACCATCGGCTCCATCGTCACCTAAATTATTTGCCCAATCATTATTTTCTCTAAACTTAATTTCTCCATCTAATAAAGTTACATATGCTACTAATACATTAGCTGTACTGGTGGTGTAAAAAGGTGCATCAGGTCCACCATTTCCCCAATCATTATATCCAGAACCAACAATTCCCCATGAAGAAATTTCGATTCCAGAACCTTGCGTAATTTCAGGTAATGTGATATTCATTGCCATGATATCAGAAACGCTTTCTGGTGCATCGGTTCCTCCATTACCAACAAAAGCTCTTACTCTAAAGTAAACAGTACCCATGTTTGGTTTATCATCAGTGGTCGGATCATTATCTAACCCAGCAGTTTCCGCAAGTGCCAATAATTTATCAACGGTTACACTCATATGTGTATCGTTGGTCGTTCCAAGAGATTCAAAAGAAGCGAAATCCTGAGTAATTGAAACTTGTAAATCGTAACTTACTTCCGTTGCAGTACCTTCAAAAACAACAGGGTTCCAAACGAAACGTTCTGCTATATTACCTGATGTTTGAGGTGTAATAATATATTCATTTAATAAGGTGTTGGTAAAAGCAACACTATCTTGCGGAGCTTGCACTGTAAACTCCAGATTATCATTGTCTTCGCAGGCAATAAAACCTAAAACGAAAACAAACGATACCATTAGTGAGATTATTTTTTTCATGATGTTTTCTTTTGTGTTAGTAACCAGGGTTTTGAGTTAAGTTCGGATTTGCTTCAAGAGCCGTTAAAGGAATTGGAAACAATTTATAAGTTGCTGGTATTGCTGTTCCATTGGCCGTATTTCCTTTCCAAGGCCATAAATAAGTTCCTCCTGTAAACATTCCGAAGCGGATTAAATCTGACCTTCTGTGTCCTTCAAGATTTAATTCTCTTGCTCTTTCATCGATAATGAAATCTAAAGTCAATTCCGACTGAGTAATTGTACTAGCATTGGCTCTATTGCGTACCATATTCACATACGATAATGCTGTAGACATATCTGCAGAACTGGCACCTCTTAAAGCACACTCTGCATATATCAAATAAGCATCTGCTAACCTAAATAGCGGAAAATCTGTATTTGCAAACTCTGTAGAAGTTGTTGAACCATTTACGTTTGTATTTCTAAACTTAATAGAAGGAAAACCATCAGTCCATTCTTTATAATCAGTCATATTAAATTCGTGACCATCTGTCCAGAATAACTTCGCTCTGTCATCAGCACATGCTATTAGAGCAGTTACATCGGTTAAACCTCCGCAGTATTTGCCATACCAACCAGAACTAGCTCTATGACCTCCCCAGCCACCTGTAGCGCCATAATCATCAAGGTTCATAGTGTCAGAAGATAAACTTCCGTTAATGATGTAAGTGGTGTTCCCATAACTTTGACTGTTAACAGCATCTGCTATTAATGGAAAGATAACTTCAGGAGAAGTATCATTATCTCCAGAAAAATTATGGACGAATTGAGGGGCTAAGGAGTATCCTCCTTCATCAATTACTTTTTTAATAAAAGTTCCAGCATCATTATATCTCGCTGTACCCGTATAAACTTCAGCATTCAGATATAACTTAGCTAGTAACATTTGAACCACAGCTTTGTTTGCTCTACCATAGCCATTTGAAGCAGCAATGGTCGGTTCTATTGCTAACAATTCCGATTCAACATAATTAAATAATTCTTCTCTTGTAGCCTGAGGTAATGGCTGAGAAGTTCCAATATTCTCTTCTGTAGCCAATACGCCATTTCCAAAAGCATCAATTAAATAATAGTAAGCAAGGGCTCTTAAGAAGCGCACTTCACTTATGATGTTTTCCTGATCATTTACTGTAACATTTCTCATTACAGATAACAGGTTGTTTGCCTGAGGAATGGTGTAATAAATTCTATTATATAGATAACGAAAGAATTTATTATTCTCATCCCAGTTAGAAGTGGTGGTTAACTGATCTAAACCATCATCACCCCATCTATTTTTCATTCCATCAGCAGTGAAATCTTGAAGGTTTACAATACCTCTTAAAAAAGGAGACTCTCCTGCGTCGTCATCAATATCCGAACTTCCTGGACCTTGTACACCCGATAAGGCATAAGAAGCGTAAAGTCTAGATAAAATCCCTGAAATAGCGTTTGGATCTTGTTTTAATAATTCTTCCAAGGTTAGCTCAACTTCAGGTTTTGTATCTAAATCACTTAAACAACTTGAAAACGTTGTCGCTGTGATCAATATAAGTATTAGAAATTTTTTCATGATTTATAAAAATTAAAAATCTACATTAACACCAATCGTATAAGTTCTTGGTCTTGGATAGAAATTATTGTCAATTGAATTAAAGTTCTCAGGATCTTGACCTGAGTAATTCGTAATGATAAAAGGGTTTGCTACAGAACCATATAATCGTACCATTCCATTTTTTATAAGCTGATCAAATCGATAACCTAAAACAATGTTCTCGCAACGTAAGAAAGAAGCATCTTCTAGATAATAATCAGAAAAGCGAACATTTCCATTTGTGTTAATGAAATTCACATCAGAAGCTCCATTATAGAAATCTAAAACATTAGTTAAACTATTTGAATTTATTGGTAACGCATTATCACGCCATCCATTGGTTAATTTCTTAGCATTGTATACTAAACCTCCAATTTGTCCTCTGAAATTTGAAGTTAAATCCCAGTTTTTATAGGTGAAATTTAAGCCAAAACCATAAGTCCAATTAGGACGAAGTGCTCTATAAAAACGATCGTCATTATTGATAATTCCATCACCATTTAAATCGGCATGTGCTCCCCAAATAGGATTTCCATTACTATCGTATAATTGTTTGAACACCCAGGCTGAATGTGCTTGCAAACCAACGGGCGAATAGGCCAAGTTAACACCAGTACCTACAGGTAATCCACCATCAGAGGAAACTATTCTAGTAACATCTTGCAAGCTTGTTATTTCGGTTTTATTGTAGGCGATGTTTGTATTAACATCGAATCTGAAATTATCGTTTTCATAAGGAGTAACATTTAATGCTAATTCAAAACCTTTACTTTCGGTTTCTCCTACGTTTTTAATAAAAGAACTTCCCAAACCTTGTCCTGGAGCTACAGGAACTCTAGCCAAAAGATCGGTTGTGTTTCTTTGGAAAATATCGAATGATCCAGAAAGAATATCATTAAAGAATCCAAAATCTAAACCTAAATTATAGGTAGTCGATTTTTCCCAAGTTAAGTTTTCATTAAAAGCAATAGCTGAATAAATATTAACACCATCTAAATATTGACTAGACGCATCTCCCTGAGAGAATAAAGGGATTGATGGATAAAAACCAACAGCACCTGTAATATCTTGTTGTCCTGTTTTACCCCATCCTAAACGTAGTTTTAAAGTATTTACAAAGTCCACATTCTTAAGGAAATCTTCTTCTTCAATTTTCCATGCCAGTGCAGCAGCAGGGAAGTAGCCCCAACGCTTTGATGGTCTAAATAAAGAAGAACCATCCGCTCTTAACGATAGGGTAAGTAAGTATTTGTCGTCAAAACTTAAATTAGCTCTACCAAAAAACGATTGTAGATTTAATTCATTAAAATATCTATTAGTTGGATTTTGCGGATTTGGTTGTAATTCTCGTAATCCTGTTTCTGTATTGTATCTAAAAATTTCTTTTGTACCCTCGTTTCTGAAATTTTGATAAGAATAACCTCCTTGAAGCTCAACTTTAGATAAGAACCCATCTAACTGTTTTGCATACACCAAATAAGCATCTAAAGTTGTATTTGTAATATTTTGATCTTCGGTATAGTTGACTCCTGGGTTAAAAACAGCACTCGTTTCTGGATTTGTGTCACTCGCATTGAATTGTCTGGTAGCAATGGCATTTTCAGTAAACTCCTCTTTTATTTCAGCTTTTGAAGTTTCCAACCCTAGGTTTAAAACACCTCTAAGCTCAGGTAAGAAAGGCATGGTATAATCTAATTCTATATTTCCTAAAAGCTTATAAACTTTTTCGGGTCTTGACCTTTGCATTAATAAAGCTACTGGGTTAAACTGACCATCTAGTAAAAGCTTTGTTGCTTGAGTAGGATCTTCATCGTTTAATCGAGTTGTTTGATAAAAACCACCAAAACCATTCGAGCTATTATCAAAAATAGGTTTTGTTGGGTCCATGTTTACAGCTCCTCCAAGTGCACCGCCTTCATCAATAGCATTTTTGTCGGCAAAAATACCTTTAGCGTTCACATCTACTTTTAAGCGGTCATTCAAAAACTTAGGAGTTAATCTAAGGGATAATGAATAACGTTCGTAATCATTGGTTTTAACGATACCTTCACTTTTTGTGTGGCCGAAAGAAAAATGAGCAGGAACTTTATCAAATAAAAAAGCTCTTGCACTGAAATTGTTGTTAGTTGAAACGGATGTTCTGTAAATGGCGTCTTGCCAATCAGTATCGAATAAAATTCGCCCTTCAACCTCTGGAGTACTTAAATTGTCAGTGGCTGTAGTTGTTGGATCATCGATTCCTAAAAGGTTCGTTTGAGTAGGATGGTAGGTTTGAATAAAACGAGTGAATTCACTTCCACTCATCACATCTAGAGTGCGACCTACAGTACCTATAGAAACATCACTCGAAAAGTTGAATTTGACACCACTATTAGTTCCTTTCTTTGTGGTAATCAAAATAACTCCATTAGAGGCTCTTGAACCATAAATAGCCGTTGCTGATGCATCTTTTAATATTGAGAAGTTTTCAATATCATTTGGATTAACTAATGTAAGTGGATTACTAACTCCCGCTGGATTTGTATTATCGATGGGAACACCATCAATAACTATTAGAGGTGAATTGTTAGCATTTAAGGATGCACCACCACGAATTCTAATATTTGGAGCGGCATCAGGTTGACCTCCAACTGAAGTGATTCGAACACCTGGTACTTTACCTTGTAGTAATTGTTCTGCACCAACTACTGGTGTTTTATTGAAATCTTTAGAACTAATTGAGGTAACAGAACCAGTTGCGTCTTTTTTTGTAGTAGTTCCATATCCGACAACAACTACTTCATCAAGTTGTTGTGAGTCTTCTTGAAGTTGAACTGTAATGGTAAAGTTTGTACCCACTGAATAGGTTTTTTCAATAAAACCAATAGCACTAAAAACAAGAACATCTCCAGTTTTAACATTTCCTAATTGAAAATTTCCGTCAAAATCTGAAGATGTTCCTCGTGTAGTTCCTTTAATAACTACATTAACTCCGGGAATCCCTTCACCCGTAGTTTTTTCTATAACCGTTCCCTTAAAATTCTGTTGAGCAGATAATTGAGAGGAGATCAGTGATAAAATTCCGAATATAACTATGTTTATATACTTCATTTTTTTAGGTTAAATACATATAAAATTGATCTAAGAATTATCAATAATTTTGGCTTCCACAGGGGTGAAGATAGAAAGAAAAATAGCTCGTCAGCTACCATGAATACTACGAAAACGATTTCGTGTTGATAAGTTTTTTAACCATATATTAACGGTTTAATAAAACTAACCAAAGAAAATTGTCATTTTTGTAAAATATGAAAACTAAAATTACTATTAAGATAATTGCTAAAGAGCTGGGAGTTGCAACTTCCACAGTATCAAAAGCTTTAAGAGATAGTTCTGAAATTAGTAAAGAAACTAAAGACAGGATAAAAGCATATGCCGATTACTATAATTATCGACCCAATAATTTAGCCTTACAGTTGAGAAATCAAAAAACAAAAGTTATTGGCATTATTTTACCGCAAATTGTACATCATTTTTTTTCAACGGTGATTAAAGGAATTGAAAAAGTAGCTTCAGAAAGAGGTTATAATATTATGGTTTGCTTTTCCAACGATCTAGAAAAAAAGGAAACGGAAACTATTGATGTATTAACTAATGGAAGTGTTGATGGCTTATTGGTTTCTATAGCAAAAGAAACCTTAGAAAAAGGAGAGTTTAAGCATTTTAACCGACTAATAGACAATGATATTCCATTGGTGTTGTTTGATCGAACACATGAATCTTTGAAATGCGATAAAGTTATAGTTGATGATGTTGGGGCAGGGCATAAGGCTACTAAATATTTATTAGACTCTGGTTGTAATAATATTGGTATTTTAACAACACCACGCCACGTAACTGTTGGACTAGATAGATTAAGAGGTTACGAAAAAGCACTAAAGGATAAGGGAAAAACAATTGATCAAAAGCTAATTGTTAGAGTAAATGAAGAATATGAAATAAAATCTCAAATAGAAAGCTTATTTGATCAACCTATTGACGCCATTTTTGCTGTAAATGAAATATATGCTGCTATTGCCATTAGGATAGCTAAAGAAAGAAAGCTAAACATTCCTGAAGACATTTCTGTAATTGGTTTTACCGATGGTTTGATTTCGGAATATGCTTCACCTTCAATAAGTACAGTTGCACAACATGGTTTTACCATGGGAGAGCAATCAGTTGAATTATTGATTGATCGAATTGAAGGAAAAAAAGAAAAAGAGGTGACTCAGACAAAAGTTATATCAAGTAATTTAAAAATTAGAGAGTCCAGTAAAAAAATTCAAAGTGAATAGGGTTATCAGATTTATTAGATGAAAGCCTTATCATTCTTAGATTTATTCTAAATAAAGGTTTCTTTTTTTGTGTGATATTTTGGTTTTAAAATTGAAAGTTTTAAAAATAAACAGGTAATATTCAGGTATTTATTTAAATTTTTATTAGTTTTCCACTTACTAACCAAAATACCCTTCTGAACATGAAAAAACAATTATCTATTGTTTTATTCTTGCTGTCAGCTATGCTTATGGCGCAAGAAACCAAGAACAAACCATTTTATCGAGGAAAAATTTCATCAGTTGAATATGTTTCTCCTATATCGAGCCGATCTGCCGATTTAGTTCCATTTAAGAACGTAAAAAAGGAAGCCAAGGATAAAAGATCTATGGGAAACATTATTATTTCCGGTAAGGACCCTCAAACTAAAGATGACTTTTTTAAGATAAACAGGCATCCTCAAGAACAAAGTGTACAAATGGCTAATGCAAGTTTAGTTTTTGATACTTATTCTTCGAATTCTCAACCAACTGATCCTTCCTTGGCTGTTGGTCCAAATCACGTCATGGTTGTATTCAATACAGGTTTTATGATTTATGACAAACAAGGAAACCAATTATTAGGAGAAACAGCTCCAAACCCTGCCATTTTCCCTTCTGGCGGATGTTGTGATTTAACTGTTTCTTATGATAACGCTGCTGACCGATGGGTGCTATCATTTTTAAATGGAGCCGGAGCGGGGGCTCAAATAGCGGTGTCGGATGGACCAAACCCATTAACTTCGGGTTGGTATATTTATAATGTTACTCAAATTAGAGATTATCAAAAATTATCTATTTGGAGTGATGGTTATTACATTACAGATAACACTACTAGTTCAAATAGAGTATGGGCCTTAGATAGGACTGCCATGCTTGCAGGAAATACCAATGCAGGAATCATAGGGTTTGACTTACCAAACATTAGAACTAGTGGATTCTATAGTCCTCAAGTATTAAATGTTACAGATAATAACTTACCTGCAACAGGTGGCGCTACAGTAGTGTATATGCAAGATAATGCTTGGACAGGTGTTTCAACAGATCATGTTAAAGTATGGACTATTGATGTAAACTGGAATAATACAGCGAGTTCAACAGTTTCTAACCCACAAGAAATTAACGTAACACCTTTTATTGGTGTGTTTGATGGTGGTAGTTTTTCTAATTTAGCCCAACCTAATGGAGGTCCTTCAATTGACGCATTGCAGGCCACTATTATGAATCAAGCTCAATTCAGAAAATTTAGCACCCATAATTCTGCTGTTTTCAATTTCGTAGTTGATACAGATGCTTCTTCAGGAAAATTAGCAGGTATTCGTTGGATGGAGTTTCGTCAAAATGGAGATAACCAACCTTGGTCATTGTATCAAGAAGGTACTTATAATGCACCAGATTCTAGACATGCATGGAATGCCAGTTTAGCAATGGATGCAAATGGAAATATAGGTATGGGATATTCATCTTTATCGAGTTCTTCAAGTTCAGCTACCACAAGAGTAAGTTCATATTTTACTGGTAGATTAGCTAGTGACCCTCTCGGAGCTATGACTGCAGTTGAGGGGTTAATTGCCAATGGAAACCAAAACATACCTGGAACGCGTTATGGAGATTATAGTAAAATAGATGTTGATCCTTCAAATAACAGCACATTTTGGTTTATTACTGAATACATGAATAATGGAAGAAAAGGTGTTGTTGGAACATTTGAAATGCAACCTGTAGGGCCACCAGATACAGAAGCTCCAACAAATCCTTCGAATTTAGCAGCATCAAATATAGGTGGAACGGGTGCAACTTTAAACTGGACAGCTTCTACTGATAATGTTGGTGTTGCAAGGTATTTAATTTCAATAGATGGTACTCAAGTAGGAACCTCTTCATCTACTTCTTTTAATGTTACGGGATTATCGCCTACAACGCAATATACTGCTTCTGTTGTTGCTCAAGATGCTGCAGGAAATACTTCTGGAAGTGCAACTACAACGTTTACCACAACTACAGCGCAAATTTCCTATTGTACTTCTAAAAGTAGTAATACAAATGATGAATACATTAGTAACGTAAAGTTAAATACAATAAACAATACTTCTGGTGCGCAATTCTATTCGGACTTTACAAGTATTTCTACGGATTTAAACGAAGGGCAGCAATATACGGTAACAGTTTCACCTACTTGGACAGGAACTGTTTATAACGAAGGTTATGCTGTTTGGATTGATTATAACAACAATGGGGTATTTACAGATAGTGGAGAGCTAGTTTGGTCAAAAGCCCCATCAAATGCGGCTACTAATAGTGGTACGTTTACAGTTCCTACAGGAACGGCTCAAAAAGCAGTTAGAATGAGAGTTTCTATGAAATACAATGCAATTCCTACTTCTTGTGAAAACTTTACATATGGAGAAGTTGAAGATTACACGGTTAACTTAAAAATTGGAAATGGTGGAGGAGATCCAAATCCTCCTACAGGATATTGTAATTCTAATGGAAATAATACCTCTGATGAGTATATTTCAAGATTCCAATTGGAAGGGATCGATAATACAACAGGTGCAGAAACTGGCGGATATGGCGATTACACGAATCTTTCTACTAACATAAGTGGAACACATACACTTACTGTAACTCCAACATGGACTGGTACAATTTATAGAGAAGGATATGCTGTATGGATTGACTATAATAGAGATGGTGATTTCTTAGATGCTGGAGAGCTCGTTTGGTCTAAAGCAGCGTCAACAGATGCAACAAATTCTGGAACATTTACGGTTCCAGCCTCTGCGCAGCCTGGATTAACAAGATTGCGTGTTTCTCTAAAGTATAATGCCATTCCTACTTCTTGTGAGTCTTTTACTTATGGAGAAGTTGAGGATTACCTAGTGAACATTAGTAAATCGGCTACTCCAGGTGAAGAATTAAAAACATTTACAGAAAACTCTTTAAATAGCATTAAATTATATCCTAGCCCAGCTAGTAATAATTTAACTATTGATGTTATAAATGGAGAGTTTGAACAAATGACTATTTATTCTATAACAGGTAGAATTGTGTATAGCTCAAAAGGAAAAGTAAACAACACATCCACTATTGATGTTTCTGATTTTGCAACAGGAAATTATTTTGTGAAGTTTATTTCAAATGGTAAAGCTGTAACGAAACGATTTATAAAGAAATAATTAATTTTCTAGTTATTTATAAAAGGTCATCAAATAGTTTTGATGGCCTTTTTTATGTTTTATAATTATGAATTTAAGCTGTAAATGGTATAAAATCTTCTTTTTTTGACAATAATTGATAAAAATTAATATATTAGCCCCACAGAAAACGACTTATCAATAATTTTCTTCCACACTTAAATTAGATAAGTCATAGCGCTTATCGTAGTATGAATTAATAATTACGATAAATGAATAAGCGTAAATTAAATTTCTGGGAAATCTGGAACATGAGTTTTGGTTTTCTTGGAATTCAGTTCGGTTTTGCCTTACAAGGAGGCTTTATGTCACGTATTTTTCAAACTCTTGGAGCAGGAAAAGAAGATATTCCATTGCTATGGATTGCTGCACCTTTAACTGGATTAATCGTTCAACCCATTATTGGTTATTTGAGTGATCGTACATGGAGTACTAAATGGGGGAGAAGGAAACCTTACTTTTTAATAGGAGCTATTTTAAGTTCACTAACCTTATTTTTTGTGCCGCATTCGCCTGCATTATGGGTTGCTGCCGGGTTCCTATGGATCTTAGATGCTTCAATTAATATTTCAATGGAGCCATTTAGAGCTTTAGTAGCCGATAAATTACCTGAGTCACAACGATCGTATGGTTTTGTGGTTCAAACGTTAATTATTGGTATTGGTACTTGGGTGGCTAGTAATTTACCTTGGTTTGTTTCTAAACTAGGTGTTAGCGATTCGGCAGCTTCAGGGGTAGTTCCAATGTCAGTAAAAATTGCCTTTGCTATTGGAGCTTTTGTCTTTTTGGTGAGCATTTTATATACAGTATTTACAACCTCTGAATATCCACCAGAAGATATGGAGGAGTTTGAAAGAGAAAAGTTGAAAAAAAACCAATTTATTCCTGATATCCTGAACAATATTGGGAATATGCCTATGACGATGAAAAAATTGGGAGTAATTCAGTTTTTTAGCTGGTTTGCTTTCTTTACCATGTGGAGTATGGCGAATCCTGCATTAACAGAACATGTATTTAAAACTCCAGCTCCAGAAGAAATTAATTATAATATGAGCTTGGAAGAAGACAAGCATGCATTTGACATAGCGAATACCGCTTTTCAAAAGTCATCGAATGCTGTTGGTTCTTATATGGGATTATATGGACTTTCTTCCATGGCTTTTGCACTTCTACTAGTACTGTATACTTCCCGAAAAAGAATTAATAGAAAGTATGTCCATATGATTTCTTTAATTCTTGGAGGAATAGGTTTTCTTATAATGAAATTCGTTCCATCTCCTGAATATTTAACCATATCATTTATTCTTATAGGAATTTCTTGGGGAAGTATCCTTTCGATGCCTTATGCGATGCTTTCAAGTTCAGTTGATCCAAAGAAAATGGGAGTTATTATGGGAATATTTAATATGTTCCTTGTTATTCCTCAGATTGTTGCAGCTCTTGGCGGTGTTAATTTTATTTCAGGTCTACTAGGAAGCCAAGCAATCAATGCCATGACTGTAGCAGGAGTAAGCCTAATTCTTGCTGGATTATGTAATTTTTTAATAACAAATAAAAATGCAATTAGCTATCAATCAAGTGATAATAGCTAAAATTCTAATAATCGATTTTAATATTTACTATATTAATCCATTAATAATGAATGATTTAATACAGAGTTAATGAATACAACTGGATTTATTTTTGATTTAGACGGTGTTATTGTTGATACCGCTAAATACCATTTTTTAGCTTGGAAAAACCTGGCGAATAGTTTGGGAATTGATTTTTCAAACGAGCAAAACGAACAGTTAAAAGGTGTAAGCCGTATAAGATCTTTGGAAAAAATATTAAGTTGGGGTAATAAAACAATATCGCAAGAGAAGTTTGATTCACTTTTACATGAAAAAAATGAGGAATACCTTCGATACATTGAAAACATGGATGAATCTGAGATTTTACCTGATGTACCAAGGGTATTGAATCTTTTATTAAATGGTAATTCTCCAATAGCTTTGGGATCTGCAAGTAAAAATGCTAGAGCCATTCTTAAAAAAGTAAATCTGATTGATAAATTCGATGCTATTGTCGACGGCAATGATGTAACCAAAGCAAAGCCAGACCCAGAAGTTTTTACAAATGCTGCAGAGAAAATAAAAATTATGCCGAACCAATGTGTGGTGTTTGAAGATTCCGTAGCAGGAATACAAGCAGCGAAAAAAGCAAATATGCTAGCCATTGGAATCGGTGAAAGCAATATTCTTTATGAAGCCGATTACGTTTTTAAAAGTTTTGAGGAAATCTCATCAGACTTCATCAACAAACTTATGAGCAATTAAAAAACATTGAGTATAAAATAAAAGCCTCACTATGTGAGCAATCTAACAAAAAAATAAGAGCTGAGCTCGAACAACTAAAGTAAAATCAATAAAATGAATCAAAATTATATCCTATCAAATGAATGGAGTATTATAGAAGAAGGATTTGATAAAAGTCGTGTAAAATCTTCAGAAAGCCTTTTTAGCATTGGTAATGGAGCCATGGGACAAAGAGCTAATTTTGAAGAAGACTATACAGGAGATACATTTCAAGGGAGTTATATCGCGGGAGTTTACTATCCTGATAAAACCAGAGTTGGATGGTGGAAAAATGGTTATCCTGAATATTTTGCAAAAGTCTTAAATGCACCTAATTGGATAGGTATTCATGTAAAGATTAATGATGAGGTGTTGGATTTAGCTTCGTGTAAAGAAGTTAAAAATTTCCGACGAGAATTAAATATGAAAGAAGGTTGGTTATTAAGAACCTTCGAGGCTGTTTTGCAAAACGGTGTTGAAATTTCGGTTTCTGCAAAACGCTTATTGAGTTTAGATATTGATGAAGTCGGAGCAATTGAGTATTCCATAATCCCATTGAGTGAGTCTGTGGCAATTGAATTTTCCCCATATTTAGATGCAGGCATTACAAATGAAGACAGTAACTGGGATGATAAATTTTGGGAAATACTTGATGTAACTTCAACAAATAATCAAGCTTATATTCATTCTCACACCATGAAAACAGAATTTCATGTGTGTACTTTTATGGAGTCTCAGCTCTTTTTAGAAAATGAAAAAATAAACATACCTACAACAGAGTTTGTTTCTAAAACCAAAGCTTTGCATACCTATAAGATAGAAGTTTCGAAAGATCAAAAAGCAACGTTGTATAAGTTTGCTGGATATACCGTTGATAGAAACCATAAAAAAGAAGAGCTTCTCCTGGCTGCAAAATCGGTGTTGGTAAAAGTGTTGACTTTAGGTTTTGAAGAATTACTAAAACTTCAAAAGAAAGCTTGGAGAAAAATATGGGATATGGCTGATATCACCATTGAAGGAGATGTACAAGCTCAGCAAGGAATTCGTTTTAACATTTTTCAATTAAATCAAACGTATTTAGGAACAGATGCACGGTTAAATATTGGACCAAAAGGGTTTACTGGAGAAAAATATGGAGGGAGTACCTATTGGGATACGGAAGCATATTGTTTGCCATTTTACATGGCTACTAAAGATCAAAATGTAGCGAAAAGTTTATTAGAGTACCGATATAATCATCTAGAAAAAGCCATTGAAAATGCTGAAAAATTAGGTTTTTCAAATGGAGCGGCACTATATCCAATGGTTACAATGAATGGAGAAGAGTGTCATAACGAATGGGAAATAACATTCCAAGAAATCCACAGAAACGCAGCGATTGCTTTCGCTATCTTTAATTACTATCGTTATACAGGCGATTATAGTTATATTCCTGAAAAAGGACTAGAAGTATTGATCGGAATAGCTCGTTTTTGGTATCAGAGAGCTACATATTCAACGGACAAGAATAAATATGTAATTCTTGGAGTAACAGGACCTAATGAATATGAAAATAACATAAACAATAATTGGTATACAAATTATTCTGCGCAATGGTGTATTAATTATACCATGGAGAACATAAAGAAAATTAAGAATGATTTCTCAGTGGATTATAATAGAATAATGGCTAAAGTAAGCCTTACAGATAACGAAATTTCAAAATGGAAAAGAATTGCCGATAATATGTATTTCCCATATTCACAAGAGCATAAAGTTTTTCTACAACAAGACGGTTTTCTGGATAAAGAACAGATAACAGTATCTGAATTGGATAAATCTCAAAGACCAATCAATCAAAAATGGAGTTGGGATCGTATTTTAAGGTCACCTTATATAAAACAGGCAGATGTATTACAAGGGTTTTATTTCTTTGAAGAGGACTTTACTCAAAGGGAGTTAGAACAACACTTTGATTTTTATGAGCCTTTTACTGTTCATGAAAGTTCATTATCTCCCTGTGTTCATAGCATTCAAGCAGCCAAGTTGAATAGGATGGAACAAGCCTATGAATTCTATTTAAGGACGTCACGTTTGGATTTAGATGATTATAATAAAGAAGTTGAAGAAGGACTTCATATTACTTCAATGGCAGGAACATGGATGAGTATTGTTGAAGGTTTTGGAGGAATGCGTGTTAAAAATAATACACTGAGTTTTGCTCCCAAGATACCGAAAGAATGGCAAGCTTTTTCTTTTAAAGTGAACTTTAGAAATCAAATATTAAAAGTAAACATCAGCCACGATAAAACAATTTTTGAACTAGGTAATGGAGAAGAGCTAAAGTTAATTGTCAACGAACAAGAAATCATGGTTACTCCGAATAATTTAACAGCGGTCTAAAATTAATATGGGGGAATTGTATCTACCCCATATAAAACATTAAATAAACAGATGAAAAAACTACTACCCATCATTATTGTATTTCTATTTTTTTCTTGTGTAAAAAAAAGTAAAAATGCTTCGATAGAATTAGAAGTAGCCAATACTTATTTGGAAAAAGTGGATCCGCCTAATTGGTGGGTAGGGTTTAATAATAATCGATTACAACTTCTTGTAAAAGAAGATAGGATTACTAACTATAAGGTAAGTATCGATTATCCTGGTGTTTATTTGAAACAAGTTCATACAGCAGATAGTCCCAATTATTTGTTTCTAGATTTAGATATAGCTAAAAATACCAAACCTGGTAAGTTTGACATCATATTTAAAAATGACAGTATTACAAAGAAACATACTTATGAGCTTAAACGTAGATCATTTGATTCTAATAAATTAATTGGTTTCGATAGTTCAGATGCAATTTACTTAATAACACCCGATCGTTTTGTAAATGGAGATGATACCAATGATATTATAAAGGAATTAAAAGAAAAACAGATAGATAGGAGTCATAACTATAAGCGACATGGTGGTGATATTAAAGGTATTATTGAACATTTAGATTATATAGAAAAACTTGGGTTTACAAGTATTTGGCCAACACCTTTATTGATAAACGATATGCCAGAAAGTTCATATCATGGATACGCTATTACAGATTATTATGAAGTTGACCCTAGATTTGGTTCTTTAATAGACTATAAAAAATTGTCGTTTGAGCTTCGCCGTAGAAAAATGAAGTTAATAATGGATCAAGTTGTAAACCATTGCGGATTAAATCATTGGTGGATGCTAGATCTACCTTTTAAAAATTGGATTAATCATCAGGAAAATTATGAGAATAATAAATCTAATTGGAATTGGGAAACAGTTATTACTTCAAATCATAGGAGAACTACCAATCAAGATCCGTATGCATCTGAAAAAGATAAAAGCTTAAACGTTGATGGTTGGTTTGTGCCTCAAATGCCAGATTTGAATCAACGTAATCCATACATGGCAACTTATTTAATACAAAATAGTATTTGGTGGATTGAAACTTTACAACTCGGAGGGATTCGTCAAGATACTTATCCTTATCCAGATAAAGAATTTATGTCAAATTGGGCAAAAGCTATTACTACCGAATATCCTAATTTCACGATTGTAGGTGAAGAGTGGAGTTACAATCCTCTATTAATTGGTTATTGGCAACAAGGTGCTAAAAATAAAGACCAATATGAATCGAACTTAAAGTCTACAATGGATTTTGCTATGCAAAAGAATATCGTAAATGCATTAAATGAAGAAGAAAGTTGGGACAAAGGCTTGATAAAAATGTACGAAGGGTTAGCGAATGATTTTCATTATGCGGAGCCAAGAGATATTATGATATTTCCTGACAATCATGATATGAGTAGAATTTTTACTCAATTAAAAGGGGATGTTGTAAATACAAAAATGGCATTGAGTTATATGCTTGTATTACCTAGAATTCCTCAAATTTATTACGGTACGGAAATATTAATGAACGATTTCGAAAAGCCAGGAGACCATGGTTTAATTCGTTCTGATTTTCCAGGAGGTTGGAAAGAAGATACAATTAATGCCTTCATAAAAAAAGGGTTAACACCTGAACAAATTGATATGCAAATATTTTTAAGTAAAATATTGAATTATCGAAAACAAAGTAAAGCAATTCAAGAAGGAAAAACCATACATTTTGCTCCGTTTGATGGGGTGTATGTATTATTTAGAACATACAATAATGAAGTTGTAGTTCATATCATTAACAAGAATAAAACAGCCGTTACCATAGATTTAAATCGTTTTGCTGAAATGAATTTAAAAGGTAGAATATTTAAAAATGTAATATCTGGTGAACGTTTTATATGGAATGAAACTATGGAACTTAAGGGAAAAGGGAGCTTACTGTTAACATCAATAAAAGAATAATGAAAAGACTTCATATTTTAATTTTTTTTCTGTGTTTCAACATATATGGTCAAAATACCAGCAGAGTTTTTAATAATATTATTGAAGAAAAAAAAGGGGTGCTTCGATTGAAAATGAACGATGGTGAATATCGATTACAGTTTTATTTGCCTGATGTTGTAGAAACTTCCTTTATTCCTGACGGGGAGAAGTATTCTAAAAAATCTCATGCGGTGATTCTAAAACCTCAAAAGGTTATAACGAAGTTTAAAGAAACAGATAAAGCCATTTACTTTGCATCAAAAAAACTAAAGGTAGTTATACAAAAGTTTCCTTTTAAAATTTCTTATTTCTATGGTAAAAAAGAATTGATTTCAGAAAAAAGAGGATATGTTAAAACCGAGAAGTATGAAACTATTGAATTAAACTTAGAAAAAGAAGAAGTTTTATATGGAGGAGGAGCAAGAGCTCTTGAAATGAATAGGAGAGGATACCGATTAGAATTATATAATAAAGCGCATTATGGGTATGAGACTCATTCAGAGTTAATGAATTATACAATGCCAGTTGTTTTGTCTTCGAAAAGGTATATGGTTCATTTTGATAATGCTCCTATTGGATTTTTAGATTTAGATAGTAAAAAGAATAATACACTCACATACGAAACTATTTCTGGGAGAAAAACGTATCAAATAATAGCTGGGCAATCGTGGTACGATGTTCTTGATAATTATACAGAACTAACAGGAAGACAACCAATGATTCCAAGATGGGCTTTAGGAAATTTTTCCAGTAGATTTGGTTATCATTCTCAAAAAGAAGTTGAAAATACAATTCAAAAATTTAAGGAGGATAATATTCCAGTAGACGCTGTTATTTTAGACCTGTTTTGGTTTGGAAAAGATATAAAAGGAACTATGGGGAATTTAGAACCTTATAAAGATTCTTTTCCTGATTTTAATGGGATGGTAGTTGGTTTGAAAGAAAAAAATATTAAAACGATTGCCATTACCGAACCTTATATTTTAACGACTTCTAAACGATGGAAAGAAGCCGTTCAAGAAGATATTCTGGCAAAGACGAAGGAAGGAAAACTAGCTACCTATGATTTCTATTTTGGAAACACAGGAATTATTGATGTTTACAGTCAAAAAGGAAAAGCTTGGTTTTGGGATATTTATAAAGGTCTTGTCGACATTGGAATAGCTGGTGTTTGGGGGGATTTAGGAGAACCCGAAGTACATCCTGATTGGGTACAGCATGAAACTGGATCGGCTAATGAAGTTCATAACATTTATGGACATGATTGGGCAAAGCTTATTGCAAAAGGATATGAGAAGTACTTTCCAGAAACAAGACCGTTTGTTTTGATGCGAGCTGGATATTCAGGATCTCAGCGTTTTGGTTTAATTCCATGGTCGGGTGATGTAAATAGAACCTGGGGAGGATTCAAAAGACAACCTGAAATCGCATTACAAATGGGAATGCAAGGATTGGGATATATGCATTCGGATTTAGGAGGTTTTGCTGGGGATAATTTGGATGATGAACTTTATGTACGATGGTTACAATATGGGGTTTTTCAACCAATATACCGTCCTCATGCACAAGAACAAGTACCCTCAGAGCCCGTTTTTAGATCGGAGAAAGCCAAGGAGAGAGCTAAAATAGCTATTGAATTACGCTATAAATTGTTGCCTTATAACTATCATTTGGTTTATGAGAATAATAGTAAAGGAACTCCTTTAATGAGACCTCTTTTTTTCGATTTTCAATCACCTAAAACAGAAAAATTAGGGACTACCTATTTATGGGGAAATGATTTCTTAATCAGTCCACAACTAGATAAAGATGTTAAAAAACATTCAATTTTTATTCCTAAAGCAACTGTTTGGTTTGATTTCTATTCTGATAAAAGAATTGTAGGGGAAGGGGAGGAAATGGAAATACCCAAAAGAGAAAATAGTATTCCTACTTTGGTTCGAGCGGGGAGTTTTATTCCCATGACAAGGGATATTCAAAATACAGAAGCGTATAATGCCAATGAATTAACAATTCACTATTATCATGATGATACGATTCAATCGAGTAATAGATATTTATACAATGATGATGGTAAAACAGCAAATGCTTTGGAAAAAGGAATGTTCGAACTAGTAAAATTCTCAAGTAATTTTAATGGGAAGTCATTGAAAATTCAATTGAATACTGAGTTAGGGAATAATTATAAAGCACAAGAGAAACAATATAAATTGGTAATTCATAATGTGAAAAAAGAAGTGAAGAAGGTTTTAATAAATGGAAAATTAGTAACCCCAATTAAGAAAGTAAATAATATCGAGATTCCTGTTACATGGAATACAAAAAAGAAACAGATCATCAAGCTTAAGTTTTAATTTGCTAAGTGAGATTAAAACGAACTGGAATTTACCTGGAAATTTTGGAATAAATTTCCTTTGAATGTTTCATAAGCTTGTTCTAAGATAATTGAATAAAAAAGAATTTTATGCGAATTTTTATAACCATACTCGTTGCAATAACCTTCTTTGCTTGTAAAAACAAAGAAGCTAAAAAAGAACCTAAAAAGATGGAACCTGTAGCCAAGAAAGATTTTACTTGGCAAGGAGCGAACCTGTATTTTTTGTTAACAGATCGCTTTAACAATGGTGATACGAGTAATGATGTGAACTTTGATCGGACAGATAAAGCTGCTACTTTAAGAGGATTTGAAGGAGGAGATTTAAAGGGAATTACAGCCAAAATTAATGATGGTTATTTCACTAAGCTCGGAATTAATGCAATTTGGTTAACTCCAATTGTAGAGCAAGTACACGGAAAAGTTGATGAAGGAACAGGAAATACTTATGGGTTTCATGGGTATTGGACAAAAGATTGGACGAAGATTGATCCAAATTTTGGTACCTCAGATGATTTACACAAGTTGGTAAAAACGGCGCATGAAAATGGAATTAGAATTTTGTTAGATGCAGTAATCAACCATACTGGACCAGTTACGGAAAAAGATCCAGTTTGGCCTCAAGAATGGGTTCGTACAAGTCCACAATGCACCTACGATAATTATAAAAACACAGTGAGTTGTACCTTAGTAAAGAACTTACCAGACATTAAAACTGAAAGTAATGAAGAAGTAGCGTTACCACCCCAATTGGTTGCTAAATGGAAAGAAGAAGGGCGTTATGAAGAAGAAGTCGAAGAGTTAAATACTTTCTTTGAGAAAACTGGGTTTCCAAGAGCACCGCGCTTTTATATTATGAAATGGTTAACCGATTATATTCGTGAGTATGGTATTGATGGCTATCGAGTAGATACGGTGAAGCATGTTGAAGAAAATGTTTGGCAAGAGTTTAGAAAGGCTTGTGATATTGCTTTTGAAGAGTATAAAACGAATCACCCAAACAATCAACTAGAAGACGAGTTTTACTTGGTAGGTGAAGTGTACAACTATAATGTAAGTAGTGGTAAAGATTTTAATTTTGGAGATAAAACGGTTAACTATTTTGATAAAGCTTTTAACAGTCTTATCAACTTCGAGTTTAAATGGAATGCCAAACAACTTCCAAATTATGAAGCTTTATTTACACGATATGATAGCATACTTGATACAAAACTTGAAGGGTATGGAACCTTAAATTATATCTCTTCTCATGACGATGGAGCTCCTTTTGATGTGGATCGTAAAGTACCATTTGATGCTATAACTAAGTTATTGTTAACTCCTGGAGCTTCTCAGATGTATTATGGAGATGAATCTTCAAGAGTTTTAAAAGTTGAAGGGGCGGTTGGTGATGCTAACTTAAGATCATTAATGAATTGGAATGAGATTGATACTAATCCTGAAACGCAGGCTCTATTGAGTCATGCTCAGAAGTTAGGTAAGTTTAGAGATAATCACCCATCTGTTGGAGGAGGTGATCATTGTATGATAACCTATGAACCGTATGTGTTTAAAAGAACTATGAATAAGGGAGAAATAAATGATAAAGTGGTCATTGGTTTAGAACTTCCAAAAGGTGCTAAAACATTGGAGATTTCCACGGTTTTCGAAGATGGAACTAATTTAAGGGATCAGTATTCGAAAAAAACTGTTACAGTGAAAGAAGGAAAAGTAATTATCGATTCACCTTTTTCAATAGTATTACTTGAAGAAACAAATGAAAATATAGACTAATTGAACTAGAAAACTAATGCAAAAAATAACCACACTCATAGCAGGAACTCTTTTAATACTAACCTCTTGTAAAAAAGAAGTAAAGAAAGTTGAAGGACCTCAAAAGGAAATATCAAAAAGCTTGACTTATTCAGAAGAGAAACTTGAAAATGCCATTATTTATGAAGCGAATATTCGTCAATATTCTGAAAAAGGAACCTTTGAAGAGTTTACAAAGGATATTCCTGAATTGAAGAAATTAGGAGTCAAAATTATTTGGTTAATGCCAGTATTTCCAATTTCTGAAACCAATAGAAAAGCTACTGGAGATAAGTTTGCGCATGAATTTCCTGAGGAAGAAAGAAAAAAGTATTTAGGTAGTTATTATGCCGTGTCTGATTTTAAGAAAATAAACCCTGAGTTTGGAACAATTGACGATTTCAGAAAATTGGTAAAAACAGCTCATGATAACGAAATGTTTGTAATTCTTGATTGGGTGCCGAATCATACAGGATGGGATCATGTTTGGATACAATCGAATCCAGACTTCTACACAAAGAATCATAAAGGTGAAATTACCGATCCGTTAAATGAAGATGGAAGTTCTATGGGATGGAAAGATGTGGCAGATTTAAATTATGAGAATCCTGAATTAAGAAAAACAATGATTAGCGATATGCTTCATTGGGTTGAAAACGAAAATATTGATGGATTTCGATGTGATGTTGCGGGATCTGTTCCAACATCATTTTGGAAAGAGGCAATACCTCAGATTAGAGCCAAAAAGGATGTATTTATGCTAGCCGAGGCTTGGGAACCTGAGTTATTTAAAGAGACTTTATTTGATATGGGCTACGGATGGGATCGACATCATACCATGAATCATATCGCAAAAGGAGAGAAGCCTGTGAAAGAATGGGATGTAACTTTTGAAAAAGATGCTGATCGCTACGAAGAAGATGATATTTTAATGACCTTTATTACCAATCACGATGAAAATTCATGGAATGGAACTGTTCAAGAAAGAATGGGGGAGGCTAGTGAATTGTTTACCGTACTAAGTTATTTGACTCCTGGGATGCCTCTAATTTATTCTGGACAAGAATATGGGTTGAAACATAGACTAAAGTTTTTTGAAAAAGATAAAATACCTCATGAGAAAGGGAAAGAGTGGGAGATTTTGGAAGCATTAGGAAAATTGAAAGTTGAAAATGTAGCCTTACATGGAGGAAAAAAAGCTGCCAGTTATTTGAGATTGCCAAGTAATGAAAACATATTGTTTTTCAAAAGAACTAATGGAGAAAAAGAAATCATTTTTATTGGGAATTTATCCGATGAACCTACCAAACAAGCTATTGAGTTGGAGAAGGATTATACGGATTATTTCAATCAACAAACTATTGATAAAATGACTAAGGAAGTTGCTTTGGAGGCTTGGGAGTATAAGCTTTTAATCAATTAGGTCCCCATTACAAAAAAATATTAAATGTACCTTTATTTGGAGACATGCAAAGGATAACGGTTATATTTGTTTGGGTATCGTTAGTTGGGAATAATAAAAAAAATCGATAAAAAGAAGGACAAAATGATTAAATGGATTAGAAAAATTCTAGGTTTAGACCAAATAAATGAGAGTATATTAAAAAACAATTCTGAGACTTTTGAATTACTCAAAGCAATATATCACCAAATTGCCCCTCAAAATAATTTAAAATTTGAAAAAAAACTTCTTAAAAAGGTTAGAAATTCAATAAATTCATTTGTAGTTAAAAACAAGAAAACTTCAATCAATTTTGACAAAATTAATGAAAAGGAATTTAAAAATAAGTTGCCAAAAATATTTTTGAATAAAGAAAATCAAGAGACAATTTCAGGAACTTTATCAAGCATTGTTGGAGCTTCAACTAACGTAGGAATAACATCAGCAGCAACTTATGGTTTATTTAGAGCTACAGCTAATACTGAAACATTAATGAAATTATCAAGTGGAGGTGTTGCTTCAGCCGTTACTAATGGAGGACAAATATCGAAACAAGCAGGCTTTATTCAACATGGAAGTACAATGTTTACACCAATGGTAGTTTTTCAGATAGCTTCAATTGCCACGGGTCAATACTATATGAATAATATTTCTAAACAGCTTAACTCTATTCAAGAAAAATTAGACGAATTAATAAACTTATTTCACATAGAAAGACAGGCTAAATTGGTTAAATCTTTTAAATTTTTAACTGAATATTTGAATAGAAAAAATTTCGTTATTGAAGATTTTATGCTAATAAAATCAGTCATTTCTGAATTAACTAATATTCGTGAAGAGTATTTTCTAATGTTAGAAGATTCAGTTAGTGATATATTAAAAAATAACACTTACACATCTATCAACTCCTTAAAAGAAGTAAAAAGGAAAATTAATGATTTTGAAAAATCTGGTTTTTTGTTTAAAATGAAAACATCCTTAATAGCTGATGAGCTATTTCATTTAGCAAAAATAACAGAATTTCATATGAATTTATGTTATCAAAACCCAGACATTAATAGAGTCAATGTTTTAGCTGAACAATTAGAATTAATAACTAAATTTAATTCAGAAAACATATCTTTTCATAAAACTAATAATTTATTCATTTCTGTGAAAAATGATACACTTAAATGGATAAATAGAGCTGAAAAAAAATCATTATTCAATACGAGTGAAGTCAAACTTTTAAAAGAGAATTTTATCACACAATTTGAAAATTTTATAACAGAAAGAGATAAAAAAATAAATTCAATCTCTTTAACTTACAAAAATGTTATTGAACCTTTTCAAAAAGAAAAAACAATAATATTAGATAATAGAAAAGGAAATTTGGATATATATATGGAAGAATAACTATTGCCAACACTGTATAAAATTTATTACTGCTTCCATTTTTCCTTCGGAAAATATACACAGGCACAAAGTTATCTAATTTTTGCTTATTTTAAACTTAAATAAACTCAACAAATCTTATAAGAGAAACGTTGTAAATAACTTCTTGTAATGAACGAAATATTTAATGAATCGGAGTTTTGGAAATTTATGAAATTAAATGGTCCTAATTCATCTAATTCTAAAAGGAATTATATTTCTTGGTTGAGATATATTAACAGAGAATATCAAATAATCGATCGAACTATTTCCGAGAATAAAATTGATAATGTGGTGGAAAAACTTAAAGTGTCAGTAAATAATCGAAGTATTTATATAAGCCCGAGAGATATTTCAAATATGAAATCAGCAATGAAAAAGTATTTAAAATATTCAAAATCGGAACAACCAAACGAAACGTTATTAAATGATATTTTAGAAATCATTGAGAAAAAGCGTACACATATTTCTGAAATAGAAACAAGACTTGGACAAGGAAAGTATAGGGATAATTTGATTAAACTTTGGAAAAAATGTTCAGTTAGTAAACTTGAGAAAATAGATGTTTTAATTGCTTCCCACATTAAACCTTGGATAAATTCTAATAATCACGAGAAAATAGATGTTTATAATGGGCTATTATTATCACCCAATATTGATAAATTATTTGACAAAGGATATATTTCTTTCAAGGATAATGGCAGTATTATCGTTTCTAAATTAATAGAAGAAAAAGAACTAAATCAATTAGGTGTTCGAAAAAATGATTCTTTATATTGTGTTTTTGAAGAGAATAAAAAATACTTGAAATTTCACCGAGAAAATATTTTAATGAAATAAAAAAAGACCTATATAGGATTATGAAAAAATGGATTTTAAACAACTGGGGAAACGTTTTTGGAGTTTTAGGACTAATTGCCACGATATACGTTGGAGTATATTATGTTCCTACTCACGTTAGAGAATCTTTATCAGAAAAGGATAGAAATATTAATATTGATTTAATTCAATCAACAAAAGAATTGATTTTCAGCGATTCCATTTGTACAATTAAAGAAATCAAATCCTTAATAGAAGGCAAAGAAGTTAAATATGGAATCAAATATTCGTATTCTATTAAAGAGTTACTCCTTCAAACACAAGAAGCTTTTATGGAACATAAGTTCCTACCTTTAACTAAAAGAAAAGAACTCTCGGAAGAAATCGAATCTTTAAAATCTCAAATTAAAGTAAATACTAACATATCACTTAATGAATTTTCTGATGGAATAGAAGCGATTTCAAAATTCACAAAATGGATTTCGGCATCAATAGCAATAATTGTTTCTATAATGGCAATTTTTAGTTTTATTTATAAGTACAGGTTAGATGAAGCCCAGAAAGAGGAGATTAAAAATCAAGTAGAAATTGAAAAGTCGAAAAATTTAAATTCTTCAAAAGAAAATGCATTGAAATTTGAAGAGTCAATAATTCAAGCACTTCGAGCAGAATTGAAATTAGATAAGAACCAAGAATATACAAGGAAAGACAGCATCATTGATTATCAATTTGAATATGACAATTTAATGAACTATGTTTTTGTGAAATATCTAACAAAAAGCAAAGTAGGATTAGGAACAATTCAGTCATTTTTATATGAGCTCCAAAATCAAAATGGGAATGCAATTTTAGTTTACAATACTGATTTAACAACTATGGTTTTAAAGGAAATACAGACATTTAAAAATGATAATCCCAATATAAATCTAATTTTAATAAAAGCAGAAAACAGCAAAATATTTAAACAGAAATTTGATAGAAATAAATTACAAAAGAAGCCTAGAGGCTAAGGTCGAATATAAAAGACCGTTCCAATTATGAAAAATCGAATCCTATACAATTTAGAATGTCTTTTAAATGAATCCATTACTTATATAAAAGGAGCAACATTTGAAGAAATTATTTCTAATTATATCAACAAGACAAACCAGCATTATTTGAGCATTGGAATCAATCATTACTTAGAAGATGAAGAGGCTATTGAATTAATTAAATTTAAAGAGAATACTGAATTGAATGATTCTTTTAAGAATGCCCTTGAATTGAACTTCGATGAAGATAAATTAATTACAAAATTTAAATCAGAATTGGAAAATGCGTTTGTTGAAATCAAATTAAAAGTTCAATCTGAAAAAAAAAGGATTAAAAATCAAGTTATCTTTTTGGAATATGATTTTCTACCAATAGCCTCAATATTTGGCTATGGTAAGGGAGGTTATCCCATATTAGAAAAGCCAAAATATTTAGATTTCTACCCCCCAAAATGAAATATACATAAGCACTGAAAAAATAGATTACAATCTCGCTTGGGAAAATTTAATTATTTTTAATAAACTGACTGAACAATATGGAATTGAAGATTGTATTTATGAATCTGACATTTATCAAGCATTAAATAATGTCTACATTTTTAAAACATATATTTTACTATATAAAGCCTTCGATGAACTTGGAATTAAATTATTTGATGGAATCGAAGTTGAAAAACCGCTAATGGTTTATGGAGGGGAACATGATTGTGAACCGATTAATATTTACGTTTTTGAATAAAATAACTAGCTAAGCCATTATGCATAATTAATTTATAAGTGTGAGCAACTTAGAAAAGTATAATATTGAGTTATAAACAACCTTTTTTGATTTAATGAAATCAATTGTATGGTGTTATATGCCTATTAAATGGTGGTAAATAATTAATAAGTGGTAAAAAAAAAGATATTTATCATATTGTAAATCAAGGAGCTATTGTTATATTTAATCATTCAAAAAAAAAAGAAAATAATAATATGGCATTAGAAAACTTAATCAGTGTTAGTTTTTCGGAACAAGAACTTAATCAGTTTGATGAACATTTAAAAGGAATACAAGCTATTTTGGAGAAAAAAGTAGTAAACCTTACACCAGATCAGCGTAGGCAATATGGGCGTATTGCTAACCAGAATAAATTGATTGTAAACAAAGCAAAAGATTATATGGAACAATATCCTGAATGGATGCCAAGTTTTATAGATAAGGTAGAATTTGATAAAGATTATAAAACGAGAGAACAAGTTGAAGGACGCGCACAAAAGTTGGAAAATTTAAGCCGTCAATTAATCGACACCAAAACCTTACTAGATCATGATAACTATACCAATGCTTTAAGTTTTTACAGAATGGTACGTTATTTGGCAGGTGAAAACCAAGCGGGAGCAAAATCGGTATATGAAGATATGAAAGTATTATTTCAGCGTGTTAGCACAACTGATAACTCAGATAATCCCACAAAACAGGAATAACTCTTGGGGGAAAAGGCATAGCGTAAAGTCTAATACCCCTTGCTAATAGGTGTTTACCCCATATAAATACGCTCATAAACCATTTATTAATGGGGTAAAACTATTATTCAGATGCTTTGATGTATTAAAACTATACTTCGAGGCATTTTTTTTATGCTTCCAATTGATAAATTACAAGGGATTGGTCTTTGAATATGACCTTAAAAGAATCATTTTAATACTTAAAGCCTATTAATTAAATAGTTACTAGTACTAAACAAATACTAGCTAGGTATTGGTGAACTACTTCAAAGAATTAAACGAATGGGTATAAGTTTGTTATAAATGGTTATGGATTATAGAATAAGAGGCAATACCCCTTGATTCTTTTTTTAGTACAAAAATTTAATGTTTAAATTGTTTACTACGAAGAGATTAATTTTCTTTTGGTGAAAATCACAAAAATAAAATTTGGTTTTTTACATAAAAGTTTTAATTTTGTTTTGGCTATATAAAAGAAGTAAGTTGTAATTGCTACCCTACAAATTTTACGGATCTTACTTATTAATTTTAATAATGACTACCATTTTGGTGTAAAAATATTTTTGCAAAAATGGTCATAAAGCTATGAGTGACCTTAAAAAATTCATAGAAAAAGATAACTTTAAATGCTATTAAAAATGATAAAAATTATACTCGCTTTAGTAGCGTTTATTTTAGAAAACAATTTTTAAACTATGAAAAAATTAGAATTAAATCAAATGGAAAACCTTCAAGGAGGTAGTTGGGGTGATTGGATTACTGGAGCATGTGGGGCTGTGGCACTAGCTAATTTATATAGTGCTGGTGCATTTAGTGCTAATCCTGTCGGTGCTGGAGCCTCTGCTTTCTGTGTTGGATGGACTATAGCCGTTGGGATTGGAAATTCTCTGGATTAATTTATTATATTTGAATAACGTTTAAATTCTTTACAGATGAAAAAAAGAGTGTTTTTTGTGCTAGCAAGCTTACTATTAATTAATTTCATTATAAAATTTTTATTTTTCGAACTTAATAGCTTGGATTATATATTAGCTTCAATTGGTTTTCTCTTATTTTTATTTAAAGATAAACTTATATGAATATATAACAAACAAGCCTACAAGTGAAGTTTCACTTGTAGGTAATTTTAAAAATTTGCTATGAACAAATATAATCTAAGCTCGTTTGAAATATTGGTAATTATTCTAGTGGCTATTGTTGGTAATTCTTTACTTTTAAAAAGTTTTGTAATTACCGATGAGGTGATATATAATTTTTATTATGAGAGTTTTACAGAAAAACGAATTACCGAATTTTTGGAAAACAAAAACAAATTAACTCTTTTAGGATACCTTATCATGCCCTTAGTTATCTTAATAAGAAGTGGCTTAGTAGCAATTTGTTTAAGTGTTGGAGTGTTCTTTTACAATACTGAAAACAAATTAAAGTTTAAGCAATTTTTTAGGGTGGCTTTAGTAGGTGAGTTTGTATTGGTTTTGGTAGGTTTTGTTAAGCTATTATATTTTTTAATTATAAAAACGGACTATACTTTGAAGGATATTCAGCAGTATTATCCTTTAAGCTATATTAATTTTTTAGATATTAATAATTTAGAACCTTGGTTAATATATCCACTACAAACCATCAACTTATTTGAGGTGGCGTACTTTTTAGTATTGGTATATGGTTTACATAAACTACTTAAAAAGAATTATTGGAAAAGTTTTGAAATTACCGCGGCTAGTTATGGTACAGGCTTGGTAATTTGGATTGGGGTAGTAATGTTTTTAACCTTAAATATGAGTTAAAAAAAGATATGAAAATCTTTCGACTGCTTCACAATTTGATTTCAAAAAATTCCAAAAGAAATAACCAAAACACAAAAGAAATTCATGAAAAAGATACTTAAAATAACCATTACCTTAGTACTTCTTGGAATCCTAAGCTTTTTAGGTTATAAAATTATTACAAAACTCAACCACAAAAAAGAAGTAGCAAAACGAACAAAAATAATTCCAAAGTTTTCGTTTAAAACACTTGAAGGTAAGGAGTTTACTCAGAAAGATTTAAAAGCGTTACCAACCATTTTTGTGTATTTTAATTCGGATTGTGATTATTGTCAAGCAGAGGCTACCAAAATACAAAAACATTTAAGAGACTTTAAAAACACACAAATCCTTTTTGTCTCTTTCGAAAACAAAGAGGGTATTCAAAAATTTGCCAAAGACTACAAACTAGATAAAGAAGCTAATATTACTTTTTTAGAGGATTCAAAAGGTCAATTTTCAACAATCTTTGACGTGAATTCCATCCCTTATATCGTTGTGTACGATGAAAATAAACAATTGCTTAAAAAAATTAAAGGAGCTACAAAGGTGAGCAACATTTTAGATGTTTTGAAATGAAAAAAGAAAAAATTCATTTTGATGATAAGTCAAACAACAAGGTATGGCTAATCATTATGGGACTGTCGCTTATATTCCTTAGCATTGGGATTTTTGGCTTTTTTAGGGGTGAAAACAACAAATGGAACAGTATTATTATAGGATTAACAAATTTTATACAAGCCATTTATTTCTCTAAATATTTCTGGTATAAGAATGCTGTTCAATACAATAAAGTAGGAATGGTAATTAAAATACAATCGTTTTGGGGGAAGTCATTGAGTTATCATCAGTTGAAAGATGTTGTATATACTGATAATGAGTTTGTGATTATAAGACATGAAAACGACAATTTAATTTATGATGTTAGTAGCATACAAAAAAAGGATGTTGCAAAGCTATACAACATCTTAAAAGACAAGATAGATAATAAAAACATCTCTTAACTTGCTTATAGATATTTGAAAACAAAAAAATGAATAAGAAATTAATTACAAAATCTCATGTTATACAACATGACCAATCTGATTGTGGTGTAGCATGTTTACTCTCTTTAATTAATTATTATGGAGGAACAAATTCTTTGGAAAAATTACGTGAGTTAAGTGGTACAACCAAAGTAGGAACTACGCTATTAGGCTTATACCAAACAGCGAATAAAATAGGCTTTACGGCGGAAGGAAATGAAGCAGATATACAGGCTTTAATAGATCATAATGAACCTCTTATTCTTCATGTATTAATAGAAAATAAATTACAGCATTATGTGGTTTGTTATGGTTATGAGAATGGGAAGTTTATTATTGGTGATCCTGCAAAAGGTATTGTAAATTTAACTCAAAACGAGTTGGAAAAAATATGGTTATCAAAAACCTGTTTAACCTTAAAACCCAATAATTCTTTTGTAAAAACTACGACATCTAAAAAATTAAAAAGAGAGTGGTTCTTAAACTTATTAAAAGAAGATAAAAAATTATTGGTTATAAGTATGGTATTAGGTGTTGGTATTGCTCTTTTGGGAATGGCGATGTCAGTATTCTCTCAAAAGTTAATTGATGAAATTTTACCCTCCCAAAATACGAAAAAACTCATTTTTGGTATAGCGTTGTTAACTTTCTTATTGCTCGTAAGAGTTGGTTTTACGGCTTTAAGAGAATTGTTGCTCATTAGGCAGTCCAAAGATTTTAATAACCGAATTATTGATTCTTTTTATTCATCATTACTACACTTACCAAAGCCATTTTTTGATACTCGAAAAATAGGAGAACTTGTAGCAAGATTAAATGATACTAATAGAGTACAAAAAGTAATTAAATTTATAGCGAGTAACTTTATTATTGATGTTTTAGTAGTGTTAGTTTCTTTCGGTTTCTTATTCTTTTACTCTTGGAAAGTAGGAATCATAGCTTTAATCAGTTTACCAATTTACTTTTTCATAGTGTATCGTTTCAATACTAAAATTATAAAATCACAAAAAGAAGTAATGCAAAGTTATGCACTTAGTGAGAGTAACTATATTAGTTCAATGCAAGGTATAGCAACGGTTAAAAATTTTAATCGTCAATCATTTTTTCAAAAGTTAAACCAATTAGTATTTGGGAATTTACAGAATAAAATAGTTGATTTGGGTAAAATTAATGTTCGCTTAGCTTTACTTTCAGGAATTGCTGGTGTCGTTTTTTTAATGGCTATATTATCTTATACCTCTTTTGAGGTGTATAATCAACAAATGCAATTAGGAGAATTGATGGCTATTTTAGGTATAGCGGGTTCTTTATTGCCTTCTATTACTAGTTTAGCATTAGTAGCTATTCCTATTAATGAAGCAAAGATAGCTTTTAATCGTATGTTTGAATTTACTTCAATAGAAAAAGAAAATAATGGAACTGTTGAATTAAAGGATTTTGAATCATTAGAATTACAAAATTTATCATTCCGTTTTGCAGGAAGAAGTCAGTTATTGAGAAGTATAAACCTTTCAGTTAAAAAAGGGGAATTATCTGCTATTGTTGGAGAAAGTGGAAGTGGTAAAAGTACATTAGGACAAATCTTACAAAAATTTTATGATTTTGAAAATGGAGAAATTCTCGTAAACGATACATATGGTTTAAGAGATATAAAGTTACATGATTGGAGAGGTTTAGTTGGAGTGGTGCCACAAGAAATTACAATTTTTAATGGTAATGTATTGGATAACATTTTACTAGGGAAAGAAGATAAACCTGAAAGTGTAGTAAGTTTTTGTCAAGAACATGGCTTTGAGGAGTTTATTAAAGATTTCCCACAAGGATATAGTACTATTTTAGGAGAGGAAGGAGTTAATCTATCGGGAGGACAAAAACAAATCATTGCATTAGCAAGAGTATTATACGAAAAGCCTCAGTTATTAATTTTAGATGAAGCGACAGCCGCAATGGATAGAAAAACAGAAAACTTTAGCGTTGAATTAATTACAAAATTAAAAAAACAGATGGGGGTTTTATTTATTTCTCACCGTTTAGAGACTTTAAAAAAGTATGCCGATATGATTTATGTTTTAGAAAATGGAGAAACCAAAATAAAAGGGAATCACCAAGAATTATTGGAAACTTCTAATTTTTATAGTGATTATTGGAATGGGTTATAAAAGTCTATGTAGTTAGTTACATAATAATTACCGTAAAAAACAAAAAGGCTTTTTCAATTCTTTCGAAGAGAAAAAGCCTCTAAATCGCTAATCAAAAAATTAACTTACTACTACGCTGTAAAGATACTACAGTATTGTTGTTATATTTCTGAAAAACAGGTGTTTGGTAGTAGAATGTCGTTAAATGGTAACTTTCTGAAGATAAGTGGTTTGTATAAAAAAAGCTCGTTAAAATTAACGAGCTTCTACATTCTTTTGATACCGTTTTTACAACAGTTTTTTTACCTCTTGTTTTAAATAACCTACAGCTGCTTCTGTAGGGTTTTCTTCTTTTGTGTATGTTAACAACACATTTTCTCTCAATTCCGCAGCAGTTTCACTCGTTTCCGCTACTTTTCTAAGTTTAGCTATTATAGCTAACTTAGTAGCTAGAACTGATTTCCAGCTATCTTCACTAATATATAACTGCTGAACAAGGTTATGCTCATATTCTTGCTCTATATTAGCAGTTAATAAATGTAAATAACGATTAACATCATCACCAATAGGGTTTACCCTTACCAGGAGCTTCGTAGGGTTAATTCGTTCGCAGAATAATACCATACGCTCATAAGCTTGAAGTTTAATTGGAAGGCTTTCTTTTTTCTTAGCAACCAAGGCTTCAAACTTTCTCTCATTATTATCTTGTTTAATAAAGGCACTTAAAATATAATAGGCAACTCCACCAGTAACAAGTGCGGGCAAGGCATAAGCTAAGCCTTCAATTATTTTTTCTTGCATAGAATAAACTATTTGTATGGTTATTTTGTAAGTTTTGTACAGACAATAAACGCTGCTAAGATACAAGTCTTAGATAATTTATAGTTCAAATTTCGTGTATAATCTATATAAATTATAAACCACAAAATGATCTTAAAATTATATGTTGAAAAAAAAATGACCACATATTTTATAAAACCTAAAAGAATGGTTAATTTTCCGTTTTAAAATTCTTTCAATTTAGATTTCATTGAGTACTTATTTAGAACAACTTAACGAACCACAAAGGGCTGCTGTATTACAAAAGGAAGGTCCAATGATGATTATTGCAGGGGCAGGGTCTGGTAAAACTAGAGTTTTGACTTATAGGATTGCACATATTATGCAGCAAGGAGTAGATTCTTTTAATATTCTTTCCTTAACATTTACCAATAAAGCAGCACGTGAAATGAAAGAACGTATTGCTTCGGTTGTAGGACATAGTGAGGCCAAAAATTTATGGATGGGAACCTTTCACTCTGTATTTGCTAGAATTTTAAGGTCAGAAGCCGATAGATTAGGCTATCCATCAAATTTTACAATTTATGATACCCAAGATGCGGTAAGATTACTTTCGGCTATCATAAAAGAAATGAAATTAGATAGAGAGCGATACAAACCGAAACAAATTCTAGGTAGAATATCGTCCTTTAAAAATAATTTAATTACGGTTAGAGCCTATTTTAATAACTCTGATTTACAAGAGGCCGATTTACAAGCAAGTAGACCTAAAGTTGGAGATATTTACAAAGAATACGTAGATAGATGTTTTAGATCGGGTGCAATGGACTTTGACGATTTGTTATTAAGAACGAATGAGTTATTAGCTCGTTTCCCAGATGTATTGGCGAAATATCAAGATAGATTTAGATATATAATGGTTGATGAGTACCAAGATACAAACCATTCTCAATATCTTATTGTGAGAGCTCTCGCTGATCGTTTCCAAAACATTTGTGTAGTAGGTGATGATTCCCAAAGTATCTATAGCTTCCGTGGGGCTAACATCAATAATATTTTAAATTTCCAAAAGGATTATCCAGACGCAAAAACATTTAAGTTAGAACAAAATTACCGTTCTACAGGAAATATTGTTCAAGCGGCTAACAGTGTTATTGATAAAAATAAAACCAAATTAGATAAAGAGGTTTGGACAGCCAACGAATCAGGAGAAAGTATAAAAATTATGCGTTCTATTTCTGATGGTGAAGAAGGGCGTTTTGTGGCACAATCTATTTGGGAAAATCAAATGAATCATCAATTGACCAATAACGATTTTGCCATTTTATATAGGACAAATGCACAATCAAGAGCAATTGAAGATGCCTTAAGGAAAAAAGATATTAAGTATAGAATTTATGGAGGTATTTCATTCTACCAACGTAAAGAAATAAAAGATTTACTTTCTTATCTGCGTTTATTAATAAACCCTCATGATGAGGAAGCTTTGGTTCGTGTAATAAATTACCCTGCTAGAGGAATTGGTGCTACCACCATGGATAAATTGGTAATTGCCGCCAATCATTATAAAAAATCAATATTCGAAATTATAAAGAATATCAATCGAATTGATATTAAAATTACCAAAGGGACTAAAAATAAACTTGAAGGTTTCTTAACTATGATTCAACGTTTGCAAGTTGAAGTACAGACGAAAAATGCTTTTGAAGTTGCAGATTTGGTGGTGAAGCAAACCCAATTGGTTAAGGATTTACAAAAGGATGGGACTCCTGAAGGAATCAATAAGGTTGAAAACGTTCAGGAATTATTAAATGGTATTAAAGATTTTATTACCGATAAAATAGAAACAGGGGAAGATGCTTCGTTAACAGCTTTTCTTGAAGATGTTGCCTTGGCTACCGATTTCGATAGCGAAAAAGATGATACTCCTGTTGTTTCGTTAATGACCATTCACTTGTCAAAAGGATTGGAATATCCATATGTATATATCGTTGGATTGGAAGAAAATCTATTCCCATCTGCAATGAGTATGAATACTCGTAGTGAATTAGAAGAAGAACGTCGTTTATTCTATGTAGCTTTAACAAGGGCTGAAAAAGTGGCATATTTAACATATGCTCAAACCAGATACCGATGGGGGAAACTTACCGATGGAGAACCGAGTAGGTTTTTAGAAGAGATAGATGATCAATTTGTTGAATATTTAGCGCCAAAGGTTCCAGAATCCAATGCTAATCGATTTATTGATGCCAGTTTGTTTGACGAAAGCCCATCAAAAATTCGTTTTCAAAAACCTATTCAAAAAAAGCGTAAAGAGTTTTTAGATAAAAAGGAAAAATCTCCTTTAAAGGCGGATAAGAGTAGATTGAAAAAAGTTTCAGAAACGAGTAGTTCAAAAATAAATCTATTTGATGGCGATATTGCTGTTGGAAACATTGTAGAGCACAATAGATTTGGAAAGGGGAGAGTGTTAGGACTTGAAGGAAAAGGACCAAATAAGAAAGCCGAAATCGAATTTGGTACGGTAGGAAAAAAGAAATTATTATTACAGTTTGCAAAATTGAAAGTAATCGGATAAGTAATGAATAATTATTACTATTTTGCATCTGCATAAAAACAAGATCATGTTTGATTTAGAATATAACTCAGAAAGAGAAACATTAATTATACCTGAATATGGTAGGCATATTCAAAAGCTAGTAAACCATTGTATTGCTTTAGAGGATAAAGAAGAGAGGAATACTATGGCAAAAGCTATTATTAACGTAATGGGAAACTTGCAGCCTCATTTACGTGATGTGCCTGATTTTAAGCATAAGCTATGGGACCAGTTGCATATAATGGCTGATTTTAAATTAGATGTAGATTCACCATATGAAACTCCTTCAAAAGAAGAGTTAACTGAAAAGCCTACAAAATTAGACTACCCTAAGTCAGCATCAAAATATCGTTTTTATGGAACTAACATCCAAACTATGATTGATGTTGCATTAACATGGGATGAAGGTGATATGAAAGAAGCTTTGGTGTTTACCATAGCCAATCATATGAAAAAGTGTTACTTAAACTGGAATAAAGACACTGTTGAAGATGGTGTTATCTTAGACCATTTATATGAACTTTCTGATGGTCAAATTGATATACGAAATACGGAAGAAGACTTGGCTGAAAGCAAAAATTTACTAAGAAAAAGACCTTCACAAGGAGGGCATAAAGGAAAATCTACGAATCACAAAAAAAGCAGAAAAAAATAAATGGCATCATTTAAAATAGAAGGTGGTCATAAATTAAATGGATCTATAACCCCTCAAGGAGCGAAAAATGAAGCACTACAAGTTATCTGTGCTGTTCTTTTAACTTCAGAAAAAGTAATAATAAACAATATTCCTGATATCCTTGATGTAAACAAGTTAATTTTTATTCTTGGCGAACTTGGTGTTAAAATTGAAAAGCTCAGTGCTAATAGCTACAGTTTTCAATCGGATGCTATTAATCTTAAATACTTAGAAAGTCCTGAATTTAAAAGAGATGGAAGTTCTTTGAGAGGATCTATTATGATAGTAGGGCCTTTATTAGCTCGTTTTGGAAAAGGATATATTCCTCGTCCAGGAGGAGATAAGATTGGTAGAAGAAGATTGGATACCCACTTTGAAGGTTTTATCAACTTAGGAGCTAAATTTAGATATAATAGAGAGGAGTATTTTTATGGTGTAGAAACGGAAACAGGGCTTCAGGGAACTGACATGCTTCTTGATGAAGCATCTGTAACAGGAACAGCCAATATAATTATGGCCGCAGTTTTAGCAAAAGGAACTACCACCATTTATAATGCCGCTTGTGAACCTTATATTCAGCAATTATCAAAAATGTTGAATAGCATGGGAGCGAAAATTTCAGGAGTTGGCTCAAACTTACTTACTATTGAAGGAGTTACTGAGTTGGGTGGTTGTGAGCATACAATTTTACCTGATATGATTGAAATAGGTAGTTGGATTGGTATGGCAGCAATGACTCGTTCCGAAGTAACTATTAAAAATGTCAGCTGGAAAGATCTAGGACAAATTCCGAATGTATTTAGAAAATTAGGAATTCAATTAGAACAGAAAGGTGATGATATTTTTATTCCTCAGCAAGATAGTTATGAAATTCAAAACTATATAGATGGCTCAGTATTAACAGTTGCTGATGCTCCATGGCCTGGTTTCACTCCTGATCTTTTAAGTATAGTGTTAGTTGTAGCTACTCAAGCAAAAGGTACTGTTCTGATTCATCAAAAAATGTTTGAGAGTAGGTTATTTTTCGTTGATAAATTAATAGATATGGGAGCAAAAGTTATCTTATGCGATCCACATAGAGCTACTGTAATTGGTCATGATTTTAATAGTCAATTAAAGGCTACAAAAATGACGTCGCCTGATATTAGAGCAGGTATATCATTATTAATAGCGGCCTTGTCAGCAAAAGGAACAAGTATCATTCATAACATTGAGCAAATTGATAGAGGTTATGAAAATATTGAGGCAAGATTACGTGCACTGGGTGCTAAAATTGAGAGAATAGAAGATTAATTCTTTAAAAATATTCGAAAATATATCAAAAAGGTGTCTCAAAGTAGACGCCTTTTTTTGTTTATACATCAAAAAAGCTGAATTCAATAGTTGAATCCAGCTTAATTGCAATTCTTTAATTAATATTTTAATCTACAGAGACTTCATCACATTGAACCGCTGGACACGCCGTGAATTCATCGCAATAACTTGGTCTGTAAACGTTACACTCTCAAGTACATTTACTTAAATCAAATGGATCTGACGAAAAACCACCTATAAGTTCTTTCTGTTTGCTTTTCGATAAAACAGAAATACCCGAAATGGTTAATAAGTTTTTCTTCATGTTTAATCTAATCTGGTTAATAGTTATGATGTTTTCTTAAATTTCATCATTACAAGTGTACACATCTGGACATGCCATATAAAATGAACAATACTTAGGCCCAGTTACTCTTGCGGCACAATCACAACCACATTTGCTTAAATCAATGCCAATTCCTCCAGATACATTTTTCTGCTCTTGCTTAGATAAAACTGATACTCCAGGAATGGTTAAAAAGTTTTTTTTCATAATTAGTCGTATTTATATTAATATTTGGTTAACAGCTTCTAAAATATGAAATGAATATGTTAAAAAAATGCAAAAACTAAAAATTCAATGTTAAAATAGTACTCTAAAAACTTGTGTCAATATGGCATAATTAAACCAATGGCAGTATTCTTGCTTAACATAATTGGAAAAAATAAAGAAAAGATTTACAATGAGTAAAGATCAATATACCAAAGAAGACGAAATTAAAGATGCTTTAGAAAATACTGAACTTGAACAAAAAGAAGGTGAAGGTGTTGATATTCAAGATAAAGAAGGAGTAAAAGAAGAAGAAAGTAAGAAGGAAGAGCCTTCAAATGAAGAACTTTTACAAGCTGAAAAAGATAAGTATTTACGACTTTTTGCTGAGTTCGAAAATTATAAAAAACGTACAACTAAGGAACGTATTGAGCTTTTTAAAACGGCAAGTCAGGAATTAATGACAGCTTTACTGCCAATTATGGACGATTTTGATAGAGGGTTGGCAGAAATTAAGAAAAGTGAAGACTCTGAACTTTTAAAAGGAATGGAGTTAATTAATAACAAGTTAAAAAATACTTTAACACAAAAAGGTCTTGCCGAAATGGAGGTGAAAGCTGGAGATGATTTCGATTCTGAAATTCATGATGCCATAACCCAAATACCAGCGCCAACTGATGATTTAAAAGGAAAAATCATTGATTGTGTAGAAAAAGGATACAAACTTGGAGATAAAATAATTCGTCACCCGAAAGTAGTTATAGGGCAGGCTTAAAAAATGAATAATAATTAATAACTAGTAAAAGTATTATTAGTTTTTAATTGTCAATTGAAATTATATGGCAAAACAAGATTATTACGAGATTTTAGGGATTTCAAAATCAGCTTCTCAAGGAGAAATTAAAAAGGCTTACAGGAAAATGGCAATTAAGTACCACCCTGATAAGAATCCTGATAATAAGGAGGCTGAAGAAAAATTCAAATTAGCGGCTGAAGCTTATGAAATTTTAAGTGATGAAAATAAAAAAGCTCGTTACGATCAATATGGTCATGCTGCTTTTGAAGGAGGTCAAGGATTTGGCGGAGGAGGAATGAATATGGATGATATATTCAGTCAATTCGGCGATATTTTTGGAGGTGCCTTCGGAGGTGGATTCGGTGGATTTGGCGGTGGTGGACAGCGTCAAGCCCGAGTTAAAGGTAGCAATCTTAGAATACGAGTAAAACTTACTTTAGAAGAAATTGCAAAGGGAGTAGAGAAGAAGGTTAAAGTAAGAAGAAAGGTTAAAGCCGATGGTGTAAGTTATAAAACGTGTAGTACCTGTAATGGATCGGGGCAGCAAATGCGTGTTACCAATACCATTTTAGGAAGAATGCAAACAGCTACAACCTGTGGTACATGCCATGGAGCAGGTGAGATACTTGATAGAAAACCTAATGGAGCGGATGCGCAAGGAATGATTGTTAAAGAAGAAACAGTTTCAATCAATATTCCTGAAGGAGTTTCAGAGGGAGTTCAGCTGAAAGTTGGAGGTAAAGGAAATGAGGCACCAGGTAAAAACTCAATTCCAGGAGATTTACTTGTAGTTATAGAGGAAGTACAGCATGAAAATTTAAAAAGAGAAGGTAGTAATATACATTACGATTTGTATGTAAGCTATTCAGAAGCTGTTTTAGGAGTTTCTAAAGAAATAGAAACTGTAACGGGAAAAGTTAAAATTAAGATTGAACCTGGTACTCAGTCAGGAAAAATATTACGTTTAAAAGGAAAAGGATTGCCAAGTATAGAGCATTATGGAACAGGTGATTTCCTTATTCATGTAAATGTATGGACTCCCCAAGAGTTAACTAAGGATCAACGTAAATTCTTTGAATCGATGTTAGATGATGAAAATTTTAATCCAAATCCTCAAAAAACGGATAAATCTTTCTTTGAAAAAGTAAAAGATATGTTTTCATAACATTTAAAAATCGAATAAAATGTAAATAGCTGTCTATCATTGTTTTGGTAGGCAGTTTTTTTATTAATCATTTTTTCAAAACTTGTATGTTCTGAGTGATATTTAATATAAAAAGTAAGAAATATAACGTTATCGTAAATTTTGTGTTTTTTTATTTGTTTTAAACAAAATAAATACTTTATATTTGTAGGGTCTAGGAGACGTCCTAGATACTTTTTCTTTTTCATAGCAATTTTCCCACTCATTTTTTTGAGTGGGTTTTTTTATAAAGATGAATTAAAAATATAAGCAGCTCTATCTTATCGACTTATACTTTTATAAGTAGGAAAGTCCGGACACCGTAGAGCAGGCATAGCGGATAACATCCGTCCGGTGTAAACCGAGGACAAGTGCAACAGAAAGAATGTACAGGTAATGCTGTAGTGAAATCAGGTAAACTCTATGCGGTGCAATGTCACGTATATTAGAGATTGAGTGTAGCTCGCACGATTCTAAGGGGTAGGCAGATAGACTTTAATAGTAATGTTAAGGCTAGATAAATGATAAGAACCTTTTTTTAAAAGGTACAGAATCCGGCTTATTGAGCTGCTTTTTATTTTTAGTGCTTATTTAGAATTGTTATAAAGAAATGGTTGATAAAAAAACAGCTTTCAAATTATTATATTCTTAAAATTAATATGTAAATAAAAGTTTTTTTTGATAAAAAACCATTAATATGTGTTTTTTATGGTTATTTATCATTAATAAGCTTATTCTGTTGTATATTTTCAAATTACTAGCTAAAATCGTATTTTTGCTGAGCAAAAATTAACATTAATTACTTACGTTCTTTACAATATTAAGATATATACATGGCTTTTATATGCACTTAAATTCTTAATATCGATTAAACAACGTGGTTTTATAATGTTTTGTTGAAAGACAGGTTGTACAAAATATAACAACTCAAAAGGACATTAATATAATTTATGAAAGTATAGCGAATTATCAAATTCATATTACTTTCTTTAAAAGAAAAGACTTCTATTTTTATGAACACTTACGAAGATTATATCAAAGAGATTGAAGCACGAAAAGTTCAAGGACTTCATCCAAAACCAATTGATGGAGCTGAATTATTAAGTGAAATCATCGCTCAAATTAAAGATGAAAACAACAAATACCGTGAAGAATCTCTTAATTTCTTTATTTATAATACATTACCGGGTACAACAAGTGCCGCTGGTGTAAAATCTAAATTTTTAAAAGAAATTATTCTTGGAGAATCTGTAGTGAAGGAAATTACACCTGAATTTGCTTTTGAGCAATTATCACATATGAAAGGTGGGCCTTCTGTTGAAGTGTTATTAGATTTGGCTTTAGGTAACAATGTAGAGATTGCAGAAGCTGCTGCAAAGGTTTTAAAAACTCAAGTATTTTTATATGAAGCAGATACTGAGCGTTTAGAAAATGCAATGAAAGAAGGAAATGCTTTAGCAAAAGAAATAATTGAAAGCTATGCACAAGCTGAGTTCTTTACAAAATTACCAGAAGTACAAGAAGAAATAGAAGTAGTTACTTATGTGGCTGGAGTTGGTGATATTTCAACAGATTTATTATCTCCAGGAGCAGATGCTCATTCAAGATCTGATCGTGAATTACATGGACAATCTATTTTTGAGCATAATAAAGACATGCAAAAAGAAGTTCTTGCTTTAAAAGAACAACATCCAGATAAACGTGTAATGTTAATTGCCGAGAAAGGAACAATGGGAGTTGGTTCTTCTCGTATGTCAGGTGTTAATAATGTGGCATTATGGACAGGTGTTTCTTCAAGTCCTTATGTACCATTTATCAATATTGCACCAGTAATTGCCGGTACAAATGGAATTGCTCCAATCTTCTTAACAACAGTTGGTGTAACTGGAGGAATTGGAATCGATTTAAAGAACTGGGTGAAGCAAAAAGACGAGAATGGAAATACTATCGTCGATGAAGAAGGAGATCCAATTTTAAAAGAAGTTTATTCTGTAAAAACAGGAACAGTTCTTACAATTAATACTAAAGAAAAGAAATTATATAGCGGAGATAAAGAACTTAAAGATATTTCAACTGCATTAACTCCTCAAAAAATGGAGTTCATCAAGGCAGGAGGTTCTTATGCTGTAGTATTCGGAAAAAAATTACAAACATTTGCTTGTAAAGTATTAGGAATTGATGTTCCTCAAGTATATGCTCCTTCTAAAGAAATATCTATTGAAGGTCAAGGATTAACAGCAGTAGAGAAAATTTTCAATAGAAATGCTGTAGGAAACACTCCAGGAGTTACATTGCATGCAGGTTCAAACACTCGTGTTGAAGTAAACATTGTAGGATCTCAAGATACTACGGGATTAATGACTTCTCAAGAGTTAGAAATGATGGCAGCTACTGTAATTTCACCGATTGTGGATGCTGGATATCAATCAGGATGTCACACAGCTTCTGTTTGGGATGATAAGTCTAAAGCTAACATTCCAAGATTAATGAAGTTTATGAATGACTTTGGTTTAATTACTGGTCGTGATCCGAAAGGAGTGTACCATGCAATGACCGATGTAATCCACAAAGTGTTAAATGACATTGCTGTTGATGATTGGGATGTTATCATTGGTGGAGATTCACATACAAGAATGGCAAAAGGAGTTGCTTTTGGAGCGGATTCTGGAACAGTAGCTTTAGCTTTAGCAACGGGTGAAGCAACAATGCCAATTCCTGAGTCAGTTAAAGTAACTTTCAAAGGAGATATGGTTCCTTATATGGATTTCCGTGATGTGGTTCACGCTACACAACAACAGATGTTAGATCAGTTTGAAGGAGAGAATGTTTTCCAAGGTAGAATTATCGAAGTTCACATTGGTACATTAACTTCTGATCAAGCATTTACATTTACTGACTGGACTGCAGAAATGAAAGCAAAAGCTTCTATTTGTATTTCAGAAGATGAAACCTTAATTGAGTCATTAGTAATTTCTAGAGATCGTATTCAAATTATGATCGATAAAGGAATGGATAATGAAAAGCAAGTGTTACAAGGTTTAGTAGATAAAGCTAACAATCGTATTGCTGAATTAGAGTCAGGAAGTAGATCAGCTTTAAGACCAGATGCCGATGCAAAATATTATGCTGAAGTTGTAATTGACTTAGACAAGATTGTTGAGCCAATGATTGCTGATCCAGATGTAAATAACGAAGATGTTTCTAAACGTTATACGCATGATAATATTCAACCATTATCATTTTATGAAGGAACTAAGAAAGTTGATTTAGGATTTGTTGGATCTTGTATGATTCACAAAGGAGATATGAAGATTTTAGCTCAAATGCTAAAGAATATTGAAGCTCAACAAGGTGAAGTTAAATTTAATGCACCATTGGTTGTGGCACCTCCAACATATAACATTGTAGATGAGTTAAAAGCAGAAGGAGACTGGGAAGTATTGGCTAAATATTCAGGTTTTGTATTTGATGATGATGCACCAAAAGGGGCAGCACGTACAAAGTATGAAAATGTACTATATTTAGAGCGTCCAGGATGTAACCTTTGTATGGGGAACCAGGAAAAAGCTGAACCAGGAGATACTGTAATGGCAACTTCAACTCGTTTATTCCAAGGTCGTGTTGTAAGAGATTCAAATGAGAAAAAAGGAGAATCTTTATTGTCATCGACTCCTGTGGTTGTATTATCTTCAATTTTAGGTAGAACACCAACATTAGAAGAGTACCAAGCTGCCGTAAAAGGAATTGTATTGACAAAGTTCAAGCCATCACAACAAAAATTAGTAAGCTAAAATATATTACTTATATATTTCAAAGCCTGAGTTATTAAAACTCAGGCTTTTTTGCTTTTTACCAAGTAATGTAAAGTGTTGTAAGAAATAATATCAACTCTTTGGTTTATGATTTCGGTCATATAACAGGTGTATTAAAGTTTGTAATTTTGAATTATTCTAAATAACAGATGAATGAGGATAATTTATATTTTAATTACTGTACTGCTATTTTTTTCTTGTATTCATAAAACCAGTAGTGAGGAAAAAAATATTCTGAAAGATCAACTTAAAGAAGATTCTTTCCTTTACAAAGGAAGTTACCAATGGGCCTTTGATTTGATGGGAACGGAACAGATTTCAACTCATATTTTATATCCTGATAGTATTAAATATAAAATGACAGGAAGAGTTTACTCCACTAATTATGTTATGAAAAAAATATCTTATGAATCACTTAATGGTAAATGGATTGGAGAAGATGATGATGGCATCGTATATGTATTGTTTTTCAAAGAGAAAACTGATAGTACTTTAACTATTTATAAGCGTAAATGTAAGACAGGAGGACTAAAGGAAGCTTTAAATTTCAATTTACCTACGGCCAATACTACTGATGATCATGGTTGGAATGTGTATTCATTAAATGGAAATGATAGCAGAGATGTATTGCCTTTTTCTGGTAATTTCATTACTACAGATAATAATATTTCTATAAGTGATTCCATTCTAACTTTTAACAAAAAAAAAAGTACATAAAATAAGTTTTTATTCAGGAGAACGCAGATGGGTTGGTAAATATCAAAATGAATATTTACAAGTGTTCTTTAAAAACTTAAAACCTAAAGATTCTGTTCAACTATCTCTTACTTGGTCAGAAAATTTAGAAAGTCTTTATAAAACCAAATACGACTCAACACTCTCTTGGAAATCATATATAAAACAATAACCATAGTAAAAACAAATCAAATGAAAATAGCAAATATTTTTAAAGACATAACATACAGCAATAAGAAACCTATTATAACTGTATTACTTGATACTGACTTTACCAAAGAAATTAGAATTGCAATGGAAAAAGGAACTGTAATGAAAGAGCACAAAACCTTATATCCTATAGTTTTAGAAATTTTAGAAGGAACTATAGATTTTGGTATACCAAGTGATATTGTAGTCTTATCAAAAGGAGATTTAATAGCATTAGAAAGTAATGTACCGCATGATTTAAAAGCGAATGAAAACAGTATTATACGATTAACATTGACCAAACACGATAATGTAGATAGAGTAGAGAAAGTATTGAAAAGCTAAATTTTAAAAATGGCAAATACAAGAATTAATGATAAGCAAGGGCATTGGATTCTTGCCAAAATGGGGAAAAAAGTATTACGTCCTGGAGGAAAAGAACTTACAAAAAAACTGATTAACAATTTAAATATAAATTCTGAGGATTATGTAGTAGAGTTTGCGCCTGGTTTAGGATATACTGCATCAATAGCATTAAAATCAAATCCAAAAGCTTATACAGGGATCGAAATTAATGAAGACGCGGCTCATATACTTCGCAAGACGTTAAATGGAAAAGGTAGAAGAATAGTTGTAGGAAGTGCAGCTAAGTCTAATTTAAAAGATGAGACGAATAGTAAAGTTTATGGAGAAGCAATGTTAACCATGCAAGCTGACCATAAAAAATCTGAAATAATAAAAGAAGCTCACCGAATACTTAAATCAGGAGGTCTGTATGGAATTCATGAATTGGCTTTAAGTCCTAATGACATTTCGAAAGAAAAGAAAGCCAAAATACAACGAGAATTGGCTCAAGTAATAAAGGTAAATGCAAGGCCTTTAACTATAGACGAGTGGTGCCATTTATTGAAGGAACAAGGTTTTAAAATTATTAAAATAGAATCGAATGAGATGCATCTTTTAGAACCTAAAAGAGTTATAGACGATGAAGGGCTCATGAGAACTATAAGAATTGTATTAAACATATTAACACACCCAAAAGAGCGAAAACGAATTCTAGCAATGCGTAAAATTTTTAGAAAATATCAATCTTCTTTAAAAGCAATTAGCATTATAGCTGAAAAACAATAAGCCTTTTGATAGCTTATTATTTATACCTACTTGGTCTTGTAAATTGGGAGGGACTAATAATTCTTTACCATAATTTTAGTCGATAGTGATATAACTTTTATAATTAGGAATTACAAGTTTTTTAGGTTGTTTTTTGCTAAATTCGTAACAGTAACAAAAAATAATAAAATTAATATGGCTTTCGATATTGAAATGATAAAGGAAATCTATTCTAAATTTCCTGAAAGAGTAGAAGCTGCTAAAAAAATAACAGGGAAACCTCTTACTTTGGCTGAAAAAATCTTGTATGCCCATCTTTGGGATGTAAAAACTGATAAAGCTTTTGTTAGAGGGAAAGATTATGTAGATTTTGCACCAGATCGTATCGCATGTCAAGATGCCACAGCTCAAATGGCTTTACTTCAATTTATGCAGGCTGGTAAAAATAAAGTGGCAGTTCCAACAACGGTTCACTGTGATCATTTAATCCAGGCAAAAGTCGGTGCGACAAAAGATTTACAAACGGCTTTAAACAACAGTAATGAAGTATTTAATTTTTTAGAATCTGTATCAAACAAATATGGAATAGGTTTTTGGAAACCAGGTGCTGGAATTATCCATCAGGTAGTTTTAGAAAATTATGCCTTTCCAGGAGGAATGATGATTGGTACCGATTCTCATACAGTGAATGCCGGTGGTTTAGGCATGGTAGCTATTGGTGTTGGTGGTGCCGATGCTGTTGATGTGATGGCAGGTATGCCTTGGGAATTAAAGTTTCCAAAACTAATTGGCGTTAAATTGACTGGTAAGTTATCGGGATGGACTGCTCCAAAAGATGTTATTTTGAAAGTAGCAGGAATTTTAACTGTAAAAGGTGGAACAGGAGCTATTGTTGAGTATTTTGGTGATGGAGCAAAATCAATGTCTTGTACAGGAAAAGGAACTATTTGTAATATGGGGGCCGAGATTGGCGCTACTACCTCTACATTTGGTTATGATGAATCAATGGAGCGTTATTTAAGGGCTACAGAAAGAAGTGATGTTGCTGATGCAGCCAATGAAATAAAAGATTACTTAACCGCAGATCCTGAAGTCTATGAAAACCCAGAACAATATTTCGATCAAGTAATAGAAATTAATTTGGATGAGTTAAAACCTCATTTAAATGGGCCTTTTACTCCAGACTTAGCAACTGAGGTAGGAGGAGATATGAATGAAAAAGCCAAAGCTAATGATTGGCCTTTGCAAGTGGAATGGGGATTAATCGGATCATGTACCAATTCTTCTTACGAAGATTTATCTCGAGCAGCTTCCATTGCCCAACAAGCGATAGATAAAGGGTTAAAAACAAAGGCAGAATTCGGAATTAATCCTGGATCTGAACAGGTACGTTTTACCGCTGAAAGAGATGGGATTCTAAAGGTTTTTGAGGATTTAAATGCAAAAATCTTTACCAATGCATGTGGACCTTGTATTGGGCAATGGGGACGTTATGAAGATCCTAAAAATGCACCTAAAAATAGTATTGTACATTCATTTAATAGAAACTTTGCCAAAAGAGCTGATGGGAATCCAAACACACATGCATTTGTAGCCTCTCCAGAAATGGTGGCAGCAATTGCAATATCTGGTCGTTTAGATTTTAATCCTATCACAGATACTTTAATCAATGAAAATGGTGAGAAAGTAAAGTTAGAAGAACCAACAGGATGGGAGCTACCATCTAAAGGTTTTGCAGTTGAAGACGCTGGATATATTGAACCCATCGAGGATGGAAGTGGTGTTGAAGTTGTGGTTGATCCAAACTCAGAACGTTTAGAATTATTAACTCCTTTTACTCCTTTAGGTGACAAAATTGAAGGAGCGAAGTTATTGATAAAGGCTTACGGAAAATGTACCACAGACCATATTTCTATGGCAGGGCCATGGTTACGTTATAGAGGGCATTTAGATAATATTTCCAACAATATGCTGATTGGAGCAGTGAATGCTTATAATAGGAAAACTAACTTTGTGAAAAACCAATTAACAGGAGAATATGATGCTGTTCCTAAAGTACAAAGACACTATAAAGCAGAAGGAATTAAAACTATTGTTGTTGGTGATCACAATTATGGAGAAGGCTCATCTCGTGAGCATGCTGCAATGGAACCTCGTCATTTAGGTGTAGCCGCGGTTTTAGTAAAATCCTTTGCTCGTATACATGAAACAAACTTGAAAAAACAAGGGATGCTCGGGTTAACATTTGCCAATGAAAATGACTACGATTTAATACAAGAGGATGATACTTTTAACTTCTTAGATTTAAATGAATTTTCACCTGGAAAAGCATTAACAATAGAGGTAATTCATAAAGATAGTTCTAAAGACACCATTGTTGCTAATCATACCTATAATGATGGACAAATTGAGTGGTTCAAGGAAGGATCTGCATTGAATTTAATAAAGAAGCAAAATGTATAAAAACTTCAAATTTAATAAAATAGAAAACTCTGATGAAAGTCAGAGTTTTTTTTTGTAATGATTTTCCCTTATCTTAGACTAATATTGATAGTTGAACTAAATCGATTCACTTCTAGAGTTTTTCGTGGATGCATCAAGAAATCTTTTGAGAAACCTATTGATAAATATCGTTGTATTCTAATCTCATTTATTGAGTTAAACTATGAATTATGAACACCTTTTGGTACTTTGAAAATATAAACCTATTTAAGATACTTTGCCCTCATAAATATCCTGCATATAAGAAAGAGCATACATTCAACAATTATAGAAAGAGTGATTACATTTATTTTGAGGAAGATGCTGCAAATAAAATTTATTTGATTGACAGTGGTAAGGTTAAAATAGGATATTATACAGAAGATGGAAAAGAAATTATTAAAGCAATTCTTACAAAAGGAGAAATGTTTGGTGAAAAGGCTATTTTGGGAGTAGAAAAGAGAAATGAATTTGCACAATCAATAGACAACTCTACTTTAATTTGCCCCGTTTCGAAGGATACCATGTACTCGTTAATGCGAGATAATGCTTCTATTAGCTTTAAAATATATAAGTTTATTGGTATTCGTATAAAAAGATTAGAGCGTAGGCTGCAGTTATTATTATTTAAAGATACCAAAACGCGTTTATTAGAGTTTTTTAATGAACTTTGTGAAGATTATGGGTATGAATGTGAAAAAACGGGCGATCAAGTTGTAAATCATCCGTATACCCAAAAAGATATAGCTACTTTAATTGGTACATCTCGTCCAACTTTAAATGCACTTATGAATGAGTTAAAGCAAGAGAGTATTATTGATTTTAATAGAAAAGAGCTAAGAATTTTAAAAAAAATAGCATAAGTGTAAGCTAGCTGACATTTTATTAAAATAGTCTGGAATAAATTTGTTTTTATATAATATTAATACAAAAACAATGAGGAAATTATTCTTAGGCTTTTTAGCCATAGCAGCAGTTACATTTACTTCTTGTAGTGATGACGATGACAACAACACGGTGCCAACTACAAGAAATTTAACCCTAGATATTAGCGGTTTAGAAAATCTTGGTTCAGATTATAAATACGAAGGATGGGTTATCGTAAATGATGCTCCAGTTTCTACAGGTGTATTTACTGTAGACGATTCAGGAAACCTATCGCAAACTTCTTTTCCAGTAGAATCAAATGCATTGGCTTCGGCTACAAAATTCGTTTTATCAATTGAGCCAGCCAATGATCCTGACCCTGCTCCAGCAGCTACCAAAATTTTAGCTGGAGACTTTTCAAGCAATTCAGCAAGTGTATCATCAACTGGAATTGTAGGCGACTTTTCTAATTCAGCAGGAAAATATATTTTGGCAACTCCAACAGATGGAGATGATAACAACGAATTCAGCGGAGTATGGTTTTTAGATTTAACAAGTGGAACTCCTGCCACTGGTTTGACATTACCAACACTTTCAGCTGGATGGAAATATGAAGGATGGGCCGTAATGAACGGAACTCCTGTAAGTACGGGTACATTTACAGCTGTAGATTCAGCCGATGATAATGCGACAACATCAACTTTTAAAGGAGATGTTAATAATGGCCCAGGATATCCAGGAGAAGATTTTATCCAAAACGCCCCTATGGGACTAACCTTCCCAACCGATTTAAAAGGATCAACTATCGTGATTTCAGTTGAACCGGATCCAGACAATAGTCCATCCCCTTTTACTCTAAAACCCTTAGCTCATATGGTTCCATCAAATGCAAATCACCATGAAACTTTAATTATGGGAGCAGGACCAGTAGCTGCTATTTCTGGAACGGTAACACGTTAGTTTTTTGTAAAAAGTTCCCTTAATTTTAAAGAGCAATCATTTATCTTTGGTTGCTCTTATTTATTTTATAGAAAGAATGAAATATAGACAATTAACAAAGGAACAATTTGAAAGTTTACATGATGAATTTGCTCATTTTTTAGCATCTCAGAGTATTGATGTAAATGAATGGAATCAAATAAAAAAAGAAAAGCCTCATGTCGCTGAAGAAGAAATGAATGTTTTTAGTGATATTGTTTGGGATGACGTTTTGAAAAGAACAGAATATTTAGAACATTTTTCATCAAACATTATCAATTTATTTAAATGTGATGAGGAAAAAATCCACAGAATTGTAATTCAAACAACCAATAATAGTATCAACTTTATGGAAAAGGAGGGATACCAATGGTTATTAAAGAATACGCAAGATTCCTCTGTTGAAATTTTACAGGGCAACAAATTGTATCAAGCGGAGCGTAATCCAGAAATATTTGACCTTATAGAAAAAGGAAGTAACATTTCTAAAGGTGAGCTTTTCGAATATTTTAAGGGCTTAATTACAGAGGATTAAAACATTTTTTTTGTAAAAAAGTTGTTTTTAAAAACTTTTATTATAGTTTTGCAACGTTTTCTTATTAAATAGAACAAATGAAAGTAATAAATAAAAATATTAATGTAACTGCCTTAAACGGAGCTATAAGAGCTGTGTATTTTGGTAGTATAGGAAAACAAATCTAAGCTAGAAGAATCATTATAAATTATAATATATGAAACCTCTCGTTTAGAGAGGTTTTTTTATGCTACCTACTTAAAGAGAATAGCAAATTAATTTATTAACAGACATTAAAACCTAAACATAAAGCTTTGAAACTATTATTAACAATATTGCTTTTTTCAATCCGAAATATTCGGGAGAGGTAACTAATGTCTTTATTCAAACAAAATTTAGCCTCTCTTTTTAGGGAGGCTTTTTTATTAAATTTATAATGATGAAACGAAAATTAAATCTTAGAAATATTGGAATAATAGCACATGTTGATGCAGGTAAAACCACCTTAACTGAGCGGATGCTATATTATACTGGACTTATTCATAAACTTGGAAATGTTGATGAAGGTAATACCGTTACCGATAGCGACCCTCAAGAATCTAAACGAGGAATAACTATTTCGTCATCGGCTATTTCTACTAAATGGAAATTGAATGAAGAGTCGTACGATATTAATATTATTGACACTCCAGGTCACGTAGATTTTGCTGTTGAAGTGGAAAGATCGCTCAGAGTATTAGATGGAGCAATTGCTATATTTTGTGGGGCATCTGGTGTTCAATCCCAATCAGAATCAGTATGGACACAATCTGATAAATATGAAGTACCTAAAATAGGATTTATTAATAAAATGGATCGGATTGGAGCCGATTTTGATAAAACCGTAAAGCAGATTGAAAGTACTTTTGATGTGAAATCTCTAGTACTTCAAATCCCTATTGGAAGTGGTGATGATTTTGAAGGTGTTATTGATATAATCTCACAAAGGGCTCTTTATTGGAATGTTTTGGATTCGGGGCAAACATGGAATTCAAAATCAGTCCCAGAAGAATATCAGGAAAGAGCTCTTGAGTTTAAGAATATATTATTCGAAAATATCGCTGAGCATGATGATATCTTTATGGAGCGTTATCTTGAGGGAGATGAGATAACAGAAAGTATGGTACAAAATGCTTTGAGACGAATAACCATAGGAAGAAAAGCGATTCCTTTATTATGTGGATCTGCCTTTAAAAATATAGGTGTTCAACCTTTGTTAAATGCCGTGAGTATGTATTTGCCTTCTCCTTTAGATATTGAAACTGTTAAAGGTTTTAATCCTTCTGAGGAAATTTCGCAAATAAGAAAACGTCAAGATGATGAAGTATGTACGGCATTTGTTTTTAAGGTTTTGACAGATAAGTATATAGGGAAATTGGCTATGACACGTATTTATTCTGGAGTTATTTTACCGGGAACGTTCTTACTAAATCCAAGAACTGGTAAAAAGGAACGTATAAGTCGTATTATTAGAGTTCAAGCTGATAAAATGGTAGAAATGGAACGTGCTAATGCTGGAGACATTTGTGGTATTATAGGTATAAAAGATGTAACTACTGGTGATACATTAACCGAATTAAATGCTCCTTTTATGCTGGAAGCCATTAAATTTCCAGAGCCTGTAATTAGTTTGGCAATTGAGCCTAAATCCAAAAATGATGAAAAGAAGTTTGGAGATGCGTTGGCTAAAATGGTAAGTGAAGATCCTTCTCTACAAGTAAAAATAGATGAGCAAACTGGTCAAACTTTACTTATGGGAATGGGAGAGTTACATTTAGAAGTGCGCTTAGAGACGTTAAGAAGCGAATATGGTGTCGGAATCAATAAAGGAGACCCTAAAGTTTCTTATAGAGAACAATTGGTGGCTACGTCAAAGCACAGAGAAGTTTTTAAAAAACAATCTGGCGGTAGTGGTCAATTTGCCGACATATCTTTTGAAATTGGTCCTAGAGATGATGGCAAAAAAGGATTATTATTTGTTAATCAAATAAAAGGAGGGGTAATTTCGAAAGAGTTTATACCTTACGTTGAAAAAGGCTTTAATCAAGCGATGAAAAATGGAGTACTTTTAGGGTATCCGTTTGAAAGTATGAAAGTAGTTTTGTTCGACGGAAGCACCCATGAAGAAGATTCTCACGGACTAGATTTTGAAATAGCTGCCATGCAAGGTTTTAAAGTGGCTGCAAAAAATGCAGGCATTGAATTGTTAGAGCCAATAATGACAGCAGAAATAATTTGTCCTGATGAATTTTTAGGAAAAATAACTGGAGATGTTAATCGTCGGAGAGGAATTATAAAGTCTATTAGTGAAAATGGTCAAAAACAAATGGTTGTAGCAGTGGTTCCTCTAATGGAAACTTTTGGATACATCTCTACAGTTAGAACACTCACTAGTGGGCGTGGCTCGGTTAATCTTCAAATGAACTCATATAGCCCTGTTCCAAAAGGATTGTATGAATCCATTGAGTTATAATTAAAAAAATAGCTTCTCAAGAATATTTGAGAAGCTATTTATATAGTTTAGTATAATTATTTTGACTTTATTCGTTGTGAGATAAAATTTTAAGTAATTCAGTAGTACCAGAACTCGCAACGTCTTTAATAATGGTTAAATTGTTGAACGAATTTTCTGTAATTGCGGGTTTTGGATCAATAAAGTAAATGGGTGTGTTGGGAGCAACATATTCTATTAAACTTGCTGCCGGATATACTTGCATAGAAGTACCAATAATAACTAAAATATCTGCCTTCATTGTAATTTCAGCAGCTTTTTCCAATAATGGTACATCTTCTCCAAACCATACAATATGAGGCCTTAATTGAGACTTTTTCTCACATAAATCACCTAATACAATATCTTTATCCCAATCATAAACCAAATCCTTATCCGATGTACTTCTAACCTTTCGTAATTCGCCATGGAGATGTATAACATTCGAACTACCTGCACGTTCATGCAAATCATCTACGTTTTGTGTAATAATTTGAACATTAAAGTTTTTTTCAAGTGAAACAAGGTTCTCATGTCCTGTATTTGGAGAAACAGTAAGTAATTGGCTTCGTCGTTGATTGTAAAAATCTAACACCAATTCTGGATTGTTTTTAAACCCGATAGGAGAAGCTACTTCATAAATATCATGACCTTCCCATAAACCATCTGCATCTCTAAAAGTGTTTATTCCGCTTTCAGCACTCATTCCAGCACCTGTAAGGACTACTAATTGCTTTTTCATAAATTTATTTTATTAAGAGTTAATACTATTAAATATCGGTGTGTAAAAATAACTTAAACCTACATACTAAATGGATGCTTGCTAAGTTAGATTGACTAAGAGTTTAAAAATAGGAAAATTTACTATGTTTGTAGCATGATAGATCATGATTTATTGACATATTTAGAAGGCTATGTTACCGAAAAAAGAAAGGCCTTGTTTCAGAAAGTATTAGGAGAGCGAACAAAGCATTTTACCGTAGTGTTGGAAGATATATACCAACCTCATAATGCTAGTGCGGTAGTTAGATCATGTGATATTTTTGGTATTCAAGACGTATATGCAATAGAAAACCGCTACACAAATAAAGTTTCACGACATGTTGCTAAGGGAAGTCAAAAATGGCTCGATATTCATCGTTATAAGAGTGATGGAGATAATACCAAGCAATGTTTAGAAGACTTGAAAAGTAAAGGGTACCAAATAATTGGAACAACACCTCATAATGATTCCTGTTATTTGCCTGATTTTGATATTTCTAAAAAGTCAGCTTTTGTATTTGGAGTAGAAAAAGAAGGAATTTCTGATTATGTAAAAGAACACGCAGATGGTTTTTTAAAAATTCCAATGGTTGGTTTTACAGAGAGTCTTAATATTTCTGTAGCTGCAGCTATTATTTTACAAGATGTTACTAGTAGAGTACGAAATTCAGGCATTAATTGGCAGCTTACGGATCAGGAAAAACTTGACACCTATAAAGATTGGATTCAAAAATCTATTAAAAATATCGATAAGATAATTGATTACTACCATTCAAATATGAATAAGTAGTTTCATAACCCCACTAATTTTCTACTTAAAAGGAACATGCATAATTAGTTATTTCAATATAAATTTGAAATAATTGTTAAAATATATGCTAATTTGATATATTTATGCTAAATAAATATATATAATGAATATCTGCCCCAATTGTTCTTCGGATAATGTTATAAAAGCTGGTGTTATTAAACAAAGACAGCGATATAAATGCAAATCTTGTAATTATTATTTTACGGTTAATAAATTAGGAAAGAAGATTGATGACTACTATGTAAATAAGGCTTTACAGCTATACTTAGAGGGATTAACTTATAGAGAAATAGAACGAATTCTTGGTGTTTCGCATGTGTCTATAATGAATTGGGTAAAGAAATATGGAATTAAGCGTCCTTACAAAGGGAATTACCATCCTTCTTACAAAATATTAAACCATGATGAACTCCAAAAGTATTTTTCGAGTATCGATAATATTAAAGGAGCAGGAGTAGTAATTACTGAGTTGGGAGATAAGTTTATGCTTATAAAATGGGAAAGATTTAAAGATTAAGTATATTAATTTTACAAATAAGTATATCACTTTTCATTTTATTCTCTTTTTTTAAGATGTTAGTAATCAACTAAATGTTAACTAACAATTTAATTATGAAAAGAGTATTAATATTAAAATTGTTCTTTTTCATAGTTTCCTTTTCAGTTTATTCACAGGGGAATACAGAATATACCGGAGGCTATAAAATAAAGTTCAATGAAGACGGCTCTAAATATCTTCGCATTATTGCTTGGGGTCAATTTTGGGCACAGTACAATGATAACGTATCGGATAATACCGCTAAGTTAAACTTTGGTGTGAGAAGAGCAAGAATACTAACCTTCACCCAGCTAAATAAAAAATTTTTAATCTTAACTCATTTTGGTTTGAATAGCTTAAGCGGTGGAAATCAACATCCCATTGGTGCTGGTGATCGTTCTCAGTTATTTTTTCATGGTTTTTGGGGTGAGTGGAAGCTCTCAGATCAAATTTCAGCAGGTGCTGGTTTACATTATTGGAATGGAATTTCTCGCTTAAACAATCAAAGCACATTAAACATGCTAACGCTTGATAACAATAGAGAATCATGGGCAACGATTGGTTTATCTGATCAATTTGCAAGGCATATTGGTGTTTATGTTAAAGGTAAACTGGGTAAATTACAATATCGATTTGCAGTAAATGAGGCAGGCTCAAGTACGCTTGATAATAGAGATCCAGGAGTAGATAACACTACTGTTTATGGTGGAAGAAGAATTTTAGGTTCTGCTGATGCCGGTAAAGTTTTTCAAGGGTATGTAGACTATAACTTTTTGGATCAAGAGTCAAATTTTTTACCTTATAAAGTAGGAACATATATTGGTAGTAAAAAAGTATTTAATATAGGAGCTGGATTCTTTAATCATCCTAATGGTGTGGTCCAAGCCGATGGGCAAGGTGATGATGTAAGTATATTTGCTTTTGACGCATTTTATGATGCTCCAATAGGAAGCAATGGTTCGGCAATAACTGCTTATGGAGTGTTTCAAAGTAATGATTATGGAGAAAATTATAATTTCGGACCATACGCCACAGGAAATATGATTTATAGTCATGTTGGATATTTAATTCCTGGCCAAAAAGATAAAACCCGCTTTCAGCCATACGTATCATATCAAAATCGTTCAATTGATGCAATTAATGATAATTATAACAGGTTTGGAATTGGGGCAAATGTATTTATGACTGGACACCATTCAAAACTAACACTTGAATATGCAAATTCTAAGGTAGGGAATGCCGATAGCGCAGGAGTAATTACACTACAAGCAATGATATATCTTTAAAAACTACATCATGTCAGAAAATCAACAAAAAGCAACTTCCTATTGGAAGGAAAATCTTAAGTATTTAACCATATTGTTAAGTATTTGGTTCATTGTGTCCTATGGGGCAGGAATCTTATTAAAAGACACCTTAAACTCAATCAAATTAGGCGGTTTTAAGCTTGGATTTTGGTTTGCTCAACAAGGGTCAATTTATGTATTCGTTGTTTTAATATTCGTTTATGTAAGACTCATGAATAAACTAGATAAGAAATACGGATACGACGAAGATTAACTAACTTAAATTAAAAAAACAATGAGTGTTCAAACTTGGACTTATATATTAGTGTTCATCACCTTTGGTATATATATAGCTATTGCCATTTGGTCGAGAGCAGGATCAACAAAAGAATTTTATGTTGCTGGAGGAGGAGTATCTCCTTTGGCCAATGGTATGGCTACCGCAGCCGACTGGATGTCAGCGGCTTCCTTTATTTCAATGGCGGGAATAATTTCTTTCGCTGGATATGATGGAGCGGTTTATTTAATGGGCTGGACAGGAGGATATGTGCTTTTGGCTTTGTTATTGGCGCCCTATCTCAGGAAATTTGGAAAATTTACGGTTCCCGATTTTATTGGAGAACGTTATTATTCAAAAACCGCTAGGGTGGTAGCTGTAATTTGTGCTTTAATAGTATCATTTACATATGTCGCAGGACAAATGCGTGGTGTTGGTATCGTTTTTTCGAGATTCCTTGAGGTAGATATTAATACTGGAGTAATTATAGGAATGATCATTGTATTATTCTATGCTGTGTTAGGTGGTATGAAGGGTATTACTTACACGCAGGTTGCTCAATATTGTGTTTTGATTTTCGCATTTATGGTTCCTGCGATTTTTATTTCTATTCAAATGACGGGAAACCCAATCCCGCAATTAGGAATGGGAGGTACTTTAGAAGATGGAACTTATCTTCTTGATAAATTAGATGGACTTTCTACTGAATTAGGTTTCGCAGAATATACGAATGGTTCAAAAAGTTTAGTTGATGTATTTGCAATTACATTAGCTTTAATGGTGGGTACTGCGGGACTTCCTCATGTAATTGTTAGGTTTTTTACTGTAAAACGAGTTCGTGATGCAAGAAAATCTGCTGGTTTAGCCTTACTTTTTATTGCTATTTTGTATACAACAGCGCCAGCAGTAGCAGTTTTTGCTAGGACCAACTTAATTGAAACAGTAAGTAACAAGGAATATGCTGATATGCCAGAATGGTTTAAAAAATGGGAAACTACAGGCTTATTAACTTTTGAAGATAAAAATGGAGATGGTAAAATTCAATATGTGGCCGAAGCTGCAACCAATGAGTTAACCGTTAATAGAGATATTATGGTATTAGCTAATCCAGAGATAGCAGATTTACCTGCTTGGGTTATTGCTCTAGTAGCAGCTGGTGGACTTGCTGCAGCTTTATCAACTGCGGCTGGATTACTTCTTGTAATATCTTCATCTGTTTCGCATGATTTAATAAAGAATGTATTCAACCCTGATCTTTCTGAAAAAGGAGAATTATGGGCTGCACGTCTTTCAGCTGTAGGAGCTGTTATTGTTGCAGGGTATTTTGGTATTAACCCGCCAGGATTTGTCGCCGCCGTGGTTGCCTTAGCCTTTGGATTGGCTGCTGCTTCATTTTTCCCTGCTATTATTTTAGGAATATTCTATAAAAAAATGAACAGTAAAGGCGCTGTTGCAGGAATGATTGTCGGTATTTCATTGATGATTTTCTATATGCTTAAATTCAAGTTTGGAATTTTTGATGGAGGAAAAGCCGCTGTTGCAGGATTGAAATCGAGCTGGTGGTTTGGCATATCGCCAGAAGGATTTGGGTCTATAGCTATGGTTGTCAACTTTGTTGTAGCTATTGTGGTGAATAAGTTTACCGAGGAACCACCACATGAGGTTCAAGAAATTGTAGAAAATATAAGAATACCAAGTGGAGCAGGAGAAGCTGTTTCCCACTAACCCTAAATATTATTGGTATCTATAAAACGGAATGGTAAATTTTAATTTGCCATACCGTTTTTGTAAATTGAGCAAACGACTAAACTATTCACAATGAAAAAGCGCCATCAACAAAAACTAGTGGTAATTTCTATCTTTCTTTTTTTGGCTTGGAATGTGCCTTTCATTACTATTTTTGATTCATCATCCAACGTTCTGGGCTTCCCATCAATATATGTATACATATTTGTGAATTGGTTATTAACCATTGTTTTAACCCATATTGTATTGAAGAGGTTTTATGAGTAATTATCTACTAATTTTTATCATAATTTGCTACTTGGGCTTTCTGTTTTTACTAGCCTATACTGCTGAAAAAAAACAGCGTAAAAAATGGGTTAATAATCCATACATATATGTTCTCTCTCTAGCTGTATATTGCACAGCATGGACATTTTATGGAAGCGTAGGAATTGCTGCGGAATCAGGAATAAGCTTTTTAACCATTTATCTAGGGCCAGTTATTGCCATGCCACTATGGTTGGTAATTATGCAGAAAATCATAAAAATATCTAAGCAACATAAAATATCAAGTATTGCAGATTTTATTTCTCTTCGTTATGGAAACAACAGGTTTTTAGGTGCTTTGGTAACAGTCACTTGTTTACTAGCTATAATTCCATACATTGCTTTGCAACTTAAGGCAGTTTCAGAAACATTTTCAATCATGTCTTCCAAGAGATACATTGCTACAGGAATTCTAGATGATTCTACTTTATATATAGCCTTAATTATTGCCGTATTTGTAGTCTTTTTTGGTACTCAATTAACGGATGCTTCAAAAGGAAAGCGTGGAATTATGGTAACCATTGCCGTGGAATCGATTCTTAAACTTGTTTTCTTTCTTGTTATTGGTTTCTATGTAGTATTTTATCTTTTTGATGGTACTCAAGATATTTATAACCAAGCTTCATTATTAGAAGGTTTTAAAGAATTAAGCTCTTTTGGTGGTTTAGATAATGGCTTTAATTGGATGTTTACCATATGTTTATCCTTTTTTGCCATTTTCTTATTACCTCGTCAGTTTCATGTTGCTGTTATTGAAAACCAGAATGTAAAAGACATCAAAAAGGCAATTTGGATGTTTCCTCTCTATTTGTTGCTTTTCAATGTTTTTGTCATATTCATTGCTTGGGCAGGTAATTTAAGACTTCCATCAAGTGTAAATAGCGATTATTATTCGTTGTTACTTCCTTTACATACCGAAAACACTTTTCTTGCTTTATTAGTTTTTATGGGAGGATTTTCGGCGGTTATATCAATGATTGTAGTATCAACTCTTGCGCTTTCTACGATGGTGAGTAATAGTATTATTATTCCATACGGTTTTTTGAAAAAATTAGTTGAAAGTAACTCTGTTGAGAATGCTAAAAACATCAAAAACATTAGACGCTTATCTATTTTTATAATTATCATTTTTGCTTATCTATTTTACATCCAGTTTTCTAAGCAACTATCTTTATTTTCTATAGGGTTAATCTCTTTTGTGATCATCGCACAATTAGCTCCTTCTTTTTTCTTAGGTCTTTTTTGGAAAAGAGGAGCCTCAAAAGCGGCTAACATGGGAATCATAGTTGGTTTATTAGTGGTAATATATACTTTGTTAATTCCAATTGTAAACCACTCTTTAGGCTTAAATATCTCATTTATTCATAAAGGTTTATTTGGCATTGAGTATTTAAAGCCTTCACAGTTATTAGGAATTAAATATTTAACTCCAGAAAGCAATGCTTTTTTATGGAGTATGAGTTTTAATACACTGGTTTTTGTTGTTGGCTCTCTATTAGTTAAAGGGAATTACAGGGAGCGTAATTATGCGGAAATGTTTGTAAATAACGAAAATTATGAAAATTTGCAGGAAGAAGCTTTTATATGGAAAGGAGAGGCATATGTAAGTGATATTCGACGTTTATTGATACGATTTTTAGGAGAAACTAGAACCAAGAGAGCGTTATCTATTTTTAATAAAAAATATGGCATTTCTGAACAAGAACAAAAGGCTGATTCAAGGTTGATTAATTTTTCGGAAAAATTACTTACTGGTTCATTAGGGAGTGTTTCTGCTAAAATTTTACTTACCCATGTTACTAAAGAGAAACCTATTAGTTTACTTCAAGTTTTAGAAATTTTAGAAGAAAGTAAAGAAACAAAAGCGAATAATAAACTGCTTATTGAAAAGTCAGAGGAATTATCTATAATGACAAATCAATTGCAAGAAGCAAATGAAGAGTTAAGAGAACAGGATAAAATAAAGGATGAGTTTTTAGATACTGTAGCTCATGAGCTTAAAACTCCTATCACCTCAATTAAAGCAGCATCAGAAATTCTTAGTGATGATGATATGCCTCCTGAAATGAGGCAAAAATTCTTAAAAAATATTATTGAAGATACCGATAGATTGGCAACACTAATTCATAATATTTTGGATTTAGAAAAGCTTTCTTCTAATAGAACGGAGCTTAATATTGCCAAAAGAGATATGAATCAAACAATTCAAAAATCTATCGATAGTATTCAGCATTTAGCAGATAAAAAGCAGGTTGATATTCAATTTAAAAGAAATCAAGATGGTTATGCTTTTTATGATGAAGACCGAATTTTACAGGTATTGATAAATCTTTTGTCAAATTCATTGAAATTTGTTGAAAATATTAAGGGAAAGATAAAAATACTTTTGGAAAATAATGAAAAACTAATTCATATTATTGTAGAAGATAATGGTAAGGGGATACCTAAAGAAGATGATCAGTATATATTTGATAAATTTTATCAATCTAAAAATCAAAATATTCAAAAACCACAGGGTAGTGGATTTGGATTAGCTATTTGTAGAAAAATTATAGAAAGTCATCAAGGAAATATTTGGGTAGATCAAACCATTAAAAAAGGGGCAAGATTAGTATTTACATTACCAAAAAACATATGGGAACAAAAAGAATTTTAATAGTTGATGATGAGCCAAATATTGTTATGTCATTAGAATATGCTTTTAAGAAGAAATCGTACGATGTATTTATAGCAAGAGATGGTACTGAGGCATTTGAGATTGCAAAAGAGCAATCTCCTCAAATAATATTGCTAGATATTATGATGCCTAAAATGGACGGTTATGAAACTCTAAAAAAAATAAAAGAGGTGGAGCATTTAAAGAATGCTAAAGTCATTTTCTTATCGGCAAAAAGTAAAACAAATGATATTGAAAAAGGAATGAAGTTAGGAGCAGATGATTATGTGACTAAGCCTTTTTCAGTGAAAAAATTGATAGAAAAAGTAGAAACAATGATTATAGAAACGGACTAATTAAAAAATATTACTAACCTGAAAAATAATTTGATATGAGTAATTATCATATAAAACACTTAGAAGAATACTTTCAAGTGTATAGAAAATCTGTTCGATACCCAGAAGTTTTTTGGGAAGAGGTAGCAGAAGAACATTTTCTATGGAGAAAAAAATGGGACAAGGTATTAGAATGGGATTTTAGTAAGCCTGAAATTAAATGGTTTCAGGGAGCAAAATTAAACATTACTGAAAACTGTTTAGATAAGCATTTATACATTCGAGGAGACAAAACAGCCATTTTATTTGAACCCAATGATCCAAAAGAAGAAGCACAACATATTACCTATAAACAACTTCATGAAAAAGTATGTAGGTTTGCTAATGTATTAAAATCTAAAGGAATACAAAAGGGAGATCGTGTTGTAATTTATTTACCAATGATTCCTGAATTGGCTGTGTCAGTTTTGGCTTGCGCTAGAATCGGAGCTATACATTCGGTGGTGTTTGCTGGATTTTCATCAACGGCGTTGTCAACGAGAATTAATGATTGCCAGGCAAAAATGGTAATCACCTCAGATGGATCGTATAGAGGAGGTAAAACTATTGACTTAAAAGGAATTGTTGATGAAGGATTGGAAGAATGTACTACAGTTGAAAATGTTCTTGTTGCTAAAAGAATAAATTCTGATATTGAAATGAAAAGTGGCAGAGATCACTGGTTACAACCTCTTTTAGATGAAGCATCTAGTGAATGTGATGCAGAAATAATGGACGCTGAAGACCCTTTGTTTATTTTATATACTTCAGGATCAACAGGTAGACCTAAAGGAATGCTACATACCACTGGAGGTTACATGGTCTATACAGCCTATACTTTTAAGAATGTTTTTCAGTATAAAGAAAACGATATTTACTGGTGTACTGCCGATATTGGTTGGATTACGGGGCATTCTTATATAGTTTATGGTCCTTTAGCAAATGGAGCAACTACAGTAATGTTTGAAGGAGTTCCTTCATATCCAGATTATGGACGTTTTTGGGAAATTGTTCAAAAACACAAAATAACTCAATTTTATACAGCTCCAACTGCGATTCGTGCATTGGCCAAAGAAAATTTAGATTTCGTTAATAAGTACGATTTAAGTAGTTTAAGAATATTAGGGACTGTAGGTGAACCAATTAATGAGGAAGCTTGGCACTGGTATAATGATAATATTGGAGATAAAAAATGTCCGATTGTAGATACCTGGTGGCAAACTGAAACGGGTGGAGTTTTAATTTCACCGATCCCATTTTCTACACCAACAAAGCCAACTTATGCTACTTTACCCATGCCAGGAATTCAGCCTGCATTGATGGATGAGAACGGAAATGAAATTAAAGGAAATTCTGTAGAAGGGAGGCTATGCATAAAATTCCCTTGGCCATCGATTGCCAGAACGATTTGGGGAGATCATGAGCGTTATAAAAATACCTACTTCTCAGCATTTGAGAATAAGTACTTTACAGGTGATGGCGCTTTACGTGATGAAGTAGGATATTACAGAATTACAGGTAGAGTGGATGATGTTATTATTGTTTCCGGTCATAATTTAGGAACAGCGCCTATTGAAGATTCAATTAATGAACACCCAGCTGTTGCTGAATCTGCAATTGTTGGATTTCCTCATGATATAAAAGGGAATGCATTATATGGTTATGTAATTTTGAAAGAAACAGGTGAGGTGAGAGACCGTGATAATTTAAGAACGGAAATTAACCAACTTATAACTGATCATATCGGTCCAATAGCAAAACTTAATAAAATACAGTTTGTTCCTGGTTTGCCTAAAACTAGAAGTGGTAAAATCATGAGAAGAATACTGAGAAAAATAGCTTCAAAGGATACTAGTAATTTAGGAGATACTTCTACTTTATTAAATCCTGAAGTTGTGGAGTTAATCATGAAAGATGCTCTTTAATAAATGTTTGACAGCATGCAAAAAACGCCTTGAAATCAAGGCGTTTTCTCGATATGTTGTTATTTTTATTTCCCCTATATAATAACATATCATGATATAGACACTTATCAATATTATAACGTGATATGCTTGTTATTATTATGCGTTTTCAGGTTTTTTACACTCAATAACTATTAATTTATTGTTAATATTTGTGGTGAAAAAAATGTAATGATCTCCGCCATCTTTTAACTTGGTTTCTTTTCTTAATTGCTCTACGGATTTTGGGAAGTTTCTAGTTGTAACATTGGCTTTGTCTTCTTTTATTTCTCTCTTTAAGCGCTTTTTGTTGTAATCAAAAGTTTTCACTATGTTAAAAATTCGCCCTGGAAAGTCAAGTATTTTTTTCTCAGATGTATAAAGGTGAGAATGTTTATGAAGTTTAAACAACGAATATTCTTTTGCAATTTCATCAAAGGCACCTGCTTTTAGAATAGCAGAATTTGGTTCATATAAGTAGGTTAGTGGCTCACCATATTCAGTATCTATCTCACATCCTCTTGTGAAATTAAAGCTCTGATTTTTAGTAGTTAAATGATTAATAGTCTTTATAATTATTTCTCCTTTAAAATCTTTCTTTAGTAAAAACAAAAGCTCTTTTACTTCATTTTTTACTGCTACTACATGAATTTCTTTAACAAATTTTAATTCTTCAAGAGTTGAACTAATATCAAGAATTGGAGAGTTTTTAATTAAAATGGTATTTGATTTAGAAAATAAAAATTCTAAATTTTCAGGAACATTAGGTACACAATCCTTTAATAGGAAAACTTTACCTTTTATATCACTTCTTCTAGAAGGGTCAATATAAATACAATCAAACTTTTCATTATTATTTTCTAAATAAGATAAACCATTCTTAGCTATAGTTTCTATATTATTTACTTGTAATTGTTTAAAGTTATAATTAGCAATTTCAGATAAGTCAGTATTCATTTCACAATGAATTATTTTTCTGAACTTTTTAGAAAAATAAAAACAATCTATTCCAAGACCACCTGTAATATCTATAAGAGAATTCCCTTTTAGTAAATTCGATTTATAAGCTGCTGTAATTTCTGATGACGTTTGCTCAATATTTAACTTTGGTGGATAAAATATTCCTTCTGTCTCAAACCATGTGGGTAATTTTTTTTCTGACTTTTTCTTCGATATAATTTGAGTTACTAATTCCTGAGCAGAGATACCTTCAAAAGAAGAACCCTTTAAAAGTAACTTATTGATATCAGTATTTATATTGTTTTTTATGAAACTCTGAACTTCAGAAGATAGGAGTAGTTTATTCATTAAAATAAGTAAAAAAACAAAAATACATATAATATAAAACTAAATTATTCAAGACATCACAAATTGTTGTCGTTTTTAATAAATAGTTAGAACGTACCAAACAAGCTTTTTATAGAACACTCTATTTGGCATATATTTAATCATCTATTTCACATATTGATTTGAATCTGCCAAAAATAAACTCGCTATTTTTTAGTAAACAATTTGAAATAATTTTATAACAAACTCAAAATTATGAGGTTATGAAAAACTATATAGACCTTTTTCGTGTAGATATAGTATGACATAGGCGTTACCGAAAAGCCTTAAAAAGAGTAGGGTAATTTAAAATTAATTATTATGTTAAAATCTATTTCAAATTTAGGTGCTGTTTTAAATAAAGCAGATCAAAAAAAAATTAACGGTGGTGCAATAAATTGTCCAGAGGGAACAAGATACACCTGCTACACTCGATTAATTAATGGAGTTCTTAAAACTGTATATTGTCACTGTTTAGCCATAGCGAATCCATATCCAGATTTAGATATGTAATTCATTGGATAAGTTTATATAAGAGTCTTTTCTTAAAATAAATTTGTTAAAGTTTCATAGTGGTTTCTCAGCATATAGAGAACAATAAATGAAATCATAAAAAGACTAAGCTATATAATGTAATTATTAACAATCGTTCAAAATAATATTTGGGCGATTGTTTTATTTTGCCCACCATTAAAATGAATAAACTAAGAGTTAAATATTTCTAATGTAAAAATTAGACAGTGATTAAGTTAGAAATAAAAGATTTTAGGGGCTCTGAGAATGGCGTATTTGAATACAATATGGATCATTGTCCAGTATATTCAATTTTGAGTTTTTTAATGAATGGGTTATTTATAATAGAATTGCTAATAAATTATTATTCTTTAGGTTTAGTAAAGTTTCAGTTGGTTTTTTTTAGTTTTAATGGAGTTTTAGTTGATGTATGTATAATTTATAGAGTTCGTTTTTTTACGTCGAATTTTTAAAATCAACCAATTTTAGTCCTCGGATAACAGAAAAATGGAATAATTTGTCTAAAACTAAAACTATGGGTTCAATTATTATGTTTGAGTCATAAAGAATCATATAATACCAAAGAGAGTAATTACTACGAGAAAACGAAACTAATTAAGATTGAAAAATAGTTAACATAACTATGAAAGTTTATTTTATTTATTGAACTCATCAAAACTACCATCGTTATATAGTAATATCACTTTAATTAACTTTTTTCCAGTATTAACTTCTATAGCTTTTTGCTCAATGTTCTTCGTGTTATTATCCAGCTTATTATCGGAAAAAAGAGTAGGGACATCTTGTGTGTTTTCAGTATTTACTGTTTCTGTGATTGGTGGTTCCGTGGCTATTTCTTGTTTTATTTCGTGTGTTGGTTTTTCAAATTTTTGTTTTGATTTTGGAAAATCGCCTTCACCATTTAGTAACCAGTAGAGGTCAACTTCTGGAAATTTGTCAATAATTTTTAAAACAAAATCCAAGCTAGGTTTATTTCTACCAGACATTAAATGTGAAATACTTGATTTTGGAACACTAATACTATCAGCAAAAGTTGACGATGTTAAACCATAATACCTGATAACTTCTTTTATTCTTTCTATAAATCCTAATCTATTCACAATTGTAACAACTTTATTTAGTATACAAATGTAAATAAAACTTATTATAACCGCAAATAATTCTAAATTCTTATAAATGAACTTATTATATTAAACAAAAACTTGATGTAATGATATATAATAACCTTAAAAACAGCAAGTTACATGTTTTGTATAAGAAAAAACTATACAGTAGGGAGTAATTCCTATTTTTACTTGTTTTACAATTGTAACTATCACTTAACGAGGAGTAGATATGTTTTATAGAGTTTACAATTGTATTAAACCTCTAGTATGGTCTTTAAAAAATTGAAAATAGATTATATCGTTATATAAAAAGCTCTCTTAACTTGTAAGAACTTTTTTATATAGAATATAGGAGGGAAAACGATATTAAACAGCTTTATATAGACTTATATTACCAAATAAGAGTAACAAAGGTGAGTATATATACACATAACACGGTGCATAGTGGCTATATATTAAATAATTGCTCCTTATTGAATGTTATAAGCTATAAATATTAATAGAATACGCCATAAAAACATAATGATGTACAGTATAAGTCTGTTTACAAATGTAAATTACATATATAAACTATAAAAAGGTAACTTGAAACTCAGTATATTCTTTATTAGATACAAAGCTTATAGTACCATTATGTGCTTCTATTATACTTTTACTTAGAGTTAGTCCTATTCCCGCACCATTCTTTCTAGTAGTATAATACGGTACAAAAACATTTTCCTTAATATCTTCAGATATTCCAACGCCGCTATCCTTAATAAAAAGGTGTGTTCTTTTTTCATTTTGGACAAGTCGAATCTCTATTACACATTGTTTACAATTGTAAACAGCATAAATAGCGTTGGAAATCAAGTTTATGATTACCTGTTCGATTTGATGTTTATCTCCTTGAATATAATAATCACTAATATCATCAAATGAAACCTTTATCTTCTTTTGCTCAAATTCAGAGTTAAATAAAATCAATACTCCTCTAATCAATTCTGAGAGATTCAATTTTGTCTTTTTGGGAATTGGTAATTCCGCTAACTTACGATAGTTATCTACAAAAGTTGTTAAATCTTGAGACCTACGCTTTATAATTCTTAATCCTTGTGATAATTCTTCAAAGGTTTCATCCGAATTATCTACATGAATAAGTGAATCTAAGTTTTGAGCCAAGCTACTTATTGGAGTAATAGTATTAATTATTTCATGTGACATCACATTCATTAATTTATACCAAGATTCTTTTTCTTTTTTATCTATTAACTGTTGAATGGTTTCCAGAGATACAATTAAATATTCATGTTCATTGGTTTGTGACAATGACGTTTTCAGAAAAAAAGTTTCTTTCTTTTCATTTACGCTAATGGTAACCGTGTGCTTTATTTCTCTCCAATCCACCAAAAATTCTTTAAGAGGCCCTATTTTTTCCTTAAGCAACTGCCATTTATAGTATTTTGGAATATTCAAAAAATCGACAAAAGCGTGATTTAGCTGAAATACTTCTACGGAATCATTAAAATCCTTTCTCAAGATTAACATACCAAAGGGTAAACTCTCAATAATATTAGTAAATACTAACTTTTCCGAAGTATTCTGTAAACTTTTCTTTCTATTTTTTTCTAAAAGCAAGGCCGTTTTATGATACAAAACATTTTTTCTTTTAGTAGTCGATATTGTATTGGTATAATCTTCATAAAGTAAACAATCTATTGATTTTTCAATATCGCCAAGAATTTTTTTCAAATAATCTAGAAATAAGAATATTTGAAAAATGAGTATTAAGGAAAATCCAATACCATTGATAACATAATTGTTTCTAAAAAAATTAACCAGAACAACTCCATTAATAGTAAGAAGTAAAATTCTTATAAGTATTTGTATATATTGAGGTCTTCCCATTATAACTCATGTTTTTCTAAACGTCTATATAACGCAGCTCTTGTTAAACCTAGATCCTTCGCTGCTCTAGAAATATTCCCTTGATGCTTTTGTAGAGCCTTTTGTATCAATAACTTCTCGGTTTCTTCAAGATTTAAATTATCACCTAACGAAGTGTCTATTTTTTTTCCGGAAAAATGCAAATCATGGATTTGAATAATAGTATCGTCGGTAATAATTACAGCTCGTTCAACAATATGTTCAACTTCTCGAATATTTCCAGGCCAAGAGTAATTTTTTAATCCATTAATGGCCTCATTTGAAAAGCCTTCGATGCTTTTTCTATATTTATTATTTAACTTTTTCAAAAAGTAATTAGCTAATAACAAGGTGTCATCTTGTCGTTCTCTTAGAGGTGGAAGGTTTAATTCGATCGTATTGATTCTAAAAAGTAAATCCTGCCTAAAAGTTTGCTCATCAACCATTTCATGGATAGGAGCATTGGTTGCACAAATAATTCTAACATCTATTTCCCTTTCTTTTCCTTCTCCTAAACGAGTAATTTTTCTATTCTGAATTACCGTTAATAACTTGGATTGTAAGTGAAGAGGGAGGTTTCCAATTTCATCTAGAAATATGGTACCTCCTTTGGCCAATTCAAACCTACCAATAGTGTCTTTATGAGCATCTGTAAATGCTCCTTTTACATATCCGAATAGTTCGCTTTCGAACAAATTTTCATTTAATGCTCCTAAATCGACATGAATAAAGGGGGCATTTTTTCTATCGGATTCCAAATGAATTTCTTTAGCAAACACATATTTACCTGTTCCATTTTCGCCTAAAATTAAAATATTGGCATCAGTAGGGGCCACCTTTTTTACCAAACGGATGGCAGATTGCATTGCTTCTGAATTACCAATAATATGTCCAGCTTTTTTATGAAAATCTAAATTATCTTGGTTCTGAACGGTTTCTAATTGAACTGTTTTTCTTTTCGAGCGTGCCAATTCAACACCAACATTTACTACACCGTAAAGTTTCTCAGTATTCCAAGGTTTCAAAATAAAATCGGAAGCACCTTGTTTAATGGCGTCAACAGCTAAATTTACAGAACCGAATGCCGTCATTAATATCACAGTAGTTTCAGGACTGAGTTCCTTTATGTACTTTAACCAGTACAAACCTTCTTTACCATCTTCAAAACCAACACGGTAGTTCATGTCAAGTAGAACAACATCAATAACAGAGCTATTTAGGTGGTTTCCTATTTTTTTCGGATTGTTACTAGTAATAATTTCAGTAAAATATTTCTTCAAACTAATTCTAGCCGAAAACAAAATATCATCGTCATCATCTACAATTAATATGGTAGCTTCTTTTTTTCTCATAGTACATAAATAATATTTTGTTTGAATACGGACAAAAAAATGTTCATAAATGAACACTTGATTTCTCTTTACAACGCTTAAGTTGTTGATTTACAGTGTTTTGTTACTTTGTTTTTTTCTTGGCATGTTTGTCGCTTTACTATGGTCAAACAAGAAAAAAATGGATAAACTAATTCAACCAAAAAATAAAAAAGTTAAAAAAATGCTACTTATTAGTATTCCTATTATTTTAATCATCGGGCTAACTTTAATGAATCTAACAAGAAAGAAACAAGTCAATATTGACAGAGACTCGTTAATAATTGGCGAAGTAAAAGAAGGAGAGTTTGAAGATGTAATTTTATTTAGTAGTACGGTTGAGCCAAAAACATCAGTTTTAGTCAATGTTATTCAAGGAGGATCTGTTTCAGAAATATTTGTTGAAAGTGGACAGCAAGTTAAAAAAGGGACTCCTTTATTAAAAGTTTACAATCCCAATGCAGAGTTAAACTACCTAACTCAAGAAACGGCAATTGTTGAACAAATAAATAACTTACGAAATATAAGAGTAAGTATCACTAACCAACAATTAAATTTAGACCAACAGTTAATAGGTATTGATAATGATTATAGAAATGCAAAAAGACAGTACACACTTGACACTACCTTATATAATAAAGGAGTAGTTGCGAAAAATGATTTCGAAAAATCGGAACAAGAGTTTACTTTTCAGAAAAAGAGGAGCAATGTAATTAAGAAGAGTGTTAATGAAGAAAAGAAAAACCGAGTAACTCAACTGTCTAGAATAAATACATCTATTGCCAATATGCAAAAAAGCTTGGATTTGTTGAGGAAAAACAAGGAAAACTTTGTGGTAAAGGCTCCAGTAAATGGATTATTATCTTCTTTCAATCCAGTTTTGGGTCAAAACTACAATCAAGGCGAATCTGTTGGAAAAATTGATGTACTAGATGGATATAAGCTTGTTGCTAATGTAGACGAGTACTATATTTCTAAACTTCAAAAAGATATTAAGGGAACTGTTTCTACAAATAACCAAAATTATAATATCAAACTTCATAAAATACACCCAGAAGTTGTTAATGGTAGGTTTATGATTGAATTATTATTTCAAAATGATTCCTTATCTGCTGATATAAAGAGAGGAATGACCTTAAAAAGCAAGGTGTTCTTGTCAAACAATAGAGAAGCTATTTTACTACCAAAAGGCCAGTTTTTCCATGAAACAAACGGACAATGGGTCTTTGTCTTGAACTCTGATAACAGGGCTGTTAAAAGAACTATAAAGTTAGGAAGAGAGAATCCTTTTTACTACGAAATTATAAGTGGTCTTAAGCAAGGAGACCGAGTGATAACTTCTGGCTATGAAGATTTTAAAGATGTGGAAGAAGTTAATATTAAAGGATAATTTATACTAAAAACAACTATGAATACTGCCAAAATTTACGATTTGAAAACAACCTATATATTCATGATTAAACTATTATTGACCATATTAACTATTATGTTCTCAAGCTGTCAAAAAACAAGTAATATTATAACTTCAGATATAGATAATTTTTGGAATGCTTACGATAAGATAAGGGCAACTAAAGATTCTACTCTTCAATACAAATATCTAGATAGTTTGTATTTCAAAAAAGGAACCGAAGGCTTAAAGACAATTAGGCTTGTTAGGAACTATACAGCAACAGATTATATCAATGCTATCAATAAATATCCATTGTTTTGGTCATCGATTAGAAAGAATACGTTGAAAGCTAATCAGTTTAGTAAAGATTTAGATAAAGGGATTGAAAAATTAAGAGATATTTATCCAGAACTGAAACCTGCGAAAATATATTTTACAGTAGGAGCATTTAGAACACCAGGAACAACTTTAGATAGCTTAGTACTTATAGGAAGTGAGTTTGCTATGGCTGATAAAACTACAATAACTTCTGAATTTCCAAAAGAAATTCAGAAGGGAAGAAGAACCTATTTTGACTCCAATCCTATTAATGACATAGTTCTCTTGAATGTACATGAATACGTTCATACGCAACAGAAAGCGATGGTTCACAATATATTATCACTAGCTATGTATGAGGGTGTTGCAGAATTTGTTTCTACAAAAGTAATGAACGTACCTTCCGCTGCTCCAGCTATTGAATATGGAAGAAAAAATAAAGAAAAGGTAATAAAGAGGTTTGAAGAAGAAATGTTTTATCCAGTGAACAAAGATAAATGGTTATGGGGTGAACCTCATTTAAATGAGTTCAAAGTAAGAGATTTAGGGTATTATATTGGTTTTCAGATGTGTGAAAACTTCTATAATAGTTCCAAAAATAAAAAGACGGCAATTAAAACTTTAATTGAACTGGATTACAATAATGAAACTGAAATAGAGAATTTTGTTAATTCTACAGGCGTTTTTACTAGGACTCTCGAGGAATTATATAATAGCTTTGAAAGTAAAAGACCAGTTGTAACTTCTTTAAAACAATTTCAAAATAAAGATATAAACGTTAGTCCTAATATAACTGAAATCACTGTTGAGTTTTCGGAACCATTAAATGGATATAATACTGGAGTAGATTTTGGGGAATTGGGAAAAGAAGCTTTTCCGGGAGGAACACTTAAAGGTAGAAAATGGGGGAGTCAAAATAAATCTTGGACGATTCCTGTAAAGTTAGAACCTGGAAAACACTATCAAATATTAATTTCAAACAACTTCAGAACAGAAAAAGGAGTTCCTCTTAAACCTTTTCTTATAGATTTTAAAACTAATAAAACATTATGAAAACGCTAAAAGTACTATCGATCATTATGTTGGTGTTGAGCTTTTTAAGTTGCTCAAAAACGAGTTATAATGGAATTCGAGTAAAAAATTGGAAAATGAAAATGGATCAGCATGAATATAAAGTTAGTTTTACCGATTTTAATGGCAGCACACAACAAGAATTACCAATAAAAAATATAGAAAGTTTAACTATCGTGATAAATTCTAAAATTGAAAAAGGTAAAGTTTATTTTCAATTGGTTGATCATGAAGAAAAAAGTATTTGGAAAGAAGAAATAAACACTATTAAATCAATAGAAAAAACAATTTTAATAAACTCAAATAAAACATATCGAATTAAACTATATGGAGAAAATGCCACAGGTAATTTTTCTTCAACATGGGATTAAATTAACAAACGAAACACAATATTAATTATGATAAAAATAACAGATTTAGTAAAAGTATATAGAACAGAAGAAATTGAAACAACAGCTTTAAATAGACTGTCGTTAAAGGTTGAAAAAGGGGAGTTTGTATCTATAATGGGAGCTTCTGGTTGTGGGAAATCAACACTGTTAAATATAATAGGTTTATTAGATACTCCTGAAGATGGCAGCTATCTTTTTGACGGAGAAGAAGTATCAAAATATAGTGAAAAAGAAAGAGCAGGTTTGAGAAAAGCCAATGTCGGTTTTATATTTCAAAACTTTAATTTAATCGATGAGTTAACCGTTTTTGAAAATGTAGAACTCCCTTTAATTTACAATAAAGTAAAATCTTCTGAAAGAAAGGAAAGAGTTAACAAAATGCTTGATAGAATGGGAATCTCTCATCGTGCAAAACATTTTCCTTTACAATTATCAGGAGGACAACAACAGCGTGTTGCCGTTGCTAGAGCTTTAGTTACAAACCCAAAAATTATTTTGGCAGATGAGCCTACTGGAAACTTAGATAGTAAGAGTGGTAATGATGTAATGGAACTACTTACTGAATTGCATTCGGCAGGTGCAACAATAATAATGGTAACACACTCTTCATACGACGCAAAGTTTTCTTCACGAATTGTTACGTTAAAGGACGGTGAAATTGTTTCGCAAAAAGAGAATGAACAAAAAATTGATGTACTCGTAAAGTAATCAGTATTAAAAGTCAATAAAAGAATAACAACCAAATAAGGTCATATGTTTCAAACATGGTTTAAAATATTTTTTAGAAATCAAAAGAAAAACTGGTTAAACGGAATTGTAAATATCTCTGGGCTAACTTTAGGATTTTCAGCTTTGCTTTTAGTAATCCTTTACTTGAATGAAGAAAAGAGCTATAATCAATGGAATCCTAATAAGGATATTACTTACAGAGTAAATATTAAACAAGCAAAATCAGGAGAAGTATGGTATACAGTCAACCCAGGAATGTATCTTACATATCCAAAAGAGATACCTGAGGTTAGAGAGGCCATTATGATAAGGCCGTTTTATAAAAGTAGAGTTGTTCAGTATAATGATGTTTCAGAATTTAACGATAAGACAATAAGTACAGAACCACATTTTTTTGATTTTTTCCCATTTGAAATTGTACAAGGATCAGCTCAAAAATTCGCGGAAACAAGAAACAATATAGCATTGTCAACTGCCTACGCAGAGCGCATTTTTAAAGGAGAAAATGCGATTGGGAATTCAGTAAAGATTAACGGAGATAATTACTTTGTTACCTGTGTATATAAGATTCCTAAGAACTCTCATTATGAACCTGACTTATTAATGCAATTCGAAGCTCCGTTTGAAGTTCATTGGGGAAATCACAATCACGAATTGTTTTGTAAAATACCTCAGGGAAGTGATTTAGGGCATGTAAAGAAAAAAATGGAGCAAATACTTGTTGATGTTTACAGAAGATTTGCTGAAGAAGAAGGGGTGAGTGTTGAAGAGTTTAATGAAAAATTTGGAATACCTACTATTCTATTAGATAAATTGGATACTATATACTTGCATCCTACTGCTAGAAGAGCTGGACCAAGTGGAACAGGAAATTATCAACTAATTATGATTCTTCTTGGGTTATCTACTTTGTTAATAATTATTTCTTGCGTTAATTTTATTAATTTATCCGTTGCATCTGGTAATCAAAGAGCTAAGGAAGTAGGTGTGAAAAAAACTCTTGGGTTCACAAGAAAAAGTTTATTGTTTCAGTATATGTCTGAAATTGTAATACAAGGGGTAATTTCGTTTTTATTTGCAATGATCATTGTTGAGCTAGCACTTCCTTTCTTTAATGAATTCATGCAGACTAAAATTTCAATTTTACAGCCAAAGTCTATTTCATTACTATTCATTGTAGTTGTAATAACGTCATTATTAATAGGATTAACTCCTGCGTTGTACTTATCTAACTTTAAATCAATAGAGGTATTAAAAGGAAATGTTTCTAAAAGTAAAAAAGGAAATTTTGTTAGAAATGCTATGTTAGGGCTACAATTTTTAATTTCAGGGTTCTTTATAATTAGCATTTTTATTGTTAGCTCTCAGGTTAATTATATGATGAAAAAGGATTTAGGTTTTGATAAAGATCAAGTAATTACCTTAGACCTTTACAGCATAGGAAATAAATATGACAAATATAGGTTAACCAAAAAAGAGTTAATAAAAAGCCCAAATATTTCTACCATAACAGCAAGTATGTTCGTTCCGGGCGAAGGTTTTGTCAATGGAACTTCATTAAGGCATTTAATTAATGAAAAGCAATTCAATTGTGCATCTAATCTGATCGATTATGATTATATAGATTTTGCTAAACTTACCATATTAAAAGGGAGAAAGTTTTCAAAAGAAATAGCCTCGGACAGTATTAATAAAATTATTATAAACGAAACAGCTGCAAAGCAATTAGGAATCTATAAAAAACCAATTGGTGAAAAGGTAAGATTAGGTTGGCAGGAAGATGAAGAGCCTTCTTTAGAGGTAATTGGAATGATAAAAGATTATCACTTTGATGGTTTTGATACTAAAATTAGCCCTATGTTTTTGGTGCTTTGGGAAGATTTTAACCATGCAAAAGGATGGATTTCGGCAATTCAGTTCAAAGTAAAACCAAATAATATAGATCAAACAATTAGCGAAATTGAAACATTTTGGAAAACCAATATTGACGCAAAGTATCCTTTTACATATCAATTTTTAGATAAGAAGTTTGCCGAGACCTATAAAAAGTATAGAAAAGAACAAACGATGTTTTTTATCCTTTCTATCATTGTAATAACAATTGCTCTATTAGGATTATTTGCCTTGGCAACCTTAACAATACAACAACGATTAAAAGAAGTGGCTATAAGAAAAACTTTAGGTGCTTCAGTCAATGATATCATGTTTCATTTAGTTAAAGTATTCTTTAAAATAACGCTGTTGGCTTCAGCTTTATTAATTCCAATAGCATATTATTTTATGCAAAGTTGGTTAAATAATTTTGTTTATAGAATCAACATGCCTTTATGGCCTTATTTAATTACACCTTCTATTCTTTTGACTTTAGTATTTCTCGTAGTAGGATTCAAAGCATTTAAAGCAACCAAAATAGATTTAATTAAGCATTTAAAATTCGAATAATTATGTTCCAAACATGGTTTAAAATATTTTTCAGAAACCAAAAGAAAAATTGGTTAAATGGAATTGTAAATATATCAGGATTAACATTAAGTTTAGGAGTATTAGTTCTTGTACTTCTTTACTTTAATGATGAAAAATCATATAACAAAGAAAATTCAGAAAGGAGTGAAATTTATCGTGTAGTTCATGATATGTCTCACGGAGATATATGGGCAACCAGTACCACAATGGAAGGACCAGCCTATAAAAATGACATACCGGAAGTTGTAGATATTTATATGAGTAGATCGTGGTATAGCTCAAAACTTATAGATACTGGAAAGAAAAAACACTATACAAATAAGATTATGGAAGGTCAAGCTTCTTTCTTTGACTTTTTTCCATTTAAAATCACAAAAGGCTCAATAGCAAAGTTTAAGGAGGTAAAGAACAACGTTGCTATTTCAGAAACTTTAGCTAAACAATATTTTGGTACTACGTCCGTAATAGGAAAAACCTTAAGTTTTGATGAAAGAATTTTTACAATTACTACTGTTTTCAATATAGAAGGAAAGCACTATATGGAACCAGATTTGGTTATTCAATTTAATGAATATCCAGAAGGGAACTGGGGGAGTTATTCATATGGGCTCTTAGTAAAAACAACAAAAAACAGTAAAGTTGAGGAGATTCAAAATAAAATGAATCAAGTTTGGTATAAAAATCAAGTGCTACCAGAAGCGGAGGAAGATGGTATTACTCCCGAAGAATGGGCTGAAAAATTTGGAACAAAAATTCTCTTAGAAAGCTTTGAAGACATTCGTTTAAAAGCCTATACAGGGGATGCAGGACCAGAAGGAAAAGGAAACTACCAACTTATTATTATATTACTTTCACTTGGAGTATTACTTCTAATCATTTCATGTGTAAACTTTATCAACCTTTCTATTGCTTCTGCAGAGCAACGTGCTAAGGAAGTAGGAGTGAAAAAAACATTAGGAATATCAAAGTCTTCTCTCATAACCCAATACACTGCCGAAATTTTACTTCAAGGTACAATTGCTTTCGTGTTTTCTTTAATTTTAGTTGAGTTGGTATTACCTTCTTTCAATGAATTTATGATAAAAGACATTACGTTAGTTGATGAAGTAGGAGTAATCTTTAATATATTTTTAACCACCATTGTGTTATCATTAATCATTGGATATATACCTGCCTTTAAGCTATCAAGATTCAAATCTTCTGAAGTGTTAAAAGGAAATATTACAAGAAGTAGAAGAGGAATCATAATAAGAAATATTATGTTAGGACTTCAATTTTTAATTTCAGGCTTTTTCCTTACAGCTTCTATCATTATCTATAAACAGGTAAATTATATGATGGAGAAAGACTTAGGTTTTTCTGGAAAACAAGTTCTTTTAGTACAAATGAATGACAATCGTTCAGAAAGATATGATAAATATTTAGTGGCTAAAGAAGAATTAGTAAAGCACCCAAATATCATAGAGGCTACCAGTAATTTTTTCGTTCCAAATGGAGGTCGTTCAAATTCTACGAACACAAACTACAAAGAAAAAGTAGTGAATTCTAACGGAAATGCTATTGATTTTAATTACCTAGATATGGTTAAGATAGATATTGTAAAAGGGAGAGGTTTGCAGGAGAAATTTGCATCAGACACTATTAAAAATATTCTGATCAACGAAGCAATGGCAAAAGGGTTAGGAATTTATAATGATCCAATAGGGAAGAAGATAGAAGTTGGATACCTATCTCCTGAAGATGATAATAAGTACAATGTTGTAGGAATGGTAAAAGATTACCATGTATTTGGACTCCAAAGAGAAATTCCTCCAACATTCTTTTTTCACTGGAATACTTTTGGATGGATGAAACAGTATAATTTTTATAATATCCAGCTTAAAATTAAACCTGAAAACATTCAGGAAACTATTAAGTTCGTTCAAAAGTATTGGAAACAAAATATTGAACAAGATTACCCTTTTACTCATGAATTTTTGGATAAAAATTTTCAAAGGACATTTACAAAATATCAAAAGCAAAAAACGATGTTAACTATCTTAACTACTATCGTTATTTTAATATCTTTATTAGGGTTATTTGCTTTAGCAACTTTAACCATTCAACAACGTTTAAAGGAGGTTGCAATTCGTAAAACATTAGGAGCTTCGGTACAGGAAATTATGTTCCAGTTAATAAAAGTGTTTTTAAAAATAGCCATTTATGCTACTGTTGTTCTTATTCCATTGAGCTTCTATTTTATGCAAAACTGGTTGGAAAATTTTGTATACCGAATTGATATGCCGTTTTCACCTTATATAATTACGCCAGTTGTACTAACGCTATTAGTATTTATGGTTGTAGGGGTAAAAGCTTATTTAGCTACTAAAGTAAATTTAATCAAATACTTAAAGTTTGAGTAAACGTTAGTTAAAGTGTCACAAATGAAAAAAAGAATTGTCTTTTTTATATCAATCATTAAAATCTAAATGTATGAAGCTTAAATTCACCTCTGTTTTTGTGCTATTATTCTTGATGAGTATCATAGCATCCGCTCAAGAAAGTATTGAACTTAATAAGAATTTTAATAAAATTATTGTAAGTCCACATATTGAAGCTGTTTTTAAACAAGGAAACACTCCTAGTATCGTAATTGAAGATATTAGTGTAGCAAGAGATAAGTTTAAATATGAAGTAAAGAATGGAACACTTCAAGTATACTTAGAAGGAGCTAAAACATACACTAAAAATAAGAAAGTATATCATGACGGGTATAAAAGAAAAGTTCCGTTGTATAAAAATAGAGTAGTAGTGCTAACAATAACGTATTCCGAAGTTGAAGTGTTTTCTGTAAGAGGAGAAGAAAAAATCACTTTTGAAACACCTGTAAAACAAGAGGAATGCAAGCTTCGCATTTATGGAGATTCCGAAGTAACAATAAACGAAATAGATGTTGATAGATTAAGTGCCACAATTTATGGAGAAAGTTATCTGAAGTTAGAAAAAGGGAGTGTAAACAAACAAAAAATAACTGCTTATGGAGCTAGTAAAGTTATGGCTTATGATATTGCTTCTAAAGAAACTAAAGTAACCGCTTACGGAGATGGAACTTATCAAGTAAATGCTTCTGAAAGAGTAAAAGTAACTTCTTATGGAGAGGCTAAAATATTGTACAAAGGAGAAGCTAGTTTAAAAAAAGGGATTGTTATTGGAGAATCTACAATAAGTAAAGTAATGTAGTACTTATCATAAAAATGATAGTACAATTCTTTATCGAGATAAATAAACAATTATTTAGATCTGGTCTAGTAAGTAAATTTAAAATAGTATAGTTTTGTCAAATGATAAAAGTTTGGTATCTTTTTTGAAACACCAGATAAACGAAACTATACTATTTTATGAGAAAAACAATGCTGTTGATGGCGGTTTGCTTGTGGATTTACGCATGTAGTAGTGTAAAATCAACTCAAGAGGCTATTAATAAAGGAAACTATGATGAAGCGATAAAGTTATCGGTTAAAAAGTTGGTAAGTAATAAGTTTAAGGAAAAAAATCAACCTTATGTGGTTATGCTACAGGATGCTTTTATTAAAGCAACTTCAAGAGATCTTTCTAAAATTGACTTTTTAAGAAGAGATAGCAATCCCGAAAATTTAGAAGAAATCTTTAATGTTTATAATGGTTTAAAGAGAAGACAGGAAAAGATTAGACCATTGTTACCCTTGAAAATTATTTCTACTGGAAGAAATGCTGTTTTTAATTTTAATAATTATGACGAAGATATTATAGCAGCAAAAAATGATCTATCAGAATACTTATATGTAAGGGCAAAATCTGTTTTTGATTCGAGAAATAAGCAGGATTACAGGGCTGCCTATAAGGAATTTGAATACATTGATAAAATTAATCCTAATTATAAAGATGTTAGAAATTTGATGAACGAGTGCCATCAAATTGGAACTGACTTTGTTTTTGTTTCTCTTGAAAATAAAACAGATAAGGTAATTCCAACAAGATTAGAGGACGACTTGTTAAATTTTGAAGCCTATCATTTAAACGATTTTTGGACAGTATATCATAATGAAATGCAACCAAGGCTAAAGTATGATTATACACTCGAATTATTGTTTAGAGATATTATTATTTCTCCAGAACATATTTATGAAAAGGAATTTGTGAAAGAAAGACAAATAAAAGATGGATTTAAATATGCGGTTGATGCCAATGGTAATGTAAAGAAGGATAGTTTAGGAAATAAAATTAAAGTGGATAAATTTATTACTGCTAGATGTAATTTTTATCGATTTACTCAATCTAAATCTGTTCAGGTTGTGGGCCAAGTAAGATATTTTGATAACGCCAGCAAGCAGTTATTGGAGTCTTTTCCATTGCAGAGTGAGTTCATTTTTGAACACACATATGCTACTTCCGATGGAGATAGAAGAGCCCTTGAAGATAGCTTTATAAATTTATTAGCATTGAGAGCGGTTCCTTTCCCTAGTAATGAGCAGATGATTTATGATGTTGGAAAAGATGTTAAACAAAAATTAAAATCGATTATATCACGAAATAGAATTCGAAATTAATCAATATATAATGGTAGTTAGTGCGCTAACTACCATTTTTTTTAAACGTCAATTTTAAATTCTCCGGGCTTACGGTAAAGGCAAAATTTCCTTTTATATCTTTTGGATCTCCTTCTAATTTTACTTCAAAATTCTTGCAAATCCCTGATATTACTGACGTCATTTCTATAACAGATAAATGCATACCTGGACATAATCTTGCTCCTCCGCCAAATGCTTTAATGGACTTTGGGGAGTGATTTTGGTATGGACATGAAGAAGAAATCCATCGATTAGGATCAAATTTTTCTGGTTCAGAAAAGTATTCTTCAGTTTTTGGGGTGTAACTATTTTGTAAGATAATCGTTTTATTTTTCGGAATAAAAAGGTTGTCTATAGTAACATCTTTATTCGCTTGAAAAATTAATATTGGTGTAGTTGGATTCATTCTTATGGCTTCTTGTACAGCCGCTTTAGCATAATTCAGTGATGAAACTTGCTCATAATTTTCTGGAACATCTGAAGAATAGGTATTCTGAGCCTCCTCGCGTATTTTTTCTATAAATAGAGGTTCTTGCGATAGATAAAAAAGAGTCCAAGCTAAGGTGTTTGAAGTAGTGTCTTCGCCAGCAAGTAACATTGCGACGACATTTCCATATAAAACATTGTCATCAAAAACACTTCCTTCCTTTTTACTTTCAATTAGCATTGCTTGTAAAAAATTAGTTGGATTGTTTTCTAAAGAAGTGTCGTTTTCAAGTGTTGTTTTGGCTTCTTGAATAAAACCATTAACAATTTCTTTAATTTTATTCAATGAATGAACTAGCATTTTATCTTCTTTGGAAGGAAAATAGCGCCATACAGGAAACGCAGATGACATTCGTTCATTAATTTTTGGAAAGAGTAGTTCAAGCTCATCTTGGAAGCGATCTTTCTGATTGTTAATTGTATTTAATTTATAGCCAAAGGCTATTTCAGTAGTTACGTCAATTGTAAATGCCACGAATTCATTGAGTATTTCAACAGGTTGATTATCTTCAGCGTATGAAGATATTTTATGGATTAAATTTTGATTTCTTTCTTTAATAATAGGGTAGTAGCTTCTGACTCTTTTTACATTTAAAGATTCGTTGACAACCTTTCTTTGCTTTTTCCAAAATTCCCCTTCTGCATTAAAAACAGTATGAAGTCCCATTTCAACAAAAACTTCATTGATTGTCGAAAGACGTCTAAAATTTTCAGGACGTTGTTTCAGTATTTGATTATTAAATTGATCATCAGCAGAAACTAACAATCTTGAAGGTCCGAATTTTAGTGTGTAGAGTTTACCAAGTTCTTTTGCCCATTTTTCTAAAGTAAGGTGGATATTCTTTTTTTTAAATTCTCTTATATGTCCAAGAAGTATTGTGCCTTTAGGACTTTTTAAATTTTTTAATGTTCGTAGCGTGGTTTGGTTGGAGGTATTCATTACTTAAAGTTAAAGTAGTGAATATAAGTAAAATATAGGTGTTTTATATGTAGGTAAAGAGAAAAAAAACACTTGAAAAAAGGCTTAAAAAATAAATAAGGCGCGAAACCGCGCCTTATTTGAAAATATTATTAATCTAAAACCCTTCTAAAATAGACTAATATTATCAATCTACAAATATAGAGTTTTTTATATCAAATAACCTAATAATTTTTCATAAAATTATTTTAAACTTTCAATCCACTTTCTAGCATTTACAAAAGCCTCTAACCAAGGAGATACTTCATCTTTTCTTCCTTCTGGATAGTTTGCCCAGTTCCATTGGAAAGTAGAACGCTCAATATGTGGCATTGTTACAAGATGGCGTCCAGTTTTATCACACATCATTGCTGTGTTATAATCTGATCCGTTAGGATTGTTAGGATAACCTTCGTAACCATATTTCGCTACAATATTGTATTGATCTTCTGATTCTGGTAAATTAAATTTACCTTCTCCATGAGAAATCCATACACCTAATTCCGTTCCAGCTAAACTCGATAACATTACGGAGTTATTCTCTTGAACCTTAACAGAAGTAAATGAACTTTCGTGTTTTTTAGAATCGTTGTGAACCATTTTACCATGAACTTTATGTTCTGGGTTAATTAATTCTAACTCCATCCATAACTGACATCCATTACAAATACCTACAGATAAAGTGTCTTCTCTTTCGAAGAATTTTTTAAGAGCAGCATTAGCCTTTTCATTGTATAAGAATGCACCAGCCCAACCCTTAGCAGAACCAAGAACATCTGAGTTAGAGAAACCTCCAACAGCACCTATAAACTGAATATCCTCAAGAGTTTCACGTCCTGAAATTAAATCTGTCATATGAACATCTTTAACATCAAAACCAGCCAAATACATTGCATTAGCCATTTCTCTTTCAGAGTTCGATCCTTTTTCACGGATAATTGCGGCTTTTGGTCTGTTAGAAACATTGCCTACAATATCTTCCAATTTTCCAGTAAAATTGGTAGGGAAGGTATATTTTAAAGGTTGATTCTTATAGTTATCATAACGATCCTTGGCTAAATCGTTAGCCGTTTGTTTGCTATCTAATAAATACGAAGTTTTGTACCAAGTATCTCTTAATTCAGAAACTGATAACGCAAATACATCCGCATTGTTTTTAATATTTAAACGATCTGACTCAGTAACTGATCCTATTTTAAAGAATTCAATGTCATTTTCTGATAAAATAGCTTCTACAGAATTATCAGCAGCTTGGAAAACGATTCCTGAATTTTCAGCAAACAATACTTTTATACTGTCTGATTCACTTAAAGAAGTTAAATCGATATTAGCTCCAACATTTACATCAGCGAAACAAAGTTCTAATAAAGTAGTGATTAAACCTCCAGAAGCAACATCATGACCAGCAACTACTTTTTCATCTCTGATTAACTGTTGTAAAACATTAAATGTTGTTTTAAACTTAGCAGCATCTTTAATGGTAGGAGCATGATTCCCTATTTTATTAATTACCTGAGCAAATGAACTTCCTCCTAATTTAAATTCATCTTGAGAAAGGTTGATATAGTAAATATCTCCTTGATTAGCTTTTAATACAGGTTCAACTACTTTAGTAATATCATTACAATTTGCAGCTGCTGAAATTACTACAGTACCTGGAGAAATAACTTCTTCATTTGGATACTTTTGTTTCATTGATAAAGAATCTTTTCCTGTTGGAACGTTGATTCCTAAATCAATAGAAAACTCAGAAACTGCTTTTACAGCTTTATATAAACGCGCATCTTCACCTTCATTTCTACATGGCCACATCCAGTTTGCAGAAAGAGAAACCGATTTTAAACCATCTTTCAAAGGAGCCCAAACAATGTTTGTTAATGCTTCAGCGATAGAGTTTTTACTTCCCGCTTCAGGATCAATTAATCCAGAAATAGGAGAGTGCCCAATAGTAGTTGCTATTCCTTCCTTTCCTTTATAATCTAAAGCCATAACACCAACATTGTTCAAAGGAATTTGAAGACTTCCAACACATTGTTGTTTTGCTACTTTTCCTCCAACACAACGGTCAACCTTATTTGTCAACCAATCCTTACATGCTACAGCTTCTAATTGAAGAACTTGAGATAAATATTCATTAAACTTTTCAGTAGTGTAGTTTAACTCAACATACTTTCTATCAACAGAATTATCTGTCATAATAGTTTTAGGAGAGCTTCCAAACATATCTTCCAATGCTAAATCCATTGGTTTATTACCATTAGTTTTAGATTCAAAAGTAAATCTATGATCACCAGTTACATCTCCTACTGTATACATTGGAGAACGTTCACGTTCTGCAATTTTATTTAAAGTATCAATATGTTCATCGGCAATAACTAATCCCATTCTTTCCTGAGACTCATTACCAATAATTTCTTTATTAGATAGAGTAGGGTCACCTACAGGAAGTTGATCTAAATCAATATTTCCACCTGTTTCTTCTACTAATTCTGATAAACAGTTTAAGTGTCCTCCAGCACCATGATCATGGATAGAAACGATAAAGTTTTCCTCGCTTTCTACCATTCCTCTTACAGCATTAGCAGCACGCTTTTGCATTTCTGGATTCGATCTTTGAACTGCATTTAATTCAATTCCGGTAGAAAACTCACCAGTATCTGCTGAAGAAACCGCAGCTCCTCCCATACCAATTCGATAGTTTTCACCACCAAGAATTACTATTTTATCACCTTCCTTCGGCGTATCTTTTATTGCTTGGTCCTTCTTACCATATCCGATACCACCTGCCTGCATAATTACTTTATCGAATCCAAGCTTTCTAGCATCTTCTTCATGTTCGAAAGTTAATACAGATCCACAAATCAATGGCTGACCAAATTTGTTTCCAAAATCAGAGGCACCATTTGATGCTTTGATTAAGATATCCATTGGAGTTTGATATAACCATTTACGCTCATCCATTGCTTGCTCCCATGGACGGCTTTCCTCTAAACGTGAGTAAGAAGTCATATATACAGCTGTACCTGCTAAAGGAATAGATCCTTTACCGCCAGCCAATCTATCTCTAATTTCTCCTCCTGATCCCGTTGCAGCACCGTTAAAAGGTTCTACAGTAGTAGGGAAGTTATGAGTTTCAGCCTTTAACGAAATTACTGATTCGAAATCCTTTGTTTCGTAATATTCAGGAACATCAGCACTTTTTGGAGCAAATTGCTCAACTTTTGGACCTTCTATAAAAGCTACATTATCTTTATAAGCCGAGACAATATCGTTAGGGTTTTGCTTTGAAGTTTCTTTAATTAATTTGAATAGGGAAGTAGGTTGCTCTTCTCCATCAATAACAAAAGTTCCATTAAAAATCTTATGGCGACAATGCTCTGAATTGACTTGAGAGAACCCAAACACTTCAGAATCTGTTAACTTTCTTCCGATTTTTTGAGATACTCCTTCTAAATAAGAAATTTCTTCTTCACTTAATGCTAAACCTTCTTGCTCATTATAAGCAGCAATATCTTCAATTTCTAAAATTGCTTCAGGTTCAATATTAATAGTAAAAGTTTCCTGGTTTAATCCGTTGAATTTTTGAGAAATCATAGGATCAAAATCTGAATAATCTTCAGAAACTGTTTCAAATTCTTCAATTCTTACAATTCCAGAAATCCCCATGTTTTGGGTAATTTCTACGGCATTAGTACTCCAAGGAGTAATCATCGCTGCTCTTGGCCCAACAAAAAAGGCGTCAAGTGACGCCAAGTTTATTTTAGATTGGTTTCCAAATAACCAAGTAAGCTTCGAAATAGTTTCAGCAGTTAATTCTTCTGTTGTTTGCACAGCAAAAACTTTGCTATTTACGTTTCCAAAGAAATGAATCATTATTAGTTGTGTTTGTGTGTGTTTTAAAAAGGTGTAAATTTAGTTCTTTTCCTCGAAATAGAAGCACAAAAAGAGCAGTAAATTTTACTGCTCTTTTCGCTTTCAATATGTAGTGGTAAGTATTATTTGAAATTATTTTTAACAAAATTACTTTCGAAATACATTTCGTTTTCAAATCTATTTTCCGATTTCATTGGAAGAACTTCAACGAAGTCATTAGAAAGCTGTACTCTTGAAGAACGCCCGCTAATATTATCTAATACTGCTTTTAATAGCACTTCGTTTTCGTCTCCAAATGCTAAGAAATTATTCCAGCTAGCAAATTCATTTAGATCAATTGTTGGTTCGAAGCCTTGCGTATAATCACTTTGATCGAGTTTATTAAAAATTTGAAAGGTGATAGGTTGCATTGCCATTTTATGTGAACTATTTGCTGCACTTTTATCCGTGTAATCTGAAGCAGGAGCATCATATAAAGTAATTGATCCTACATTTTTACCATACGTCTTTTTACCTACAGTTACTACTTCTATGTATGGACGTAAACCATTAATAATCATTTCACTTGCAGAAGCTGTTCTAGATGAAGTAATTACATAAATTTTTGAAATACCTGTTAAACGATTTAAAGGAATATCTTGCCCTTGTAAATAGTTTCCTTGAGCATCATATTGAAAAATACCGTTTAAGAAAGGTAATGTATAACCACGATCTTGGTGTTTGCTATTATAGACTGTTTTCGCAAAAACATCTTGTCCAGTTCCTTCTCCATAAATCATACTTGCTAAGTATCCACAGCTTAATACTGATCCTCCGCCATTATATCTAAAGTCTAATATTAACTCCTGAATCCCTTCTGATTTGAAAGTGGCAAAAGCATTGTTTAAATCTTCGTCATAGGATGATCTAAATCCGCTATAAACAAGGTATCCAACTTTTTTGCCATTTACATCGTTGAAAACTTTAGTTACGTGAACTGGATTATCACTAACTTGTCTTTTAGTTAAGCTTATTCTAGATTTTTCAGTAACACCATCTTGTTCTCCAAAAATAAATTCGGCATTATCATTATATAATCCTTGAGCAACAGTTTGATAATTACTATCATTAAAGGTTTGTCCATTAATTCCAAGAATGATATCGCCTCGCTTAATTCCTTTCTCTGATGCGGGTGAATTTTTAGATACATGGGTAACTACCATGATTATACTGTTGGTACTGGTTCTAACACCTCTAGGGCTAAAACCAAAACTAGTTGAAGTTCCTTGAAATTGTTGTTCTTGTTCGATATAATCTTCAATAAACCATGAAAATCGATCTACTTCACCTTTTTGGTAAATAAGAGATTCGAAAAGATCATTTGGAGTAGCAAAAGAGTTTAAGTAACTGTAATAAGTATCTATATTATCATCTTTAGTATCATCTAGGTTTGCTACTTTGTCCTGCCAATTATACCAAGAATTCATAGCTTTCCAAGTAAAATTATTTATAGGGTTACGTAATTCTACATTTTGAGTTGGATTGTCCGAAACACCATCATCTCCACCACATCCAAAAAACATTAGAGAAACAGAACATAAGAGTAGTAGGCTTTTAATTTTTTTCATATTCATTATTTAAAGATTGTTTTACGTTATAATAAAACAACCCTCAATAAGAATTCCCTACTTATTGTCTATATTTATTCTATTTCTTTCAATTTTACCTTTCTTGATTGCTTTATAATTTTCGTAACAATTTAAAACAGCTTCAATTAATTGTAAATCACTCGCTTTCTTTATAAAATACTCAGAATAATCGCAGTCTGCTAATAATTTATGCAATTCAGCTCTATCCATTTGTAAATATTCCATCATAACCTCTCTGTCAAACTTACCAGCCAACATTTTCCTTAAATCATCTTCTTTTTTAAGTTTTTGAAGTTTTTTCAATTGTTTTGGTTTTTTTCCGAATAAATTATAGACTAAATCTACTGGATTTAAAAGCTTAGCTATAGGAGAACTAATTTTTTGAGGTCGTCCTACTTCATAAGTTTGAGGTAATCCATTAATATGTATTCTGGTAAATCTATCCTTTGGAACTTGTTTTACATCTACTTCTAAAACACCTATAAGTTTTGTTGACTTAATTACGATCTCTTTAATTTCTTCAGGCTTTTCAGATAAAGAAATTTCTACCTCGTTCCCTTTCAAAAGGTCATTTGTTACTTTTACTTTAATAGAAGAATATCCTAAAAAAGAAACCAATACCGTGTCATTTGCCTTCGCTACTAACTCAAACAACCCATTTTCATTGGTAATAGTTCCATTAACTGTATTCAAGTTTAAAATATGAGCAGCACTTAATGGTTTTTTAGTTTCAGTATCAACAATCTGTCCCTTCAACTTTTTCTCTTTATTATCTTGAGCTGATACTATGAAGCCAATGAACAACATAGTTATTAGAAGTATGTATTTATTTTGCATACTGCGAAAATAGCAATTAAACCAATTTATATAGTTAATTATCTGTGAATATTACAGATTAAATGAATAAAAAAACCACCAAAACAAAAGTTTGATGGTTTTTTTCGTTAATATAATTCAAATAGAAAGTAAGTAGAATCTCTTCTTTATTCAAACCCGTTGAATTCAGTTTGTATAAAATTTCTTACTATTTTTTTTAAATCATTACTACAATGTTCATTAGGGTAAATCATTCTCACAATTTTTTGGTCTTTCACTGTGTGATTCCATTGAACAAAATTTCTCACATCTTTCGAATCAACTTCATACTCATTATCGTATAGGTAATTCTTGATATTATTTTCCAGTAAATTTATTTTACTATCAAACTCCTTCTTCTTTAAATAACTATTAAATGTCATATAGCTGGAAATATTAAAAATTAAAAATAAAAAGAACAGTAGGGGGTATCTATATTACAAATATATAATGTGGATTAGTTAAATAAAATACTCATTACTACTAGTTTAAAACCTAGGGTCAGTACTTATGTATCTAAGGGTTTTCCCTGAAGTGATTGATTGCTAGTAAACTAAGATATTTTGTGTTTTGAATTGTTAGTTTATTCTGTTCCGAAGTTAAAATAGAATAAGAAGAGTTGTTAGAATTATTTTTTAATTAAATGTATATGAAATTATGAAACATTGTTGCATTAAAAAACTCTTACAAACAAACAGGTTGTTACGTAAGAGTTTTGGTTTTAAGGTAGTATGCTTTATGGTTTTAGTTTTTCATAAATAGCTTTATGAGAATAATTTGATTCAAATATAGAGCAAAAGAAGATAGTGTCAAATACCTAAAACCCCTAAACATTTAATCAGGGAAAACCCTTAGATGACTAGTAAAACTACTGATACAAAAAAACCGAGAGTCAAAAACTCTCGGTTTGTGCGCATAAGAAGATTCGAACTTCCACATTCATAATGAATACTGCCCCCTCAAGGCAGCGCGTCTACCAATTCCGCCATATGCGCCTAAAAGAAAAAAGTTAAGCATAGTTGCTTAACTTTTTGTGACCGGGCTGGGGCTCGAACCCAGGACCCTCTCCTTAAAAGGGAGATGCTCTACCAACTGAGCTACCCGGTCATTTTTGCTTTTGCATATCTGCGATTGCGGGTGCAAATATACAATGGTTTTTTAATTGGCAAAAACTTTTTTTAAGTTTTTTTTGTAGATATTTGTAAGCGTTTAATTTTCAATAAATATGAAAGTAATTCTTTTAGGGTACATGGCAAGTGGGAAGTCATTCATTGGCAAAATTTTAGCCAAAAACATGCAACTACCTTTTATAGATTTGGATAATTATATAGAGGAAAAAGAAAAATTAACTATTCCTCAAATTTTTGAAAGGAAAGGAGAAATTTATTTTCGAACTATCGAAAATAAATACTTGAATGAGCTTCTAATGAACAACGATAATTATGTATTGTCGTTAGGAGGAGGAACTCCTTGCTATGGAAATAATATGGAAGTTATTGGTAAAGCAAAAGATACTACATCATTCTATCTTAAAGCTTCTATTAATACCATTGTAAATAGATTGAGAGGTGAAAAAGATCAGAGACCTTTGGTAGCTAGTTTAAAAGATGAAGATTTATTGGAGTTTGTAGCCAAACATCTTTTTGAAAGAAATAATTATTATAGTAAGGCTACTTATACTATACCTATAGATAATAAAGAAGGAAATGTGATTTCCGAAGAAATAAATAGCTTACTTTAAATTAAGTAAGCTATTGTTTTTTCGTTATCAAATTCTACACTAACGTGTTCTTTTATCGAAGTTGAAAGTGATATTCCTTTAAAATCGGCCTTAACAGGGTATTTTTTATGATTTCTATCTACTAAAACAGCCGTTTTAAATTTTTTCAAAGGAACGTCCAAAAAATGTTTTACAGCATATATAAGCGTTGTTCCTGAATTAAGGACATCATCAACTAAGACAAGAGCCTTATTTTTATATTCATCTTTTTCTATTGAAGTTGAAACTGAATTGATTGGATTCTTTTTATCAATAAACACCTCACAAAGTATTGTTTGGATAGGAGAAATATCAGTAATTACTTTTGCTAACTTCTCCGCTAAGATGTATCCATTCTTTGAAATCCCAGCAATTACAATTTGATTTTCTGTACTATTGGTTTCATACACCTGATAAGCGATTCTTTTTATTTTTTGCTCAACCTGTGTGTTGTCTAATATTATATTGTTTTGTGCAATCATATAATCTATGAAAATTTATATATATAATGTACCGCTACTAATCTTCATTATCAGTATGGTAATCTTCAATATCTCTTCTATCTTTTTTCGTTGGTCTCCCTGTTCCCTTTTTTCTATAATAGTCTTTTGAATACTTCAAAAGTTCAGTTCGTTCAAATTCTTCTTTAGGTGTTAAATCTTTTCTATATAAGTCTACTAACTTTGCTCCAACTCTATTTGCTGGGATGTCTAACACTTTTATTTTGTAATTGATTTGGTTTTTTCGAATTAAAACTTCTTCATTACCATAAATCTCTCTTGAAGGTTTAATGGGATTGCCATCAATTTTTACATGCCCTTTTTTACAAGCATCTGTAGCAATACTTCTCGTTTTAAACAATCTAATACACCACAAATATTTGTCAATTCTCATATAAAATCTTAAAATTTATTAATTTTTTTTTACAAAGGTATAAAAATGCTAAATTGCGCATTAAAATTATTAGAACTAAATGATAAAAATTAAGCATTTCTTATACATTTTGGTTACTGGAGTGACTTTGTACGCATGTAGCAATAGTAACAATACAACAGTTGATAACTTTGATCATGAAGCTCAGGCTAAAAAAGATAACGATTCTATTGTTAAATTTTTAAAGAACAACTACTTCAATGAAGAGCGTGACTCTATTATGCCAATAGAAGGTGGGGAAACTGCTTTGTTTGATGATAATAGGTTGATTACAAAAACGATAAATGAATTTGATATAGATTATACGTATTATGTTTTTGTTCAAGAAGAAGGAACTCCTGATGAAGACAAAGGTTTTCCAACAGTTATAGATTCTATATTACCTGTTTATAGATTAAGAACATTAACTACCGCTACGAAAGTTAAAAAGGAGCAGGATTTAATCAACCCACAATGGTTTAATCAAGTAAATGTTGTACCAGGATGGAGATATCCTTGGGTACATTTCAGAAATGGAAATAATGTTACAAGTAATGGACCTATACGATATGAGGATGGGGGTAAAGGCTTTTTCATATTACCTTCTGGTATATCATATAGAAATGGAGGTGCATTACCTAACAAAATATTATTATACTATGTTGAATTGTATGATTTTATTAAGGATACAGACCATGATAGAGATAATGTTCCTTCTATTTATGAAGATATTGATGGTGATGGTAAACCATGGAATGATGACACAGATGGAGATAGAACAGTAGATTTTCTAGATATTGATGATGACAATGACACAGTTCTTACAAAAGATGAAGATGCAAATGGAGATGGAGATCCTAGAAATGACTTCAGTGACCCAGATAACCCTACATTGCCTGATTATAGGAATAGAAATATTAGGAATTAAAAACCTAAAAAAATATAGAAAAGCTCATTAAATTTTAATGAGCTTTTCTATTTATACCACTTATCTCTGAAATCAAACCAATTAACGATGTACTACTACCAATTATCTCTTTTTCAGAAACATAAATACAATTAGGTTGTATGTTTACAGCGTAGTAGTAAGTTAATTTTTTGATTAGCGATTTAAAGGTTTTTTCCGTTCGTGAGAATTGAAAAAGCCTTTTTTTTAGCTTAAGCCCCCCGAAATTCTAAAAAATAATGTTTAACATATTGAATAATCTACTTTACTCATTATAAACACATTAAAATCAAGTTAAAAGTAATCTTAACTTTTTCCTCATAAAATTCTAGGGTTTTCAGCGTAAACACTAGGGAAAAACCCTAAGAACGGATTAGGGATTCTACCAATTGTACAGCGGTTAAATTAATGATAATATTGCATAGAAATAAATCATTAGATTTTATTTTGTTGTTGGGAGAAATTCTAACGATGAAGAAAGAGAAACATTAAACTTTATGTGAAAATTCCTGTTTTATTAAAAAGAGACAGGATTTTTTTATTTTGAATATAATATTAGAAAAACACCTATAATAATTCCGGCTAATGGTATCAGTTTTTTTCTTTTATTCTTTTCCTTAAAAAGGATTCCACCAATAACTACGGCAATCACAATTTGACTTCGTTTTATAGCAGATAAAAGCATTATCATTGCTTCAGGATCTTGTAGTGCTTTAAAGTAAAAATAATCCGCGGTTTGTAGTAATATCCCTACTGCTGGCATTGACCATCGAAAGGTAAAGGCTTGTCTTTTTTCTTTATAAGGAAGCCAGGTTATGGCAACAATAATGCACAGTATAATTGTTGTATACCAGCAGAACCAAAACTGTAGAGTTTGTGGTGTAAGACTTATTTTCTGGATTAGAAACTTATCATACAATCCACTTGATGCCCCTAAGAAAGTAGCACCAATAATGGCAAAAATCCATTTATTTGATTTAAAGTCAATTCCTTCTTTTTTGCCAATACGAGAATATAATAGCACTGATAGTATGATTAAAAAGAAACCTACCCATTGAAAGCCATTTGGTTGTTCATTGTAGATAAGAATAGCTCCTAAGAAGGTGAAAAATGGACCAGCAGATCGGATTGGTGTAACAATAGTGATTGGTAAATGCTTTAGAGCTTGATATGCCAATATCCAAGAAGAAGCCATTATTAAAGACTTAATAAAGATAAAACCATGATTTTGCCATGAAATATCATTTATATAAAGGTTTATATCTTTTAGTGTGTCTGGACTGTATTTTGATCCTATGTATAAAGGAGTCAATAATAAAAAACCAGCTGTAATTGTTCCCAATAGCACTGGAAAAACTTCATTTCCTTTTACAGCATGTTTTTTACATAAGTTATGTAATCCTAAAAACAGTGCTGCTAATAATCCTAAGTACATCCACATGGGGCGCGAAGATACCCATTCTTGGAAATAAACAACCTCTTTTATAAAAAATAAAATCCTGAGGTATTTTTAAGCTTTATTGACTGTATCAATAAGCTGCTTCCTCAAGCAACATAAGGGTTTCTGGGTAGTTTTTTAAATGAGTGTTTAATATACGTTGTACATCTTTTGTGTCTTTTAACGACTCTATATTATTTAAATACTCTTCTAAAGAAGCTTCTTTTTTATTATCCAGATAGCCAAAACCTTTATAAAAACCATTTAACACAAGTACATATCCGTATTCATCTTCTTTTAAACCAGATTGTTTAATAATGAAGTTATCTTCCTTATATTTTATGGAGTCTAGGGCTTCTTGCACTCTAGAATTATAAGATTTTATCGTTTCTTCTTTTCTGCATACGCCTCGACATTTTTTTAGTTGATAATGGAAACAACTGCTTACATTTGTTTGTAAATGACAATATTTAGGACATAATTCAAATTTTTCGCATAACTTTTCTACAAAATTTCTGGCTTCAGCAGCAGTATAAAATTTAGTGATAGGGTTTGGAGCTAATTTTAGTTTATTCCAAGCAAGATGTATTATGCCTGATCTATCTTCATACGAAAACAAACCGATACTTTCGGCAGTTCTTCTTTGAGCTCTATTGTATTTAGGATAATGTTTTTTGATTTCTGAAGATTCTAATAATAATGCCAATAACTCGCTACCAGTTTCAGTATAAGTAATATCGGTAGTTGCCATGCACATAGCCACTTCTTTTTTCTTTTTATCATAAAAATGACTGAGTACTCTTTGTTTTATATTATTAGCTTTTCCGACATAGATGATATCCTTAGTTTCATTTTTGAAATAATACACTCCTGTTTTTTCAGAAAGGTTGTCAAATACGGTTTTAGAAAGGAGTGGAGGAAGGGTGGCTTGCCTTGAGCGAGGGTTCAAAAACGTAGAAATAACACTTTTCTCTTGTTCTTTATCTAGTACTAATAGTTTTTTAAATAAGATTACTGTGGCATCAGCATCTCCTTTGGCTCTATGCCTATCATTAATTTTAATACCTTCTGAAGCACATAAATTACCTAAACTATATGATTTTTTATTGGGAAGTAATTTTCTTGAAAGTCGTACAGTACATAGCTTTTTACGTTTAAAACTAAACCCTAATGATTTAAACTCTTTTCCTATAATTCCATAATCGAAATTGACGTTGTGCGCGACAAAAACGGTATCTTTTGTAATTTCATATACTTTTTTAGCTATTTCATAAAACTTAGGAGCATTGACCACCATGGGCTGTGTAATTCCCGTTAAGTTGGTAATAAACGAAGGGATATTACTTTCGGGGTTAACCAATGAAGTAAACTCGTCAATAACCTTTTCTCCATCAAAAACAAGAATGCTAATCTCGGTTATTTTATCACCGCCATTTGTTTCTATATCGACAATTGAATATTTCATACTCCTATGTTTTAATTTTGAGTTTTAAGTGATGAATTATGAGTTTTTAATTTCTTTCGTGGTATAATTGTTTATATCTGCCGTTTTTAGTTTTATTTCTTTACTTAAAATTCACAACTTATAACTCATAATAATTACGATGCTCTGACCATTTTTTCTAAAGCCTTTAATTCTACACCTAATTGATTTAACATAGAAGCAATACTGCTAATTTTTAAATCGCGCTCGTCATATTCCTGGGTATTAATACTACATGTAAATTCCCATAGTTCCAGCACCTCAGTAACAGGCACATGATATGATTGATAGTTTTTATTGTCTGGGACTAATAACAAAGCGTTTCTTTCTTCTATTTTATCATACACTCGCTTATAGGTCATTCCATCATTTGCAGTAACAATAATGTATGAAGTTCCGCTTTTTATATCACGAATATCATCTAAATACTTAGCCACTACATATGAACCATCTTTCATCGGTAACATAGAGTCTCCTTTTATAGGAAACGCTCTGTGCTTACCTGTAGGCAAAAATGGAAGCTTTATTTTTTCTAACTGTTCAATATACTCTGGATCATCATAGCCTAATAAATAACCTGCCGATGATTTTACAGGAACAACTTCTATCAAATCTTCATTATCCATATCCACTGAAATAGGAAATAAAACGCGTTGGTTTCCGATTTCTATAAAAGAAGTATCAGTTGCATATGTTAAATCGTTTTTGATTAACACATCTATAGGAAGAGAAAAATACTCTGAAAACTGAATAAGCATATCAATAGGAGGGTCAGATCGACCTTCTTCATAAGAGCCTATTTTAGAGCGAGTCATTTCAACTTCATCTGCTAATTGTTCTTGAGTGTAGCCTTTTAGTTTTCGTAAATGACGAATGTTTTTTGCAATATGATTCATAATACTACAAATATAAGCAAGAAAAACTATTTTTTGTAGTTAATTTTGAAAAATGTTTTTAAACAATCACACATATTACAGTTTACGATACGGAACAATTCCTCCAAAGCGATTGTTAGAATTGGCTGAAAAACAAAAGTTTAAAGAGCTTGTAGTTACTGATATTAATAATACTTCGGCTTATTTAGATATGGTTCGGTTATCTCCTAATTATAAGGTAAAACCAATACTTGGGGTTGATTTTAGAAACGGAGCGCAACAACAATTTGTTATGTTGGCTCAAAATAATAATGGCTTTGAAAAAATAAATGAATATTTATCCAGCTTTCTACATCAAAACTCTTATGAAATCCCTAGAAAAGCAAAGGAGTTACCAGATACTTTTGTCATTTACCCTTTTCAAAATACGATTGATTTTACTCTAAAATCTAATGAATATATAGGAATACGAAAGGAAGAATTGAATAGGTTAAAGTTTTCAAAATGGAAAAATAGCTTGAATAAAATTGTGGTTTTACAAACAGTAACTTTTGAACATAAAAAGGGATTTAATACACATCGATTACTTCGTGCTATAGATAATAACACCTTGTTAAGTATGCTTCCTGTATCCGAACAAGTTTCTGAAAGTGAAGGTATTCTTTCTATAGAAGAACTTAAAAATGCCTTTGTTGAATTTCCTCAAATTATTAAGAATACACAAGACATACTGGATAAATGTAGTATTGATTTTGATTTCTCTGGAGAAACTCCTAAAAATCAAAAGGTATTTGGAGAAAGTGAAAAAAGCGATTATGATTTACTTAAAAAACTAAGTTATGATGGAATTTCGTATCGCTATGAGAATCCTAACAAAGAAATATATAAACGCATAGAGAAAGAGTTGGAGGTTATCAAAGATAAAGGCTTTGTCTCTTATTTCTTAATCAATTGGAAAATATTAGAATACGCACGATCTAAAGGTTATTTTTATGTAGGCAGAGGGAGTGGAGCTAATAGTATTATTGCTTATCTATTACGTATTACTGATGTTGATCCTGTGGAGTTAGATTTGTATTTCGAACGTTTTATCAATTTATATAGAAAGAACCCACCAGATTTTGATATTGATTTTTCTTGGACCGACAGAGACGATATTACCCGCTTTATCTTTGAAAACTTTAAAAACACAGCTTTACTAACGGTTTACAATACTTTTAAATACAGAGCTGCTGTTAGAGAGTTAGGAAAGGTATTTGGGCTTCCAAAATCTGAAATTGATGTACTATCCTCAGGTAACTATAACTATAATGGCTTAGATAAATTATCGCAGTTAGTGGTTATTTATAGCACCTATATTGAAGGTTTTCCTAACTACCTAGGAATTCACGCAGGAGGTATTTTAATCTCTGACAAACCAATTCATTATTACACGGCTACTTTTATGCCTCCAAAAGGCTATGCTACCACACAATTTGATATGGTAATAGCAGAAGATATTGGTCTTTACAAGTTCGATATTTTGAGTCAACGTGGCCTAGGAAAGATTAAAGATGCAGTTGAAATAGTACGGTATAACAACCCTGATAAAGAACCAATAGACATACACGATATTCAGCGGTTCAAGGAAGATGAGCAAATCAAATATTTACTCAGAAATGCCAAGGCCATTGGTTGCTTTTATGTAGAGTCACCAGCCATGCGAATGCTACTAAAAAAACTACGGGTTGATGATTATTTAGGACTTGTTGCCGCTAGTTCTGTTATTAGACCAGGGGTAGCTAAATCGGGTATGATGCGCGAGTATATTCTACGATTTAGAAACCCTGAAAGGAGAAAAGACGCACATCCAACAATGTTAGATATCATGCCTGAAACTTATGGTGTCATGGTATACCAGGAAGATGTTATAAAAGTGGCTCACCATTTCGGAGGTTTAGATTTAGGACAAGCGGATATGTTACGTAGAGGGATGTCTGGGAAATTCAGGTCTAGAGAAGAGTTTTTAAAGGTAAAAGATCAGTTTTTCTTAAATTGTAAAAACAAAGGAGAAACGCTACAATTAACACAAGAAATATGGATGCAAATAGAAAGCTTTGCAGGGTATGCTTTTGCTAAAGGGCATTCGGCTTCTTATGCAGTAGAAAGCTACCAAAGTTTGTTTTTAAAAGCTTATTACCCATTAGAATATATGGTAGCTACCATGAATAACTTTGGAGGTTTTTATCGCACAGAGTTATATATACATGAAGCCAGAATGCATGGCGGAATTATCAAGAACCCATGTATTAATAAAAGTTATAATGAAACAGTTATCTATGGAAAAGAAATATACATTGGTTTTATGTTTTTGCAATCTTTAGAAAGTAGAACCATTAAAAAAATATTAGAAGAACGCTCTAAAAATGGTCCTTTTGAGAGTTTGGATGATTTTATTGATCGCGTATCTATCTCTATTGAACAAATAACAATTCTTATAAAAATAAGAGCATTTGATTTTACCAAAAGAAACAAGCGAGCTCTTTTATGGGAAGCACATATGAAAATTAGCAAAGTTACTTTTGAAGAATATCGTCCTACCTTATTCAGGTCTAAACGAATCACACACAAAACCCCAGAATTGTTTTCTTCCGCTTTAGAAGATGCCTTTGATCAAATGGAACTATTAGGCTACCCACTATGTAGTCCTTTTGATTTATTAATAAAAGAGAGTTCTTTTCTCTTAAAAGCAAATGATTTACACCTATATAAGAACCAATTTGTGACGATTGAAGGCTATTTGGTTACCACTAAAAAAACAAGTACTTCAGGTGGTAAGCCCATGTTTTTCGGAACTTTTTTAGATAGAGATGGTTATTTTATAGATTCAGTTCATTTTCCTCCCATAGCAAAAAAATATCCTTTCAGAGGAAAGGGAGTATATCGCTTATATGGAAAAGTAATTGAAGAGTTTGAATGTATAACTATTGAGGTGAGTAGTATGGAACGTTTAGCAATTATTGAAGACCCTAGATATGCTGACAGTAGAAAAGCACAACGCCCACGTCCTAAAAGAAATGCATCATGAGTGAACGTTCCATAATACATATGGATTTAGATACCTTTTTTGTGTCTTGTGAACGATTAAAAGATAGTCGTTTAGTAGGAAAACCTGTACTCATTGGAGGAACATCTGATAGAGGAGTGGTAGCCTCTTGTAGTTACGAAGCACGTGCATTTGGTATTCATTCCGCTATGCCTATGCGCATGGCAAAACAATTATGTCCTGAAGCTATTGTATTACGTGGAAATGCTGGTATTTACACAAAATTCTCTGAGTCAGTCACTGAAGTCATTAAAGAAATGGTTCCTTTATATGAAAAAACATCGATTGACGAGTTTTATATTGATTTAACAGGAATGGATCGCTTTTTCGGTTGTCATCAACTAGCTACAGAATTAAGACAACGGATTATCAAAGAAACAGGTTTACCTATATCTTTTGGCTTATCAATTAATAAAACTGTATCTAAAATCGCTACAGGAGAAGCCAAACCTAACAATCAAATAAAAATAGATAAAGGAACTGAAAAACCATTTCTATCGCCTTTATCCGTTAAGAAAATCCCCATGGTTGGCGAGGTAACTTACAAGTCGTTATGCGATTTGGGTATAAAAAAGATTAAAACAGTACAAGAAATGCCAATAGAAATGATGTCCCGGGTATTTGGAAAAAATGGAATTTCTATATGGAAAAAAGCAAATGGTATTGATCATAGTCCTGTAGTACAATATCATGAGCGTAAATCTATTTCTACAGAACGTACTTTTGATAAAGACACCACAGATGTTCGTAAATTGGAAAGCATTATTGTAGCAATGACTGAAAACTTGATTTATCAATTACGCAGAGGGAATAAACTAACCGCTTGCGTAACCTTTAAAATTCGCTACTCCGATTTTCAAACCTATACATTACAGCGTAGAATCCCTTATAGTTCGGCGGATCATAAAATCATTCCTCTGGTAAAGGAGTTGTATAAAAGTTTATACAAACGACGCTTATTAGTACGTTTGATAGGAGTAAAGTTTAGTCATTTAGTAGAAGGAGGCTATCAAATTGATTTATTCGATGATAATGATAAGATAATTAATCTTTACCAGGCCATGGATAAAATGCGCGAACGTTATGGAGACCGTGCTGTTATACGTGCAACTGGAATGGAAGCTAAAAGTATTTCAAGATGGAATCCGTTTACTGGCGAGCCACCACCTTTATTGCCTAATCGAAGACGATAAAATATTATTTACTGATACTTAAAGTATTAAAATAAATAATGAGAATTATTCAAAAAAAATAAGTTAAAATTTAAAATTTATCAAGTCTTCTTTAAAATAATAACTATATTCGGATCACATTTATTTAACCAAAAAATAAAAACTACTAGAATGAAAAAATCAATTTTAAATTTAAGCGGAACTAAGAAATTAACTACTGAAACATTAAAAGAAATTAAAGGAGGATTTTTCTTCGAGCCAGTATGTGGAGGAGATGGATCTTACATCTATCAAAACGGAGCAAAAGTATGCTGTTATGTTCCACCAGTAGATAACTGTACTCCTAAGCCTGGACACTATTGTCCTGATGTAATTGGTCAAGGAACTTATATCTGTTAGGAAGTAGCACAATGAAATAATTGAACACCGATTTAAATGAAAGTTTAAATCGGTGTTTTTTTATACCTTCAAATATTTACATATTTATTTCATAATTTCCTAAAATTAGTGTCATAAAAACTATTTTTTCTTATATTTGATAATAACCAAACTATTATAAAATCAAATGAATTCTTTATCCCCAAACTCTAGAGTCTCCATTAACCAATATTATACTCTAAAAATGAGTTTTTTTACTTAAGACACTCTATTTATTTTCATAACATATTTTTCTTTTTTTCAGAAAACATGTTTTACATATTCTATTGTTGTAAAACAAATTCCTCTGCAGTCTTTTTTTGACTAAATTTTACTGTATATGCCAATATCTTAAAACAGCCACAAACTGCTATACTTAGATGTTTTTCTGAAGAAAATATAATAATTTAAACATCCCTCATATGGCAATAGCTCAAAACATGATGAATAATAAACTTTATGTTATTCATACGCAACATACTGTAGGCAGAGATCCCAATAATACAAGTGTAATTAACTATAACGATGCTTCCCGAAAACATGCAGTCATTTATTGGGAAAGTAACTGTTGGAAACTAACCGATTTTAGTAGTAATGGAACCAAAGTTAACTCTAAGCTTATACACCATCAAACTGTTACTTTAAAGATGAATGACTTAATTCAGTTTTCAAGTTCTCAAAAAGACAATTGGAAAATAATAAATATAGATGAGCCAAGAAGCTTTCTAGATCCAGTAGCAGAAAACAATGAGATAATTCTTTTAAATAAAGAAGGAATAATCATGGAAAGTCAAACAACCAATTCTTATGTTTTCCAAAACAATGAAAATAAATGGATTCTTGATAATGAAACTCAAGAAATAGAGCTTGTCAATGGAAAAATATACCTTATCAACAACGTTCAATATAGATTTATTGACAATGAAAGTCTATCCAAAACATTATTAAACGCTGATATTACGAAAAATGCATGTTTTAAGTTGTTTATTAGCATTGATGAAGAAAACATTATATCAAAAATTGAGATTAATGATTTGGAGCTCGATTTAGGGAATCGTGTTTTTAACCATCTCTTGTTGTATTTGGTAAGAAAAAAACAAAAAGATTTGAATTATGGTGTAAATGTCGATTTATGCGGATGGGTAAACATGGATGATTTATATACCTCTTTAGGTAAAGAATTATTAAAAGAGGTTGATGCATATTATGTTAACACGTTGATTTATCGTTTACGAAAAAACCTTATGAAACTTCAACCATATGGTTTTCTTTTCGCAAATATTATTGAAAGGAAAAAGGGAAAATTAAGGTTTGGGTTACCAAAATTTGAAATAAACAAAGAGCATGCGTTTGCCTAAAACCAACTAAATAAACCCTTTTTTAGTCAATAGTCTTTATATAATATTAACATATGGAAGTCCCCCAAACACTACTTTCAGAGAACATTTGTATAGATAACTACACTCTTTTTGAAAAAATTGGAGAAGGAGGTTATGGATTAGTTTTCAAAGCAAAGCAACTAAGTACAAACCAATTAGTAGCCATTAAAACTATAAAATTTACAAATAACATAGATGAAGAAACCAAAACAAGACAATTAGAACGCTTCGAACGAGAAACGAAATTATGTGCAGAAATTAATCACCCTCATATTGTAAAAATACTAGATAAAGGACATGTACAAAATGGAGCACCTTTTATTGCTTTTGAATACGTAGAAGGAGAAACTCTAAAAGATTACATATTAAAAAAGAAAGGGCTAGATACCATTGAAATGGCCCATTTAATGGAACAAATACTAGACGCTCTCGCTTATGCTCATGGTAAAGGGATCGTACACCGAGATTTAAAACCAAGCAACATAATGGTTTCTGAATTAAGTTCCAAAAAACATATAAAGATCTTAGACTTTGGTATTGGAGCTTTTACTAGAGACTTTCGATCAGCTGATTACAAAAACCTCACTGTTACTCAAGACATACTAGGGACTCCAATGTACAGTTCTCCAGAGCAATTAAGAGGAGAGCCACCAACTGTAAAGTCAGATATATATGCCTGGGGACTTATTGCTCTTGAGTGTTTAACGGGAAAACCAGTAATGAATGGAGGATCTATAGCTGAAATATTTCAGCAGCAATTAATGCCGTCGAGTGTACCTATTCCGTCCTCAATATTAGGACATGAATTTGCTAACCTACTTCGAAGAGTTTTAGATAAAAAACCAAAAAATAGAATTGAAAGCGTTGAAACTATCTTAAAAGAGTTTCATCTCATCAACTTTAATACATTAACAGGAAAACTTGTAGATGACAATAATATCGTAGATTCTGAACAAATTACTGTTAAAAACAATTCTTTTTATCATTATAGTTTTCAATCACGAAAACAGTTAACCATCATTTGTTTAAAACTAAATTTGAATATTACTGACAATACATCAATTGATCTTGAAGTACTTGATGCTATTCAGAAAGACCAATTAAACTTGTGCAAAGATACTGCGATTCGCTATGGAGGATACGTATCTGAATCATTTTTAAACAATCTTGCCATCTATTTTGGTTATCCTGAGTCAAATGATACAGATGCTAGAAGAGCTGGAAGAACGGCTTTAGAGCTAATAAATGATATTAAAAAACGAAGCACTTTATTATTACAACAATATGGTGTATCGTTAAGTATACAATTAGGCATGCACACAGGAACTAGCCTAATACAACGAAATCAGCTACCAGAAGGGAGTACAGCTAATAAAGCTTTTGATTTGGCACATACAGCTACTCCAGGAAATGTTTTTGTAAGTAGCACTTCTCAAAAAATACTGGCTCCTTACTTAGATTTTAAAGAAGTTAAAAATAATATATCTAAGTCTCAAGTAAATACAATTTATCAATTAATAGGAGAAAGAAGTATTGAAGCCTTATCATCATTAAAACCATGGAGTGGTTCCAGAAAACTGGTAGGTAGAGAGCGAGAAAAGAAAGAAATATTAAAATTATGGAATAATAGTACTGATGAAGGTCGCGCCATCATACTAAACGGTCAAGCTGGTATTGGAAAATCAAAACTAACCTATGAAATAAAAAAAGAGGTACAATTACAAGGAATAAAAGTCAAAGAATGCAGATGTCTTCCAGAGCAACAAAATAATGCTTTATATCCTTTTTTAGAGCTACTACGAAACACATTAGGTATCAATAACTTAAAAAACAACAACGATATTATTACTAAAATTGGAGAAGTTTTGAAAGTAGCTAATTGTCAAGAAAAAGATAGTTTACCATTACTTTGTTCCTGGCTATCCATACCATTGCCGTCCGACCGAACCATACATCTAATATCTCCATTAGAGCAAAAGAAAATACTATTCGCTACATTAAAACAATGTTTATTTCAAATTGAGAAAGAAGAACAGTTTCTATTTGTCTTAGAAGATTTACACTGGTTAGATTTGACAAGTTTGGAGTTCGTAGAATACCTTTTATCTGATATTCATAATAATAATTATATGTTATTAATGACTACGAGGCCTTCATTTAATAACATCTGGAAGAATAAACATCTTGTTCAAATTGATATTCCGGTTTTACCGCAACAGGCTGTACAACTAATTTTACAAGAAATGTTGAACAATAAACCTGTTACAGATAAAGCATTAAAATATGTTGTAAAAAAGGCTGATGGAATTCCTCTTTATACTGAAGAGTTAATAACTATGCTTATTGAACAAGGTTATCTCGAGCTAAAAAATGATATTTATAATATCAAACCTGATATTGACGAGTTAATTCCAACAACTTTACAAGACTTATTGAATGCGCGATTAGATGGTTTAGGAATTGTAAAGGAAACGGCACAGCAAGCTGCTGCTATTGGTCGAGAATTTAGTTATGAACTTTTAGTCAAATCTTCAATAAAAGATGAAGGAGCAATACAAAACGATTTACATCTTCTTATAGATGCTAATTTAATTTACGAACAGCGAAGAGTAGAAGGTGCTACTTATATTTTTCGCCATGCATTAATTAGAGATGCGGCCTATGAAAGTATGCTTACATCACATCAAAAAGAAGTGCATCTACGAATAGCAAATAGTTTGGAAACATATTTTCCAGAAGCTGTGGAAGAATCCCCGATGAATATAGCGCAACATTTAGCTCAAGCAAGACTTTTTGAAAAAGCTACTGATTATGGAATTAAAGATATTGAAAAACAGTTAAAAAGTTCTGCTAATTATGAAGCCATTGCTATTGGAAAAATAGTAGCAAAATGGATTAACAATATTTCTGACAAATTTATTAAGGAAGAATTAAAATTAAAAAGAGACGCCATTATTCTTCCCGCTGTAATGACAACCAGTGGATATGGTAGTGAAGAGCTTTTTCAACTCAGCAATGAAATTAAAAAATCTGTAGAATTGTTAAATAACATTGCTCCTAATATTGATTTAAAATTTAGGAACGAATGCCTTGATAAAGCTGACTTGATTGAGTTTTTATGTTTCCATTATACATCCCAAAGAATTAAAGCTGAAAAATTAGGAAATCAAATTTTGGAAAGAGCTATTACAAGCAAAAATAGACAGCATGAAATGCTCGTATTAATTCATTTAGCACATGCTTATCAGATTGATGGTGAATGGGAAAAAGCCAAAATTCAATTTGAAAGAGTTATTTCGCTTTATGACGAAAGATGTGATTCAAATTTGGCCAATGAATATGGAATACATGTTAAGGCTCAAGGTTTATCAATGTCCTCTTTTAGTTATTTATATTTAGGTAATCCGAATAAAGCTCTTTTAAAAATTAAAGAAGCTATTACTTATTCCGAAAAAATTAATCATGATAGTTCTATAGCTTTTGCTTATGTTTTTTTAGGATTATATGGTTATTTCAGTGGTAACTACGACTTGGTAAAAGCTGAAACAGCAAAGTATAAACGTAAACACAATAAAACCAGAGAAGAAGTATGGCATACTATTTTTATAGATTTACTTCACGCCTGTAGTCATAAAAAATTAGAGATGGCGGAGAATTACTTACAAGAAATTTTGGACTCAGGTCAAGATATAGTATTAGCTTGGTATGCCCCTTATATAGCTGATTTATATTTAGATGAAAACAAACCTGATTTAGCCATTGAATTAATAGAAAGGACTAAAAGAATTGTTTTTGAAAAAAAAATGCGCGGAGCTTACTCTTTTATTCTTCATGCTTTAGGAAAATGTTATTATAACAAAAGCAATTATTTAAGTAAAGAGGTTAAAGATGAACTCGATGAAGCCATCTTTCATGCAAGAACAGGTAATGATGTGTTTTTTGAGGCTCAAATACTTACATATTACTACAAATTAATTAAGGATCATAGAGCGAATAATAAAATAATTCATAGGTTAAAAGAGCTTATTAAGTTATTTGACAGCCCAGAAAATATGCCTCGGTCGAAGGTTTATACCGATACGTTACTATTAATTAAGGGAAAGAATGTAAACATGAATAAAAAATAAATTAATAACTACTATAATCTAATTATTATGGATGAATCAAAAGAAATATCAATTTTAAATCGAGATGATTGGGACAACATATCGAATCAAATAATAACCTATTACTGGAGTAATTATGAAATATTAAAAGACAAAATAAGTACAGAAAATATATTATATGAAATTCTCAAGAAATTAAATGTTAACAATTTTGTCGCTGAAGTTCAAGAAAAAGAATTTAATAATACCATTTACTTTGTAAATAAAGAATATAAAGGTGGTAAAATAGAGATAGGAGATAAAAGTAAAGGTGAATCTTATAAATCAATTAGCGAATGGGCATATAAAAATGGATATAATATTTTACTCGAACTTCAATCAAATTTCTATGAAATCAATGAATCTAAAGGAACAAATAAAATATCGCCAAAATTTAATAAAGACCTCTCTTATACTACTACCAATGGCTGGAGTAATTTGAAGGGGGATTTATTATTGCAAATTCCTACATATTTAAAGTTTAAAGATTTAGAAAAAGAAATAAGTATTGATAAGGTCTATAAAAAAAATATAGAAGAGCTTATTAGTAATCATGATTCTGTGCCTCATAAGGCATTACAAGAAGTTTGTTTAAACATACTATCTCTCTTTACTTTATCCGAAGCAGCATTTCCTTTCGGTAAGCAGATATTCGGATCAACAATGAATAAATCTTATAACTTCAAAAAGAAAATAACATATAATGGTGATATCGACGACTATTACAAGAACCTAATAAATCAAGAAACTGATTCATTAAAATTTAAGTATTCAACAACAAATAATAGTCAAGTAAACGACCGAGGAGGAATAACTGGGTTTCAAGATGATTTTGAATATTTACAATTTATTCCTAGAATGATATCCTATATATGGGATCATCCCCAAATAGGTAATAAAGATCATATCTTTATATTAAATGATCAAAAAGAATTATTAGCAAAATTAGGATATCAAATACCATCAGGTTTAGAAATTAAAGTAAAACCAACTACCCAAATTTTAGAGATCAATAGAAAGGAAAAATATATCGAAATTAACATAGATCTAAATCAATATTTCAGTACACTTCAAATAGATATTCCTGCACCACCAGAATCTTATGTTCAACCTATTGCTTTATCTGATTTATTGGCTATGAGAATTAATGAACCTTTTACGACACTTTAATCTAATAGAAGAAAAGTCAAATTATATGGCAAAAGGTATAAAGACTGAGTTCGAATCAAGAATAAACTACGAAACTAATGGTTTTGTTTTTTACAAAAACTGCCTATGTAAAGATGTTTTAAATAAAGCGTTACAAGGAGTTTTAGCCGTTAGAAAAGGTTTTTTCAACAAATACCGACCTAGTTCGCTTATTTCGATTAATAATCCTAATCAAATACAAAGAATTACTCAAATACACCATGCTAATAAAGCAGTATTCGAAATGCTCAGTCAAAGTGGCATTGGAAAAATGGTCCGAACAATAACGGGTGCTAAAAATATAAAAATTTGGGGGTCACAGTTATACTACAAACCTCCAAGAAGTGGTATTACTGGGCAGGTGGGGTTCCATTGTGATGCTGAACATCTTCCATTTTTGACTGGAGATATGATTACAGGATGGATTCCTTTAACCTCTATATCGGACAACTCAGGACCTTTGGTTTATGTAAATGAATCTCATAAATGGCAAGTTAATTTTAAATATTCTGGTGGAGAAAAGCAAAATTTAACTAAACAAACTAAATTAATGCAAGAACAACACCCTGGTGTTGAATGGGTTGAAACTAAAGCTCTTTTAGAAGTAGGAGACATCTCTTTCCACCACAAAGACGTTTTACATTGCAGTACTCAAAATTTGAGTAATGCTCCAAGAATTGCAATTAGTTTTGGTATAATGACCGAAAAAACAAAGTTTGTCGATAACCAGGAAGATTATGGTATCCGGAAAATTATAAATAATCCTGAATATTCGCCAGAACTCTAATAAAAACTATAACTACTACGAATAAAATGACTTATAAAATCCATGATTCTGATAGACATGTTATTGAACCTATAGAAATATGGGAGCAATATGTCGAAAAAGAGATTTTTGAAAAACACCCTGTATATCTTAAAACGAATAAAAATGCCAAAGGAGAAGAACTTCCTGCGGAATATATGATAGGTTCATATCCGATTGTAAAGTACTGGACAAAGTCTTTACAAGAAGAGTCAAACTTAATCAATAAAGAAACCCTGTTGCAAAGACATCAAGCTAAAACAGGGGTTGGACAGTTACAAAGTATGGATTTAACCAATATAGCCATCGCTAATATTTTTCCAACCTTTGCCTTAGGCGTTATTTACCATAGCGAAATACCTTCATATGTAGCCGTGGCTTATGCAAAAGCATACAATAAATGGTTGAATGATTATTGTAATGTTAATCCAAAGAGATTAAAAGCTGTCGGTATCATTAATAGACATGATCCTTATGAAATGATTGTTCAAGTAAAAGAAGTAATTTCTTATGGATGGAAAACTATAATCTTACGTCCTGAAGAGATTAATGGACGTACTTTAGGTCATAAGGATTACGAAGGGTTTTGGAAAATCTGCACTGAAAATAACATTTCAATAGCATTTCATGGTGGCGCACATTTTCATGGGAAATCAGTAGGAACAGATCGATTTAATGATCGCTTTTCGTTATTAGCAACAACACATCCGTTTGAAATTATTAGTGCTTTTATATCGTTACTTACCTCGGGGGTGTTAGAACGATACCCAACCTTAAAATTTGCTTTTTTAGAAGCTGGTTCTTCATGGCTTCCCTATTGGTTATGGCGTTTGGACACTATCTGCTATCCAGATTTCCCGAATCAAACCAAAGAAAATATTAAAATGCTTCCATCTGAGTATTTTAAGAGGCAATGTTGGATAGCAATAGAACCAGGGGAACCTTGCTTAAGGGAGGTAATAAATATTATAGGTAGTAATAGACTATTGTTTGCAAGTGATTTCCCTCATCCTGATCATGAACACCTCAATTCTGACGATGTGCCAAGTAAATTACCTGAATTAACTGATTCAGAACTAAAAGAGATATTCGAGTTAAATGCTCGGGAGTTTTTTAATTATGAAGAAGAACATGAGCATGCTAATTATAATTAACTATTAGATTCTTATAATGCAAAGCTTTCTTGAAGAGAGAACCGAGTATATACAATGGCATCCACGTTTCAATTTGTACATTTTAGAGAATAAGGACCTTTTGTTATTTGGGGAAGTTGAACAGTTTTTATTGAAAGCCAATGATTTCCCAGGGTTTCATTTAATAAATGAACAAAAAGATAAAACAAGTGTATCAAGTATTCTTCAGGCAATGGAACCTGCTGAAAAAAACTTATTTATCTATCAGGTAGCACAATTAACAACTTCAAAGTTGTTAATTAAAGGTTGTTCAAATACTATAAATAGTATCAAAGGGAAATATGTACAACCATCTGATAAGATTTTTGAGTTACCTATTTATCCGATAGAAACAGAAATTATTTCTATAAATCAAACAATGCGTATGTATTGGCTGTCGTTACTTTCAATTAAAGATCGCCAAGAAATTAAAAATAAGGTATTTGGTGAAATGCCTTATTTTTCCCCTTCATTTATTGACATTGTATTTGTAGATGATTTTTTAGATGGACGAATAACTAATCTTCCTTTTAAGGAAAAATTTATGGTTGTTAAAATTAGTGGAGACATCGTTAAGATACTTCCCGTTTTTTCGAAAGAATCATTTTCTCTTTTTACTAAGGTTCAACGAAGAATATCAAAGAATCAACCTATTAAAGAGGCTCTGAAGAAGAAGTTTCCAAAACAAAAATCGTCTTATAAGTTTAGAAAAAACAGAAACTTCAATAAAGATCAAATTGAAATCCTAAGATCAATTATTTTAGAACAACTGAACAGCCTTGCTAGTACCTCACTGATTACTTATAATTTAATTACAAATAAAACCGAAAAGCATCCCATAGATAAGACCTTAACGAATAATGATGATATTGCGAATCAATTACATAGTCCTTTGTTATTGAGAAATCGAAAAGTTTTTTATACAGAAGACGGAGGCTCAAGAATATGTACCCCGCAAGAGACATTAGAAAAACTACTTCCACTAATAAGCGCTGAAACAGGTATAATTAATCGTATCGAAAAAATTCCTTCAGAAATAAACACGCAAATTCAAATTTTTAGAACAGGACATTATAAATTTTTTACCAATACAGATTTTCAATTTAATATCGCTGATTTTGTTCAAACAAGCTTAGGAAAAGGAGTGAGCGTACTACAATCAAAAGTTAGTGCTTTATCAGAGTCTATTGAACGCTACAATGCACTTTATCAGCAAGATATTCCTCTATATCGAAAAGCACTATCCGAAATAAAAGCTTTAGGGTATCGCACCTATAATTTTCATGAAATAGCACCATTTTCTGAGCAACAGTATATAGAATTCGAAAGTAATCATCAAAACTCAAAGTTAAAACAAGCTGTATTTCGGTACAATAATGAAAAAATTCATTGGTTACCTGTTTGGTCATTGACTAAAAAGGAACACGTGTATTTTCCGTTAGTGCATTGTTTTAGCAATATTCCTTTTCAGGATTCTCGATTCGGAAAATGGAACTCTAACGGTTGTGCAGCAGGTAATGTACTCGAAGAAGCTGTTTTACAAGGTCTATTTGAATTAATAGAACGCGATGCTACTGCAATTTGGTGGTATAATAAAGTAACTTGTCCTATTTTTAAATTAACTAGCATAGACGCTTCTGCACTTGAAAAGTTTAAAAAGAGCATGAAAAACTATAATTTTTGGATTTTAGATATTACTAATGATTTAGGGATTCCAACAATGGTTGGTATAGCAAAAGATAAAACTTCTGGCAAATTTACTTTAGGGTTCGGTTGTCATTTAATTCCAGAATTGGCTGCTCAACGTGCCTTAACAGAACTCTGCCAGTTGATTCCTATTAGAAATACACAAACAGCTCCTTTTGACTTTAATGCTATTGAAGATGGAGCTTTTCTTTATGGAGTAAATACTAATTCGAAGAAAGAGTATAGTTTAGAATATAAAAATGATTTAAAAACGAATATAAAAACTATTCTAACGCACTTTCAAAAACTAGATTTAGAAGTATTAGTGTTAAATTATAGCAGAAACTCCATTCCTCTTTCCACCGTAAAAGTGTTTGTTCCTGGGTTATGTCATATTTGGCCTCAACTAGCTAATAATAGGCTTTATAAGGTTCCTAAAACATTAGGATGGTTATCACAGCAAAAGACAGAGGAAGAACTTAATTCTCAAGGGTTGTATGTTTAATGATAGAGTTTTATTAAATAATAAAGTGATATAACCTGATATATTTTTTTACACCAGTTTTCAAGAGCTTTGTCTAAGTAATAATTGAAGTACAGAGACCTCAATTATTTAATATTAAAATAATTGCTTAGGCGTATTCCGAAAAGCCAGAAAAGAGTAGGAGTGTAAATAAAACCAAACTATTATGTCAAATGTTGAATCAAAACTAGTTACTTATTATAATGCGAGTGGAGTCCCTTTAGAAAAGGCGGCAGAACTACCTTATACTACCGTAAATTTAGCTTTTTTATATACAAGTTATGATGCTCCACTAACATTGAAACTAGGTGGGGCAATTGCCGCAAGAGATACTCCTCCAGTATTAACAGAAACAACAAAAAACGCTGTGTCAAAAATTCAAAATGCTGGAAAAAAGGTATTAATCTCCTTTGGAGGAGGTGATATGGGGTATGAAGCTTATGCTCAACTTGTTGGAAAAGAAAAAGAATTGGGCACAGCAATAGCATCGTTTATTAAAGATAATAATCTAAATGGTATTGATATTGATTATGAGGACACAGCTGGGTTTAACGGAACAGCTGGGTATAACGGAGCTCAATTCTTAATTGATCTTACCAAAGCTTTAAGAGAAGAATTACCAAACTCTGACTATATCATTACTCATGCTCCACAACCTCCTTATTTTGAACCTGAGAAATATGGATATACTACAGGTGCCTACGCCAAAATAATGGAAGAAGTAGGAAATTTAATTGATTGGCTTAATGTACAATTTTACAACAACCCTCCATGGAGTGGAAACCCTCCACAAATTGTATCTTCATACGAGCAGTTTTCTAAATTACCAGGAATTACTGCAGAAAAACTACTCATAGGTCTTCCAGTCACTAAAAATGATGCTTCTCCAGAAAGTTATATCCCTATCAACACAATTATTACCGAAATTATAGAACCTATTCAAAATAATGGTACACTTGGAGGTATGATGAATTGGCAGTTTTCTAGTGATGTTGGCGGTGATTGGGCCAAAAGAATTGGAAGTGCACTAAGTTTAGTTCCTCAAAATGCTTAATGATATAATATATTTTTTTAATTACTTAAGAATACTTTTATCAAAGCATTCTTAACAAAATCAAATAAGATGAAAACAAAAGATATTCACATAAAATTATTTAATAATAAAAGTAAGTGCTGGGAAGCATTTCCTAGAAGTAAAAATCATGAAATTGAACTAAATGATATAAGCAATGGTAATCAGGATCAAAAATGGACCATTAGAGAAGATAAAATAACAATTCTTACGAAAAATGAAGGGGAAAAAGTTGCTGAATGTTATCCTAATTCTAATCGTTTAGAAACTTCTAACAACCATTCAGGTAATAAAGATCAAAAATTTCAATTCAGGCCTGTAGAAAATGAAGCAGATAATGTGTTTTTCATTTTTTGTAATACTAAAAACAGAGGAGAAAAGTATGTATACGGTAACTCTAAAAATCAATCAGGAATAGGTCTTCGAGACTTTAATTCTACCGATTCAGAGTTATACTGGATAATAGACTAACTTAATTATATATAGACCCGATTGATCTTGCCTTAAAACAATATTAAGATACAGGAAGCCTTAGGGCTTCCTTTTAATACTTCTCAATAATTCCCAAATAGGATGTTTAAAGTTTTTTGGGGAAATTCTAAATACTAAAATACTTTTCCCATCTTCTTGAAGAAAATACTGATTGACAGTAATATTCAAATCAATCATTTTACCAGTATGAAATCCATCAAAAAGCCTCATTTTACCAATAATTTTTTCAGAACTATTTTCTCTTAACAGAAAAAGAGCATTAGGTCTAGGAAAAGTAGTTTTCCAATGATTAGGGATCATTAACCCTTCAAAATATCCTTCAAAGTTCTTCTCAATTTCAATTAATGTTAAACGAGAATTGGTATTAATCTTCCAAGCCATTATTAAAGACCAAAACTGATCGTTATTAGGATCTGACCAAAATGGTGAAAAACGGAGTTCTTCAAATCCTGTTAATTCCACTTTTGGAGCCCAATCAATAGGAAACTTTATAATTTCTTTTCCCCAATTATTTGTTGAAAGTATGGATAGATTTTCATCCTCTTGGCTTAATGTTATCAATGGATTAATTATAAGAAACAGAACAAATAATAAATATTTCATAAATTAAGTTTTAACGAAATTAGGCCTCAATGAAGTAGTGTAAGTATAAAAGAATGTCAAAAAACTGTAAATACTTGTAAAAAGAAAATCGACAAGAAAAATCTACTATTTTAAACTCAAAATTTAGTTATAAGATCATATTTTACTCTGACGAAATTATCATTTACTCACTTTAAGTAGCTTTTATGTTGGTATTTAGCCTTAAAATTAAAAATATCTTATTATGTTTAAAAAATACCGATTACTTAAATGGATTTCATTATTTGTCCTTTTTCTATTAGCTGTAACAGTATCATTTGTTTTTTGGCTGAGAAGTGTTTTACCTCCTATAGACCATAGTTTAGAAGCAACAATGGTTAAAGATATTCCTTATTTATCAGAAAATAACACTCCTAATAAAGGGAAAATATTAGCTGTTGTAACAAGCATTAACACTATGGGAGAAACTGGAAAAAGCACTGGATATGAACTTACGGAATTGTCTCGTCCTTATTATGTTTTTAAAGCAAACGGATTTGAAGTAGATATAGCAAGTACAAAAGGAGGGAAGGCTCCAGTAGTAATTGATGATGAAGATATGGGGAAGTTCGATTATGCTTTTTTAAATGACAAAGAAGCACAACAAAAAGCATCGAATACCATCGCTATAGAAAATATAAACCCCGAAGATTATCAAGCAGTATATTTTGTCGGTGGAAAGGGAACTATGTTTGATTTTCCAGACAACAAAGCCATTCAATTGATTGTTAAAAACTACTATCAATCAAATAAGGTAATTGGGGCCGTTTGTCATGGCCCTTCGGCTTTAGTGAATGTAACGCTTGATAATGGAAAGTCTTTACTTGAAAATAAAAAAGTAAGTGGTTTTACCAATGAAGAAGAGTTATTTCTAATACCAGACGCTAAAGAAATATTTCCCTTTCTTCTTCAAGACAAACTAACTGAGCAAGGAGCTACATTCAACAAAGGTCTCATGTATTTGAATAAAGTGAGTCATGATAATAATATAATAACGGGTCAAAACCCTTGGTCTACCTGGGATTTAGCTGAAAAAATGATCGAACAACTTGGATACACTCCTAAATTTAGAAATAGAACCGATGAAGAAAATGCAGTAGATGTTTTAATTACCTACAAAACAGAGGGAAAAACTAAAGCTAAGGAAATCATTAAAAAGCTAATACTTTCAGAGCATAAACCTATTAATAGAATGTTAATAGCTAAACATGCTATTATTGGGGCTATGGATTGGAAGCTTGGCGATTTTACCAATCTGATGAATCTAGTTTCTTTTGTAAAAAGCTGTGAATCTGAATAAAGCAAATATTACGGTATGATCATCTTTAAATGTGATATTTCATTTACTTTTGAAGAAAATAATTGACCTTTGAATTTTTTAGATATACTTCTAATTGTTATAAGCACTGCAGGACTTTTACATGGTTCTGCATTTGCCATTTATCTTGTATTCGTTAAAAAGAAGCCGAGTTTAACCAATTACCTCTTGGCTTTGATTTTAGCTTTTATGGCTTTTAGAATTGGTAAATCTGTTGTCTTGCACTTTAGTAATGATTTAGAGCCTCTCTTTATATTTATAGGACTTACATTTATGTTACTCATTGGACCTTTATTGAAATGGTATATCTCAGGGATGACTGTGGTTAATTTTAAATTAAAACCTCGATATTATTTTGAATTAGTACCTTTCATATTACTTTTTTCTTCTAGTTTGTTTGTAACTAAAAACTGGTTTAACACACATAGCAAAGAAGTTATTATCGTCTTTGCCAGCGTTCTTTTTTTTGTGTATTTACATTTCGCTTTTTATATATTTCTTGCATATCGTGATCTAAAAAAAACTAAACTTTCATTACAAGATACAGAGATCACAAAATCTCAAAGTAGAATTATTTCTTGGTTACACATGCTAATCATTGGGTTCGTTATTATTTGGATCTCTTATTTTTTAAACATTATTGATAATACTGTTCCTTATTTAGTTGGTCCTATTATGTATTCAATTGTGGTTTATTTTTTAAGTTTCAAAGCATATCAATTAAAAACCACAGAAATTGATGGAAACGTCTTTAAAAAGAACGAAAATGCGACTTTGTTCCAACAATTATCTGAAAACATTGCTATTAACGAGCTTTTTTTGAATCCAAACCTTTCATTGGCTGATTTAGGATTGTTAATTAAAAAAACACCTCAAAAAACCTCAGAAATTATTAACCAAAATGCCAAACAGAACTTTAATGATTTTATCAATGGTTTTAGAATATCAAAAGCAAAAGACTTACTAATAAAACATAATGAGCTTACTATTTCAAGTATTGCATTCGATTCTGGGTTTAACAGTCTTTCATCTTTTAATGCCGCTTTTAAAAAAAACACAGGAGTAACTCCTTCTACCTACCGAAAATCCAATAATAATTAAGAGTTTTTATTTCAAAGATTATATTATGAAGTATACTTTGCACAAGGTGTGCACTTAATTAATTGATATCTTTGTTTCAGTGAAAACATTAAGTATCATATTATCTCTTTTAATTCTCGTTTTATCAACGATGGAATGCTCTGATACGGCATTCTTTGAGAATATTCAACAATCAAAAATGGATATAAGCCATGAGCATGAAGAAGGGAATCATGATACTTGCCCAGTTACTTGTTTATGTAATTGCTGTGGTATGACAATTGCTTTCCAGGAGATGTTAGTTTTCAATCTTCCTGTAACTTCAGAAGAACTTTCTTTGTTAGTAACATCTTATCAATCTACTTATAGGTTTGAAAGCCTTTTTAATATTTGGCAGCCTCCCAAATTTATAAGTTAAATATAGAACTAAGTGAGGTATACATCAGTTAATTTTCTGATGATTCCTTGAAAATTCTGTATCACTATTTGAATCACAAAGTATCATTTAGTGAATCACAATGTTTAACTTATTATTAATGTAATTCAATGTACAAACATATATTGAGCTTTGTGCTCACAGCAATCATGTGCCTTTCTATAAATGCGCAAACATCTAGTATTACCGTCAAAGTGATTAGTAGCCATGAAAATGAACCTTTAATGGGGGCAACTATCTATGTTCAAGAGCTTCAAAAAGGGGCTACCACTAATTTTGATGGTATTGCCAAACTAAATAATATACCAAACGGAAAATATACTGTCACAATTTCATTTATTGGTTTTGAAAGTATCAATACCAATATAATAGCCCCAACAAACCAACCTTTAACGATTGAACTAAGTGAAGCTAATAATCAACTTGAAACAGTTGTTTTACAAACAACCAGAAGTACCAGAACAATTAAAAGAATTCCTACAAGAATAGAGTTCATAGGAACAGAGGAACTAGGAGAAAAAGCCATTATGAATCCAGCAAATGTTTCTATGGTACTCAGAGAAAGTACAGGAATCCAAATGCAACAAACTTCGTTAAGCAGTGGTAATACGAATATTCGAATTCAAGGATTAGATGGTCGTTATACACAGTTGTTAAGAGATGGATTTCCTCTGTATAGCGGATTTTCAAGTGGGTTAAGCATTCTTCAAATACCTCCATTAGATTTAAAACAATTCGAAATTATTAAAGGAAGTTCGTCAACTTTATATGGAGGAGGAGCTATAGCCGGTTTAGTTAATATGGTTTCTAAAACACCTGAGGAAACACCATCTTTAGATATTATGTTAACTCAAACACAAGCCCTTGGAAGTACTGCTAATGTGTTTTATAGCAAAAGAAACGAAAAATTTGGAGTAACACTATATGGTTCTGGGCACTATCAAAATACCTTTGATCCAGAAAACGATCATTTTAGTAACCTTCCAGAAACAAAATCTATTTCCTTTAACCCTAAACTGTTTTACTATCCTTCAGAGAAAACAACTATTTGGTTTGGACTTAATGGAACCTATGACGAACGCGAAGGTGGTGATATGGATAAAATGGAGAACGGAGAAAATGGAATTCATCAATATACTGAAAAGAACATATCGAAAAGATTAAGTAGTCAATTTGTCTATGAAACTAATTTAGACTCTATAAGTTCTTTTCAAATTAAGAATAGTATTTCTTTCTTTGATAGGAATTTAATTATTCCTGATTTTCAATTTAAGGGCAAACAAACCAATACTTTTACTGAAATAAGCTATTATAAAGACTTAGAAAAAATTTATTGGACCTTTGGAGCCAATTTATATACTACTAATTTTAATGAAGATGATAAATCTCAATTACAAAGAAATCAAAATGATATTACCTATGGTGCATTTGTTAATAATGTTTTAGATCTTTCCGACAATTGGATCTTAGAATCTGGATTAAGAATTGATTATAATAATGACTTTGGGTTATTTCCTTTACCCAAAATTTCTTTGCTTTATAAAAAAAATGGGTTTTCCTCAAGAATAGGAGGTGGTTTAGGTTATAAAATCCCTGATATATTTACCGAAGAGGCTGAATATATTAACTTTCAAAATATTTTAGGAATAGACAAGTCTACAATAAAAGCAGAGCATTCATATGGAGTTAATTTGGATTTCAACTATCGCCGTAAACTAACGGATGATTTAACTTTCTCTATAAATCAATTGTTTTACTTATCATCCATTAGTAATGGACTCTTACTAAACAATACGAATAACGGCTTTTTTAAATTTGAAAACGCTCGAGGTAGTATTTTAAGTAAAGGAGCTGAAACTAATATAAAGTTTACTTATAAAGATTTTAGATGGTTCCTTAATTACGCTCTTATTGATGCTCAATTAAATTATCTTACCGGTAATCCTCAAAAACCACTAACCGCTAAACATAATGCTGGAAGTGTACTAATGTATGAGACTGATAAATGGCGAATTGGTTATGAAACTTATTACACAGGAAAGCAATTTTTATCAAATGGAACAAAAACTACTGATTTTGTCACTATGGGTCTTTTATTAATGCGTAATTTTAAACTCGGAAGCATATTTGTTAATTTCGAGAACTTTACTGATCAAAGACAAAGTAAATTTTCACCTTTAGTATTGCCTCCACATGAAAATCCAACATTTCCTGAGATTTACGCTCCAACAGATGGTTTTATCTTTAGTTTAGGGGTAATTATTAAACCTTTTGGAAATAATGATCATGATTAACTATGGAAAAAGTAGAACAATTATTAAAATCAAAAAATATTCGTGTTACTGCCATGCGATTGCTAATATTCCAACTTCTTGCAGAAAAGAATGTTGCGGTTGCATTGAGTGATATTGAAAAAGCTTTTGAAAAGTCTGATAGAACCACTTTATACAGAACAATCAAAACTTTTGAAGAAAATGACATTGTACATCAAATTGATGATGGCACAGGAGTAATTAAATATGCTTTGTGTCAAAAAGATTGTAATTGCGAAATAGAAACTGATTTACACTTGCATTTTCGCTGTAATGTTTGCGAACAGACCATTTGTTTAACAGATCATAAAATTCCACAAATAAAAATACCCGATGGTTTTATAGCCGAAAATGTAAACTTAGTCGTAAAGGGAATTTGCGACAAATGCAATATTGATTAATACAAAGCGAGAACTAAAAGTAAAATAGTTCTCGCTTTTTGAAATATAATATTTTGTATTTTAGGTGAATAAAACTAATCATGAGAAAATACTTTTATTACCTATTAAGCGTATTTCTTTTCATTCAATATTCAAACGCCCAAGATAGAATTACAGGTAAATCCTTTGCTACTCGATCAGTAGTACTAGGTCAAAACGGAATGGTTGCTACAAGCCATCCTTTAGCAACGCAAATTGGACTGGACATTTTAAAAAATGGCGGTAATGCTATTGATGCGGCTATTGCAGCCAATGCAGCATTGGGTTTAATGGAACCTACAGGTTGTGGAATTGGAGGAGATCTATTTGCTATCGTTTGGGATGGAAAGACAAAAAAACTATACGGATTAAATGCTAGTGGTCGTTCTCCTAAAGAACTCTCCTTAGCTTATTTTGAGAAGCAAAAATTAAAAAAAATCCCAGCTTTTGGACCACTTCCAGTAAGTGTTCCAGGCACTGTTGATGGATGGTTTGAACTTCATAAAAAATTCGGTTCAAAACCCATGACTGAAATTTTAGCTCCTGCAATTGATTATGCCGAAAAAGGGTTTCCACTCACTCAGCTAATCTCTTGGTATATGAATAGAAGTGTTCCTTTTTTTAAATCTAAAGGCTTCCCGAATATTGCAGAAACGTATATCAATCAAAATGAAGGAAAACTGCCTAAGGAAGGAGAAATCTATAAAAATCCATATTTAGCAAATACATACAGAAAAATAGCAAAAGGAGGTAGAGAAGAATTCTATAGAGGAAGCATTGCTAAAACCATTGCTAGCTTTATTAAAGCGCAAGGTGGTTTTTTATCTACGAAAGATCTTGCTTCCCATAAATCAGAATGGGTAGAACCAGTATCTGTGAACTATAGAGGGTATGATGTATGGGAGTTACCACCGAATGGGCAAGGTATCGCAGCCCTTCAAATGCTACAAATATTGAAAGGTTATGATTTCTCTAATATAGAATTTGGTAGTGCTGAACACCTTCATTTATTTACTGAAGCCAAAAAACTAGCTTTTGAAGATCGTGCTAAATACTATGCAGACATGGACTTTTTTGATGTTCCTCTAAAACAATTACTTTCGGATGAATATGGTGAGGAAAGAAGAAAACTAATTGGTGAAAGAGCTGGAAAGTACAGTGCTGGTAAAATTTCGGCAGGTGAAACAATTTATATGACTGTTGCAGACAAAGAGGGAACAATGATTTCCTTAATTCAAAGTAACTACCGAGGAATGGGATCAGGAATGGTACCACCTAAATTAGGTTTTATGCTTCAGGATAGAGGAGAGCTTTTCAGTCTAGAAAAAGGACAGGCAAATACTTATGAACCTGGTAAAAGACCTTTTCATACAATAATCCCGGCCTTTATTACTAAAGATGGGAAACCTTACGTTAGTTTTGGTGTAATGGGAGGAGATTTTCAACCTCAAGGTCATACACAAATAGTTATGAATCTTATTGATTTCGGTATGAACCTACAAGAAGCTGGTGATGCTCCAAGATGGGATCATACCGGAGGTGCTAGCCCAACTGGTGAAAAAACTACAAATACAGGTATGATACGAACAGAATCAGGTATTCCATATTCAACCATAAGAGTGCTAATGGGAAAAGGTCATCGAATGGGAACAGCAAGAGGTGTTTACGGAGGTTATCAAGCTATTATGTGGGATGACAAAAATAAAGTGTACCATGGTGCTTCTGAAAGTCGAAAAGATGGAAACGCAGCTGGGTATTAATGTTATTATCATAAACTAATGAGTAGTAAATCTTTTAAGTTATCCTTTTTTAAGAAGATACCCCATGCAATTACCATGTTGTTTGGTATTATTATTTTTATAACCTTTTTATCTTATATGATTCCTGCGGGAATGTATGAACGTGTTACCGTAAATGGTAGAAGTACTGTAGTTCCAAACTCATATAAAGTAATTACTTCAACTCCCGTTGGATTACTCGATATGTTTAAAGCCATTCCTTTAGGCTTTAAAGCAGCCGTAGAGATTATATTTATTGTAATTGCCAGTGGAATCATGTTTGGATTTATGGATAAAACAAAAGCGGTTGAAAATGCCGTTGGTACACTAGTAAAAAAGCTAGGTTCTAAAAACAAACATTTGATTATTGTAATAATGACCTTTGTTTACGGTTTACTTGGTGTAGCTATAGGGTATGAAAATAACATAGCAATGGTTCCCATAGCTGCTGTTTTAAGTCTCGCATTGGGTGGAGATTTGATTTTGGCTGCGGGTATTTCTGTTGGAGCAATGACTGTTGGTTTCGGATTATCTCCAATCAATGCTTATACTGTAGGAACAGGACATAAAATAGCAGAACTCCCAATGTTTTCTGGAGCATTACTTCGTAGCTTCCTTTGCTTTACAGCATTGTCTGTTATGGCATATTATAATGTACGATATTTCAAGAGGATAAACTCAGATCCTTCTAAAGGTTTGGGGCAAAACTTGGATACAACTGAGCTTTCTTTATCGAAACCCATTGATGAATATACCATATCAAAGAAAAACTGGTTAGTTATTTTGATATTCATCACTGGTCTCTTAGTCATTTTATACGGAGTATTTAATCTTAACTGGTATATCAACGAATTATCAGCTATCTTTTTAATGATTGCACTTCTTTGTGGATTAGTTTCTAATATGGGTGCTACCAAAATGAGTGAAACAGTATTAAAATCTGTAAGCATTGTTGCTCCAGGAGCTTTCCTTGTGGGATTTGCAACGTCTATTAAAGTATTAATGGAAATGGGAAACATCGGTGATACCATTTCTTATCAGCTTTCAACTTTATTAGAAGGTTTACCCTTGCATGCATCAGCAGTTTGCATGTCTGTTTCACAATCTGTAATTAACTTTTTCATTCCTTCTGGAAGTGGGCAAGCGTTGGCAACATTACCTGTGATGCTTCCTTTGGGAGAATCACTTGGACTTACAAGACAAGTGAGCATTTTGGCCTTTCAAATAGGTGACGGACTATCGAATTTAATTAACCCCACTTTGGGCGGACTCATAGCCATGTTAAGTATGTGCAGAGTGCCCATTGACAGGTGGATTCGTTTTATATTTCCAGTATTATTAATATTAACAGGCATCGCCTTTATAACGCTAATTATAGCAGTAGCAATAAATTATAGCTAACTATGACCGTAGAAAACATTCTAGCAAAACTTGTATCGTTTCCCGTACTTGGAGGAGAAAGTAATTTAAGTATTATTCAATGGATTAAAGAATATATTGAGTCCTATGATGTAAAAGTAAATTTAGTATCTAACGAAGAAGAAAAAAAGGCTTCACTACATTGTAGAATTGGTCCTGAAGTTGATGGAGGTGTCATACTTTCAGGACATACCGATGTAGTGCCAGTTACAGGTCAAAAATGGGAAACGGATCCGTTTCAACTAACTGATAAAGGTGATGGTAATTTATATGCCAGAGGATCTTGTGATATGAAAGGTTTTTTAGCTTGTTGTTTGGCAGCATTACCACAAATGGTAAAATCCGATTTGAAAAAGCCTATTTACTTTGCTTTTTCTTATGATGAGGAAATAGGTTGCTTGGCTGGATCTGAATTAGCAGCCGCTATTAAAAATTTTTATACAGAAACTCCTAAATATGCCATAATTGGAGAACCTTCTTTGATGGAGCCTATTGTTGGTCAAAAGGGAATTTATATACTAGAAACCTATGTTCAAGGCTCAGAAGGGCACAGTAGTCGTATAAAACAAGAGGTAAGTGCTATACATGAATCAATGCGCCTGATTCTATGGCTAGAAAACAAAATGAATCAATTAATTGCAGAAAAACAATTTGATAATCGTTTCCATCCTCCACATTCAACTATACATATAGGATTAGTAAATGGAGGTATTGCTCCTAATATAATTGCTGATAAAGCCCATTTTTTCTGGGATTTACGTACAATTCCAATGGATGACGTATATGCTATAGTTGCTGAGTTTGAGGCACATTGTAAAGAAAGAGAAAAGGAGTTAAAAAAGATTTTTCCCGACTTCTCTATTAAAACAATAGAGAATCATCCAGTGGTTCCTCATCTTGACACAAAGGATGATGCTGATGTTGTAGATTTAATCAAAAGCATATCAGGTAAATCGAAACTGAATACAGTTTCCTATGCTTCTGAAGCTGGTCAATTTGCAGATGAGGGATTTCAATCAATTATTTGTGGACCTGGATCTATAGCTCAAGCGCATCGAGCAAATGAATTTATTGCAAAAGAACAGTTGGAAAAAGGTGTAGAAATGATTCAAAAACTGATCCAAAAATCGTTATCTGATGAATTTTAAATAAAAACTAAAGCTTTGAATTATGAAAATTTTGTTATGACAAAGTGAAGATCAAATTAACCAAAAATAATGAACTAAAAATGAAAACACTTTCGAAATTATTGCTGGCATTGGGATTGATGCTGCTATTAATACCACTCCGAGCTCAAGAAATAACGAATACTACCTTTCAAGGTCTTAAATTAAGAAACATTGGTCCAGCCTTTACTTCTGGTAGAATTGCTGATATAGCCATTCATCCTGAAAATGAAAATGTTTGGTATGTTGCTGTCGGATCGGGAGGTGTTTGGAAAACAACAAATTCAGGGACCACATGGAAGCCTATTTTTGATAGTCAAACATCATTCTCTATTGGAGCAATTGCTATTGATCCTAACAATCCGCATACTATTTGGGTTGGTACAGGAGAAAATGTTGGAGGACGACATGTTTCTATTGGAGATGGTCTGTATGTAAGTCATGATGATGGTGCTTCTTGGAAAAATATGGGATTAAAAAAATCAGAACACATCTCTAAAATCGTTGTGCACCCTACAGATTCCAATATCCTTTGGGTCGTTTCTCAAGGACCATTATGGACTTCTGGTGGAGAACGAGGAGTTTACAAATCAATAGATGGAGGAAAAACATGGAAAAGAACCCTTGGAGATGATAAATGGGTAGGAGCTACTGATTTAGAAATTGATCCAAGAAACCCAGATGTATTATACGCGGCAACTTGGCAACGTCATCGTACCGTAGCTGGATATTTAGGTGGAGGTCCTGGTTCTGGTCTTCACAAAAGTGTTGATGGAGGTGAAACTTGGACAAAACTTACTAAAGGTATTCCAGGTTCGAACCTAGGAAAAATTGGATTAGCCATTTCCCCATTTAATTCAGATGTTATTTATGCTGCTATAGAGTTAGATCGCAGAAAAGGAGGGGTGTTTATGTCAACAAATAGAGGCGAATCATGGAAAAAGCAGTCTGATGCAATTTCAGGAGGAACAGGACCACACTATTATCAAGAATTATATGCTTCTCCTCATCACGAAGGAAAGATATTTCTTATGAGTAACTACGTTCAAGTATCGGATAATCACGGAAAGACTTTTTATACTATGAATGAGAAAAATAAGCATGTTGATAGTCATGCCGTTGCATTTAAGGCTTCCGATCCTAATTACATTCTTTTTGGTACTGATGGAGGTTTATATGAAACATTTGATCTAACAAAAAGCTGGAAATACATTAGAAATTTACCAATAACCCAGTATTTTAAATTAGCAGTTGACGATTCTAAACCATTTTATAAAATTTATGGAGGAACCCAAGATAATGGTTCACATGGTGGACCATCGCAAACCATGTATTCAGATGGTATTACAAATTCTGACTGGTGGAAAACATTAGGAGCCGATGGACATCAATCTGCAATCGAACCTGGAAATCCTAATATTACCTATGGAGAGTTCCAACAAGGAGCGCTTTGGCGAATTGACCAAACTACTAAAGAGACCGTTTTTATTCAACCACAACCAAGGTTGGATGAACCTTATGAACGTTTCAATTGGGATGCCCCAATTTTAGTAAGTCCTCATAATCCTAAACGTTTGTATTTTGCTTCACAGCGTGTTTGGCGTTCCGACAACAGAGGAGATGATTGGAACCCTATTTCAACAGATTTAACTTTAAATCAAGATAGAATGACCATTCCGTATTATGGAAAGCAACAAAGCTGGGATAATGCTTGGGATGTATATGCCATGTCTAATTATAATACCATAACATCACTAGCTGAATCACCAAAACAAGAAGGTTTGTTATACGCTGGAACCGACGATGGATTAATTCAGGTTACAGAGGATGGTGGCGCCAATTGGCGTAAGTTTTCTTTAACTGATATTAAAGGATTAGACCATGTTCCTTTTGTAAATGATGTTCGTGCCGACTTATTTGATGCCAATGTGGTTTATGCAGCTGTTGATAATCATAAATACGGAGATTATAAGCCTTATATTATAAAAAGTACCGATAAAGGTAGAAGCTGGAAATTGATTAACGGAGATCTTCCTGAGAGACTTCTTATATGGCGATTGGTGCAGGATCATGTTAACAAGAATGTAATATTCGCTGCAACTGAATATGGGATTTATTTTACGTACAATGGAGGTGAAAATTGGATGCAATTAAAAGGAGGAGTTCCTACCATTTCTTTCAGAGATATTACCATTCAAAGAAGAGAAAATGATTTAGTCGCTGCTTCTTTTGGTAGAGGTTTCTTTATTTTAGATGATATCACTCCCATTAGAAACTTCAAGCCTTCAATGGTATCTGATGAAGCTACTTTATTTCCAGTAAAAGATACTTACTGGTATCGTCAATCAAGTAGAGTTGGAAGTCAGGGAGATGCGGAATATAAAGCGCCTAATGCTCCTTTTGGTGCTCGCTTTACTTATTTCTTATCAGAAAATATAAAATCTCTAATAGACGCTCGTAAAAAGAGAGAAAAAAAGAATACTGATTTTCCCGGTTGGGAGGCTCTTGAAAAAGAGAAAAACCAAGATAAACCGAAAGTTTTATTAATCATAAAAGATACAAATGGAAATATTGTAAATACGGTTAAAGGAACTAACAAAAAAGGGTTTAATCGTGTAAGTTGGGGATTAAATTATCCTAATAAAAGAGGAGAACGTTTAAATCAAAAAGGAGATGGCTTTGGAGGAGGAGGTATCTTTGTTACTCCTGGAAAATATACAGTTACTTTAGTAAAACGAGTGGATGGTGTTACTACAACGCTTCAGGGACCTAAGGAATTTAATGTTATTCCAATGTATGAAGGAGCATTGCCAAGAAAATCATTTAATGAAATGAATCAATTTAGAAAGGAATTATTTGCATTTCAACAAGATCTGACCGCTACAAACTTAATGATGAGCCATCAAACGAAGAAAGTTGCTGCAATGAAAAGAGCTGCTAATAAAACGATTGGAAACAACGATCAATTGTTAAAAGATATTAATGAATTGAGACTTTCATTATTAGCGGTTCAAAAAGAGCTACAAGGTAATTCAGTTAAGAGTGAAATTGGAGAACGCTCAAACCCAACACCTAACGATGCTAATTGGGTTGCTTGGAGTGCACTTTCAAACACCTATGGACCAACTGGAAATCAAAAGGCGGCCGTAAACAGAGCAAAAACTCAGTTACAACAAGTAAAATCTAAATTAAATCTTATTATCGATTCAACTATTCCAGGAATAGAACGAAGATTAAGAGAAGCTGGAGCTCCGTGGATTGAAGGACAAGGATTGATTAAAAATTAATTATCTAAATAGAAGGAATGGTTATAAAAAGCCATTCCTTTTGTTAATTATATTAAAGCTTAATAAGGATATTAACCTTATTTTAACGTATTCGCTTTAAAGCAACGTATTATAACTGAAAACCAGTTCCTTTTTTTTAAAAAAAAGCTTCTATTCTGCAATATGTGAACTTTCAATCGAATTTAAAATGAAAAAAATCATTTATTTTTGAGTAGACACTTATCATATGCAAACACGATTACTATTAATTCTAGCCATTTTTTTTGGGTACTGCTCTTATGGCCAATCTAGAAAAAATACACCTTTAAAGGCTACGTATATTACAGAAGACATACAACTTGACGGAGAACTTAACGAAAATATATGGTCAAAAGCTGATAAAATTAGTGACTTTTGGCAGTATTTCCCATCCGATACAATCGCTGCTAAACATCAAACAAGTGTACAAATAGCATATAATGAAACTACTTTATTCATAGGTATTCGTGCTGAAGCCCCTAATAAAAATTATGTAGTAACTTCACTAAGACGTGATTTTAGGGGATCTCGTAATGATAATGTCACTATTATTTTTGATACGTTTAATGACGGTGCCAATGCTTTTGGGTTTGGGATTACTCCTTACGGTGTTAGACGTGAATTTTTAATTGCTTCAGGTGGAGCCAATTTTGACAATTTTAACTTTACTTGGGATGTAAAGTGGAAAGGTGAAAGTAAAATTTATGAAGATTATTATACTGCCGAAATTGCCATTCCGTTTACCTCTTTAAAATTTGAAGAAGGTGCAACTAAGTGGAGGTTTCGTCCATATCGCTTTAATTTACAAACAAACGAAACTAGTACTTCTTTTCAGGTACCACAAGCTCAAATATTGGCCAATTTGGCTTTTATGAATGAAGTGGAATTTGAAAAACCACTAGGAAAATCCAGAACTCCTTTTGCCTTAATACCCTATATAAACGGTTTAACTCAGAAAGATTTTGAAAACAATACCAGTGAAACTAAGTTTTTAGTAGGAGGAGATGCCAAAATTGCTATTGGAGATGGATTAAATTTAGATTTGACTTTAAATCCAGATTTTTCCAATGTTGAAGTGGATAACATTTTTACCAATCTAACTCGATTTGAACTAAGATTACCTGAACGTAGACAGTTTTTCATTGATAATAGTGATCTATTTAGCTCTTTTGGGAATTTCTTTGGAGAAGCACGCCCATTTTTTTCAAGAAGAATAGGTCTTGCTAGGGATGCTGATGATGATTTAATTCAAAATGATATCATAGCGGGTGCTCGATTAAGTGGTAAACTAAACAAAGATTGGAGGCTAGGAGTTATGAGCATTCAAACAGCTGCCGATGAAACAAATGAAATTGCATCTAACAACAATTCAATGGTTGCAATACAAAGAAAAGTTGGGCAACGTTCAAATATTGGTGCTTTTATTGTAAATAGAGAACGCTTCAAAGATTACAGTTTCTCAGATGTAAATGACAAATACAACCGTGTTTTCGGTGTAGATTACAACCTTGCTTCTGCTGATAATACTTGGTCTGGACGCTATTATTTACACAAATCTGTAAACCCAGATGATTCTTCAGGAAACTTGTCAGCCCAAGCAATGACAACATACAATAAGAATAATTGGATTTTTACCAATGACTGGGCTTATGTAGATGAAGATTTTACCGCGGATTTAGGTTTTGTTCCTAGAACAGATATTTTTAAAATGGGAAATTTTGTCCAGCGCTTTTTTATTCCTAAACATAGTACATCAGTAAATCGAAATGCAGCTTCTGTTCTTTTCATTAATTACTTTAGACCAAATTTAGATTTTAAATTAGCGGATTATTTTTTAAGAGCCAGTTGGTCAACTCGATTTACAAATAATTCCGAAATTAATGTTAGCTATACAAATTCGTACATTTTTTTAACTGATGAATTTGATCCTACCAGAAAAGATGGTGGAAATCCTTTACCAGGAGACCAAGGCTATACATTTAGTCAGGCAGAAATGAGATTTACTTCCAATAATACAAATTTGTTCACTTACTCTTTAAATACTACTTTAGGACAATTTTTTAACGGAAACCGATATTCTTTTGGGGCAAGATTAGGCTACCGATTGCAGCCATGGGCTCAATTTAGTTTAGATATGAATTATGATGGTATAAAATTACCAGATCCTTATGAAAGTGCTGATTATTGGCTAGTTACACCAAGAGTAGATGTAACCTTTAACAAATCTATATTTTTTACGGCATTAGCTCAATATAGTAACCAAAGGGATAACTTAGGTATTAATGCACGTTTGCAATGGCGATTTGCTCCTTTATCAGATTTATTTCTAGTATATAACGATAATTATGCTATTGATAATTTTGGACCACGTTTTCGTTCTGTAAATTTAAAAATGACCTATTGGCTTAATTTATAAGTCTGAAATTAATTTTTATGTCAAAACTACCAAACACTCCTGCCAGTATTTTTTCTGTAATGTCTAAATTGGCAAATCAACATAAAGCAATCAATTTATCACAAGGGTTTCCTAATTTTGATGTCGATAGCCGTTTGCTTGAAATTTCAACACGTTTATTGAATGAAAATGTTCATCAATATACTCCTATGGCTGGAGTGCCTTCCTTATTAAATAAAATAGCATTATTAACAGAGAAAGGTTACCAACGAAAAATTGATACTTCTTCTGAAGTACTAATAACCACGGGAGCTACCCAAGGTATTTACACAGTTATAACTGCATTTATCAATTCTGGTGATGAAGTAATTATATTGGATCCTAGTTATGATAGTTATGAACCGTCAGTGATGGTAGCAGGAGGGAAGCCTATACGTATTTCACTTAATGAAGATTATTCTCCTAATTTTAATCGTATAGCGTCTGCAATAACGGTGAATACAAAAATGATTATTGTGAACAATCCTCATAATCCTACAGGTAAAATATGGACAGAACAAGATTTTGAAGATTTTGAAACTCTTTTAGAAAAGTATCCACAGATTTTAATATTAAGTGATGAAGTTTACGAGTACATCTCATTTAAACATCCTCATATTTCAGTCAATACACGTCCTAAGCTGAGAGATCGAGCCATTATAGCATCTTCTTTTGGAAAATCTTTACATGTTACTGGGTGGAAGGTAGGCTATTTAATTGCGCCCGAGCACTTAATGAGTGAAATAAAAAAGATTCATCAATTTCTAGTATTCAGTGTCAATAGTATTTCACAACATGTTATTTCTGAATATTTAGACATAGTAGATTTTAGTGAAGTTTCACAAATGTATCAGAAAAAACGTCTATTATTTCAAGATTTATTAAAGGGAAGTAAATTTGAGATACTACCATCGGAAGGAACGTATTTTCAGGTTGTAAATTACAGTGAAGTTAGTAATAAAAATGACATGGATTTTGCCACAGAACTTATTACAAAATATGGCGTTGCTGCAATACCTATTTCTGTTTTTTACGAAGATGGAACGGATAAAAAAATGCTTCGATTCTGTTTTGCTAAAACCGATGAAACATTAATCGCTGCGGCAGAAAAGCTAATTACGATTTAATAAAGTGTAATTTTTTGATATAAGCTTCAACAGAAGTAGTTTTTGTATAAAATTTTACTTTTATTTTTCTTATCGGCTATTTGTTAATTTAAAAAAGGTTAATTTACGCCCTTAAATTAATTTATGGGTAGATCAACACAATCGTTTGGAAAAAGTGAAAGAGAAAAAAAGCGTTTAAAGAAGCGTGAAGAAAAGCAAAAAAAAATGGAAGCGCGTAAGCTTGAAAAAGAAGAACATGGGTCAAAAGGCATTGAATTTGCATATGTAGATCATAATGGACAATTAACCGATACGCCTCCTGATCCTTCAGAAAAAGTAAAGGTTAAAGCTAAAAACATAGAAATTAGTATCCCTAAGCTAGAAGATAGAGAAGATAAAGTAGATCCTATTCGCAACGGAGTAGTTTCGTTTTTTGATTCTTCAAAAGGATTTGGTTTTATTATTGATAATGAAAACCAAGAAAAGTACTTTACACATGTTAGCAATTTAAATGATGAAATTACTCAAAATGATAAGGTGACTTTTGAGTTAGAAAAAGGACCTCGAGGAATGAATGCCGTTCGTGTAAGCCTGAAGAAATAATCTAATAATAAAACTTATCACAAAAATATGCCTTGTATAAAATTACAAGGCTTTTTTTATGAATATAAGTAACACGAAATAACTTCTTTTTGATAATTATAATTTATTTTTTACTTTTGTTGTTGTAAACAACTATTGTTATATGTCAAATGAAAAGGTTTTTGTAGATGATACTCAAAGCTGGTATGCCAAAGGCTATTTTAGCTTAGTTAGAACAGCTGGCTGGGTTGATATTAAACTAAAAGAAGCATTAAAACCTTTTGGAATAACACATGTACAGTTAAATATATTAAGTTTATTAGCTAAGAATCATCCAGAACCAATGGATGCTAAATCGATAAAGGAAAAATTGGTTGTTAAAAGCCCTGACTTAACTAGATTATTGGATCGATTGGTAAAAAAAGGATTAATAGATCGTAGAACCTGTCCTGAAAATAGACGTAAAATTGATATAACAGTGACAGAAGAGGGAATACAAACTTTTTATGATATTCATTGTATAGCTAAAGCTGCTGTTAATAATTATTTTGAAGATAATTTGTCAGAAGATGATGCCAAGGAATTATATAGAATCTTAGCTAAGATAAAGTAAAAAAAATTTACACTAAAAGTTGTTTACAACAACAAATGTTTAAAACAAAACAAATGAATCGAAGAATCAAAACAATTACAATCTTTAGCTTACTCATAGCTTTTATTCCTATTTATTCTCAGGAGAAAAGTGACGTACCGAAGTATAGCCTGTTTCGACAAAATGAAAACTATGAATATTTACAATCTGGTTCAAACACTTCCTATAAAAAAGATTTATTTGACCCCATAAAATTCATACCCATAAACAAAAAGGAAACAATATATATATCACTTGGAGGTCAATTAAGACCTCGTTTCGAGTATTTTTCTAACAGAAATTGGATATCGGATTCTGATGAAAATTTCTATTCACAGCGCATCGCTTTTCATACAGATATTGTTCTAGGGAAACATGTCCGTCTATTTGGAGAGTTATATCATGGGTATACCAGTCATGAAAAAGAATTTGCTCAATCAGATAATCTAGATTTTCATCAGGCATTCTTAGATATCAAGTTTTCTACGGGTGAAAATTCAAAAATAACTTTTCGTTTAGGAAGGCAAGAATTAGCATATGGAGCCGCGCGATTAATTGGTTTCCGAGAAGGTCCAAACATAAGAAGAAGCTTCGATGCATCTAGGGTTATATATAAAGTCGGATCTGCGAATATTCAAGCTTTTTACGGTAAAGAAGTTCGTCCTGCATTCGGAAGTTTTGACAATGAATTTACCTTTTTTAATTCAGACGTTAACAATCCTCAATTATGGGGACTATATACGCAATTTAAAATTAAAAATTTTACTGGAAGAAATGAGATCTATTACTTAGGTTTTCAATCGAATCAATCACGATTTAACGATGTTTTTGGAGAAGAAACAAGGCATAGTATTGGTGTACGCAGGTATGGAAAACTTGGAAAGCGATTTTCTTATAACACAGAGCTTATTTATCAATTTGGAAAAATTGACCAATCAAACATTAGTGCTTTTAATATTGAAACTGACTGGTATTATCAACTAATAAATACCTCTTGGAAAATCAAACCTGGTTTGAAATTAGAATATACAAGTGGTGACAATGAAATTGGAGATGGAAAAATTAACACTTTTAATCCTCTTTTCGTTAATCCTGCTTATTACAGCTTAGCTGCTACTATTACACCAGTAAATATGGTTTCTATACATCCGTCAGTTACCATGACTCCGACGGAGAAACTGAAACTATATTTTGAATGGGGAATTTTCTGGAGAGCCTCTAAAAACGATGGTTTGTACAGTCCTCCGAGGTTTATAAGTAGACAAATGAACGGTCTATCCGATAAAGGCTTAGGAAATCAACTAGGATTTAAAGCAACCTACGAGATCAACAGGCATCTATCTTTTGATTTGGATATGAGCTACTTTATTGCTGGAGACTTTCAAAAAAGCAGTGGAGAATCAGCCAATATCTTTCATTTGGCTCCAACATTTAGCTATAAATTTTAATACAACTATAATTAATCAAAAATGAAAAATAGAACTTTAATCATTAGTGTTTTACTAGGTATAACACTTATTAACTCGAGCTGTAAAGCACAGCAAGCAACAAATTCGATCATAAAGACTAATAAATCCATAGCCAATAATGACAGTAAAAGGAGTCAGCTTGACGGTGCTTCGGTACTAGCTTTTGGACCAAACGATATTTTATTTGTGGGAGATAGTAAGTCTGGAACTATTTATGCTATATCAACTGCAGCAAAAACACTTGAAAAACCAATTCCTTTCAATGAAAAAGGAATTGACAAACAAATAGCGAAAGTCTTAGGAGTACCAAGATCGGAAGTAATTATAGCAGATATGCAAATACATCCAACTAGTCAGGAAGCATATATTGCCGTAAAAAGAGGAAATTCTTTAGAGGCCAAGAGTTATATTTTAGCTATTAGTCCGGAGTCCAAAGATATACGATTCGTTGATGTTTCAAATAGAACACAGATAAAGATAAATAATATAAGAACTGAGTCATTTAACTTTTATAGAGATAGACCCGCAAATACTTTGAATATCACAGATATTGATTATCACGAAGGTTATATCTATGTTGCAGGGTTAACCAATGGCGAATTTGCCTCAACATTGCGCAAGATTGCCTATCCTTTTACAAATAAGCAAGAAGCAGTATCTGGTATTGAAATGTATCATGCTGTTCATGATCAAAACGAAACCAGGGCTCCAATCAGAACCATGGCTATTGAGAACATTAATGGAAAGTCAACGCTTATTGCTTCTTATACCTGTACACCCTTGGTAAGTATTCCTGTTTCTGATATTAAAAAAGATAATCATATAAAAGCAAAAACAATTGCAGAACTTGGTTATGGTAATACACCTATTGATATGATCACTTTCATGGCTCAAGAGCAAGATGGTTCTTTTGATAAGAAATTACTAATTATTAATAAAGAGCGTAGTGCAAGCTTAATTTCATTGAAAGATTTTGCAAATGCAGAAAAGGGTAAAGGTTTATCGAGTTTTTCTATGGGACCTAATGGAGTTGCTATTTTTCCAGTTCCTATGGCTGGGGTAATGCAAGTTTCAGAGCAAAATCAAATGATGCTAACCGTTTTAAGAAGAAATATTGAAAATGGACAAATTGATTTACTATCTAAAGTGAAAGGAGCTTATTTTAGACTTAGTGATTTTGACAGTGAATATGAATTCCCAGATCACACCTATAGAGATGGAGAACCATGGATTAACTATCATAATATGATGAAACCTATGGAAGGTTTTCCTGAATTAATTAAGCAGAAATAAGGAATTGGAACCACTCTTAATAATTTTTAGGAGTGGTTTAATTTAATTGACAGTAAAAATATTAATGATGCGTTTATTATCTGGAATTTTATTTTTTGTATGCTGTATTAGTTACTCCCAAGGAAAATTATCATTTATTTCAAAATCAAAAGTGGTATTTTCTCAAATGAATACTGTTAAAAATATACATGTTTTTCTTTTGGACGAAGACAATAAGATTCCAATCAATGGGAATTCAGTATTAAAAAAGAATAGACTGTATTTTACACCTGATTTACCATTTATTCCAAGCGCAAAATACGTGTTAGTTTCAAATAAAAGTGAATATCTATTTTCGTTAGAACCAAAAAACAAGAGATTACCTAGTGTTTCTAAGATATATCCAACTTCTGATATTCTTCCAGAAAACTTACTTAGAATATACATACAGTTTTCGGAACCAATGAGAACCGATAATAACTTAAAGTCAATTAAATTATACGATGAGAATCACCAAGAAATAAAAGGAGCTATTTTTAATAATGTTCAAGAATTATGGGATACATCTCAGAAACAATTAACACTAATTTTTGATCCTTCAAGAGTAAAAACGGGATTAATAGCGCATAAAAGTTTAGGAAGAGCCCTTGAGGGCTATAAAACGTATTATTTAAAAATTAATCCGTTAAAAAGTGTTTCTGGAAAGATGATGGCGCAAGCAACTTATAAGAGATTTAAAGTATCTAAAGCTGATTTCAATTTTCCTGACATTAGTAATTGGAAAATAGATTTTCCGAAAAAAAACACTAAGAATGCGTTGAAAATAGATTTTTATGAATCTATAGACATAATGTCTCTCTATCACAGAATATCTGTTTATGATAAGAACAATAACCTTGTTTTAGGAAATTTAAAAATAGGAGATGGAGAAAAAACTTGGTCATTTTTCCCAGAAAAGCCTTGGAAGAAACATCAGTATTTTATACGTATAAATTCGAGGTTATCGGATCCATCGGGAAATAATTTAAATGGTTTATTTGATCATAAAATTGGAAGTCTAAAAAATAAAAAAGAAGGTAATATTGTGACAATACCCTTTTATATAAAATAAATAGAGAAAAAATGGACAGAAAGAAGTTTATAAAAAAATCTTTAATAGGAAGTGCTGTTGCTCTCTTAACTCCAAGTCTATTAAAGGGAGAAAACGACAATAAAGATTTAAAAAAACACAATAACCAGGTAGGATTTAATCATATTCCTAATAACGAAATAACAACTATGAAAACAGTTTTACATAAAGCAAATACAAGAGGAAAAGTAGATTTAGGATGGCTAAAAGCAAATCACTCATTTAGCTTTGCAAATTACTATAATCCTGATCGTATGAATTTTGGAGCACTTCGTGTATTGAATGATGATACTATTGCAGGAGGAAAGGGGTTTGGAATGCATCCACATCAAAATATGGAAATAGTTTCTATTCCACTTGAAGGTGATTTAGAACATAAAGATAGTATGGGAAATGTCGGAGTAATTAATGAGGGAGATATTCAAGCTATGAGTGCCGGAAAAGGGATTTATCATAGTGAATATAACAAGAACTCGGATAAAGAAGTAAAATTACTTCAAATATGGATTCATACTAAAAAACAGAATATTGCACCTCAATATGATCAAATTTCGATTCGCGAATTAGAGAAGAAAAATAAATTTTATCAGATTCTATCTCCTTATAAAAATGATCAAGGTGTCACTATAATTCAGGATTCATGGTTTCATATAGGAAAGTTTAATGCAAATGCAACTGACAGTTATACTATTAATAAAAAAGGAAATGGCGTTTACTGTTTTGTTATCGAAGGAAATGTAGAAATTGAAGGACAAACTCTGGAAAAACGAGATGGTTTTGGTATTTGGGATACAGAGACGATTCAATTTAAATCCAATACCTCAAGTAAAGTATTACTTATTGAAGTTCCAATGAATGTTGATTAAGCTAAAACTCTCATTTATCGAATAGCTAAATTTTCAGGTTAAAAACAATTTTCTAATAATGAATGATACTTTTAAAAAATTACCACAAAATATGCCACTTACGACCGTTGTAAAGCATACGATAAGACCAGGTTTAGAAGAAGATTTCGAAAAGTGGTTGAAAAGCATCGGAAAAAAAGTGAGTAAATTCAACGGCTTTAAAGGGAAATATGTAATTCGTCCAGACAAAAACAAAACTAAAAACGAATACACAGTTGCTTTTCAATTTGAGAATTTAGAAACATTATCCCTGTGGATGAATTCAGAAGAAAGAAAGGAAGCCATTGAAAAATTGGACTCATTTTCTTTAGAGAAAATGCAACTTAAGCATCACGAAGGTATCGATTTTTGGTTTACACTTCCAGAAACGAAGCAAAACGTACCTCCGAAGTGGAAAATGGCAACTTTAACTTGGTGTGCTGTATTTCCAGGTGTTGTCATTCTTTCTTTGCTTTTTAAGGGAATATTTCCAGATATAAACTCAACCATTATAACTCTTTTCGTTACTCTTGCCTTAGTACCTTTACTTACCTGGGTATTAATGCCTAATTTGGTTAAACTTTTTAAATTTTGGCTTTTTGATAATAAACACTAAATATCTCTTTAAAGTCCCAGATAAAATATTATTTACCAAAAATCTGGGACTAAGAAAGAGTAAGGGGGGACTTGATAGGCTTAATGTTTTTTGTTGTTTCTTTCGTTTTGAAAATAGTCTATAGCATCATTTACTGCACTTTCAATAGGTTGATACTTCATATCTAAATGCTGTATAGATTTCTTGTTAGAGAAGTAATTTTCAATACATAGAATTTTCATATTGGTTAAACTTAAATCCGATTTTACACGTAATTTTCTTAACAAGTTTCCTAAAAAACCGAGTAGCACTAAGATTTTTTTTGGTATTTCAATCATTATTGGATTTTGATTGGCTACATAATTCAACTCTTCATAAAACTCTTTATAACTTAAGTTTTTATTTGCTAGTAAATATTTTTCTCCAGAAACGCCTTTGTTTATAGCATTAATGATTCCAGTTGCAACGTCTTTTACATGTACAAAATTCTTCCCCCCGGGAGGATAAAAAATCACCTTTTTATTCCAGCCCATTAGTATAATTTTTCCTGAACTAGGTTTACTATCGTATGCACCAAGCATAAACGTTGGGTTTACAATAATTGTTTTTATCTTATGCTTATTTCTTATTAAGTACTTTTCAGCTTCTATTTTACTTTTCGCATAATATGATTGTCTGAACAAACTACTTACTTCACTTTTTTCATTACCCAATTCTTTTAAAGAGCCATAACCCAAAGTATTTGCAGTACTCACAAAAATGAATTGTTTTACACTGCAAATTATCGCGGTATTAAACAATTGCTTAGTCGCATTACAATTAATAGACCAATAATCATAATAATTTAATAACCCTTGATCTGTGACAGCCGCCACATGAATAACAACATCGATTTTTTTAAATAATGAAGAAAAATCATCAAATAATTGCCCTTCAATCAAACTTAAATTTTCATGTGTATTTCCTTTATAACTATTCTTGTTTCTAACTAAACCCGTAACATAATATCCTTTTGCTAACAACTCATGACATAAATTCGTACCTAATAATCCGTTAATGCCTGTAATAAAAACATGCTTCATTTAATATCAATCTTAAGCTTCTCGTTTAACTATATTTGTCATCATTGGTACTTTTATCCAATTGGGTAAGAGAACGGATAAAAACCAACTCATAGGGTTAATTAATATAAAAGTAGTGCCTTTAAACATTTTTGTTAAAGAATACTCAGCAACTTTCTTAGGGTGTAATAAAGTTAATTTTCCGAGAAACCCTTGCTTTTCTATTCGGGCAGTAATTTCTGGATTGGTTTTCATAGCTCCTGGGTTTATAACACTTACTGAAATATTACTGTCTTTTAGCTCTTCTGAAAGACCTAGTGAAAAAGAATGAACAAAAGCTTTTGAAGCCGGGTAAACTGTTTTATAGCCAACAGGAGCAAAGGCAGCTATGCTCGACACATTCAAGATATAAGAACGTGATTGTCTTTTTAAATTTGAAAGTAATTGATGGGTAAAAACAGCGGTAGCTTTTACATTTACTTGAATTATTGTGGTTACATAATTCAACGAAACATCTTCTATTTTTTTTGTTCCTCCGGTACCTGCGTTATTAATTAATATATTTATTTCAAAGTTCTTATTCAATTCATTTGTCAATAATATGACACTTTCATCTGAAGAAAAATCGGCTTCAAAATATGACACTTTTACTCCAAATGATGATTGAATATAATTGGCTAATTCTTTTAAATTTTGATTTGGTAAACTTACCAATATGACATTATGTTTTCTCTTGGCTAATGAAATCGCGAACTCTTTTCCCAAACCTTGACTGGCCCCTGTTATAAGTGCATATTTCTGATCTTTCTGCGTGTTCATACTCTCTATATTTTTAACAATACGTGGCAAAATTAAAGATCGAATAGGCTATTTATGTTCCAGTTTACAAACTAGAACATCTCAACAACCCCTTGTCAAACAAAATATTACAAACACAACTAGTTCTTGTTTATAAGTTCGAACGTAGTTTTTTAAATTCCGAAGGTGTTTGATTGGTTAGTTTTTTAAAAGTGGTGTTAAAAGTAGTTTTAGAACTAAACCCAGATTCATAAGCAATCCCCAAAATGGACAATTTATCAGAGGAAGTATCAGCTAATAATTCCTTTGCTTTCTGAACACGATATGTATTAATGAATTGAAAAAAATTCTGATTAAAGCCTTTATTTATTATATAAGAAAGTTGATGTGTAGACAGCTCCATTTCTTCAGATAAAGAGGCTAAATTCACTTCATGATTCAAATACAATTCCTTTTCTTTCATTAGAGAATTAAGTTTTGATTTTAACAATACCAAATCTTCATCTCCAATCAGCTTTCGTTTAATAATATCAAGTTTCTTTTCTTCCTTTTCAATTAAAATTACTTCCTCACGATGCTTCTTATTTTTAGGAAATATTTCTTTTTGTCTTAACGCATGATAGGCTATAAAAAAGGCAATACTTAGCATTATTATGTTAAGGTATAAGTTCAATGGAAGACCAAAGTAAACCGAATTAAAAACTGCAATTGTAATAGAAGTAAAAATAACAGCCCAAATAATAGATTTTAACCATCCTAAATCAATTTCTGAAGTATTTGATGAAAACAAGTTTATTTGACGTTGGTGCTTACGTATTTTTAAATATGACAAGGTAGTATATATGAGTGCATGACTAATAAGTAATGGAACTAAAAGAAAACTTAAAGAACTTTTATTTTCAAAATCAACAATTAGAATCACCAGATAAATAGTAGGTAACAGGAAACAAATCAGGTCTTGTTTTTTTAATTTATAATTGGGATTTGTGAAAAAAACAACGCTGATGTAAAATAAAATTGGTGTTAAAAACTGAAAAAAAGCAAAAATTAAAGCTGGTATCGCTTTTAACGGAGGAGCTTTTATTAAAACCAAAATTTCATCTAAAAAGAATGTAGCCCATAAAAAAAGGAACAATCCAAATATAAAATTAGCTTTTCTATTTACTTTTAGTGAATTTGATAGCATAATGAACGAAAGCATCAAAAACGAAGAAAAAACGAGTATTTGAATGAAATGAATAAGCACTAAGTTGGTTTTATACAAATATACATGATTGATACTTTTACTATTTTTATCAGACTAATAAATGTTTTTTAAAATCCTTAAAATTTTGTTAATTAATTTATCAGACGTAACAAAAGAAGTTTTAGAACTTCATACTAGGTATAATATTTTGTTTGCTGCCAATATTATATTAATCAATTTATGAACAACATATTATTCTCAACGGCAGCTTACAATACTTAATTTACTAAACAATGAAAACTTTAATTTCGAAATGTTTAATTGCATTACTCTTTTTTTCTAGTATGTTAGCACAAATAAATGCCCAAGATATTTCAGGAGCATGGGAAGGTAAACTTAGCATTCAAGGGAATAGCATACCTATACTTTTTAACGTAAAGTTAGAAGGAGGAGCGTATTCGTCAACAATGGATAGTCCATCTCAAGGAGCTACAGGAATTCCAATGGATAAAACAGTTTTTGAAAACAATGTTTTAACCATTAAATTTAATCAAGCTGGAATAAAATATGTTGGGAATTTAAAAGAAAATAAATTTGAAGGAACTTTTTTTCAAGGTCCTACTGAAATCCCTTTAATATTGAGTAAAACAGTTAAAACATTACCAGGTAATACAGCTTTACCAACATCAGAGACAGAGTTAGAAAAATTAGCAAAAGCCGATACTGGCAATTATAAATATTCTGTAGAGGATTACTTTGCAAGACCAAAGGCAAGAAGCTTCAGCTTTTCACCTAATGGAAACTATATGTCTTACCAAGAAAAAGATGCTAATAAAAAGAATCACGTTTATGTAAAAAATACTGAGACAGGTGATATAACTAGAGTTATTGAAGAAAAAGAAGAACTTATTAGAGGTTTTGGTTGGGCAAATGATGGTAGATTAATCTATGTTATGGATAAAGGTGGTAATGAAGATTATCATTTATTTGCTGTTGATGTAGATGGAAAAAATCAGAAAGAATTAACTCCTTATGATGGTGTTAAAGTTAGAATTCTTAATGGTTTAAAAGAGGATAAAAACCATATGATTATCTCAATGAACAAGAACAATCCTTCTATTTTTGAACCTTATAAAATCAATATTATCAGCGGTGAGTTAGAGCAACTTTATAAAAATGAAGACGCTGCTAATCCTATTAATGGATATCAATTCGATAAGGATGGGAATTTAAGAGGTTTTTCAAAACTAAGAGATGGTGTTTTTGTGGATATGTATTATACTGTAGATGGTAAAAATTATGAAATTAAGAAAAAACTGAGCTGGAAAGATCAGTTCGCAATCATAAGTTTTAATTACGCCTCTGATAATAAACACGAAGCCTATGTTTCTTCGAATTTAGATAGCGATAAGACCCAATTATATTTATACGATTTAAAGGAAGATAAAGTTCTAAAGAAGTTGTATTCAAACGATAATTATGATGTTTCAGGTTTGTCGTTATCAAGAAAGAGAAACTATGAATTAGATTATTTTTCATATGAAGGAGAGAAATCTCATATTATTCCTGTAAGTAATTATTATAAAAAATTACACAAACGAATTACTTCTAAGTTTCCAGAGTATAGTTATTCAATAACAGATGTTACCGATGATGAAAGCAAGTATTTAATTTTTCTTCAAAGCGATAAATTATATGGAACTTACTATTCATATGATGCAAAGAAGAAGACATTTAAATTACTTTATAATTTAATGCCTAATCTTAATGAAAAGGATATGGCTGAAATGCGTCCTATTACTTTTAAAAGTAGAGATGGATTGACAATTCATGGATATATAACATTACCAAAAGAAGCTCAACAAGGAAAGAAAGTTCCAGTAATTGTGAATCCTCATGGAGGACCGCAGGGAATTAGAGACTCTTGGGGATTCAATCCTGAAGCACAGTTATTTGCAAGTAGAGGATACGCTACACTTCAAGTTAATTTTAGAATCTCTGGAGGTTATGGAAAGAAATTCTTGAAATCTGGTTTTAAACAAATTGGAAGAAAGGCCATGGATGATGTAGAAGATGGACTTCAATATGTTATTGATCAAGGCTGGGTTGATAAAAGTAAAGTAGCTATTTACGGTGGTAGTCATGGTGGTTATGCAGTATTAAGAGGATTAACTAAAACTCCTGATTTATATACTTGTGGGGTTGATTATGTCGGTGTTTCTAACCTGTTCACCTTTATGAATAGTATTCCTGCATATTGGAAACCATATTTAAAAATCTTAAAAGAAATTTGGTACGATCCTGATGTACCTGCTGAAAAAGCAATTATGAATGAAGTATCTCCTGTATTCCAAATTGATAAGATAAAGAAGCCTCTTTTTGTAGTTCAGGGAGCGAATGACCCAAGAGTAAACATTGATGAATCAGATCAAATCGTTAGCGCTTTAAGAGGAAAAGGTTTTGACGTTCCATATATGGTGAAATACGATGAAGGTCATGGATTTGCTAAAGAAGAAAATAGCATAGAATTATACAAAGCTATGATGGGGTTCTATGCAAAACACTTGAAAAACTAATAAAATTCTTTCTATAGTTATAAGCCGCTTAATTCTTAAGCGGCTTTTTTTATTATCCATAAATTCGAACATCAGTAAATTTCATACTCTTAATTTCGATTTTAATTCTTAAAATTCGACTTCATTAAAAATTTTCTCTAGAACGATCATTGAAACTTCATCTTTACCATGAATTTTAAATGTATTATTAGTGAGAACCAACATAGTATTAACTATTCTTTGTGCTTGGCTTAACGCTTTATCGTTTTTTGCTCAAACTAGTACAAATTATACTCCATTAGAGTTTAGCTCTTTTGAAGAAGTTCTTTCTTATGCCGATGAACATGCCATATCTATCCTTAATTCAGGTATCAATGAAGAAGTTTCAAAAGAAAGAAAAAAGGCATCCAAAGCTTACCTTTATCCAACCATAAATGCTTCGAGTGGTTATAATAATAACCTCACCTTGCAACCAACGCTTATTCCTGCACAGATATTCAACCCGAATGCTCCATCAGGAACTTTTGAAGAATTAACTTTCGGTAGACAGCATATCTATTCGGCAGGATTACAAGTAAATTGGAATATTTTGAACTTTCAAAAAATATTTGCTTCAGAAACGGCTAATATATCAGCAAAACAAAGTGAAATCACTACTCAAAAGAGTAAGCTGTCCACTTACAATGGATTAGCTTCCAATTACTATTCCGTAATTCTAACACAAGAAGCTACTAAAATATATAATGAAAACCTTAAAGTTTCAGAGACTTTTTACAACCATACAAAAGATAAGTATGAGAGAGGAATTGTAGATGAAAAAACCTTGAATACTGCTGAAATTAAACACATTCAAAACAGAAAAAATCTTCAACAGGCAAAAACCAATATAAATCGTTATTACAAACAGTTGCAAAATCAGTTAAATTGTAATCGAGAAATAAGTATTGAAGACACACCCGATAATTTCAATTTATCGAGTACCGATATATCAAGCACACATCCTGATGTTATTTGGCAAAAAATGGAAGTTGAGAAACAAAAATCAATTCTTAAAGAATCTAAATCTTCTTTGCTACCAAATTTAAGTGTTAATTATCAGTATAATAAAAGTTGGGCTACGGACACTTTTAACGATTTTTCCAATGTGAGTGAATTACCACAACAAACCTTAGGGGTAAAACTTAATATCCCAATTTTTAATGGTTTTTCTAATCGTAAAAAAATCAAACAATCCAAATTACTTCTACAGCAACAACAATTACAATTAGAAAACACAAAACTAATTGCTCAAAATGAAGATAAACTTTTAGTGGATGATGTAGAACATTTTCAAAAGGAGTTATCCGAAAATTCTAAAATCCTAAAACTTACTGAGAAAAACGATAAACATGCTGAAAATAAATACAACTCAGGTATTATTAGTCTGGATGAACGATTAAAAAGTTACGATGACTTGTTGAATGCTCAAAACGCATATTTGCAAAGCCTTGCTTCTTATACCTTATCAAAATACAAACTCTATATCAGGCAAATAGATTTAGAATCTCAGAACTAAAAAGTCACAAAGATGAAAGATAATAACAAACTATATTTAGTTGTAACCATATTAACACTATGCCTATTTATTTCTTGTAACAATAAAGAAACAACCAAACCAACAAGAAAAAACATTGAGAATGCAGTGTTTGCAAGTGGTCATATCGAACAAGAAAATCAATATACAGTTTCAGCAAGTGTTGATGGAATTTTAATTTCCATACCTGTAAGTGAAGGTGATTCCATTACAAAGAACACCAACGTAGCCAACATCAAAAGTGATGTTCAAAAGAATCAAGTAAAAGATGCCCTTGTAGTTTATAATAACGCAGTAAATAATACAGCAAGTAATTCTTCCACTTTACAACAAATTGAAGTAAAAATTGATCAGGCAAAGACACAATTAGTATTGGATGAGTCTAATTATGAAAGATATAAGAATTTGTTGGAAAAGAATTCTGTTTCACAACTGGAATATGAAAAGGCATATTTACAATATCAAGCATCTAAGAATAATCTTTCAGGTTTAAAGGATAATTATAAACAGGCTGTAAAGGATCTAAAAGTTAGTGAAACACGTAGTTTGGTTCAAGTAAATACTCAAAAAGAGCTACTTGAAGACTATCAACTTAAATCCTCAATTTCTGGAACTGTAATTAATGTTTTCAAAAAGCAAGGTGAACTCATTAGAAGGGGTGAGGCCGTTGCTGAAATAGGTAGTGGGGAATTCATTATTAAACTATTTGTTGCTGAAGATGATATACGCAAGATAAATTTGGGACAATTGGTGGCTGTTCATGTGAATACCAACACAGAGGAAACATTTTCTGCAGAAATATCTAAAATATATCCTGGTTTTAATATTCAAGAGCAATCTTATATCGTTGAAGCAAAATTTAAGCAAGCACCTAGAAAGATTTTCTCAGGCTCACAGCTTCAAGCAAATATAAAAACTGATAATGTAACAGATGTTTTAGTGATTCCTACAGAATATTTAATTAAAGGAAATCACGTATTGCTAGATAACGGAGAAGAAAAAGCAATAGAAATAGGACATAAAAATATTGATTGGACAGTGGTGAAATCAGGTGTATCTGAAAACACCAAAATTGTAAAACCTAAAAAGTAAAACATGAATACCAATCAAAAAATAGCAAAAGTTCAGTTAACCTCAAGATTTAGGCAGTTACTCGTTGCTATATTAAGCGTCGCTTTCGGTACATCTATGTATATCGCTATGAATAGCTTTATGGCCGGAGTAAACAATATACAAACTGAAATCACTTTTGCTTCCATGGCGCATATAAAAGTATTTAACGATTTAACGGATGATACTTCTTCAATATTGCCTAGACCAAAAGAGAACAACACTGTATTGATGATTCATAACAATAAAAACATTCAATACACAGAAGGTATTAAAAATGTGGATGAGATTAAAAAGAAGATATTCGAAATCCCTGAAGTGAACAGTGTAACGGTTCAGTTAAATGAGACTATTTTTATTAGAAATGGAGTTGCTAAAGCAAATGCGTCTCTTTCAGGTATTGATACGGTTAACGAAAATGAACTTTTCGAAACAGCTAGCTATATGATTGAGGGAAGTTTGAGCGACTTAGATAAACGTTCCGATGGAATTATACTTGGTGTCAACTTAGCAAGAAAAATAGGAGTAAAAACGGGAAATACTGTATCTGTATCTACATCTCATGGTATCTCTAAAACTTTTAAGATTATTGGAATCATAGAAACTGGTTCTAAAGGAGCGGATATGACACGTGCATTAGTTTCTATTCAAACTGCAAGGCAGTTGTTTTCAAAAAACAAGAGCTATGCCACGGACATTTTAGTTAACACTAATAATTACAATAATGCCAACGAAGTGGCTAAAAAAGTTCGTGAAATTACAGATTATAAAGTAGAATCCTGGCAGGAGGGAAACAGTCAATTAGTTTCTTCCAGCATTTTAAGAGATATTCTTGCAATATCGGTTTCTTTAACCATTCTAATCGTAGCTGGATTTGGTATTTATAATATTATGAACATGACTGTGAACGAAAAAATAAAGGAAATTGCTATTCTTAAAGCCATGGGGTTCAACGGAAAAGATGTTATTGAAATCTTCTTAACACAATCCATAGTGATTGGGCTAATTGGTGGCTTCATAGGTGTGTTTTTAGGCAATATTATTGTTCAAACATTAGATGTTGTTCCGTTTAAAATAGCGACACATAATACCTTACCAGTAGTTTATAATCCAAAGGATTATGTTCTGTCTTTTTGTTTTGGTGTCATTATCACTTTAATAGCGGGATATCTGCCTTCTCGTAAAGCATCAAAAGTAGATCCAGTTCAAATATTAAGAGGATAAAAACAGATAATTATGAATATGATTTCAGTAAATAATATCAACAAACACTTCTACGATCCAGTAGAATTCCAAGTTTTAAAAGATATCTCATTTGACGTGCATAAAGGAGAATTTGTATCTATCGTTGGTAAATCGGGTTCTGGTAAATCCACTTTACTATATCTGTTATCTACAATGGATACCCAGTATAACGGTAATATATCAATAAATAATACAGAAGTTACTGGTTTATCTCAAAATCAATTAGCTAAATTCAGAAATGAGCATATAGGTTTTGTGTTTCAGTTTCATTTCTTACTTCCTGAATTCACGGTTCTCGATAACGTAATGTTACCAGCACTAAAACTTAACAAAAAGAGTAAGGAAGAAATTGAAGCGGAAGCCATTGAGTCTTTACATCTATTAGGCTTAAAAGGTAATGAGCTTAAAAAAGCTTCGAAAATATCTGGAGGACAACAACAACGTGTAGCGATTGCAAGAGCTTTAATTAATTCACCATCCATTATTATGGGAGATGAACCTACGGGTAATCTCGATTCCAAAAACACAGATATCGTATTTGATGTATTTCGTGAATTAGCCAAAGAAAGAGGACAAACTATTATTGCCGTAACTCACGATGATGAATTCGCTGATAAATGCGATCGTATTATCGAACTTTCTGATGGACAATTGATTCGTCAATAAATACTTAAAGCAATCTATTTCGATTTTAACCCAACATATTCGAGTTCATCTATTTAAATATTAGATAAAATTGAATTATAACTAAAATTGTAAGCATATTAAAACAATAGTAAACATGAAATATTTAAAAACAGTTATCACTATATTATTCATTAGTATAACAAGCATTACTAGCTATGGACAAACTGATATAGCAAAAGAATGGGTTCTTGGAAAGAAAAATACCATTGTAAAAATTGAGAAACAAAACGATAATAATTATGAAGGAAAGATTATAGCTTCTGATAACCCAAAGGCCATTATAGGAAAACTGATGGTGAAAGAATTAAAAAACAAAAATGGAAAATGGAAAGGTAAATTATTTTCACCAAAAAAGAAAGAATGGTATGATGCAGAGTTCACGCCAAAGGAAAATGTACTAGAAGTTAAGGTAAAGGCTGGATTCTTCTCAAAGACAATAGAATGGACTATAAAAAAATAATAATGAAGGGATTAGGGAAAATGGCAATTACAAAGTTAATTGCCTTTAGTTTTGCTTACTTTTCTTTTGTCCTTAATACAGAGGCTCAGGAATTTACACTGGCAGGACTTCAATACAATAATTATCAAAGAGCAGCTATTAACGACGTTACAGATGGTCAGGAAATAGCATTTCACGAATTTGGAGTTTATTTGAATATTCCAACTTTATTGAAGAATAAAAAGACCTCTTTAGTAAATGGAGTAGGGTATGCGTTTGTAGAAGCGAATATGTACAATTTACCTTTAACTTCCCTTGATTCTTATACCAAAAAGCTACAGGAAGTTTATTATCAACTTGTTGTGATGCATCAATTTAATGACAAATGGGGGTTAACAGTTAATCTAAGGCCTTCATTAGCTTCAGATTTTGAACAACAATTGAGTTCAGATGATTTTCTTTTTCAAGGAGCAATTTTAGCAACTAGGACAATTCATGAAAGGTTAAAAATTGGAGCGGGTATTGCTCAAAGTTCACGCTTTGGAGAATCGAGAGTAATTCCTTTAGTAAGTTTAAACTATAAAAAGAATAAACATCAAGTAAATGCATTATTACCTGTAAATTTGAAATATACATATTCACTATTAGCTAATAATAAATTAGCTCTTGGGGTAAAATACAATAGTGATGGTGCGAATTTTAACGTATCAGATAATAACTTAAATAATGTAAATAAGATCAATTATTCTCGTACCAATCTTGGTATTTTAACGCAGTATAATTTTGCAAAAGGGTTTCGAGCAGAAGCTTATGGAGGCATTAGTACGAATAGAAAGTATAATTTTGTGGATATTGCTGGTAATACGCTCGAAGTAGATTCTAAAGGAGCTTCATTTTTCAATATAGGCATTGTTTACATTCCTAGTAAAAGAAAATAATTCAATATCTTTCTAAAGACATTTTGTTATAAATTGAAATGAGTAAAAATATAAAAAGAGGTATTGTTCGCATCGTATTGGTTTCAATATATGCAATATGTGTTATGAAATTAGTTACCTACGTAATGCCTTCTAACATAAAATTTGAACCCAAATCGGGAATTCCAAAAGAATTTTTCGCGTTACTATATCTCTTTTTTTTTAATATGAATGTTGAAGGTAGTTTATTTTTTGATCGCTATTTAAATAAGAAACTTCCTTGGTTTTACTTTCCTAAAAAACGATTATTAACGCAAGTTTCTCTAATTTTTTCTTGGGCAATCGTTTCCATTATAATTCCTTTCACAGCTTGGTATTATGTAAATGATGAGTCTTTTATTTATCCAAGAGCTCCAGTAATTATATTTGTAGGATCTATTATCTTTCTATTAGTTTTTATAGGAATTTCTGTAACAATAAATTTTTTCAAGCAATCTCAAAAGTCATTGCTAGAGGCAGAATATTATAAACAAGAAAAACTTAAAGCGGAATATAGAGTTCTACAAAATCAAGTAAACCCACATTTTCTATTCAATAGTCTAAATGTTTTAATAGCTGAAATAAAACACAATCCAAAGACGGCGGTTGAATTTACACGTAAATTATCTAAAGTATATAGATATGTTTTACAAAGTAAAAATTACGATTTAATTTCGTTAAAAGAAGAACTCGCTTTTATAGATTCATTTATTTTTTTGCATAAGGTTAGGTTAGGAGAGGCCCTTAATTATGAAGTGACAATTTCAGATGGCACCAAGTACTTAAAAATGCCTCCATTAACATTACAAATCCTTATTGAAAATGCTATAAAACATAATGTTGCTAATGAAGAAAATATATTACATATTCGAATTAATGAAACTGGCGAAAACACATTAATAATTAGTAATAATATTCAACCTATTCATGGTGAAGTGGAATCAACATATACTGGGTTAATCAATTTAAGTAAACGCTTTGAACTTTTGAAGAAAAAAGGTTTTAATTTCGGAGAAAATAACGGGAAATTCAAGGTAACCATTCCATTAATTGATCAATAATATGATAGAAATATTAATAATAGAAGACGAAATACCTGCACAACGTTTGTTAAAGGAAACTTTAAAAGAAATCTCCATTAATACCGAGGTTATTACTTGTTTGAACAGTATTAAATCAGCGGTTAATTGGTTACAAAACAATAAGCATCCAGAGATTATTTTATTGGACATACAGTTATCAGATGGACTTAGTTTTGAAATTTTCAAACAAGTAGAGGTCAATAGTCAAATTATATTTACTACAGCATATGATGAATATGCCATACAAGCCTTCAAGGTAAATAGTTTAGATTACCTATTAAAACCTATTGAAGAAGAAGAATTAGAAATGGCGCTCAATAAATTTCAAAAGCATCAAAGTAATAGTGTTCAAGAAAGAACTGCAATTGTAGATTATGAGAAACTAGCCTCCATTATAGGTAATAAGCAAAAGGAGTACCGTAAACGCTTTTTAATTCAATCGAATGACTCATTTTTAAAAGTATCAGTAAATGAAATAGCATATTTCTATAGTATGCAAGGGGTAACATTTGCGGTAACCTTCGAAAAACGAGAATATCCAGTTAACTTTTCCTTAGAAAATTTAAAAGAGCAGTTAGATCCTGATTACTTTTTTAAACTAAATCGTCAAATCATTATCAATATTAACAGTATTAAGCGTGTACATTCTTATTTTAATGGAAAATTAAAGCTGGAAACGGACCCCGTACACAACGAAGATATGATTATTGGTAAAGATAAAGCAGCCTTATTTAAACGTTGGTTAGATAGATAATTGGAGTATTCAACATCATTAAATACTCCAATGATAAGCTGTTATCGATTTAACTCCTGCTTTCGCTTTAACACATTTACCAAGCTTAAAAGCAATACTAATAAAGTTATCCAGAGTATATACATTTTATCATGTTGAAAACCGCCGTAATAATCTAAGAATGTCATTCCATTTACCACTAAATAGGTAATAAAAAAGAACAATACTTCGAATAGTTTCTTTCCTTTAGATAGCAATCCAAGTATACTTGAGAATAAAACCAAAAGAAGACTTCCCAGAAAGACAGCACATACAGCCATAAAGTTTCCTTCAACTCCGAGTCGAATTACTAAAGGCAATGCTAAAGCCAGCATTAATATAAACCCTGAAAATAGCTGTGCTAACAACAACCTTTTAATTGGGTTGTAACTTGTGAATGTGAAATAATGTACATTGTTTACTGTTTCTTTAATTGTAAGATCGGATAGTCTCGATACTTGTAAAAACCAAAGTATTGGTAGTACTATTTGATGTGCTATTTTTAGTGGTAACACTGCTAAGAGAATCATGCCAATAACATTCAATATCCATAACCATCTTTTTCCTTTCCTAAACAACAATAATAACTCGGTTTTTATAATGGGAAATATACTGCTGCTAAAAGACATTGAAGGTAATGTTAGCAAACTAATACTATTATTTCCTTTTGACGAAAGAGTTGGGTTAGTAATTCTTTTACTGGAAGAGATTCTTTTGTTATCAAAACGATGGAAAAATGGAGAAACTATGAATAATAAAAGGGTGACAAAACTTATCCAAATGAATCGACTCATGATAAAAGCTATTGGAAAATCGACACCATTAAATTGAAATTTTTGAATTTTGGTTTTATCACCAATGATATAGCCTACAGATAAGTTTACATTTTCATCTTGATTAATTATAGTTTTTACACCTTGTTCTATCTGGTGAACGACTATCTGATTTCCGAAAGGATCAAAGGAAAAGTAATTTTCATTTTGTGTATTAAAGCTCATAACAGCCGTAAATAAAAAGAAAAAGCCTACATTTTGAATGACGGTATACTTTCCAAAAAGTATTTCAAAAACTACTGCGATTACTGATACTAAAAAAATAGCAGGAAAGGTGATCAATAAATAAGGCTCTATAAAATGAAACAATTCAAATGAATAACCATCATTGTACAAAGCAAAAAGAATTAGGCTCATTATGAATACTATAACTACAATTGTGGATAGCACCAAAAAATTACTTATAGCTTTTGTTAACAAGTATACACTGTTTTTAATTTGAGTTGAAGCTATAATTTGCCCAACTTTAGTTTCCCTATCTTTTTTAATACCTGTATTCACCAGATAAAAGCCTATCAAAGATAAAAACACACTCGTCATCACCGCTGTTACATTCCCAATCCAAGCAGAATTGTAAAATCCCACATAATCAGCTATTCTAATAGTGGAATAACTTGCATTCGGTTCAGGAATAAACGTGTATGCTATTGCCAATGTTAAACAAAGTGTAATCAAAAAGGAATAACTTCTAGTTCTCTGTAAGTAATCTAATTTTATAATATGATAAAGTTGTTTCATTTCTAATTTATTTTAATTGGCTTTGGTAAGGTTTAAATACGCATCTTCCAAGTTTGCCGTTTTCATTGTCGAATTTTCTAAAGGAATATCTGATATATAACGAACAAGTAACTGATTATCTTGACGAGATGTACTTACTACTTTGTATTTTGACTTAAAGTCTATCAACTCTTCTTTTTTAATAGCTTTTTCGAAAACTTTATTTTCCAATTGCTTTATGATACTTTTTTGATTTCCATGAAAGAGTAATTCACCATTTTTCATCACGGCAATTGTATCTGCAATTGTATCAATATCAGAAACGATATGAGATGATAAAATAACAATACAATCATTGGCTAAATCAGAAATTAAGTTTCTAAAACGAACACGTTCTTCTGGATCTAAACCAACAGTAGGTTCATCGAAAATCACAATTTTAGGATCATTTAATAAGGCTTGAGCAATACCTATACGTTGTTTCATTCCTCCCGAGTAACTTCCAATAGACTTATTTGCAACCTCAATTAAGTTTAGGCCTTCCAATAGCAATTCAATTTTATCCTTTAAGTTCTTTCCACCAATACCTTTTATAGCAGCCATGTATTCTAAGAACTCGTATGCATTTAAGTTAGGATATACACCGAAGTCTTGTGGTAAAAAGCCTAGTTGCTTTCGCATATAATTTGCATCCTTTAGAATATTGTTTTTGTTTAAACAGATAATTCCACCCGTTGGTTTATTCACGGTAGCAATCATTTTCAATAATGTAGATTTTCCTGCGCCATTAGGACCTAATAAACCTAAGATTCCTTTTTCAATATGGATTGAAAAATCTTTCAACCCATATTTATTCTTATTATATTTCTTTGATACATTTTGAATTTCTAATTGCATAACTTTTATTTTTTAGATGTTAAACTAGTACTGTTTTCTGAATCGATCCTGGTAATTGTAGTGGTAAAACCATTTTGCTTGAAGGTTAAACTATTTTGACTCCCAGTGATTTTAGTTAAAGAGGCTCCTACAGTTGTATCATATAAGGTATCTTCAGATTTTTGAGCTAATTCACTTTTCGCTCCTTGTGCTTCGACAATTAGATATAACTTCTTGTTTTCTTCTTTTATTTCTAAAACTAAATTGGCTTCCTTTAATAAATACTTACCTGTTGTATCTTTAAAATCAGACAAATTTACAGCTTCGAAAGCTTGAATCTTTTCATCATGTAAATAAGCATACAAATCGTTCGTTATGGCTTTACCTGAAGGCATTCTCATCGTATTTGAGAATATTAAAAATAGATTCCCCGTTTCAATATCGTATGCATTTCGAAAAGCATAACCAATATTATTCCCTCCATGATTCACATACTTCTTTCCCTTATAGTCTTTTTTAAACACTCCCAATCCGTAAGTATCATTTCCATCTTCAATCATTAGCTGAATAGTTTCTTTTTTTAATAATTTTTCTGTTTGAAAAAGTGAGCTATAAAAGATTTCCATATCCGATAGAGTAGAAGCCATGCTACCAGCAGAGTAAGCAATGTTGGCAAAAAACTTATAATCTAAATATTTACTAACATCTTCTCCGTCATGATAAGGAGCTGCTAACTTTGGTAAATTTTTATGTAAATAAGGATGTGTATTTTTTAACCCTAATGGCTCTATAATTCGTTTTCTAAGTAAATCAAAGTAACTTTCATCAGTTATTTTTTCAAGTATTCTTCCCAAAAGAAAGTAGTTGGTATTACAATAATCAAAAGATCCAATCTTTTCTATATTTCGCTTTTCAACTAGCTTAAATAAATTTTGAGTGTATAATGAATCTGCTTTCGAAAAGAATATATCTAAAATATTTTTTCCTATAATCTCATCCAAGCCCGTTTCATGCGTTAGCAATTGCTTTAAAGTAATCGAACTATCAATGTTTTTAACTGGTTTTAAAAACTTACCAATCGTATCTGATAATTTTATAGTTCCTTTTTCTACTTCCTGTAATACTAAAATTGAAGTAAATGTTTTGGTAGCGCTTCCAATATTAAAAACACTGTTTTCATTTAAACTGAAGTTTCCAATACTCGATGTACTAATCTCATTGTTCTTTTTTACGAGTATAGCTACACCTTTGTTTTGTTCTTTTAATATCGATGAGTATTTATCATTTAATAAGCTTAAGGTAGCTTCTTGTGCAAATAATGTACTTTGAATTAGTATTACTATAAAAATTAAGATGTTCAATAGTATTTTCATGATATTTGTTTTAATTGTCAGGTCAAAAATCAGAAGTAATCAGGCCTTTTAAAAAAAAGAATGATGAAGGTGTTTACTTTAATGATATCCCTACAGATTTACCATTATCATCGTAAAAGAAACGTTTACACTTAAAAAGAGAACTTTCATCATTAAAAGAAGCTTTTTCATATACGAACCTTTATTTTTGAAGGGATTTTAAAAGGATAAAATGACTGCACTTGATAAGCTAATTGATAACAAAATTTTTCAGAATGTATTTGCATGGCTGTTACTATTAATCATTTTTACCATGATTATCACGGCTGAAAACACCTTCCTTACTGCGTTAATTTTCATTGCCTTTATTATACCACCAGTATACATTAGTAATCTTAAAATACTCCCTCTTTTCTTTAAAAAGAAAGGGAAACTTGGGGCTCTTTTTTATATTCTGAATATTTTCTTTTTCACTTTTATAGGAGTTGCTGTGTTGAGTGATTTCTTCAAGAATTTCGAATTCAGAATGCTTATCAATGTTTTCGGAGCCTTTTTACTCATCATAATTTTTGGAACCGCTTTAAAATTATCAAGAGATAGCTTTATCCGTCGTCAAAAGGAAAAAGAGGCTGAATTACAGCTCTTGAAAGCCCAGTTAAATCCACATTTTTTGTTCAATACATTGAATAACTTATATGGACTTTCTGTAATTAAATCAGACAAACTTCCTAGTTTAATGCTTCAGTTATCAGATCTGTTACGCTACAGTTTATATGACACACGAGAAAGCTTTGTTTCACTTGAAAAAGAGATGAGTTATTTAGAAAATTATATTTCCTTAGAAAGGATACGATTAGAAGACAAAGCTGATATTAAATTTAGTAAATCTGGTGATTTTAGTGGAAAGAAAATAGCTCCTATGTTGTTGATTGTGTTTATTGAAAACTGTTTTAAGCATTTAGGAGAACAACCCGATGGTAAAAGTGAAGTTTCTATTTCTTTAAAAGAATCAAATGATAGTATTATTTTTGAATGTAGTAATACCATTGAAAAAGAAAAAACAGTGAATAATATGGAAAAAGGTAAAAGTGGAATTGGATTAAACAATGTCAGAAAACGTTTAAATCTTATGTATCCAGATCAGCACGAATTGCATATAAACAAGATCAATAACAATTACTCAGTACAACTAATTATAAACTTGTAAAATGAAGGTATTACAATGTATTATTGCAGATGATGAGCCTATTGCTCGTCAAATTTTAGAGAACTATATTGACTCTATGCCTCATTTAGAGATTGTTGCTGCATGTAAAAATGCTTTTGAAGTTCTTGAAGTGCTAAAAGAAAGATCTGTAGACATCTTATTTCTAGATATAAACATGCCAAAATTATCAGGTTTGAGTTTATTGAAAACCATGCAACAAAAACCAAATGTAATTATTACCACTGCTTATCCTGAATATGCCTTAGAAGGTTTTGAACTCGCTGTAACAGATTATCTGTTAAAACCCTTTTCCTTAGAACGTTTCTTGCAGGCAGTGAATAAAATTAATATCCAAGAAGCGGCATCCATACAAACAACAGTTTCAATAGAAAAAGAAGAAGAACCTAATTTTATCTTTGTGAAAAGTGATAAGAAAATCATCAAGCTCTTTTTTGATGATATTAACTATATAGAAGCTTATGGAAACTATATAAAAATATATACTGATTCCATGTTGCTAACACAACAAACTTTATCCGACTTCTTAGCTAAACTACCTGACTTCTTCACGCGGATACACAAATCTTTTGTCATTAATTTCGATAAGCTGAAAATAATCGATGGGAATCAAATAATACTACAAAACGATGCAAAATTGCCAATAGGGAAGTCGTACAGAAAAAGTATATTAGATAAAATATAACAAAGGCTTTAAATCCATTTCGCCTTTAAGTCTTTATACTTTGTTCTTCCTATAGGAATTTGTGTTCCATCGGTTAATTCTGCCATGTATTTACTTCCTGAAGCTACAATAATCTCTTTTATTTCAGTCATTTTTACTAAATACGACTTATGAATACGTTCAAAAGACGGAGATAACAATCGCTCTAATTTTTCAAGTGATTTGTCATGGAGTACTATGTCGCCATCCTCAAGAAATAACTCAGAATACACGCCAGCACCTTTGATATAAACAACATCGTCTAAAGGAATTAACTGTATTTTGTATCTCTTTTTAACAGCTAAAAACTTTACTGAATTCTTAACTATTTTCTCCTCGGCATTTATCCTATTGATTGCCTGTTCCAACCGATCCTTATTAAAAGGTTTAGGAACAAAATCCAAAACACCATATTCGAAAGCTTTAATCGCCTGATCTTTATAGGCAGAAACAATAATCGTATGAAACGATTTAGAAACTACTATAGTTAATAAATCAAAACCACTTTCACCATTTAAATTTAAATCTAAAAAAACCAGATCTAACGTAGTACCCTCAATATATTCAATGGCATTCTGAAGCGTGTTTAAGACCTTTATGGATTTTAAACTATCACTCAAAATTCCACGAACCATTCGTTCGATTCTTTTGGCAATTCTCAATTCATCTTCGACAATTAGAACATTCATATGCTTAAGAATATATTTTTATCGTGTTTTTCCAACCATTATTTGTAGGTTCTGAAGTAAACTCCCATTTATTACTATAACTCTCCATTAATCGTGCTTTTACATATTTCGAACCCGTTCCTTCTTTCTTATTAACACCTTCTTTTACTAACTTGGCAAAAGTTAAAAAAGTATAGTATTTGTAGTCCTGTCTGAGCTCAAAAATCAATTTAAACTCAATTATATTCCCTTCCATAGGTAAGCTATGTGTAATACCATTTTCTAATAATGTATGAAAAATACCCGGAGGAATCATTTCATCAGGTTGTATTCCTTCTTCTAGCCATAAATAATCGATCTCCTTTCGATATTTCATTATTTCAATGTGAGAACGACAAAGTGCTATTTCCTGTGTAATTGGAATCAGTTTTTTGTTTTCTATTTGATTAAAAAGATCAAATTCCTTTGCCAACGCCTCTATAAACTGAACACCTTTTTTCGGACTTTCTTCGATCCAGTCAATTAGTGAAGTTAGCGTATTCATTAAAAAATGAGGTTGAATGTTCTTTTTTAGTAATTCCAAACGTAGGCGAGTGGATTGTATTAAAGATTCTTCATAAGCCAATCTTTGCTCTTTTATACGAATGGAAAGTAAATATAACATGTTCAGTAAAATAAGGCTAAAACAGGTGAAAAGACCTATGTTAAAAGAAACTATGTACCCAATTATTAAACAAAGAAATAGAGTTAAAAACAATAACAGGGCTCCTTTTACTTTCTTATATATTCCAAAAATAGCAATACATGAAGAAAACAACCATAATCCAATAGACATTACAAGCATTGTAAAGTTGAAATGATGATGTTTTATAACAAATATATACAGAAGTATAGCTGCATAGACACCGAAAAAGAGCTTTCTCCTTGGAAAAGGGAACTGTATTGAAAAATAGAGCGGAATTAAAAAAGAAATCCCGAACATTAATCCAGTTATCACTTCAAGTCGAATTACATGCAAGCTATAGTGAATTGGTAATGTTGTTCTAACAAAATGGGTCATAGTTAAACCGAAAAAGAGAAAACAGCAGATACTAAAAATAAGCATCGAGTGTTCCTTTTTATTTCCCATGAATAGAAATAGAAAGTAGATAGATGCTATTAAAAAAACACCTGCAAATACATGCATATAAGAGTTTTGAATCAAACGATCAGTGAGTAATTCCTGATAATAATCTACTTCTAAATCATAAACTCCTATATGGTCGGGATAATAATAATTGCTCAGCCTAAGCGCCATCACATGTTCTCCTTTTTCAGTTAAAGAATTAGGAATATAAAAACTAGTCCATAATTCACCTTCAGGCTCTAATAGAGCCTCTTGCCCTGGGTTTCCGTTTCTACCAATTAATACTCCATCCCAAAATAGTTCATACTCTCCATAAATTTCCAATCTGACACCGTAAGATTTTAATGATTCAGGGCTTTCTAATATTTGCACATTGGTTCGAGACCAAAAAACTTTTCCGTCGGGCACAAACTTCAATCTTCTTTTCCATTCAGCAGTGTTTAAATGCTTAGAAGCCCATTCTTGTTCATCACCAAGTTTAAAAACAGTTTTACCTTGCTTATAAACCGGTTTATCAGAACAGGAAACTGTTGATAATAGGAAGCTTAAAAAAAGAAAAACATAAAAGTATCTCAAACCGTTTTAATAAGTGATTATTTATGCAAGATAGCATTATAAAACGGCTTATTTGAGCCGTTCATTAATGTATAGAGCGGTTCATTAAAAATAGGTATGTAATATGGAATTTAAAGACCTTCTTTGTAAAAATATGATCGATCTAGATCAATACTAACATAGAATATGACAAGCTACACTCGAAAATATTAAACTATGAAAACTAAATTATTGATACTGACATTATATATATCCTTTAATGCTGTATTTGCTCAAAATAATATTCACCCCCTTAAAAAATCATTAGAATTACCACAGATACAAGTGATTCCTATAAAGGATAGCCAGTTTGATAGACAATATGAACTTTACATAAAGTTGCCAGAAGGATATTCAAACGATAATGACATTAAATACCCTGTTCTTTATATTGAAGATGCGATGTGGCATTTAGAAATATTATCGGGATCCAGTGAGTATCTAATGGATAACCTTATTCTTGTTGGTATTTCTTGGCAGAAAAACTTGCATCCAACTAAAGCTTATGCTAGTAGGTTTCGTGATTACTCAATTATGAAATCCAGTAACCAAGAACGTCAAGCTAAATATAATTATGGACAAGCTGAAAATCATCTAGATTTTATTCGTAATGATGTAATTAAGTATGTAGAGAATAATTATCAAGCAGACCCTGATAACCGCAGTTATTTTGGGTATTCCATGAGTGGGTGTTTTGGAGCCTATGTGTTGTTGACAAAACCTAATACATTTAAAAATTACATTCTAGGTAGCTCAACATATTTGATGGATAAATCATTTATTTATGAAAATGAATCGATAATATCCCAGAAGCAAAAAGAAGTAAATACCAATGTTTACATAGCAATTGGTACATTAGATAATGAAAAGGCAATTCAACAAGCCAAAGGTCTTGATTCTTTTCTAAAGAGTAAAGATTATCCAAATATAACATCAAAACTCGAGTTGATTGAAGGTTTTGATCATAGTTCAGCTTTTCCAATGATATCAATACGTAGCATGTATTGGCTATCAGACTTGTTAAAAGACATAAAATAGTAAACAAAAAGGTTTGCGAGAAGAAATCTACTAATACTTCTTCATAAGCCATTGCCAAATATTACAATTTATAATCGATGAAAAATAACAAACTTATTTTATTATTGCTCACACCAATACTATTTGTGTATGCTTGCGATACCAAAAATCAAAAAGCAAACAACACTGATTTTCCAGCCCTAGAGAACCGCTATTTTGGACAAAAGCCACCTGGCTTAACTCCAAAACCTTTTGATCCCGATATTATTTCTCCTGAAGGTAGTTTTGAAGAGGGGACATATACTTCAGATATGAAATCGTATTACTTCGTACGAAATAACGGTAAGCGCACTTTTTTCGTTATCAAATATAAAAATAATAGTTGGGGGCAAGAATCTGAAACGGATATAAGATGGCCGCAATTTTCGGCTGATGGTAATAAGATGTTCATTGGAAAACTCTATAGAGAACGAAAGGGTAATGGCTGGTCCGAACCTAAAAGTCCGGGTACTTTTCTAAAGCATATGAATCATGGTCGATCTGTCTCAGCTAAGGGCAATTACTATTTCACTGCATACAAAGAGCAGGGACCAATTGGTGCTATCTATTATTCAAGACTTGTTAATGGTAAATATGAAGAGCCTAGCAAGTTAAATGATGATATCAATAGAGGAAAATATATTGCAGGATCTCTAATTTCCCCAGATGAATCCTATTTAATCTGGAGTGTGGAAAGAGAAGATGGATATGGGCAAAGCGATCTTTATATTAGTTTTAAGAAAAATGATGGGACTTGGTCAAAGAGCATGAACATGGGGCCAATAATAAATACTGATAAGCAGGAGAGCTCTCCACAAATATCGCCTGATGGTAAATATTTCTTTTTCATAAGAGGAGATTGGGAGTTAAATAAAGACGGTAGTCGTACTTACATTGGAAAACAATATTGGGTTGATGTTAAAATCATTGAAAATCTTAAACCTAATCTGGAATAATTAAATTCAAATATCATGAAGGTAACACACTTTATAATACTTATTATAGGTATTTTTTTTTGTCATGCTTGCGAAAGCAAGAAACAAAAGAAAGACATAATATCTAATACGACTGAAAATGCCTATCTAGGACAAAAGCCTCCAGGACTTGTGCCTAAACGTTTTGCACCAAAATTGGTAACAACAACGGATTGGGAATATAACGGGGTATTTTCTCCTGATTTAAATGAATTCTATTATATAAGGCTGGATGAGAAGAGAGAAAAACAACTAAATGTAGCGTATATCAAAAAGGATAAACAATGGGTTCAGAAAGTAATTTCAAAACGAAAAGGAAGCCCTTTTTTCTCTTCAAATAATAATATCATGTATTTAGGAAATAGTTTTTCAGAACGAACTGGAAATGGTAATTGGTCTGAAATCAAAAAACTAGATACTCCGTTTGATAGTTTACCTATCATGCGACTATCCGTTTCGGATAAAGGAACCTATTTCTATGATGAATTTAAACGTGATTTTACGGGAGATATCCGTTATTCTAGATTGGTTAATGGAAAGCACGAAAAATCTAAAAAACTCAATGCTAAAATTAATACAGGAAGAAGTTTTCACCCTTTTATTGCTCCTGATGAATCTTATTTACTTTTTGATAGTGAGAGAGAAGGAGGGCATGGAGATTCTGATATTTATATTAGTTTTCGTCAACAAGATGATTCTTGGAGTGATCCTATTAACTTAGGAAATCAAATAAACACAGCAGCGTGGGAGGCAGGAGCTAGTATTACTCCCGATGGAAAGTATTTGTTCTTCAATCGAATTGTTGGTGACGTTCCTTATGAAAATGATGACTATAAAAATGTTGATATTTTTTGGGTAGATGCTAAGGTCATTGAAAACTTAAGACCTAAGAAGTAATATTCTAACCTTTCTTTTTATAAATTAACAAGACTGTATGGTTGGTGTATGGGTACTATAATTTTATACACCCTAAAATTAAAATACATTTGAGAAGCTTTAATCTTTATGTATGCAAACAATCCATTTACAGACTTTTAAGTTATTCTTTATTTCTTTTTTGATAGGTACTATTTTTTCAAGCAATGCTCAAACTGTGAATGTTGGGAGTGGAAGTTACACCACTACTTTTCCTGGTGCTGATTCGGCTGGAAGAAACGGTTTTCCTTCAGGAACGCCACAGGTAACGAGTGATGAATTGGGTAAACCAGTTCCTACAAACGATTGGTGGTCTCGATTGATTAAAGAAAATCATGCCGATAATTTGTTTAATTATCCGATGACAATGAAAACCAAGGAGCAAGGATTAATTGTAACCTACATTCCATGGGGACCAATAGGGGATTCGTCACCTATTGAAGTTGGACTTTCTGGATTGAATGCCTCCATGGCAAAAGTTTCTGGTTATTCAGACTGGACGGTTACCATGAATTGGAATGATACTTCTCATGATCTGAAAGCAACATCAGGTATAGGAATGCCTTTCATCTACTTTGAAAAAGGCAATGACGATATTGTAGAAATCAAAATTAATGCTGGTGATATCACAATTTCAAATGAAATGATAACCGTAAAAGATGCCGCTTCAGGCGCTGATTTTGTGATTTATGGTCCAACAGGAAGTATATGGAATCAATCAGGAGGTGTTTATACTTCTAATTTAAATGGAAAAAATTATTGGTCTTTAGCCATGTTACCTCAAAGTACAAGTAATGTTAGTACGATTGCCCAAGAGTACAAAAAATATGCTTATGTATTTCCCAGTAATACAACAACAATTTGGAACTACGATGAGTCTAATGCTAAAATGACTACTACATTTACTGTAGCTACTGATATTAAAGAAGGAAGTCATACCAACGTATTAATGGGATTACTTCCACACCAATGGAACAATTTAGCATCTAATTCTGCTGCACCCAATGAGCATACGTACACAACTGTAAGAGGAGACTTAAAAACATTGAATGGCAATAGTTTTATCGTAGAAAATACGTTTAATGGTATATTACCTACGTTACCCAATTTAGCTCATTACAGCGCAGATTTTAACCCTGCTTCTCTTGACACCAAAATATCATTAATTGAAAATGATCAATTGGCAACATGGACTGATTCTTATAATGAAGGGCAAGTAATGAATCGTTTAATTCAAACGGCTAGAATTGCAGATCAAATGGGAAATACAGCAGCAAGAGACACGATGTTGGCAACTGTAAAAGAACGTCTTCAAGATTGGTTAGCTTATGAATCTGGTGAAGTGGCTTTCTTGTATTATTATAGCAATGATTGGTCAGCCTTACTAGGATATCCAGCTGGGCATGGGCAAGATAACAATATCAATGATCATCATTTTCATTGGGGATATTTTATTCATGCTGCCGCATTTATCGAACAGTTTGAGCCAGGCTGGGCAAGTCAATGGGGAGAAATGATCAATTTATTGGTACGAGATGCCGCAACTCAGGATCGTAACGATCCTCTTTTTCCATTTTTAAGAAACTTCAGTCCTTATGCTGGTCATAGTTGGGCGAATGGTTTTGCCTCGTTCCCTCATGGAAATGATCAAGAATCTACTTCTGAAAGTATGCAATTTGCGTCGTCTTTAATTCATTGGGGAGCTGTTACCAATAATACTGCTATTCGCGATTTAGGAATATATATTTATACCACGGAACAAACGGCTATTGAAGAATATTGGTTAGATATTTACAATCGTAACTTTTCAGCAACGCATCCTTATAGTTTGGTATCTCGTGTTTGGGGAAATTCATATGACAATGGTACTTTCTGGACACAAGATATAGCTGCGAGTTATGGAATTGAACTATATCCAATGCATGGTGGTTCTTTATATTTAGGGCATCATCAAACATATGCTGAATCGTTATGGACAGAAATGGCTTCCAATACGGGTATTTTAAGCAATCAAGAGAATCCCAATTTATGGCATGATACTTATTGGAAATTTCTTGCTCTAACGGATGCTCAGGCTGCCATTGATCTTTATGATTCTTATCCAGATAGAGAGTTGAAATTTGGTATTTCTGATGCTCACACTTATCATTGGTTACATACGATGAATAGTTTAGGAAATCCTGACACCTCAATAACCGCGAACCATCCATTAGCGGTGGCTTTTGATAATAACGGAGAAACTATTTACACAGCTCATAACTATACAAATAACGATACTACAGTCACTTTTTCAGATGGTTATGTGCTTACAGTTCCCGCAAATACTTTGGCTACGAGCAAAGATATTAGCGTTTCTGGAGAGTTATCAATCGATTCTTCTGAGGTTAATGAAAATGATGACATACTTCTCAGTGTGGCAACTGTAGGTTCTGGAATAACGAAAGTAGCCTTTTATAATGACGACACCTTATTGAGTGAAGACAGTTCAGTTCCATACAATTACAATCTTGAAAATATCAGCTTAGGAATCCATAAATTCTATGCAAAGGTTTATGTAGGAGACGACGCTGTTGTAACAAATATTATTACGGTAACAGTAGGTGATCAGTTACCTTACTTGGGAGCTGCAAGCCAAATTCCTGGAGTTATCGAAGTAGGTAATTATGATTATTTCGAAGGCGGAAACGGTCAGAACATCGCTTATTTTGATTCGTCGTTAGACAATCAAGGAGATTTTAGACCTAATGAATATGTGGATGCCTTAGTGGTTGCTGCAGAAGGTAAAACGGTAGGCTGGATTTCTTCTGGTGAATGGCTTGAGTATACTGTGAATGTAGAAACCACAGGTTGTTATGATTTAGATATTCGATATGCATCAGGAAATAATAATGGGGGAGGTCCTATTTACTTTGAAATAGATGGTGAAAAAGTTAGTCAAGATATTTCTTTTCCCTCTACAGGAACTTGGGAAAACTGGAACACAAAATCTACCAGTAATGTCAACTTAACCCAAGGGGAACATGTCCTAAGATTAGTGGCAACTGAGGGGGAAATTAATTTGGGAAAATTATCATTTAGTTATAATGATACTGAATGTGCAGAGCCTGGAGTAAATACAGGTTTACCTTTTGATTTTGAAACAAGTCCAGTAACGAGCGATTTTGTTAATTTCGATGGTGGAACAGGAACCGTAGAAGCCGTTGTTTCTCCCCAGAGTGAAGGAAATACAAGTAATAATTTAGCGAAAATAGTGAGGGATGGTGGCCAAACATGGGCTGGCGCTTATGTTAACTTGAACGATTTTTTGAATTTCAGCAGCAACCGCTTTATTACCTTAAAAGTTTGGACCGATGCTCCTGTGGGTACTCCTATGCAAGTTAAACTTGAACAGCAAAACGGAGGATCTACCTTTGAATTACTTACAAATACTACTTCGACGGGACAATGGGAAACTCTAAGTTGGGATTTTGGTTCATTGGGAGTGAGTTCTTATGATAGACTGGTTTTTATGTTTGATTTCGGATCTGTGGGTGATGGTTCCGAGAATTCTACCTTTTATTTTGATGATGTTCAACAAACGGCAACTTTATCAACTTCAGAGGTGATTACCTCTCCAATAAGCATCTTTCCAAATCCAGTTGATAATAGGCTTTATATAGATTCTTCTTCAATAACTTTATCAAATATTGAAATCTATTCGCTCCTTGGTAAAAAGCTCCTAGAAGTATCTGATATTCCAAATTCAATAGATATCCAAGAATTGTCTTCAGGAATGTATATCCTTAAGCTTTATGATGGAAATAAAAGTGTGACTAAAAAAATTATTAAAAAATAGGAATTTTCTATTCGAACAATCGTTTCAAATTATTTTTATACACCTTACCAATGGGAATCACAAAATCATGAATAAGGATTCGATTCCCTTCAATTTCATTGATATGCTTTTTTGCCACAATAAACGATTTATGGACTTGAAAAAAGGCATCCTCAGGGAGTAAACTCATAATATCTGATATTTTCTCTCTTACCTGAATCTCTTTGTCTGAAGTCACTACTTTTATATAATTGCCCGTAGCTTCTACAAACAATATATCTTGGTATTTTACCTGAACATGCTTTTTATTTGAACGCAAAAACAAGCTTTCTTCTTCCTTTTTAATATTAGAAACCGTACTTACTTCTTTAACACTAACATCAACTTTATTAACTGCTTTGATAAAGCGCTCAAAACTAAAAGGCTTTAATAGATAATCGACAATATTTAATTCATAACCTTCTAAAGCATATTCTTGATAGGCGGTAGTTACAATTACTTTCGGTGCCTTTTGAAGTGTTTTTAAAAACTCGAATCCCTTTAATTTAGGCATGTTTAAATCCAAAAAGATTAAATCTACTTCATTAGTTTTCAAACATTCCATTGCTTCAATGGCATCGTAGCAATGCTGTACAAATGTTAAATTTGGTAATACATCACAATACCCTTTTATAATTTCATGAGCAATGTGTTCATCATCAACAATTATATATTTTATCATATGTTTAGGGTAAGTTTTGCAGTATAAATATCTTCTTGAATAGCATTGGTAAACTCATGTCTATTAGGATAAGCCAAAGCCAATCGTTTTGTTAAATTATCTAAACCAATTCCTTTTTCTTTCTTTTCATCAACATCAAAATTGTTTTCAATTTTTAAACTCACCTGAGTTTCATCCGAAGTAATAAAAATATTGACAAAAGCATTGTTTCTTAGTACTTCAACACCATGTTTAAATGCATTTTCAACTAAAATAATAAAAAGTAAAGGAATAATTTTCAGGTTTTCGTCCTGTACGTTAACATCTAAGTTTATAGAAATGTTTTTGTGATAGCGCATTTTATGAAGTTCAATATAATTATGCACAAAATCAATTTCTTGTTGTAGCGTAACGTATTCTTTTTGTCCCTCGTAAATACTATAGCGCATCATATCAGACAACTTTAAAATAAGTTGCTTCGCCTTGTCGCTATCTTTATCTACCAAACCATATAAGTTATTGAGCATATTGAAGAAAAAATGTGGATTTACCTGCGATTGTAAATGCATTAATTCTGTTTTTGCTTTCTCATTTTTTAAATTAATTAGGAATCTGATATTCACAAACAGCCAATGAAATACTACAATACAAACTGTTATAAAATAGAGTAGTAGAAACTCTATAAATCCCTCTGCTTTTCCAAAAAAGTCATTAAAAAGGACAATAATCACGCCCATAACTCCTAAAAGGATTCGGAAATTCCGAAGAGTAAACAGTCTATTTTTGTTTAGAAATTTCAAATTCATAAGCCAATATTACTTAAATAAAAACGCGTGAACAAATCAATTGACAAACGCTTTTAAAGTGGTTATAAACCTATCAAAAACTGTGATAAACATACTTCATTGTTCTAAAAACTCTTTAGATCACGTTTTCAAACGAATACATCCCACATTCTTTATAAAAAACAAGTTCAATTATAGGTTTGCCAATAACAATCACAAAGAACCTTAATATGAAGTTAGTTATAGATAATTTGAGTAAAACCTATGAAAACGGAGTAAAAGCACTTCAAAATGTGTCCTTAGAAATACCAAAAGGCATGTTCGGACTATTAGGTCCCAATGGAGCAGGAAAATCTACTCTAATGCGCACAATTGCTACGCTACAAGAAGCAGATAGCGGAGCCGTAACACTTGGAGATTTAAATGTGCAAACTGATAAAAATGCCATCAGACAACTACTAGGATATTTACCACAACAATTTGGAGTGTACCCTAAAATGTCGGCGGAAGTTTTACTTCATCATTTTGGTGTTTTAAAAGGAATTACAAAGAAAAACGAACGTAAAGAAATGGTAGATTATCTTTTGCATAAAACCAACTTATATGCCGTTAGAAAACAAAATTTGGGTGGTTTTTCAGGAGGAATGAAACAACGCTTTGGAATAGCACAAGCTTTATTAAACAATCCAAAGTTACTTATTGTAGATGAACCCACTGCTGGTTTAGATCCTAAAGAACGTAATCGTTTTTACAATTTGCTCAGTGAAATTTCAGAAAACACCATTGTTATTTTTTCAACTCATATTGTCGATGATATCAAGGAACTATGCAACAACATGGCCATTATTAATCGGGGAGAAGTGATTTTAAAAGGGAATCCTTTAAAACTAATTGATCAATTGAATGGTAAAATTTATCAAAAGGCCATTCAAAGAAGCGATTTGGATGCTTATAAAAAGCAATACACTGTTATTAACGACAAACTTTTCCTTGGGAAACCCATTATCCATGTTTTGAGTGATGTGCCCTTAAACGAAGGATTTACACCCATTGAGGCAGGATTAGAAGATGTGTACTTCTCTCAAATTAATCATTAAAACAACTTAACATTAAAACCTTAACCTTTTCCGATGTCACATCGAGTGATTATGCTAACATAAAGGAAGCATAATAGTATTGATATGTTGTTGATAAGCTTTAATCAAAGATCTTAAAATCGAGAAGGTTAACCTAATCTATTTATTATGTGGTACGAAATATTCAAATTTGAACTCAACTATAGAATCAGACGTCCTGAGACCTATTTATTTTTCATCTTTCTGCTGTTATTTTCAATTGTTGGTGATGTGTTTATTTTTCAAGGAATTGAAATGGGACTTATGAAATGGAATGCTCCACTTGTAATTGCCAAAACTATGGGAGCAATTACAGGTATTTTTATGATTATGGTATCCATGATTATGGGAGTTCCTGTACTTAGAGATTATCAATACCAAACAGAGGCTCTCATGTTTGTTAATCCAATATCGAAACGAGATTATCTTCTCGGACGATTTTTAGGTTCTTTTAGCATTCTACTGTTCATTTTTAGTGGTTTATTTCTAGGAATGATGATCGGTTCTCAAATGCCTTGGCATACTCAAGACAACATGTTAGTTTTTAATGCCTTTACTTATATTCAGTCGTTTGTAGTCGTAGTATTGCCTTCATTATTTTTTGGAGCCTGTGTATTCTTTGTTACTGGAATGCTTAGTAGAAAGTTGTTGGTTGTATACACGCAGGGAATTGTATTATTTGTTGTTTTTTTACTTACCAAAGCCATTACCAATGAATATTGGCAAGGAATTTTTGATCCATTTTCGTTAACTACTTTAACACAGTACACCAAAGATTGGTCTGTAAACCAATTAAACGCAACAGGAATTGCTTTTAACGGTATTCTTTTACATAACAAACTGTTTTGGATGGTACTAGGATGCTTGGTGCTTCTATTCGGTTATTATAGATTTTCTTTAAGTATGCTTACTAAAAAAGTAAAAAGAAAGTCAAAAACATCCGAAACTATTATAAGCCACGATTTAAAAAACCTTGTACTTCCAAATCTCTCGATTAATAATAGCTTAAAAGCAAAGTGGAATCAACTTTTTGAACTTTCGAAATTCTATACATTTTCGTTGCTAAAAGAAACCTCTTTCTGGGGAATTATCATCTGCGGAATTATCATTATTGTAATTAATTCGGTGAATTTGGGAACCGTTTACGGAGTCGATAGCTACCCTGCAACTCACTTTATTATTGCAGAACTACAAGAAATGTCCATGTATTTCTTCATTATTATTTTGTTATTCTATTCTGGAGAGATTATGTGGAAGGAACGAGTTATCAATCAATATGGCTTGAATGATGCTACGCCTATTCATAACTTGATCAATTTAGCCAGTAAGTTCATTGCTATGAACGCTATTTACATCGTACTTATGATAAGTTTGATTGTTACCGGAATCATATTTCAAATATCTAGCGGTTATTATAAACTGGAGTTGGATGTCTATTTTACAGGATTCTTCATAGAAATACTTCCATTTCTAACGCTTTATTCATTTGCGGCATTCTTCTTTCAGAGTCTTAGTAAAAACAAGTTTATAGGCATCTTTTTAACCTTATTCTTTTTAATTGGCATTGGAGCTATAGAAGTATTGGGATTGAATCATAGCCTTTATAAGTTTGGAGGAAATCCTCTAGGTATTTATTCTGAAATGAATGGTTATGGACACTTTTTAAAGCCTTATTTATGGATTAAAAGCTATTGGTTTGTATTTGGAGTTTTTCTTTTGATTATAAGTGCTCTAATGATGCAAAGAGGACAGGAGCGAAGCTTCTGGAAACGATTAACTACTATAAAAGACCAAATAACCAAACCAGTGCGACAACTTAGTTTGGTTACCATTGGACTTTTTATAATCATTGGAGCTTATATATTCTACAATACCAATATTTTAAATGTCAACTGGAGCAACGATCAAGAATTGAACTTTCGAGCGAGTTATGAACGAACGCTTAAACCTTTGGAATACTTTCCTCAACCTAAAATAACCGATGTTAATTTGAATATTGAACTCTATCCCGAAACAAGGAGTTATGAAATACAAGGGACTTATATTTTAGAAAACACCACCGATAAACCAATTAGCGAAATCCACATTCAAAAGTTAATTGCGTCTCATGTTTATTTAAAAGAAGTGATTTTTGAAGGAGGTTCAATTGCAAACTCAAAATACCAAGAATTCGATTATACCGTTTATACTTTATCAAAGCCTTTATTGCCTGAAAAGACTTTAAAAATGAATTTTAAACAAGAATATAAACCCTTAGGTTTTGAAGATAATAATTCGAGTGTTCAATTTGTAAATAATGGAACTTTTTTCAACAATGGAATCCTTCCAAGCCTTGGTTATAACAGGAAATACGAGATAAGCAATGGTGAAGATCGCAAAGACTTAAATTTACCTATAAGATATTATAAAGCTAAAATTGATAACTCAAAGGAATTAATTAATGCGCGCTCTGGAGGTGACTCTGATGGAATTCACTTAGACGTTGTTATTGGCACTGATAAAGATCAAACAGCAGTTACAGCAGGTAAATTAATTAACAAATGGACGAAAAATAATCGTAATTACTTTCATTATAAAACCAACCAACGCATTATTAATTTCTATGGAATTGTTTCAGCAGAATACAATATATTGAAAGAACAGTGGATTCATACAAATCAAGACACAAAACCAGTAGATCTAGAAATATACTATCATCGTGCACATAAGTATAATTTGAACAGAATGATGAAGGGTATGAAAGCTTCATTAAGCTATTTCAATACACATTTTAGTCCTTATCAATATGAGCAGCTACGAATAATGGAGTTTCCACGTTATATGGAATTTGCGCAATCATTTCCTAATACCATTCCTTTTTCAGAGGCTCTTGGTTTTGTATTGGATATTAATGACGAAACTGACGTTGATATGGCATTTTATATTACCGCCCATGAAGTAGCGCATCAATGGTTTGGAATGCAAATTGAAGCCGCCAATGTACAAGGGAAAAACTTTGTTTTAGAAACCTTGGCACAATACGGAGCTATTATGGCTCTAAAAGAGGACTATTCCGAAGCCAAAGTTTTACAATTCTTAGCCTTACAGAAGGAAGATTATGATAAAAAAAGAAAAAAGGCTATCTCTGAACCTTCTTTGACTTTAGTAGAAAATCAAGATTTTGTGTATTATAACAAAGGCGCTATCGCCATGTATAAACTACAAAAAATGATAGGAGAGAAGCAGGTAAATTTGGCTATAAAACGATTTATTAACGATTGGCATAGTTACAAAGGAACCATTAAAATGCAAACTGATAAGTATGCAACCTCCAAAGATTTACTAGGCTACTTCAAAGAAATTACTCCTGATCATCTGCACAATGTTATTCATGATTTGTTTGAAACGACAAATATGGATGTATTGGAGATGATTGAATAAATTTTCAATAAATTATGTATTACTGCTCCATTTTAGTTTGAATGGAGCTTTTTTATTTGCTTGTAAAATTTCACCAATTTAAGGTTTACCTGAAAGCTCTCTGTTAAATGACTACTAATTTTGATTCCAATATTAAGAATAATCTAGAAAGCACATAATTCATCAAATTTATGCGCTTGATTTAAGAACCTAAAAAACTACAAATCATGAAAATTGAAGCTATTAAACCAGGACCAAAACCTAAAAAGCAAGATGGTACTCTAGACAAAAGAAGAAGAGATAATAAGAATACTCCAGGAAATAAACCTTCTTTAAAACCAAGTAAATCAACAAAGAAGTAAGTGTTTTTTAAATAGTGTGGAGTATAATTAATAAAGATAACTGAGCTTATCATTTATTACCCCAAAGAATACATTTTTATGTCTTCTTTGGGGTTTTCCCTATTTGTTTTAAATAATTCGGTAAATGGTAAAAACAACCAATTTTTTAGGTATCTAGCCATTTTTTAAAATTACTAGTTCGTTCTCTCGAAACAATTATTTGCTCTTCTTGATTCGGTTTTAATTTTATTAATAGTCTACTATTAAAATAAGAATGAATTTCTTCTACAGCACAAACAGAAATCATATACTTTCTATTTATCCTAAAAAAATTGATAGGGTTTAATATAGCTTCTAATTGCTCCAAAGTATATTCAATAGGAAATCTTTTACCTTTTTTATTTAGTAAGAATATAACTCCATCATCTGCCATAAAATAGGCAATATCTTCAACATTAAAAGTATTGAACTGATTACCAACCTTAACCATAAACCTTCGTTTGTACTCTTTTTTAAACAAATGTCTTATAGCTTCAATATCGGTAGGTCTGTCATTTCTTTTTTCTATTGTTTTTGTGTATTTATTTAGTGCTTTTTGAAGTTCATTTTTATCTATTGGCTTTAATAAATAATCAAGGCCATTGTATTTAAACCCTCTAATAGCATATTCATTATAGGCCGTAGTAAAAATTATTGGTGGATGATTTTCTAATCTATCAATAATATCAAAACCATAACCATCATTTAACTGAATATCTAAAAATATAAGATCTGGTAATTCATTATTTTCAAACCACTGATGACCACTTTCTACAGATGAAATTTGTTCTAATATTTCGCTTTCAGGGGCTAATTCCTCTATTAGATTTCTTAAACGTCTCGACGCAATATCCTCATCTTCTATAATGATAGCTTTCATATTATTAATTTTTTAAGGTTGTTTCTGTAGATTCATTTCAGAAAGTAAAGGCATACTTACTTTGAAAGTACGAGTATTATTTTCTATAATAACTTGTTCTTGGGTATAAAAAGCATATCTTTTTTTTATATTTTTAAGCCCAAGCTGTGTTGATTCCTGAGAATCTATTCTTCTTTTAATATTGTTTGTAATTAGTATTCGATTATTATCAATGGAAACATCAATAATAATAGGGTTTTCTTTAGAATAGTAATTATGTTTTAAAGCATTTTCTACCAACATTTGTATTGACAAGGTGGGTATCAACTTTGAAAAGTATGTTTTACTGATATTCGTGTGTATAAGTATAGCTCCATTATGTCGTACTTTCATCATGAAAATAAAAGAATCTAGAAACTGAATCTCTTTATCTAAGGTCACTAAACTTTTTTCTGTATTATCTAGAATATACCGATAGCAAGAAGCTAATCTACTAACAAAATCAGAAGCTAAATCTCTGTCTTCATAAATTAAAGAAGTCAATGTATTTAAGCTGTTAAAAAGAAAATGCGGGCTTATTTGACTTTTAAGAGATGTATATTTAGAGTTCATCATCTCCTTTTTTAGAGCCAACATAGAGATCTCTAGTTTTTTTTTGTCACTGGACATCCAAAAAAACTGGTTAAATATTGAAAAAACAAGCGTTATTCCAAAGGCTCTAAACATATCAATTTTAAAAACCCTCCATGGATCTTCTATTTCAATATTACATGTTGTTTCTAATTCGAAAGCACCTAAATAATAGATCGCAGCTGACAAACAAATGACCACTAAAGAAGTTTTTGTTAATATTTTAAGATGCATAAATATCTCATTGGTACTTTTTGTCTTTTTCGCTTTCCGAATCAAGTAGTCGTTTGTTTCCCATGAAGCCATAAACAATATAAAAGCAGATAAGTAATAAAATCCCTTTGTACCATTGACTATACCATCATTTCCAGTAAAAGTGTCATCAATAAATAGTAAAACAACGAGAAATACAATATTAATCACTAGAAACTGTAAACCTAACTTCTTTAAATAAGCTTTAGACATTGTACTTTCATTTTTTTGCTGGCGTCAAATATAAATCAAATAGTAAATAATATGTAGCTATAAACCTTCAGTTGTTATTATTTCCTTTCAACTGTCGAAATCTTTAGTTCAATCCAATTCTGCCATAAAAGAGCTCTTTTTCTTTGTTTACATCGTAACTCTACAGTTTAAAACATTAAATCCACAGTTCACAATAATGACTTTTATAATCCGATCGAAGCTTTAGAGATTTGAGCAACAAATAAAAGTAAATATGAAAGTAATTAAGTTTTTAACATTTATGATATGCTCTATATCGTTTGCTCAAACTGGGACTATTAAAGGGCGAGTTTTAGATAAACAATCTGAAATTTCGTTATTAGGAGTTGCAGTAGAACTCATTGACACGTCAACCAAAATTGGAACTATGACAGATGAAAACGGTTATTTTATTTTGGAAAATGTTCCTTTAGGTAGGCAAGCTGTACGAATTAGTTATTTAGGATATGATACCGTTACCATTCCTAACATTGTTGTTACAGCTGGTAAAAATGCGTTTATAAATGCAAGCCTTTTAGAATCATTTGCTCAATTAGATGAAGTTGTACTAGTATCTAAACCAAACAAAAAACAAGCAGTCAATAAGTTGGCGACTGTTTCTGCAAGACAAATTAGTTTAGAAGAGGTAAATAGATTCTCTGGAGGTAGGAGTGATGTAGGAAGGCTAGCCGCAAATTTTGCAGGAGTGTCGGCTCCTGATGACAGTAGAAATGATATTGTTATTCGTGGTAACTCTCCAACTGGTTTATTATGGAGACTTGAAGGAGTACCAATACCCAGCCCAAATCATTTCTCTACGGCTGGTACAACAGGAAGTCCAGTCTCGGCATTAAATACAAACATGTTAAAAAATTCTGATTTTATAACTTCAGCTTTTCCCGCTGAATATGGGAATGCCATTGGAGGGGTTTTAGATTTAGGCTTTAGAAAAGGAAATATTGACACTTATGAATTTACAGCACAAATAGGCGCTTTTACGGGTGTTGAAGCCATGGCTGAAGGTCCATTAGGTAAAAAACAAGGTTCTTTTTTAGTAGCTGCAAGATATTCTTTAACAGGGCTTTTAGGTGTAGGAGGAACAGGAGGAACATCAGCAATTCCTAATTATAGTGATGTCTCTTTTAATGTAGATTTTGGGTCTGGTAAATTTGGGAACTTATCTTTATTTGGAATCATAGGAAATTCCGATATCGATTTTTTAGGTGATGATATTGACGCAACTGACCTGTTTGCCGCAGAAGATGAAGATGCATTTAATACCTCTGGCTTTAGTGTGATTGGACTAAAGCATAAAATCACTACAGGAAATAAAAGTTATTTACAATCTACTTTTACTTTCTCTTCATCTTCAAATATTTATGAAGCGGATCGTTATATTAATAAAGGGACAGATCAAGAACGTATTATCAGATTTACGGAAGTAGATAATTCAGAAAACCGATTTACCTTCTCATCCTTATTCAATTCGAAGTTAAGCAAAAAAGCAACGATAAGAGTAGGGATGTTAGTGGAGTCTTTTAATGTAAAATCATTTCTTAAAGACAGAGATAAGCAGGCAGACAACGACAATGATGGCGATCCAGATTTCTTTACTTTTAGAGATATTGACGACAACTTTATTCTTTTTCAGCCGTATGTGCAAGGTCAATATAGACTAACAGATAAAATTACTTTTAATGCTGGTTTACATTCTCAATATAGTTCTTTAAATGAGCAATTTGTTATAGAACCTCGTGCCTCTATTAATTACAAAATTGCCCGTAAACATGCCATTAACTTTGGTTATGGAATACATCATCAAAATGTTGCGTTGCCCTTATTATTTTTAAACGAATCTGTAAATGGATCTTTGGTTCAAACTAATAAGGACCTAGATTTCACAAGAAGTGAGCATTATGTTTTGGGATATGATTTAAATATTGGAAGGAATTGGAGAGCCAAAATTGAAGCTTATAGACAAGATATTACTAAAGCCGCAGTTGACAACTTCCCATCTAGTTACTCTTCTTTAACGGAAGGTGCTGATTTTAGTTTTAATAACAATCGTGTTTCTTTAGTAAATGAAGGAACTGGGTTTAATCACGGTTTAGAGTTAACCGTAGAAAAATTCTTTAGTAATAATTATTATGGACTCTTAACCACTTCAATTTTTGAGAGTAAGTATACAGGAAGTGATGGCGTTGAAAGGAATACACCTTTTAATAATGGTTATGTGTTTAATCTTTTAACTGGTAAAGAATTTAAAATAGGTAAAGAAAAAACAAATCTATTTTTTGTTGATACTAGAATTACACTAGCAGGTGGTCGTTATTACACACCTATAGACCTTTTAGCATCGAAAACAGCTGGTTATGAAGTATTGCAAGAAGATCTAGCATATAGTCAACAATATGATGATTATTTAAGATGGGATTTTAAGTTTGGTATTAAATTAAATAGTAAAACAAAAAAACGTTCACATCAGTTTTATGTGGATTTGCAGAATGTCTTAGACACTAAAAATATCTTTACTAAACGCTATAATAGATTAACAAATAATATAGATCAAGTTGATCAAATAGGTTTTTTCCCTGATGTAGGTTATAAATTTCAATTCTAATAATTTATTTTGATGGTGTTGCCTATATAACTTAGATATTGTGTATATTTTGTTAATTTAATCGGGTATATGGGCCCCATCATTTTAAACAGAACTAAAAGATAATTATCCAAATAGATGAATTGAATTTTTACCCCAAAGAATGCATTTTTACGTATTCTTTAGGGCTTATTCCTACTTTCTTTTTGAATACTCTGGTAAAATACTGTGGATATTCAAAGCCCAATCGATATGCTGTTTCTGATATGGAAAGATTCGGATTTAATAATAAGCTTTTAGCTTCTTCAACCAAGAATAAATTAATCTGATCTATGGCAGTTTTTCCTGTTTCTGCCTTAATCGTATCACTCATATATCGATGACTCACATTTAATTGTGTTGCCATCCAGTCAACCGTTGGAATGCCTTCTTCGGCAAATAAGTTCTGTTCGAAATAGGTGTTTAAAATCTCTTTAAACTTTGTAATTAAGACTTTATTATCATCGGTTCTGTTTAAAAATTGCCTTTTATAAAATCGATCGGAATACTTTAATAATGTTTCCAGCTGAGAAATAATGATTTCCTTACTAAATTCATCTTGATTATTATGATATTCTGCCTTAATATTCTTAAAAATATCTTTGATTATCTGTTCTTCCTTTGGTGATACATGCAATGCTTCGTTTACATGATAATTAAAGAAATTGTATGATTTTATCTTTTCATGAATGGCTAAATTTCGAATATAATCTTTGTGAAAAGCAATATGATAACTTTCTGAACTCACAACAATATCTTTAAAAGTAAGTGTTTGGTTTGGGGCTGTAAATAACAATGTACCATTACTACAATCGTATTTTGTTCGTCCATAGATAAACTCTCCAGATACAATTTTCTTAAAGCTGATAATATAAAAATCAGTGGTCATGCTTAATGGTTCATCTAAGCATATACTCTTTGACCTAGTGTTATCATTAGTGTCATAATCGGTATGAATAATACTAAAAAGAGGGTTTTCAGGTACTTCTAAATCAAAATGTTCATGAAATTCACTAAGAGTTGTAAACGTTATATTAGGCATGTTTATCTTTTTATTAAGGTAAAATACAGTATTATTTCTACATTAATCAGTTCTCGATACAATTTTCATTTCGTTATCACTCCATAAAAAATCACTAGAACTGACATTTTTTAATGCGCCATTTTACTTTTCCCACCAATCCGTATTTTGAGTTACAGTATCAGAAACGGTAAAAGCTTCCCCAATTTTCGGTGTAATTAAATCTATATTCAATTCCTTTGCTTTTTTTGAAACACGCTCCACAGGATCCGTCCAAGTATGTTGCGCTAATTTAAAGGCTCCCCAATGAATAGGCATTATTTTCTTTGCATTTAAATCCAGCCCAGCTTGTGCTGTTTGCTCAGGAAACATATGTACTTCTGGCCATAACTCGTTGTATTGTCCGCATTCCATCATGGCAAAATCAAAGGATCCGAACTTTTCACCAATCTCCTTAAAATGTGGGGCATAACCACTGTCACCACTAAAGAATACATTCTCAGTTGGAGATTGGATTACCCAAGAACACCAAAGCGTTTTGTCTCTATCAAACAATCTTCTACCAGAAAAATGCTGAGCAGGAGTACTCGTAAAGGTTAAATCATCTAATTCAGCATTTTGCCACCAATCCAATTCCGTAATTCTCTCTTTTGGAATTCCCCATTTCATTAAATGATTACCAAGTCCTAAAGGCGTATAAAAATGACCAACTTTATTTTTAATTTTCTCAATAGAACCATAATCCAGATGATCATAATGATCGTGAGAGATTAAAACTGCATCAATTTTAGGTAGCTTTTCAATGGCAATAGGAATCTCTCTGCTAAAACGTTTTCCTCCCAACCATGGGTGAGGAGCAGGAACATCTCCTAACATTGGATCAATTAGAATATTTTTCCCATTCACTTGTACTAAAAAAGCCGAATGACCAAACCAAATAAAACGTGTAGCACTGTTGTAATCTGCAATATCAACAGAATCAATTTTTTGAATACTTACAGGTTGTTTTGGTGTTGTATTTGGAATACTTTTAAACATACCTCCAATCGCTTTTAGCATATCGCCACCACTCATTTCCAATTTCACATTTCCTAAATTGATAAACTTTCCTTCTTTGTAATTTCTTGACTTTCCAAACTCTTGCAATTGAGTTTCTGTCGCTTTGCCTCCAAATTGAGGACTTAAATTCATAAATAATGCAATCCCCATTACACTTAAACCTACCAATACTAATAATGTTTCCAACATCTTTCTTATAATTTTTCTCACTTTTTTGAGATTTGAACCTTCTTTTTTTGTGTTAAACTTTACTAATCACAAAGTTATATCTAGAGGACAGCTTAAAACTTATACTTTTTGGTAAAAGAGTTATACTTTTCGGAAACGCAATAAAAAGTTTAGACCTATATACTTAATTCGTTTATCATAAAAAGAGTAGGTTCTCCGATACCGTTAAAAACGGAAAAACGTTTTTTGACATAATTGTGGTAGTGGTAAGAAATGCTAAATCCCAATAACAAGACCTAAAAGTTCCAGTTATCAGGGGATATTACCTGAATAAAAATTATATTTGTCTAGATATAACTAATTGTACCCAATTTATAGAAACCTATGAAATATGATTTAGAATTTAAGATTTTAAACCAAATTGAAGATAAAACGGATAAATCAAATTTTAGAAAAAAGTTATCTGAATCTGACTTAAATCAATTACGACAAAATCATAATGGAATTTCTGAAGAATATCTGACTTATCTTAAGGAAATAGGTTCAGGTAGTTTTAAAGAATGTCAATTTGTAGTTCAGGACTACTTATTTGACCTTTCGGAATTGGGAATCGAGGACATTTACGAATTGAAAGATGAAATTAAATTCTTCGGAGATAACTTTGCTGGAGATTTAGCGGGTTTTGACTTTAAAAAAAATCCTAACGAAGTGATTGAATTTTGGCACGATGACGGAACAATTTACGAAACAGGAAAATCATTCAAAGAGTATATTGGAGAAAAAATTAGAGTTGAATAAAAACTGGCTACAACAAAACCTAAACTGCATTAAAACGCAGCTTAGCCAAAACGTTAGTAAAAAATATCATCTTACCACAAGACACCTTAATTAAGGTGTTTTTTTATGTCCAAGATTTAGTTAACGAATTATAAACTAATTGTAGGTTCTCCGATACCGTTAAAAACGGAAAAACGTTCTTTGACATAATTGTGGTAAGAAATAATTTACGGATAAACGTAACTGTATTGTACTGTTATCAGGAAATATATACCGGATAACATGTATATTTGTATGGATATAACTAGTTGTGTGCAATTAAAACAAACGACATAAATCTGAAATGAAAAAAGAATATTATTTAATAATATTTCTCTCTTTATTTTATAGCGTATCCTGCTACAGTCAATATAGTATCTCAGGTTATCTAAATTCTAAAGAAAAAAACAAAACAGTATACTTGAGTTTACTTAAGTATAATGAAGAAAATCTAATTTCTACTAACCAGATTTTATTTTCTACACAAACAGATAGTACAGGATACTTTGAGATGAAGGGAAAGTTACTTTCTGATAAAAATAAATTATACCGTATTCACTCTAATTTAGACGAGAAAAATTCAGGTCTTCAATTGTTTGATAATGGTAAAAACAAAAACTATCATAATTTTATTTTTTCAAATTCTGATACTATTTTTTTTCCAAACCAAAATCAAGAATGGTTTAGTCATTCACAAAATTCCAATAAAGCAGACGGAGAATGGAGAAAATCTTTAGCATATGAATTAGAATTACTAGAGAGCTACAATGAAACAAAAAATATGGAAGCTATACAACAAGTAAAAAAAAGTTATTCAAAAGAACTCAAATTATATTGTACAGATTCTTTAAAAGACCCTTTGGTTAAACTACTCGCTTTTTCTCACTTAAAAAATAATATTTCTGATTTACAGAAAGATTATGAAAAAAGTCCTGAATTTTATTCTAAAATGCAAAATGAATTAAAACAACAATATTTTGGCGCATCTTATTATTTGCAATTTCAAGAAGAGCTCTCTAATCTGTCAATTTCATCTATTAAAAAGAGTTATCAATTTCATAAAAAAATAAATTATCTATTGGGAGTGCTTGCCTTAATGCTATTGACAGTAGTATTCGTGTTATTTCTAAAAAACAAGAAACAACGGAAGCAAGTAATTATTAATGAAGTCTCAACACTTACCAATCAAGAAGAAAAAATAGCGAAACTTATTTGTGAAGGACTATCAAACAAAGAAATCGCTTCTACTTTATTTATTTCTTCCAGCACAGTAAAAACTCATATTCGTAACCTTTATTCAAAATTAGAGATTTCTAATAGACAACAATTAATTGAAAAATTGAAAAATCATCCCTAGGACTAATCATTATTTCATCCCCTATTCTCATTTGATTTTGAAATTAAGACTATTCATTTGTAAATAATTTAAATACAAAATTATCTACAAAATGAAATTATCCGTTTTTAATAGAATCTTTGGAATTACTATTGTCTTTTTTTTCATTCAATTTTCAGTTTCCGCACAAGAACTAGACATTAATGCTGTTTATCAATCTGCGATAAAAGCATACGATTCAAAAAATTATAATGAAGCTTCAAATCAATTTTCGATCCTTATAAATAAAGTCGGATTTAAGATACAAAATACAGGTGTTTATTATAACGGGGCTTGCATTTATGCTCTTAATAACCAACCAAAAAAAGCACTTGAACTATTAAATCACTTAGTCAATGACAAATTGTACTCAAACTATAAACATATTTCAAGAGATGGTGATTTAAATAGTTTGCACACCTCTAGTCAATGGGATGAAATAATCGACAAAGTAAAAACCAATCTAATAACTCTACCTGAAAGAAATCGAAAAACTATTAAAAATAGGTTAAGTGAGGCAAAAAAACTCTTAGACAATGATAATGGAAGTCTTTGGGGAGAAAACATTTGGCATACAGACTTTCTTATTATAGATTATGACAGTAACATTTATTCTCTAAAACCAATAACAGGATTTAAAACTACAGATTCTATTCTATTTTATTCAAAAATAAAAAACAACGAATTGAGTTTCACAAATTCTGTTCAAGAATATAAAGGGAAAAAATATGCTACAATTTTGAACAATTATCTTAAAGGTAAAAGTACTACTCTTATTCACGAATTATTTCACACACTACAATTTAAACACAAAGAGTTTAATGGTAATCCTGTATCATATTTAGATAATTACGATGCAAGACAATGGTTACGCTTAGAATACCAAGCATTAAGACTTACTCTACAATCTATTAGCAATAACGAAGATTTAGAAAAAATAAAATTGCATCTTAATGATGCTCTCATTTTTAGAAAATTAAGACAAATCAAGTATAAAGAACATCTTAAAAACGAACTTGAATTAGAGACATTAGAAGGGCTTGCAAATTATACAGGAATAAAACTATCTGCTATTGAAAATAAATATGAAGAGGCTATTCATCAAATCAATGAAAGAGAAGTTGCTGAAACATATACTCGACCATTTCCTTATGCTACTGGACCTGCCTATGGATTGGTTTTCGATTACTTAAATATAGATTGGAAGAAAGGGTTAGATGTTATTTATAATTTTCTTGAAATTTATGAAGCTAAAATTGTAAAAAAGGAAATAGTTCTTAGCAACACTTATATTTTGCAAGCAAAAGAAAGAAACAATTATGAAAGAATACATCAAGAAGAGTTATCAAAAAAAACAAGAAAAGAAGATTTAATTAACTTTTACACCAAAATGCTTATTGATAGCCCAACTTTGTCCGTAACTTCAATTGATGAAAAATATGGGAGAACGTATAATATGAACGGAACAATATCTCTTGATGAGGACAGAACCATCTTTTCAAGTATAAAAGGGACAGCAAAGTCAAAAGAAGATTTTGGAAATTTCTACATTAAAGATGGTAAACTTGGTAAAACAGGAATTTTGGGAACCTGGATTGGAGATGTTTTAAAATTCACATTTCCCCTGCCAAAAAGAATTGAAGGAAATAAAATAATCGGAGATTTTTACGAATTAGAATTTAATAAAGGTTGGGAGATTGTCAAAATAAATGATAAAGGCAGTTTAGAAATCAGGAAAATGAAATAACTACACACAACACCTTATAAACATATATCTTACCACAAAGCGCCTTAATTAAGGTGTTTTTTTATGTCCAAAATTTAGTAAACGAATTATAAAAGAAGAGTAGAATAGCTCTTATACACAGGGCAAGAAAATTTAGGCAAAATTAAAGAGCAATATGAACATTTTCGGTTAAAAAGATCTCATTTTATAAAATTCTAAAACAATTCTGTTTTCAAATAGTTCGTTATTATGTTAAATAAAATTCAATAAAACAACCTAATAAGTAACCTTTATGGTTGTCGTAACTTTTTCTTTATAAGATTACTGAGTTTAGTTGCTTCAATATTAAAATAATCTACATCATTGTATATATGATAAACTCTTACATTTTTCAATTGCTGAGAATGGCTCATTCAAAATTTTCTTACCATTTGACCGGAATACTAAGCTATGAATGAACCTAAATTTTGATAGTTTTCGGTTCCATTTTGCGAAACAGGAGAAGCTATTCAATTTATAAAATCAAAAAAAAATCGCTCTTCAAAAACAAGCAACTCCTAATTTTCTTTTCAACTTGATACTTTCAATAAACTCTCTTATGATCGAAAACTTGACATTCAAGACTTTTTTTAAAAGTCGATGCTAATATTTCACCAATTTTAAGAGTATGATCAAACTTATTGTTTGATTTGAAAACAACTAACAATTCATAATACATCTATAGATTTCTAAACCTACAACAATTATTGACGTTGATAGGAAAATCACTTGGAACCTATTGAAGTTAATCAAGGATATCAATTCTATTTTCAAAATGGTGTAGATATCACCAAACTCGTAACAATTAAACTAACATAATATGAAACAACCACAAAAATCCTCAGTAAAACCCTACATTGAGTGGGAGGAAGGCTTACCCAAAGGACCACAATTTGGTATTTTATCGAAACTCCATGGAACATGGGTGAACTGGAAAGGCGGACCTACGGGGTTACATACCACTCCGATGCCATCACCAGGAACATCTTCTGAAACTATTTTTGGTGTCTTCCATTTTAAATCTCAAGAATATAGAGAACAATTAAAGTTTACTCAAGTGAATGCTCCCGTACGAAATAGAGCAGGATCAAACGAGCAATTCAATGCTGCTGTGAAATATGAAACAGCTATTATCGATAACAATGATGACCTTCAACATTTTGAAAACGGAATGTACTTATGGTTAGGAGATCATCAAATGCCATGGGATCCCGAAAGTCCATATCAGAATCCACCAAATATGTTTAAACATACTTCAAGTGAGGAATCTGTAAAAACAGATGGAGGAGAGCCAGTTATAGGACCAGGAGAACTTGGACCTCAGTTTGTACCACCTTATCAAATCTCTCGTTCAGGAGTCATTCCTCATGGAACAACCATTCATATTACAGGGAATATTACAGAATCCGAAAAAGGTGCTCCTCATATTGCCAACCTTTGGGAACAGCAATATTTAGCGGTATCTCCAAGTATGGGAATTCATCCAGAAGAAGATTTAATACCTGGATCACGTAAAAAACCCGAATGGACAAAACTTCCACGTGAAGATCAAAAAGATGGAGGTGTAAATAGTGGACGTGCTTATTTTGAATCTATTTTTAATTATGATCAGTTTGGTGCTAAATTCCCATATACGGTTCAACCAAACTTGAAGTTGTCAGATGCTATCGAAAATATGGATGTGAAGAGATATGATTTGATTGAATTAGACTCATTTCATAACACAGGAGTTCAAGGAGCTACCATAAACAATGTTATGATTCATCGCTATTGTAAAGTCGTAAGAATGCGTTATCGTATGTGGATAGAAGAAGTTTATGATGAAGAGTTTGGAGGTCTTATTGAGCAACTTCAATACGAACAAATTGTGGATTTCGAATTTATGTTTGGATCTACAGGAGGAACCACTCTATGGCCACATATTCAAGTAAATACATTGCGTCGAGAAAAGGACATTCCAGCTAATAAGCGTTTGCCATCAATTAAACTACCAACTGAGGCTCCTCATGAAGTAGAGGAAGCTCCAGCTTCTGTTTGTCCAATGATGCGACATACTCGTCATTAAACTTGACATATTAAAAAAATCTAAAATAAAAAGAGAATTTCATGATACAATTGACTCAACAACCATTCTACAAGGTTATTGAGTCTTTTTTATGCTTAATACTTTCATTCAACTCTTTTATGATCAAATACCTGACATTTAAGACCTTTTTTCAAAATCGATTTTAATATTTCACCAATTTTAAGAACACAATCTAACTAATTGTTTGATTGAACAACAAACTAACAATACAAATTACACGGAAATAACTCAATAACTTTTGACTCTTGAAATCGGAAGAAAATTGAACTCAAATCAATTTAAAACAAACGTAGAAATACAATTGCTTAAGCCAGATGGAAAATGAGTAATACATGTAACTGTTTTTGTTAGGTAAATCAAAATAACTTAAACCTTGAACCCATGCAGAAAAACACCTTCACAGTGGCAGATTATTTATTAACTCGTCTTAAACAACTAGATGTTACGGAAGTATTTCAAATTCCAGGCGATTATGTAAAAAACTTCACACAAGCCCTAGAAAAATTTGATGGTATTGAAACTATAGGTACTTCAAATGAATTAGATGCCTCTTATGCAGCAGACGCTTATGGTAGAACAAGAGGATTATCTGCTGTTTCCTTACAATATGGTGTAAGTACATTTAGTGCCTTAAATGCTGTTGCTGGTGCCTATGTAGAATTGAGTCCTATTGTTGTTATCAGCGCTACACCAGGGGCTAATGATCGACAAATAGGTAACATGTATAATGTTTTATACCATCATTCAACAGGTAATTTAAAAGCAGACCAAGAAATCTATAATCATGTAACCGTTGCATCAGAGACTCTGAACACTTCCGTTGGTGCCGATAAAAAAATAGACAAGCTAATAACTGCCGCGATAACACATAAAAAGCCAGTTTATATTGCCGCTTACAGTGAGGTTTGGGGAGAACCTTGCAAACCACCTTCAAAAAAGAAGTTACAACCTAAAATAAAGAAGAGTAAAAAAGAGGCGCTTAACAATGCAGTAGACCAAGCTTGGTCTCAAATAAAAGCTGCTAAACAGCCCATGATATTTGCTGGCGTTGAAGTTTTAAGGCATGACTTATCCGATCTACTCCAAAAAATAATTGATGCTAGTGGGTTTGTTTATACTACAACATCTCTTGGAAAAACGGTTTTGGACGAAGAGGGAGACAAGTTTATTGGCACGTATTCAGATGCGGCATCGATTACCAATGTTATCAATTATGTTAAAGATTCCGATTGCTTTTTATCCTTAGGAACTCTTATTACAGATGATTATCTGTGGTTTGTTGAAAACAAGTTTTCCGATATGATATTGGCTACAACTACCGAAATTAGGGCTGGATATTTCACTTATAAAGGTGTTACCATGAAAGACTTTATGGAAGCTCTACTAGAGCGTTTTGAAAAAAGTAAAACTTATCCACTCAAAAATAAGGCTCCGAAACAACCAAAATATCCTGAACCTTGGGTTTCTGAATCTGATCCAAAATACAATAGTACACCAGAAGTACTAACCTATAATCGATTTTTTCAACATACAGTAAAACATATTGAGGATAAAAATATGTGGAAGGACATTAATTTGACATTTGGTGTGAGTTCTGCCATGTATGTAGCCACCAATATTTATGGAATGAAACAAAATAGTTTTATTAGTTCAGCCGCATGGCAATGTATTGGTTACGAAACAGGTGCCGCTCTTGGTGCTCAATTGGGAAGTAAAAAACAATCATGGACCATTGCGGGAGATGGTGGTTTTATGATGATTTGCCAATCTCTTTCAACCTTAGCTAAATACAATGTGGATAGCGTAATTTTTGTGATGAGCAATCAAGTTTATGCCATTGAACAAGTATTTGTTGATATAGATGCTTTTTGCCCAAAGGGTACCTTCGATGAGTTTGATAATTTACCTAAATGGGACTATTTGGCACTAGCCAAAGCATATGGAGCCAATGGGCATCGAGCAAGTAGTATTGAACAATTGAATGATGTATTGGAAACCATTACCTCACAAAAAACAAACAAACCAACGTTAGTAGAAATTATCATTCCGGAAAAAGACTTAGCAGGTCAAATGAAGAACTTAACCTCTCAAGTAATGAATTGTAATCACTAAAATCCTATAATAATGACAAATAAAAACAAAACGTATTCAATTTTTGGAGCGGGTGCTGCTGGTTTATACACAGCATGGAGATTGCTTCAAGGGAAACCAGCAAATAAAAAAGATACATCGAAAAACCTACAAAAAGGAGATACCTTAGAACTATACGATTGGGGGAAATATGATTTTTCGAAAAAAGAAAAGGGAACTCGTGCACCAGGTGCCAGAGTTTGTACTTGGCATTATCAAGATGATGAAGATGCTTCTTATTTAGAACTAGGAGGAATGCGCTATTCTGCTTGGGATTATAAGAAAACAAAAAACAATCCTGATCCGAATAATGGTAATAACCCAGGACATCGTTTGGTTACGAAAACCATTAGTGAAATTGGTTTAGAAAAGTATTCCGTTCCTTTTAATGAAGCTAGTGATCCATTATTATCATTACGTGCAAAAAGTATGTATACTTCTGATATTAATGCGAATAATCCAGCCCCTTATAATGTAAATAATTATGGAGAATATGGAGCACCAGATGACGGATTTACCAAAATAGAAAGTGTTGGAATTGATGTTTCTGATGATGCTTTACCTCCTACAAGAAAAGAATGGTGTAAATTTTACGAAGAAGGAAAAATCACCGAAGATTTAGGGGATGAATCCATCTTTGAAAAAGGACAAAAGCTAAAAGATATTGGGTATTGGAATTTAGCCTATGATGTTTTAGGTCAAGAAGGTTTTAGTTATCTAGCCGATGGAAATGGATATTCTTCCAATGTAGTTAACACAAATTCAGCACAGTCTTTTGAAGTGAACAACGAGTTTACTCCAGGTACCTTATACAAAACCTTAACTATTGGTTATTCAGGTATTTTTTCAACACTTTTCCAAGAAGTTGTAAAGTTATCGAAAGAAAAAGGTATTCATTTTGAGTATTATCCAAATACAAGATTACGTTCTATCTTAGAAAACAAAAATACAATTCATTATACAACCGCAAGTAGGGCAGAACCTACGAAGGAATTGGATTCAAAAACTTGTGACGCTGCCTTTTTAGCCATGGGTAGGTATGCTATTGATTTAGTGGCACAAGCAACACGTTATATGAATAAAACAGATGACGATTTTGATGTTTTAAATGATAACAAAGTACAATTATATTTGGAATCTGTTTTAATGCAACCATCCTACAAAATAGGAATGTTCTTTGATTCTCCTTGGTGGAGAGATGATATTCCATCGCCTTCAAAATATCCAGCAAAACTAAATAGTTATTTTTTAACTCAGGAAGGAGTTAAAGAGCTTAAAAAAGATAAGTTTCCTAATAAATATATTGCGGCAATTGAAAAAGCAGCTTCTAAAGCCGCAAAAGCAAAATTAGAAGCAGAGTCGCAAAATAAAGCTTATGATAACTCGGTAACATCACTTATTGATGTTAGCTATGACACCGAAAGTGCATTTTTAAGCGCTGCAGAAAGTATAGTTGAAGCCAGTTTCACCTATGAAGAGAAACAACAAATCACGAGTATAGCACATTTAGATACGATTGGCCCTAGTGCAACAGACATGCCAATTAGACAAGTGGTGTATTTTGGAGACAATGCTCGTAAGGAAAAAGGTAAAAAAGTATATGGAATTTTGGCTAGCTACGATGATATCCGTTATACAACCTTCTGGAAAGCTTTGGAAATAGGACCTAATAGAGAACGTAAAGTTGCAGAGTCACAAGATACTCAGCCTTTAGAAGGACCACGCAAAGCACCAGCTATTATGGTAAAAATGCTCCGTCAGCAATTAGCTACCTTGCATTTTGGATCACAAGCTAGTTATACAGCCATTCCTGAACCTTTGGAAACCAAATATATGGATTGGTCACTACCTCCATTTAACGCAGGATATCATGCTTATTATTCGCATTACAATATTGGTGATGTACAGCAGAAAATAAGAAAGCCGTCCTCTTTAGTAAAAGGTAAAGACAGTAATGTTTTTATTATAGGATCTACTTATTCCAATGACCAAGCTTGGGTAGAAGGAGCTTTCTGTACCGCAGAATCTGTATTAAATGATTTCTTTAATATAGAAAAACTAATAGATGATACCGAGTATCCATTTATTTGTCCAGCGAGTAACACACCTTCGGAAACAGCTAATAAAGTAGACGAGGCATCGCTTGAACTAGCTCAATAATAGAGTATACGTATTGATTCTAAAGTAAAATGATAAATTGACTCAATAACTGCTTAATAGTGGTTATTGGGTCTTTTGTGTTTATATAATAAGTATTATTCCAATTCAGCTCTTTTGTTACAAATCAATCATAAAAAAATCAAAGACAAGTCTTATTTTTGCAATGTATATTTCTTAAATCCTGAAACTTGTTAGAAAGAAGACAGCAATTACCCCAAAAACAATTTATAAACTCAGACTATTTTATTTTCTGTTTAGAAGGTGTTCATGACGTAGAAACAGATGAAATTACTTCAACCCAGGATAAATTGGAGGAACTAACCATGCAATTTGGAATCGCTAGTATTCATAAAACATGTGATTCTATTGAAGGTTTAGAGGCTAGTTTAAATACTTTGGTACTAGATGATCATAATTTTAAGAACTATGAAATTATCTATTTAGTCATGGAAGGGGAAGCCAATAGTATTTGTTTGAATGATTACTATTATAGTTTACAGGAAATTGCAGAGATTTTTGAAGGGCGGTTGAATGATAAAGTATTGCATTTTTCAAATGCCAAAGTTTTGGATTTAGACGAAGAAGAGGCCCAATACTTTTTAGATATAACGGGAGCAAAAGCTATTTCTGGCTATGGAAATGTGTTTAATGGCATTGCCAGCGCAAATCTTGATAAGGTGTTCTTTAATTTATTTAAAGAAGATGATAATATGTTAGATGTTGTTGAAAAATTGTATCAAAAACACTATAAACTCTGCAAACTTCTTGATTTTAGATTGTATTATTAGTAACTATCAAACACTAAATATACTGGTAATTGACAAATTACTTTGAATCAAATTACAAAAAACAATATCAAAATATAAACTATTATAATAGGGATATTTTGATATGTTTTATGAATTGAAAAAGCGAACCTGAGTTCGCCTTCATCTAAAAATTTTATTGCATCACACCTTCATAAAATTCAACCGTTCCACCCGTTTTTACACAATGGTCTCCTGCTAAAAACTCGGATTGCTCAGATTTATAATCTAAATCCCAACCTGTTCCATCAGGATACGTACATTTTACACGACCTCCACTAATAGACTGTTGTTCAGCTTTATTTAATACTGAACCTAATTTCGAAATTGACTTTAACATCTTAATAAATTTTAACTTACTCAAAAGAAACGAGAAAAGAGATACAAATGATCTAGACTTCAAAAAGGTAAGGAAGAAATGTATAAGTGCTGGTTAAAATATTAAATGTGTAGTTAAAATTATTTCCAAAAGTTTTTAGCGCCTTGTTTTATTTCATCAATAAGCCCAGAAAAGGATTCTTTGTATTCTTTTTCCTTTTTAGTAATGTCTCCAGACATGTCTAGTTGTCTTGGGATCGTATATAACCAAATTAGAAGAATAAAAATAATGATAAAAAAAATAGGTATTAAATATTCAATCATAAATCAAAAATAGTAAAACAAAATAGAGTAAAACAGTAAAATTATGACTATAGCACAACTTATAAATGCAGCTAAAAAAACGAAGTACTTAGGGCTACGATTTCCTTCTGGTCATATTATGGGAGTAAATTCGAAATGCGTTTTCAAAGCTGCTAAAAAATGTGGTAAACACTTCAATAGTAAAACTTCATTTGTAAGTTTTAAGTTTTTGAATATGAACGAATATATCTCATGCAACCATCCATTTATAAAACAGTAGGTTCTCCGATACCATAAAAACGGAAAAACGTTCTTTGACATAATTGTGGTAGAGTTTTTTAATATATTTGCGCTATAAAAATCGCTATAAGAAATTGTTATGAATATCAAAATGAATTATTTCTTAGAGCAAAAGAATATAATCATTATGAAAAACTACTTTAAAAAAATTGTTCTATTTCTAGTATCTATACTTTTGTTCTACAATTGTTCCAGTAATGAAAACTTAGGAGAAGATTTTAGAATTGTTGAATTTTCTCCCGGTGAAGGATATGCCGGAAATAGGATACAACTAAATTGGAGAGGAGAAGAATTTGTTGAACAAAATATTACTTTATTATTAAATGAGATTGAGCTGGAAATTGAAGATGTTCAGGTGAATAGCCTAAATTTTATTGTACCAGTAGGGGCTGAGTCAGGGCAATTGAAGTTAACAATTGGAGACAAAACTGCAGTTTCAGAAAACGAATTTGTAATTAAAAGGATAGATCATCAGCCAATCTATTTTTTTGGAGAGACAAATACACCTGGTTGTGCTTTTTGTTATACCTTGAAGAGTCTTAATTTTAAAGAAGATGGAAATTTTCAAATAAGACAAGAGTCTAATTTAAATTTGGGGCATCTGACCGGATTTATCCAATACGATACTTCAAAGAAAGAGTTCTTTGGTGTAAATCATGAGTCTTGCAAAACACTTAACGTTATAAATATAGAAAGCGAACAAAGGTATTTTAGGAGTTTATGCCCCAAGAATGGATATACCGAAGCTCACCCCATCTACAATTCAACACTAAATAAAAAAGTTGTTATCCAAATTAATTATTATAATGGGTTATTATTATTTCAGGAGTTGAATGAGAATAATCAATTAGTAGATATATCAAATGTTATAAATATAGATTCGGAACATAGGGGTGACTTCTATGCCGAAAATTTTAAATATTCAAAATCATTAAACTCCTATATAGCTCTTAATACAAGAATTAATCAAGGTGTTAAATTACTCACGATTAATGCTAATACTTTTGAAACAAGCATAAAGGAGATTAATATTGAGGGAAGTTTGCCAGAGTTTCATGATAATGCTCCTGCTTTGATTGAAGATAAAGTTAATAATAGGTTCTTTTTTGGTGTCAAAGGAGATCTTTATGAGTTGAATATGAGTTCAGGCGTTTCTTTTAAAATTGAAACTGACTTTTCGAATTATTTTAATTCAAAATTTGGATTTATTCCTAACTTTATACAAAGAACTGCAATATATTACCCTCCGACTAACGAAATAATATTTGTACATTATGGAGAATATCATAATGATGGACCTAGCGATAAGTTTTTTGCTATTAGTTTGGATACAAAAAGAACTAGAGAAATAAATCCTACAAGTGTTAAAAGGCATTTTGAAGTTAAAGGGTTTACACTCAAAGAGTAGTTTCAAAATGAAATAACATCTACCACAAAACACCTTTTTCAAGGTGTTTTTTTATGTTCAAGATTTAGTAAACGAATTATAATTTAAGAGTAGGTTCTCCGACACCTTAAAAACGGAAAAGTTCTTTGACATAATTGTGGTAAGTGAGATTCTCTTACAGCTTTATTTTTTGTATGCTAGAAAAAAAAGTAAAGCTGTAAGAGAATTTAAAAAAATAAAATATCTTCGCGCAAAAAATTCTTAACTCTTAAAAAGATGCCTGTTAAAAATAGCTAAGACCTCAAATCAATATATTTTTTCAAGTTAAGACTTTAACAATTCTAAAAATAGTCGTTTACGGGATCTTTTTTTGCAACAACAAATAATACAACGTTAAAATTATACTTATGAAAAAAAACTACTTACTATTACTATTTCTTCTTTGTTTATCCACGATTACAAAGGCACAAATCGTCCACATCCCAGATGCTAATTTTAAAGCCTATTTAGTCGGTAAAAGTGCTATTAACACCAACGGCGATGCAGAAATACAAGTAAGCGAAGCCGAGGCTTTTACTGGTGGAATATATGTTTATTATAGTAATATTTCAGATTTGACAGGTATTGAAGCTTTTGTGGAGTTAACTCATTTGTGGTGTTATAGCAATAACCTTACGAGTTTAGATGTATCGAAAAATACGAAGTTAACTGGTTTGTTGTGTTCTAATAATAACCTTACGAGTTTAGATGTATCTCAAAATACGAAGTTAATTGATTTGTCTTGTTATAGCAATAACCTTACGAGTTTAGATGTATCGAAAAATACAGAGTTAACTAAATTACGTTGTAATGATAATAAGCTAGCGAATTTGGATGTGTCAGGAGCTACTGAATTGACTTATTTAAATTGTTTATATAATCAACTTACGAGTTTAGATGTGTCTCAAAATACGAAGTTAACTCATTTGTGGTGTGATGATAATATACTTACGAGTTTAGATGTATCTCAAAATACGGAGTTAACTTTATTAGATTGTTCTGATAATAATCTTATGAGTTTAGATGTATCTCAAAACACGGAGTTAAATGTATTACATTGTAATGATAATAACCTTACAAGTTTAGATGTATCGCAAAATACAAAGTTAACTGGATTATATTGTAAACAAAATGAACTTATGAGTTTAGATGTATCTCAAAACACGGAGTTAAATGTATTACATTGTAATGATAATAATCTTTCAAGTTTAGATGTATCTCAAAACACAAAGCTAGAAAATTTATATTGTTATAATAATAACCTTACAAGTTTAAATTTAAAAAACGGGAATAACAATAATATGTATCGAACGTGGTCATATGGTAACGAAGACCTTACATGTATTCAAGTGGATGACATCAATAATATACCTGGTTCATGGCGAAAGGATTATACCGCAAGTTACAGTGAAAATTGTGAAACAGCGAGTATTGATAAAGTATTTAATACTAATGTCTCTATAGCTCCTAATCCAGTAAATAACCAATTATTTATTTCACTCCCAGAATTAGCTGAAATCAAAAGAGTAGAGGTATATTCTGTTTTAGGAAATAAAATTTCGGAAACAAAAGAAAGCACCATTGATTTTAGTGGTTTTTCTAAAGGAGTATATGTAGTAAAAATAGAAAGTAAGGATAATAAAGTAGCCTTAAAAAAAGTGATAAAGAATTAATTAGTATTTTTAAGTTTAGGCACAAAACCTAGTTTAAACATATAACACTTACCACAAAAACACCTTTTTTAAGGTGTTTTTTTATGTCCAAGATTTAGTAAACGAATTATAAAATAAGAGTAGGTTCTCCGATACCTTAAAAACGGAAAAGTTCTTTGATATAATTGTGGTAAGTTTTAAATTTAGTTTAATTAGCTTTGTAAATTATTAAAAATAAATTTTATGAAAAATTTTTGTCTTATGCTATGTTTGATATTAGCTTCATGCTCAACAGAAAATGAACAAATTATTCCTAATAAAGTTATTCCTAAAGAAGTTATTAATACATGGGGGGCTAGTGGTCAATCAGGAAGAACTATTTATGAATACGATAGTAATTGGAATTTTATTTCTGATGGGACTTCTATAAGAGTATTAGAATATAAAAATGGAAAAATACATAAATTACGTTCATCGTATTCTGTTAGTCCAAGTGTCGTGTATGCATTTGAATATGAAGGAAATAGAATAAAGAAATTATTAGGAGATGATGGAAATAATGTCACGTATTTTTATAATGATGATGGTTATGTAAAAAAGATAGAGCATGATATAGATCTTGACTTCAGTAATAAAGAAGTGATTGAATTTGAATATACTGAAGGTAAAAACATAAAAAAGAGGACTGAGTTTTTTAAATTATTAAACGGTAATCTCCGAACTAGTCAAATCTTTGAGTATTCTGATTTTGATAATAAATTTTGCCCTTATATAAATTGGGACAGAAACCTAAAAGAATTCCTAATGTTTTTTGAATCATATATCAATACAAATACTAATAACTATCAATCATATAAATATACTTTTTTGCACAGTAACGGTAACAGTACAGAGGACTTAGATACAATCAGATATGAGTATAATGACTTAGGTTATCCGGGTGAGAGCTTTTGGTATAGAAATAATACCTTATCCCTTTCTTCAGTTTTTAGTTATCATTAAAAAAAGAATTATTTCAAAATAAACTTACCACGAGAGCTTCAATTTGAAGCTCTTTTTTATTGTCAAAGATTTTGTTTAGCGGCATCGAGAGATGTCATTTTAATTATAGGTTGTTTGATTAGGTTTAACCAAAAATATATATCAATAACGTTAAAACAAAAAAGTACAAGAAATAAATATTTTTCTCTCGGATAACTTTCTTAACCGAATATCTATGATGATAAGATTCAATAGAGCCAGAAATAAAAGCTAAAGAAAAAAATATATATAAGTAAGTTTTAGAGTTTTCAAATTGATCAATTTTTAAAAGTAAGATTGATACGAGTAACGAAAGAAGAGTTAAAAGTGTAAATATTAAAATTGTTTTCTTTTCCATTCACTCAATATATGAAAATTCTTATTAAACAGTAGTATTTATATACTAGTAAAAAACGCTAAAATAATTAGAAGTATCCATGCAGGAATAAAAAACAGTCTAATGTGAATTTCTAGTTTATAAAGTATAAAACACCAAAAAGAAGATAGTAAATAAAAAAGAGGTGTTTCTAACTCTTTAGGAAGATCAAAAAAAAATAAAAGTATGCCAGGAGAAATACTAAATAGTAAAATGAAAAACACTCCTAGTATAGGGGTATTCCCTACCGCCTCTAAGCCTTTGTGTTTTTCTGATTTTAAGTCAGCAAATATTAACATAAATCAAAAATAACAAAAATTAAAAATAGTGTAGTTAAATAACGCCTGAATCATCATCCCAATCATCAACATATTTTTTTACATCTTCTTCACTACCATATATTATTACGTAAAGGAATTTTCCAATACCACTAAGTATTAAGAGACCAAGAAATATATAAAGTAAATAATCAAACATTCACAAATATAATCAAACCTAAAAACAGTAGATTCTCCGATACCTAAAAAAAACGGAAAAGTTCTTTGACATAATTGTAGTAAGTTTGAATCTAAAATTTTATCTATTGATAATGTTTAAAATTAAAATATTGACAATATTGTTCTTGATTTTATTGACTGGTTGTAAATACAAGAGCCCTATTAAATTTCAAAATATTGAGAATTATTCAACCTAAAGAATAGAACATGTAAAGGCTAATTTATTATTTGATGAAGCTCACTATTTAATTAATACTGGTGAGTTAGATAAAGCCAGATATAAACTTAGGTCAGCTTTAGGTTATGAGATTAGCTCTATCATATATGTTGAGTTAGGAATGTTAGATCTAATTGAAAAGAAATACAAAAAAGCGCTAATTTATTTTCAAAAAGGAATTGATGCAGATAACACCTACTGGCCGAGTTATATTAACAAAGCTAGGACAGAATACTCTTTGAGTAATTACAATGAAGGAATAGCAACATTAAAAACAATGTTAGGTATTTGTGATTCAAAATATTGGATTTCATATGCTAAATTATACCTTGCCTTAGGGTATTTTAATAATGGAAACAATTGTGAAGAAGCTATAAAATACATTAATCAATCCAAAAGTTTAAAAATGTATCCTGAATTATTAAACCAAATAATCTCTTTAGAAGAAAAAATTAATAAAGCATGTATTTGATAAAGTCAATATCGCTATTAAAATATGCTTACCACAATGCACCTTAATTAAGGTGTTTTTTGTGTCCAAGATTTAAGAAAAGTGTAGAATTAAAGATAAGTGGAAAACAAGTTGTAGAAGAGTAATGCGAAAACTAATACATGAAAGAAAGATTCAAACAATGATCTGCTCTTTGATGATTTTATTTTTTTCCAAACAAAAATATCTAGGATACAAACAGTCAATAACAAAATATAGAGAAATCTATCAGTATTAATCAGACTATTGTCCAAATTAAAAAAGATTAAAAATTCATCAATCAAATTAATATTGAAACGAAACAAAAGCTGGGCTAAAATTACAGAGAGAATGATTTCTACGATAGCAATTTTAATTCTTTTTTTCATGAGTCAAATATAAACAAACCAATAAAACAGTAGTTAAATAAAGAGCTTAGCAATTAAACATATAACAAAAAATATAATAATGAAGATTAAACTTTTTCTAAGTATAAGTCGATCCTTTATAGGTATACCAATCTCATCAAACGAATTATTCACATATTCTGGATCTCTTAAAACTGAGATAAAAAATTTAATAAATGAAATTATCCCAACAATAATTACAAAAAGTAAACCTATAAGTATTTCCATTGTAGACAAAATTAAACAAACAAATTGAATTCAAATTGTAGATTCGCCGATACCTTAAAAACGGAAAAATTCTTTGATAAGAAAATAGTTATATTCGAAGTAAAATAGACGTATATCTAATCTAAATCAACGATACTAAAATGTTTTTACCATCAGATATCAAATACAAAGAAACTAAACTTATAAAACAAGGGAAAAGTAAAATAGCTAAAAAATTCAAGTCTCTTTCAAATTGGATTTCTGATACATATAATGTGAGAGTTCTAAATATTCTAGAGAATTTTAACGAAAGTGCAAATAGATTACAAATTGAAATACATGTGGAAACTATTAAAGAAGAATTGAAACTTACAATGAGTGAGGAATATTATTTCAATGATATTAGCACTAAAAAACGGAAAGAAATTGTTGGAAAATATATTCAGCTAAATTCCTCAGATAACTTTAGCTCTTCACAAAAAATAGATAATATTTTCACCTATTGTTTTGCTTTTGAACGAATTGCTAAACATGAAGTCACCTGGTTAATCCCTGAAAGTAAAATTGAGAAAATATATAAAGAATTAGAAATTCTCGAAATTTGGAAAATCTTAAGTTATGTGGAATATATTGTCTTGTTTGTTTATAAAGATTACCAAATAGATGAAATAAAAAATTCAATGGAGTTTAAACTCATTGAAGAAAAGTATTTTGAACTAATTAGGGAATATGACGAGTTTAATTATTGGAAAAGAGATGATATTAAAATCAGAGTGGATTCGAAAGAAAATTTTGACGATAATTATAACAGTAGCTGGAGATTCTATTTTGATTCTCCTCATGGAAAATAGTGTAAATTTTATAAAGAGTTTCTAATATACATATCATCTTACTACAAAGCACCTTTTTTGAGGTGTTTTTTTATGTCCAAGATTTAATAAACGAATTATAAAATAAGAGTAGGATCTCCAACACCTTAAAAACGGAAAAGTTCTTTGACATAATTGTAGTAAGTGTAAATAAACTACTTTTGAAGTATGATACATCATATTTTACTTGGCGTTGTTTTATTCTGTATTACATCTCTAGCAGTATTACTTTTTATATTTTGGAAACAAGAGAATGATTATAACTATCAAGACGTAATTAGGGTTTTGTTAAAAAAAATCAAGTTTCTTTTAATTATTGCTCTACAAGTTTTAGCTGTTTATTTATTATTCCTTGTTTTCTCAGGCGTTGTTGATTTCATCCGCGATTCACTATGAGAAACATGAGAATTCAAATTTGAAGAGACAAATTACTTACCACAAAGCACCCTAATTAAGGTGTTTTTTTATGTCTAATATTTAATAAACGAATTATAAACTAATTGTAGGTTAATCATTCTTCACATACTTTGAGCCAAAGGAAAGAATGATAATAAAAACGATAAATATAGATATTGAAGTTAATACAAGAGATAGAGGAAAAGCCCCTGTTAATTTAGACAAAAACAAATACACAAAAGGGTGTAATAACACAATACCAAACCAAGTAAAACCAATAAATTGTATTCTTTTCATAAATCAAAATTAGTAAAAACAGAATAAACTAAAAGAGTAATATATGAGATATGAAGATTTATATGGAAGGGCAAAAAACGCACTTCCAAGAAAAGGAGGTTTCAATACTATTTATAGCACGAACAGAACGAGATACAGTTGCTGTACGCAGATTAAGTATTAAATATGGTATCATTTTTGTTGTAATAAAATTTCTATTAAAAATATATGTTAAAGTAATTTTATTCAACAAAAGAGCAAGTAACAAAATAGAGGACTATAAAAATTAATATTATGAAAAAAAAATACCTATCCTTATTTCTTTCCCTATGCTTATTAACTGTTATAAAAGCACAAAACGTACACATTCCGGATACTAATTTTAAGTCCTTTTTAGTTAGCAATGGCAGTATTAATACCAATGGAGATTCAGAGATACAAGTGAGCGAAGCAGAAGCTTTTACCGGTAGCATAAGTTTTATTTTTTTTAGAAACATTTCAGATTTAACAGGCATTGAGGCATTTAAAAACATAATTCGATTGGTATGCAGGAGTAACTTACTTACAAGTTTAGATTTATCACAAAATACATCGCTAGAGTATTTAGACTGTACAGGGAATAACCTTACGAGTTTAAATGTATCACAAAACACAAAGCTAAATAGGTTAATTTGTGCAGCAAATAATCTTACAAGTATAGATGTATCACAAAATACGGTGCTAGATTTTTTAGATTGTCGTTATAATGACCTTACGAATTTAGATGTATCACAAAATAAGGAGCTAATGTATTTATATACTGGTAATAATGAACTTACTAGTTTGGATGTATCACAAAACAAGGTCCTAACTCATTTACGTTGTGATTATAATGAACTTACGAGTTTAAACTTAAAAAACGGGTATAATGCTTTTATACGAAGTATGGAGGCTCACGATAATGAAAATCTTACTTGTATTTTAGTTGATGATGAAGATGAGATACGTCCTAGCTGTAATATTCCTCGTTATGGCTGGTGTAAAGACGATACTGCTAGTTACAGTGAAAATTGTGAAACAGCTAGTATGGATGAAGTATTTAACAATAGCATATCTATAGCACCTAATCCAGTGAATAATCAATTAACTGTTTCTCTTTCAGTTTTAGCCGAAATCAAAAGAGTAGAAGTGTATTCTGTTTTAGGAGATAAAATTTTAGAGACAAAAGAAAGTACCTTTGATTTTAGTGGTTTCTCTAAAGGAGTATATTTAGTAAAAATAGAAAGTAATGATAATAAAATAGCCTTGAAAAAAGTGATAAAGAATTAATACTTTAAGTTTATAAATAAACTTAATAAAATAATAAGGACATTATCTTCTTAAAAAGAGAGTACAAAACTTTGTCCACACAAATAATACTTACCAAAAAACACCTTGAAAAAGGTGTTTTTTTATGTCTAAGATTTGTTAAACGAATTATAAATTAATCTCACTAATTAGGTGTGGTTTATTTTATTGTATATTACACACTATCAAAACATTGAAACAACTATGAAATACTTCAATTTCTTATTACTACTGGTTTTAACAATAGGTAATACTACCGCTCAAGAAAACCAACTTCTTTTGAAAAAAGAAAGAATCAATATGCAAAGGTTTTCAAAACACTCAAAATTAACCGAAGAAGTTAATGGAAAAAGAATTTGGAAAGATATTTATAAAAGTATTGACGATGTCGAACTTTATGCCATACAGTATTTAAGTGACAGTTTAAAAGTTAATGGTTTTTTGATGAAACCGAAAAAACAAGGGAAATATCCTTGTATTATATTCAATCGTGGTGGGAATAGAGAATATTCAAAAGCATCGGGGCCGTTACTTTTGCATATTTTTGCATCCATTGTAAGTAAGGGATATATTGTAATTGCCAGTCAATATAGAGGTAATGGAGGAGGTGAAGGAAAAGAAGAATTCGGTGGGAAGGACGTAAATGATGTCGTAATACTACCTAAGATTTTAGAGGAAGTTCAGGGTGCCGATACGAATAGAATTGGAATGTATGGCTGGAGTCGAGGTTCTATGATGACATACATAGCTTTAACAAAGACGAATAAAATAAAGGCTGTAGTAGTAGGAGGAGGTCCATCAGACTTAACAATCATGAATAGACCGAAGTTTGAAAAAGGCGTTTATGCCGAATTAATACCCAATTATTGGAAAAATAAAAAGGAAGAATTAGCGAAAAGATCTGCTATAAAATGGGTAGATAAGTTTCCTAAAAATGTTCCCATATTGATGCTTCATGGAAGTTCTGACTGGAGAGCAAAGCCCGAGCATAGTCTGAATTTGGCTTTACAATTCGAAAAACACAAAATTCCTTACAGATTAATTGTTTTTGAAGGAGGTGATCATGGTCTAACAAAACATAATGATGAAGTAAATGAACAAGTCCTAAAATGGTTTAATAGATATTTAAAGAATAATGAAAAACTCCCGAATGTAGAATATCATGGTTACTAGTTTTTTTTGCACGTTATACATCGATAATATTCAATGCGAACACCTTTTTAAGGTGTTTTTTTATGTTAAAAATTTACAACTTCTTACAAAAAAGTATTTGTTAACGAAAAGCTTTTTAATTTAATTACTTTAGGTAATAGGTTACGGATAACCCTTATATTTGCGAACTTAAAACTAGTTACCTTATATTTAAATTTAGCTTATGAAAAAAATAATAATATTGTTTGCCTTAACTGGACTTCTTTATGGAAATAATTGTATGTCTCAATCTAAATATCCACTTATAGAGGATGTTAAAATAGAGATATTGAAATATGGTTTAATTGATAATAATGCATTCGGTGATGATACAATGATATGTTCAGAGAAAATAAATGGTGTTGATGAAAAAAGATATAAAGTTTTCTTTGCCGCAAAATTCTTTGATTTTTCAGAAAGGAAGAGCTTTGATTTCAATGATATTTCACTTGTTGATGTTGATAGAAAAATTCGATATAGACCTAAAGAAGGAGGTATATATAAAAGCTTTTGGTCTGCTAGTTGGTACTCAAGTAAAATAAAATTGAAAGAATTTAAATCTCAGGATAATTTCATAAATAATTCATTGGATGGAATAAAAAACTTTGATTTTTATGTTTACCATTCTTTTGGTGGAAGAATTAACAAAAAAAAACCAAAGTATCGATATAGATTAGAAACGGCGAATTTTAGAAGAAAAAAAGGGTTAAAGTTAATTTTTATCTTTCCCGCTCTTAAGGAAAAAAAATCCCCTACTAATTTTGAAATTTATTGGAAAAAGAAATTAGTAGGTCAATTTAAAATGTAAAACTAACCTATTGTAAAACACCTTAATTAAGGTGTTTTTTTATGTCCAAGATTTAGTAAACGAATTAAAAATAAAGAAAAGAAAAAAGCGACCCGAAAGTCGCAAGGAATTAGAGTGCACATGCTTCTCCACATCCTTCCACTCGATCTGGGCCACATCCAATAACAATGTCACCTGTTAGGCACTTACAGTAATAGCATTCAGGACTGTCACCTCCAGAAATAGTACGTTGTTTAGTTTTAGATAATTCGATTCCTAGTTTAGAAATATTTTTTAACATAGTATTAAGTTTTGGTTAATGAAAGCAATATAGACAAACTATATATTAAAACAGTGACGATGAAACCTTATTTAATAAAAAACAGTTATTGAACCAATACTAACTTAAAACACAACATTATGCCAAAATAAAAAATGGAAGTAACAAGAGTTATGAAACATATTGTTCAAACCAAAATTTGAAAAAAGCAATTTGAAAAGTTAGAAAGCTTAGAATTATCAAGTTAAAAAAAATCACAACAATATTTTTTCTTAATTAGAAAATAACTTAAATTTGCGCCCAAATATAAAAAATTGCATACTAAGTACTAGTTAGGTACAATTCGTAAATACTGGATAAGCAAAATTAATTTACGAATAACAATCTTATTAGTCTTTCAATTTAGTTATAATCATTATATATCTATGAATTTTAAGGTTTCAACGAATCATTTAGGTTGAAGAGAATATTTAGTGAAAATAAAAATGATTGAAAACACAAATTCTGCAATATATGTTCATGTTTTTATGAATATTTTCTCAATTTTTGAGGTACTATCATGCTTAGTAAAAATTAATTTAAAAGAACAGGAAATAATTGAGTCGATATTTAAAGTCAAACTAAATTTCTTAAAGCGAGTGATAAGCCTAAAAGAAAACGAATACTAAACCAAACCTATGGTTATACAAAAACTGTTGTAAAACATTTTGCCCATAAATATGAAAAAAAAAATTGTCTTAATAGTTGTTATGAGCTTCTTTCTAATGAGATGTAGTTATGATTTTACACCTGACAACTTTATTGATCTAGAACAACCAATAAATGATACCAATTATATAAACTTAGTCAATTTCAATAACCTAGATACTATTAACAATCAGAAGGTGATGAGATACTATTTTCAATCTCCTAATAATCAAAGCACAATAGAATCTAAAGTATACGTGGATAACAGGCAAATTAATGCATATTTTAGCGGGCAATCTGGAACATTTATTCTTAGACCTCAAACTTACGATGATGGAATCCATAATATTCGTATTGAACATAAGTTTTCATCTGGTTCTGGAAGTATAGCCGATCAAGCAGGACTGGAAACCCTTACAGAAATTGCGTCATATCAATTTTTTGTAAAACGTTTGCCTTCCTCTCCACCTCCCATAGAAAACGTAGAAATAACTGATGGTACAATTTATGTTAAATGGTCAACAGACTATGAAAGAGATTTCACCAATGCCTATTTAAGTCTTAAATTTAAAACCAGAGAGATAAAAATACCGTTATCTAATGATCAATTAGCTTTAGGGACGTACAACGATCAATCGACTGTTTTATTTGAAGGTAGTTCACGATATTCCAATTTTGATGAGTACTCTTCAGTATCCTATTCCATATTATTTGAAAGTGATTACGGACAAAGTTACGGATCCCCTCAATCTTTATCTTATGACCCTAGCTCCATAACCCTGGAAGTAAGTTTTTTAAACTTTAATTCATATAAGCTAACATGGTCTGCACATCCATTATATTCGAACTTCGAAAACTTTGAGTTCTTCTTTGGAGGTGAATTTTTTTTGGGATCAAGTTCAGGAGGTGAATATTCAATCAGTTCACCCTATATTATTGGAAGCATCCTAAGTCCAAATATTCGCCCTAAAGTTAATAACTTTGAAATTCAGTTTGAATTTTATATAAGCGACGATTTTCCTCTAGCAAATAGTAATTCATTTGGCTTGGCAAATCTAAATCCACTATTTTTAAAAGAAATTGTTTATCATCCGAGTACCAATAATTTTTATGCCCTAATAGTTGAAGATCGATCTGTTTCTGAATATCACTTCAGAATATACGAATACTCTTTTGAAATGGATCTTCTACGCACAAGTAACTTGATATCCTGCTATCGAGTTCATGAAAGTTTAAATATAACCATTAATCCAGACGATAATAATATTCATATTGACACATACAACTATGCATATGAAATGGATATTTCAACTCTACAAATAATTGATCAATATACTGATACTCTATCAAATTCTAAGTTTATATACAGAGGAAATATACTTGCTAGAACTGATTACTCTAATAATCAAGTAACATTAACAAACGTAACCAATAATACGGTAATCTACTCAGCTCCATATAATTTTGCCAGATTTGGATATCTTTCTAATAATGGAAAGTACATTTTAATTTATACCAACTCAGAAAATAAACTATACAGAATAGATAACAATCAATTGGTAGAAGTATTTGACTTTTCAAATATTAATTTTTCATTGGAAATATATGGGGATAATCTCTTTTATGCATCAAGTAATGAAGTATTCTTCGTGGATTTAATTAATAATACCAGGAAATCATTCTCATTCGGAGCAACTCAACAAAAATTTCAGTTTGATAGCTCATCAAATAAACTTTTGGTTTATCAGAGTGATCGAAGTGCAATCTATAATATCCTAACAGAGGATATCGTTAGATTTCAATTTGAACCAAACAAATCTGCTAGAGGTCTTTTTAATCAGGAAGATCGAGATTATTTAGTAAGATTAGGGAATGATAGATTAATACATACTCGAGGAATTTATATAGACTTAAATTAAATGAAACTAAAAAACATAACACTACTTATCGTTTTCATACTCATTGTATCTTCAAGAGTAAATGCTCAAAACTTTGAGGTTTTTGTCGATTTTGAAGGAGGTATTCCTATATCTAATTCGTTAAAGAATTTTCATCAAGACTTAGCTGATCAAATACCTCTTGAGAATTTCAAGACCTCAGACAACTTTGCTTTTAATTATGGATTTAGAGTAGGGATAAGAATAAACAAAAAAGCTTCTATTTTTTATGGTAGAAGAGTTTCTGGAGCGAAGTCATCGATTGCTGATTTTTCAGGTTTCATAAGATTAACAAATGAATTAACTGGTTCTATTTTTGGGCTTGAATATGAATTCCCTATAAAAGAATTTGAGAAAGCCAATTTAAATTTAGGAATAAAAGGATTGGTAACTCCATCAACATTAATTCTTGAAACCGAAAGTAGAGGAGGAATTGGAAATCAAAATGATAAATTAGAATTTAATTCATTAGATTTTGGAGGGGCAATAGCTCTAAATTATGAGTATTCTGTTGGTTATATAGTTCTCAGAGCGCATTTAGATTTAAATGTATACATAGGAGGTAAGTTAACTTTAGAAAATGATGATTCAGGAGCTTACTTAACTACTCCAAGTGGAGGTAGGTTAACTACTGGATGGTCTGGTATTACTGGAGGAATAGGTTTGGTTGTTCCGTTTTAAAAATACCCTAAAAATTATAAAGAATTAATTACGAAAAAACTTAGAACTGTCCAGATTGATCATCTTATAAAAGAAAAATTGTAAATGTATATTTCAAAATTGTCTCCTTACCCAACTAGTCAGTAGATTAAAAATCTTCTCAAACAATATTTATTTATTAACTATAAAAAGCTCAATATAGATATAGATACTATATATGGAAACCCGAAAAGAAAGATTACAAGTAATAAAGAAAGAGCAAAAAACGAAATACCGTGAAAGTACTTCATGCTACCGTAAGTTCGCTTTATTCGCCTATACAATCTGTCAATTAAAAAAATTGAAAAGGGAACACAGAAAAGATAAATAATAATAAACATAGATAAAATATAAACTTTAAGAACAGTACAATGTTAAGACTCTTTTATTTTGAGCCTAAGAAATTTTATTCCGTAGTAAATACAAATGAATATAATAGAGTATAACACTAATTGTAAAATTATATAGTGATAACCATATTTTTCTAGAGGTTCTTTACTAAAGAGTAACCTGAAAATATGTTCGACCCTTCTTGGAATGTCTTGAAACTCTATAATCAATAAAGATAAGCCCAGAGTTAATAAAATAATACCCGATACTTTTTTCTTCATAGATCTAAAATACAATACAATACAATACAATAATAGCTTTTAAAGCCTATTTTAATAATACTTTCAGATTCTGGGTATTTAGAACCTTCAGGATTGCAAGTAAAAAAGATTAAAGACAACAGTAAAATAGAATAGTACCTTTTTATAATTATTTTTCTCGTAAAAGTAAAAAAATAAATACTATGAAAGAAAACAAACAAAAAACAAATAAAAGAACCGCGCATTAATCTGTTTCAGAGTATAGTTAGAAGTTTGGTTAATACGCAGAACATTTTATTTAACCTTTAACTTATCTACATAGTCCCCTGAGACAAGTCGTAAGTCGAAATAAATATATATAGTTATTTTATTTAATAAAACAGGGAGAATCCCTGAAAAACATCTAAGTAAAAACCATTAAAAGAGTAGGTGTTAAATAAGATAAAATTAGCTCTCCCAAACCTAATAACAGGTAAATTCCTTAACATTATCATTCTAATAAATAAATTATTTAACTATAAAACATTTTGATTTAAGTTACTTTTGACAGAAAAAAAATATATGTATTCTTTCAATAAACTATCTGACGCTAAAAAAAGTGGATTGATAGGACTCATATTTTCCATTCTTCTATTCTCATTTATTTTTATTAGCGCTAATGAAAGAAAAAAGAAATTGGAATCAGATTTTATTTGGGTTGAAGGTACAATAACTAAGATTAAACTTAATGTACCAAAAGGGACTACTTCTAGAAAAGACATATTTTATTTTGAATATTATCATAATGGAATAAAATATAAGCGAACGGAACAAGTATATAACCCTAAGTTAATTAAGATTGGTCAAAAGTTTAAAATTAAGATTCATAGAGTAGATGCAGGCTTATATGATTTTGAGCTTAAAGGAGTATGATATTTATATGGTGAAAATAAAAATATTAATCATGTTATTCTTGGTTTCCTTAACTGCTTGTAGTCGTAAGAAAACTGGGTAATTTCAAAATATTGATAACCGTTCAACTCAGAAAACAGAAACGACCAAGACCAAGCTAATCTATAAATTGTATTCTTTTCATATATCGAGACGGATTCATTCGATAGCCCTTAGAAAAAAGGAAAACATTTAAGAGTGTGAGGAAAACAAGTCATATAATTCTCACAGAAATAGTAAATATTGCCAAGATACTCTATCCCAGGAATTAGATCAACCAAGGGTATTGAAACTAAAATTAAAGACAATGCAATTGAAACCAATTTAGTCATTAGAGAAACTTTTCTTGGTTCTACAAATTCTATATTAAGTTGTTCATAGCTATCTTTCATAACATCAAAAATAGTAAAAACAAAGCAACTAAAGAAGTACAAAACAATCTTAATCCCCCCTAAATTCCAATTTCCTCGTATTTATAAACGTTAAAAATTGTAGTAATCCATCAATTAACTGGTTTAAAAATACAAATAGCCGTATTTTTAAGGTATGAATAGACAGTTTAACAAAGGGTTACGTTTTGAAAAATTCAAGGAAAAAAAACTTCCTCCATTCGACAAACTTTTTGATATCTTCAAAGAACTACTAACATATACGTCTGGAGATTTTGATGAAGCCTTTGAATGGTTAAAACAACTGGATAAAGAATATAAATTAACCACTCCAGAATATACATTAGACGATTTTTTAGAGGATTTAAAGAATAAAGGCTATATCCGAGAGGAAATAGATGATGGAAAGGGTAGTGGTGGTCAAAATTTTAAAATCACTTCAAAAACCGAGCAAGCATTACGACAGAATGCCTTAAATCAAATTTTTGGAAAGCTAAAAAAACGTGGTACTGGAAATCATAAGACAAAAGCAATTGGCAGGGGAGATGAACATACTGGAGAATTCAGAAATTTTCATTTTGGAGATTCTCTTGATCGAATTTCTATGACCGAAAGTATCAAAAATGCTCAGATAAATAATGGTATTGGTGATTTCTCATTAACAGAACAGGATTTAATTGTGCAAGAGACCAATTTCAAAGCACAAATGAGCACTGTGTTAATGATAGATATAAGTCATAGCATGATTTTGTATGGAGAAGACAGAATTACTCCCGCCAAAAAGGTAGCGATGGCTTTAACGGAATTGATTCGAACACGTTATCCGAAAGACACCATCGATATTTTAGTTTTTGGTAATGATGCTTGGACCATTTCAATTCAAGATTTACCATACTTAAAGGTAGGTCCTTATCATACCAACACAGTTGCTGGATTGCAACTTGCTATGGATATTTTAAGAAGAAAACGTAATACCAACAAACAAATTTTTATGGTTACAGATGGTAAACCGAGTTGTTTACGTCTTTCGGATGGCACCTATTATAAAAACAGTAATGGTTTGGATAAACATATTGTAGAAAAATGTTACAATATGGCATCTCAAGCAAGAAAATTACATATTCCCATAACCACTTTTATGATTGCGAGAGATCCGTATTTAATGCAATTCATTCAGCATTTTACAAAGGCTAATCAAGGAAAAGCATTTTATACAGGTTTAAAAGGTTTAGGAGAAATGATTTTCGAAGATTACGAACAAAATAGAAAAAAAAGAATCCGAAGAATTTAAAAGGATTAACATACCATATTAATAAAAATACGATCCTTCTTTAAAGGAATATTTACTAAAAATATAACATGAATCATAAGGAAATAAAGACATTAGGCGAATTAAAAGCGGCAGGCTATCAATCACTTTCAATAAAAGACGAATTAAGAAATAATCTTATAAAAAAACTTAAACAACAAGAGACAGTTTTTACTGGAGTATGGGGTTATGAAGATTCGGTAATTCCCGAATTAGAAACTGCAATTTTATCGAAACACAATATCAATCTTCTAGGATTAAGAGGACAGGCAAAAACAAGATTAGCACGATTGATGGTTTCTTTACTAGACGAATACATTCCTGTTGTAGAAGGTTCTGAAATTAATGATGATCCTTTACAACCCTTATCGAGATATGCAAAAGAACTAATTGCGACACATCAAGATGATACACCTATCTCTTGGTTACATAGAGACGAACGCTTTTTTGAAAAATTAGCCACTCCTGATGTAACTGTTGCTGATTTAATTGGGGATGTCGATCCTATAAAAGCCATGAATTTAAAATTAAATTATGCGGATGATCGAGTAATTCACTTCGGAATGATTCCAAGAGCGAATCGCTGTATTTTTGTTATTAACGAAATTCCTGATTTGCAAGCTAGAATTCAGGTATCCTTATTTAATATATTGCAAGAGGGAGATATTCAAATTAGAGGTTTTAAATTACGTTTACCATTAGATCTACAGTTCGTTTTTACAGCGAATCCGGAGGACTACACAAACAGAGGTAGTATTGTAACACCTCTAAAAGATCGTATTGGTTCTCAGATTCTGACACACTATCCGAAATCAATAGAAATAGCCAAGAAAATTACTGCACAAGAAGCGACCTATCTTCAAGAACAAAAAGATACGATACATGTTCCTGAATTGGCTCGAGATCTAATAGAACAATTAGTTTTTGAAGCGAGAAAAAGTGAATATATCGACTTGAAAAGTGGGGTAAGTGCTAGAATGAGTATCTCTATCTTTGAAAATCTCTTAAGTACCGCAGAACGAAGATCTTTATTAAACGAAGAAACCAATACATCTATTCGTGTATTAGATTTCTTAGGAACCATTCCTGCAATTACTGGAAAAATGGAATTAGTATATGAAGGTGAGCAGGAGGGAGCCGACAATGTGGCACAACTGCTATTAAATAATGCAATTAAAACGATTTTCAATACTTTATTCCCTGAGATAAAGAAGTTAAAAAGAGAAGGGGAATCATCACCCTATGACGCAATTTCCGAGTGGTTTTCTTCTAAAGAAGCTGTTGAATTACTCGATGATATGGACGATACTTATTTTAAAGAGCAATTAAATTCAATTAAACCTTTAGCTGCATTAATTGATAAATACCAACCTCAAATTTCTGAGAAAGACACGCCTTTCCTACAAGAATTTGTGCTTTGGGCTTTGTCAGAATACAAAGTTTTAAATAAGGAACGTTTTACAACTGGCTATCAATTTAATGACCCTTTGGATAGTTATATAAGAGGTATTTAAGGTTTCTTTACTTATTGAAGCATTAATCAATTCATACTTCTTTTCTGGGTTCTTTTTTACGATAATAGAAACACAGAAAAGAAGTATGATTGTTTTTAATCAAGTATGAGTTCGCCAAAACGTCTTAAAAAAAGGAAAAGTTATATGTGATGATTGATCTAAGTAAATTTTATTACGGCTGTTATATTTGTATCTTAAATACTCATAACAACCAAAAGGTAAAATCAATTTTAATATGAGACAAATTCTAAATATTAAAGATGATGAAGTAATAATCTATGAAATTACAGATCAATATTTGTCAGAATGTAATAAATCTAATAAGGTTATGATGAATAAAGATCTTTATTTGAATTATTTAAGAATCTGTGATTTTGAAACGATTACCCTTGACAGAACTCAATGTGTTTTTTCTCAAGAATGGATTACTCATTATGGAACCTTAAAAACAGATGGTAATTGGCTATGGAGTGGCGATTTAGAGCATTACTTTGAGAAATATAATTTCATATGGCCAAAAGATCACATATTAAAAATTACTAATTCTAATTATCAAATTTCTAAGAAATCAAAATCGATAATAAAGGAGAGATGGAAATTAGGACATGAACTAGTAAGGCAAAGTTCTTCTCCTAGTGAAGTAAATCACTTTAAAGACCTTATCATACAGGGAAGAAAAATAAATCTAATTAAAGCTTTATAAGAGGTTGGCATGTTATTAATTGATAGCATATTTATTCGATAAAGATTGAAATGAAATTATAAACTTACCACCAAGCACTTTATTTAAGGTGTTTTCTATGTCTAAGATTTAATACTAAAATGTTAAGAGAATTAATACATTTGCATGGGTTAAACACATTTTATCATAATAAATCAAAAAAATGACGAATCTTGAGTTTAGAATTGTTAAGCTATTGGCTGAAGGATTAAAAAATATTGATCTACCTAAGATACTTCGATCAGAAGGATTTGAAGCTTGTAGTTTATCGACCATTGAGAAGTCATTGAAGAAAATTAGAGCAACGTATAAAGCAAAGACTAATTTTCATTTGGCGTTAATACTTACTAAGGAAGGAATAATCTAAATATAGTTAAGAAGCACTAATTAATAAGTCAAGTAAATCGATAATGAGAATTAATAAAAGACGTTTGGAGTTAACATAAAAAAACTCTTTCGTTTTAGGGGGTAACAAAAGAGTTTTTTTGTGGGGGATATACAAGAGTTTTAGTAAGTAACTAAAAACTTATATTCAAATATATTACAAAATACAAGAACATGAAATACCCAAAACCCCTATAAATCAAATAGATAGAAACCCTGAGCAACGATAGTAAAATACCGTAGCTTAACCAATACCATGAAAAAACGTTAGTAATAGAAATATATACAGATAATGGTTCATTAAGTCATTTAGTATTTATAGATATTGAAAAACGGCCGAGCTAGTTGACTCTTCTTTAAAAGCGTTTTCGAACGCTTTTTCATGCATTTCTCTAAATGAATATAAGTATGAACCCTGATTTTCTATATTTCCAATTTCTTCATAACTTTTTCTATATAACTATCAAGTTTATACGTTGTTGAATCTAGTTCTCTAGCCTTATTAAAGTATTCTAAAGCCTTTTGATAATCAGATTCTTCGTAATAATACACGCCGAAATTAAAATAGCAGTAGGAATTTTCACCATCCATTTTCATAGACTTTTCAAGATCTTTCAGTCCATCTTCTTTAAAACCAAGTTTAATCTTTGCAAACCCTCTATTGTTTATTGGATAAGCAAAATTTTCGTCAAATAATATCGCCTTATCAAAGTCTTTTATGGCACTTTCATAATTTCCAATAATATTATAAGTATAGCCACGATTATTTAAGGCATAGCTATTACTAGGATCCATTTCAATAGCTTTATCATAATCTTCAATAGCTTCCTCATAATTACCGAAAAAGGACTTTATTAACCCCGAATTTGAATAATCATTTGAGTTAAATTCTTTTTGCGCCTTTTTACTGTATAAGTTATTTATTCTTTCTGAATTAGTATAGTCCTTTACTTGCAAATACGCACTTATTAATAACTGATAAACTATATTTTCTTGATAGCCTTTATTAAGAGCCTTTTCGATTTCTAAGGACGCCGCTTCATAATTTCCTGTATTGTAGTATTCAACACCTATATAATATTCATTCGGAATCATTTTAGCCTTTAATAATTCCAATATTTGCTTACCATCGTTAAAGATTGTTGTTCCATTATGAAGTTCTATTGGATCATTATGCGGAACTATATCTCTGTAGAACTCGTAATATGTTGTTACATTAAAAAAGAACAAGATAAACTTCACATTCTCATTTAATTCACTAAAAAAGACGATATAACTTAAAATAATAGACAGTCCAAGTGAGGTCAAAGGCCCCATTACATTAATAAATAGTAATTTATTTATTGAAAGTGTATTTTGCTCAAAAACACAAAGACCAATTTTCCAATGAAAAAGCTTTTTATGTAAGAAAAGTTCTAATCTGCCTATTACAAATTTAAAACTGTCTTTTGGATTACCATAAGAACCTAAATATAAGGTTACTTTTTTGTTTGTAAGTAACAAAGCTGGAATACCATGACCTAATTCATGTACTAAAGTTGAAAATGGTCTTAATATCATCACAAATAGTAACAAAAAAATAAAGTAACTAATAACTAGCATATGCTATCTTTTTCATTTTTTAGATGGTTAATATAGCATAAATATTTATTTCGAAATATCTATAGATATAAGTTCAAAGCTGTTATATCCGATACTATGCTAAATAACCTTAAAAAAGGCTATAAAGTTTTCTGAATTATAGATTTTTTTTCTTGTTGAAGAAAGAAATAAAGTACTTTAGCCATAAACTAATTATATGAAAAAGCTTTTGTTTTTTGGATACTTGATTGTTTCTTTTTGTTCTTACTCTCAAACCTTTGTTGATGATGTTGATAGGGTAGCGGTAATAGACTATTGCGTAGATAAAAATGGCATGGGTTATGATGTAAGTATCAACCAAGCAAAAAGTAAAAAAAATGACCATATAAAATTTTAGCTGCTTTTTTTAGTTTAAACATTTATTACTAACCATACACTACTATAATAATCATAAGTATTATGAAATTTGAAACCTTTAAAAAAAGAAAATTCTGGTTACGATTTATTGCTTGTGTAATACTTTTACCATTATTCTTTCTGGGTGCTTCGGTATTCTACATAAATACAAAACAAAATAGTATTATTAAAGATCATATAACTGATCTAAACAAAACACATAAAGGTTTTATTACTATAGGAGATACACATTTATCACTCTTTAGTAATTTTCCAAACATCTCTTTTAAAGTAGACGATCTAAAAATAAATGAAACTAAAAAGGATAATTCACCAGTTATTCTAGACGTTAAAGATATCTACATAGGATTTAATTTGTGGGATATTTTACAAGGAAATTATACCGTTAAATCATTAATTGTAGAAGACGGTTTTTTTGATATTGTAATTCATGAAGATAGAAGTCTAAATCTTTTGAATGCATTAAAATCCTTTGATGAAACAGAAAGTGAAGAGCCTATAGGTTTTAAGCTTCAAAAAATTAAATTACACAATTTAGATATCCATAAAAAAGATGAAGGTCAAAATACAGACTTTGAAACATTTATTTATGAGGCTGATGGTGGTTTCAATATTGATAATGAAGTTGTTTCAGGACATATTGATACTAAATTTGAAATGAATGTACTATATAATGGAGATACTACTTATATAAAGCACAAACACTTTGATCTTCATACAGATGTAAGTCTTAATAAAGATACTGGATTGCTTACCATTGAACCTTCTCGGGTTACTATGGAACATGGTGATTTTGATCTTGAAGGAAAAATAGACACAAAAAACGACGTAGATCTTGATCTTATAATAAAAGGGGCGAAGCCAAATTTTGATATGCTTATCGCCTTTGCTCCAGAAGATCTTATACCTGTGCTAGAACGCTATAAAAATGCAGGAAAAATCTATTTTAACGCAATCGTTAAAGGACCTACATTGAATCAACAAGTACCTTTTTTCGATGTAAATTTTGGTGTAAGTGAAGCTTTTCTCGAAAACACCAACAAAGGTAAGCGAGTCAAAAACATTGGCTTTAAAGGGCATTTTACGAATGGTAGTGAACGAAGTTCTCGTACCACTACATTTTCGCTAGAAGATATGACTGCCAAATTAGGAAAAGGAAAGATTTTAGGAAATGTTGTGATCAATAATTTTGATGAACCAGAAATAGATATGCGATTAAATGCAGACTTTAATCTTGAATTTATAGCTGATTTTTTAAATTTAAGTGAAGTAGATATTGCATCAGGAAATGTTTCATTAAAAATGAATTTTCATGATATTATAGATATTGATAATCCAGAACAAGCACTCAGTAAATTGAATCAGGCTTATTATGGTGAGTTAAAAATTGATGAACTAAGTTTATCTTCCAAGGATCTTCCTGCACCATTAGAAAAACTCAATGCGCATGTAGTAATGAATGGAAAAAAAGCAACAATTAATCAATTTGATATGCTTTTAGGTAAATCTGATATTTCAATAACTGGATATGTATCGGATCTACCAGCTATTGTGCATCATACAGATACACTAGCCGTAACTCATTTAGATATTAAGTCGAAACTATTAGATATTGCTGAACTTACAAAATTTTCTGCTACTGATAGTATAAAAACAGGTATCGATGAGCAAATTAGAGATTTAACTGCTGGATTTTCATTTAAATCCTCAGCAAAGGCTTTTACTGAAAGTAAATATTTACCTAAAGGAGAGTTTTTTGTAGATAGTCTTAACGCGAAACTAAAGCATTATCCGCATAAATTCCATGATTTTCACGTAGATATATTAATCGATGATAAAGATCTTAAAATTAAAGATTTTACGGGTTTTATTGATGATTCTGATTTTCACTTTAACGGACTTGTACATAATTATGGTTTTTGGATGCAAAAAGAATTGAATGGTGATGTCGATTTAGATATTTCTTTAACTTCGGATTTATTGCGTTTGGAAAACCTTTTCTCGTATCAAGGTGAAAATTATGTTCCTGAAGAATATAGACATGAAGAATTTGAAAAACTAGAATTACATGTAAATTCTAGTATGCATTATAAAGCATCTAAATTACATTCTATAGATTTAGAATTGGACAAGCTAAACACCAAAATGCATGTACATCCATTACGATTTGAAGACTTTACAGGTGATTTTCATTATGAAGATGACCATCTTGTAGTGAAAGATTTTATAGGTAAAATAGGGAGAACTTCTTTTAATATAGGCTTGAACTATTATTTAGGAGATAATGAAGCAATTAAAAAAAGAGACAATAATCTTAGTTTTAAAGCGAACTATATTGATTATGATCAGCTATTTCCACCTGACGAAACAACAGAGAAGGCAACAATAACCGTAAAATCGAAAACTGCTGATGTTGCTGCCCATGCAGATGCTTTTAATTTGTATGAGTTACCATTTACGGATATGAAATTTGATATAGATGTAGATTATTTTATGTATCAACGAATTCATTTGCAAGACATAAAAGCGAAACTACGCACGACTCAAAATCATTTCATTTATGTAGATACATTGCATATGAATGCAGCTGGAGGTAATTTTAATATGTCTGGTTACTTTAACGGTAGTAATCCGAAGAAAATTTACCTGAAACCTACTATAGAAGCTACTAATGTTGATCTCGATAAATTCTTATTTAAGTTTGAAAATTTTGGACAAGATCATTTGGTTTCTGATAATTTAAAAGGACATGTTTCTACTACAATAGACGGAAAAATTAGAGTATATCCTGATTTAGTGCCAGATTTAGATCAATCTGAAATTCACATGGATGTAAAAGTTTTTAACGGAAAATTACAGAATTATGAACCTATGAAAATGTTATCTAGCTATATGGGTGATAAAAATCTTAATAATATCAAATTTGACACCATTCAAAACCATATAGATATCATTAATGGTCGTATAAATATCCCTAACATGACGATTGAATCAACTTTAGGACATATGGAGTTATCTGGAACACAAGATTTAAATAATAATATTGAATATTACTTAAGAATTCCCTGGAAAATCGTTAAAAAAGCTGTTCTATATAAATTATTTGGCAGCAAAAAAAATAGTGGAACTAAAGAAGAGGAGGATGAAATTATAGAAGTTGATCCTACTAAAAAAGTAAAATACTTAAATTTAAAATTACATGGAACTGTAGATGATTTTAAAGTTTCCATGAAGAAAGCTAAAAAGAAGAAGAAGTAAATTTTCACATAGTTGAATTTAAGTATTTTAATATGTTATGCTTGGAGTTTATCTTATACAAAATTGAGAGGTAACTTTGGTTTGGAAAAAAAGTTATAAACCCCAATTTTCTTCCTTTTTTTTACTTCAAATGTTTATTTGAAAATGTAATACGCTTATTACTGAAAGGGTAGAAGAGTGGAGGCAAAATATGTATGGAGTAGTGTAAAATATAAATATTTCAAATTTTAGTAGGTTTATTAATTTAGTGTCCGTAAATTTGTCCGTGTCCGTAAAAACGTCCGCAATTAATATATGGCTACTATAAATTTCTACCTTGACAAATCTGATAAAAAAGGATTTTCTCCAATTCATTTAAGAATTAATTGTAATTCTGAACAAGTAAAATTATCAACAGGAGAAAAAGTAAAACAAGAAGACTTTGATAAAGAAACACAATCCGTAAAAGAGAATTCTGAAAGAGCAACAGAAATAAATTACTACTTAGCCTATTTAAGAGATAGAGCGGATGATTTATTAAATAATTCATACAAAAAAAGTTACACGAATAAAGAATTAAAATCAAAACTAACTGGTTTTGTAAAGGCATATAAGGAAAACCATAATGTAAATATTGTTCGAGAGCAAGTTTCTTTATACGGAAAACCTTTCACGTTTGTAGATTTATTTGCAGGCGCGGGAGGATTTAGTGAAGGTTTTTTACAGGCCGAGCATAATAATAAGTTTTTTGATTTTCTGCTTGCGAATGATATTAATGACAATTCTGAGCTTACTCACGTAGTTAGATATAATCATCAATTAGGTTTAGATGCCGATTTTTTATGCCAAGATATTACCGAACCTGATTTTTTAGATAATTTACTTTCTAAAATAAATGGAAAGAAAGTTGATGTTGTATGTGGAGGACCGCCTTGTCAAAGTTTTAGTTTAGCAGGAAAGAGAAAAAAGTTTGACAAAAAGGATGACTTATTTTCACACTATTTAGAGGTAATCAAAGTACTTCAACCTAAGTATTTTGTGATGGAAAATGTGAAAGGAATATTGACTAAAGAGAAAGGAAAAATAAAAGAACTAATTATAAAAGAAATTAATTCTATTGTTGATATTAATGAAATTCCTCGTCTATCATCCTTTGTAAGATCTTTAAAAAAGACAAATCTTGATAATAGTTTCTTAATTGATTGCCTAGTTAAAAGAATTGAAATAGAGCAATATACAGACTCTAAAGCCGAAGAAGTTAAAGAGCTATATATAAAGACAATTGATTCAAAGTTTAAGAAACTAACTCCGAATATTGCTGACTATAAAACTAGTAAAACTGATGAAAGAATAAGTACTATCAGACACGGGTTTAATCTTTTAGTTAGAAATAAAGAATGGGAAAAATTAAAAAGAGATATTATTAGAGAAAAAGACTTTTGCAACATCGATAATGATTACTTTATAGATTCTTTTACTCAATTTCTCACTGAGATAGATTCAAACGAAATTATAAATAAAATAGAAATTGCTTTTAGCAAACTAAATATTGCTAAAGACTATAAAAAAGCCTGTGATGATATAATAAGTGCTTTAAAAATTTATGTATTGAGCATTGACGATTGTCTTTCATTAATACGTGATTATTGCAATGAAAACCAAAATAACGAATTAGATGTAATAATTAGTGACATAAGACTGTATAAGATTGAAGCTCCATTTGTAGCAAATTCATCTAACTACGGGGTTCCTCAAAATAGGGAACGAGTATTATTTATTGGGTGTAGAAAAGACCAAAAATTTATATCAGAAATTCCAGCAACAGTAAAGGAAGAAGAAAAAGTTTCTGTATTTGAGGCTTTATATGATTTAGATTTTATCGGAAATAACCAAGAAGCACATCAATATCAACTGGTTGATATTTCCAAGCAGTATAATGGTACGGCTAATAAAATGAAAGAATTATTAAAAAAACGTTCTATTGATGGTAAACCAATAAAAACTAAAGGTAAAACTTTTGCAGAATGGAGTAGAAGTGGTAGACTAAATGGGAGATTTGAAAAATCAACCAAACCATTTTATGTAAGAAATGAAGAAGCTCTTAATAATGGAGAAAAAGTATATGATATTCTTCATAATCATAAAACTAGTAATCAAGGAAAAGATGTTATCAAAAGACTTGATATAATTTTAAAAGAAGGGGATTATAAAAAAGCTAAAGAAAAGTTGAATGAATGCGGTTTATCTTCAAATAAAAGGAATTATAATGTTCTCAAACCAGAAAGTCAAAGCCCAACGGTAATGACAATTCCTGATGATTATATACATTATAACTCGCCAAGAGCTTTAACTGTTAGGGAAATGGCTAGACTACAATCGTTTGATGATTCTTTTGTTTTTCAAGGAAAACGCTCTACAGGAGGCAATAATAGAAAATCTGAACTACCGCAATATACTTTAGTTGGAAATGCAGTACCTCCGCTAATGGCTAGAGCTGTTGCTATAGAAATACTCAAAAAAATTAGATGAGACTATTAACTAATCAAGAAGAAGAGAAATTAAAAATTTTAACTGAAAACTCTATTTCTTTAACTTTAATTGAACCAACTACTACTGGCTTGAAGAAATCTATTATGGATGCTACAGGTACAGTCAGAAATTATTTAAGGGAAAACGACTTTCATGATTATAATATTCAAAGTCAGGGACCAGAAAACAAAGTCATCATTGATGCATTTATTTACGAGTCTGATAGCGTTAATAAATCTAAAACTTCATTATATAGACCTAAAACAAAGAAAGGTGACCCGAGGATTTGGTTTAGTGGATTAACAAAATATTCTAATCCTAATGATATTATAGCGATAATTGGTTTTAAGGGCAGATTACATATTTTAAACCTAACTCAATTATCAATTCAAGAATTGATTAACTCCTCTATAGCTAATCCAATACAAGAACTTGTAAGTGAAATTAATACAGCTGAGAATGCAGTATCAAAGGAGCTATTGAACAAATTAACAAATCTAGCTAAAGGAGGACCTATCTTATCTATAGTAGATGCAGATACTTCTGTTGGTAGAACATTAGAAACAGCTTTAGGAATTGAAATAAACTCTTCAAAACTGCCAGATTATAAAGGGATAGAATTAAAATCTTTTAGAGCTAATAAGGGAAATAGAAAAAATTTATTTGCTCAAGTTCCTAATTGGAGGTTAAGTAACTTTAAGAGTTCAGCTGAAATACTAGATGCTTTTGGCTACTGGCGAGAAGAAGATTTTAAGCTATATTGTACTGTTTCCGCTAAAACTATTAATTCTCAAGGGTTGTCTTTAAAAGTTGATTCTAATATTAACCATTTGATAGAAACTTCTAGCAGAAATGAAATAGGGGACTTTGTAGTTTGGACTCTTGAAAAATTACATCAGAGATTATTAGAAAAACATAGAGAGACTTTTTGGGTTTCTGCAGATGTCATTAAAGAAGATGGAAAAGAGTATTTCCTGTATAAACAAGTTGAACATACTAAGAAACCAATGGTATCTCAATTTGATTTATTATTAGAGCAGGGAGTTATCACTTTAGACCATTTAATAAAAAGAAATTCAAAAGGAAAAGTAGTTGAAAAAGGACCATTGTTTAAAATTAAACCAAATAGTTTAGATTTATTGTTTCCTCCAAGTAGTATTTATAACTTATTAAGTTAATGAAGCATTAAATATTATGTTAAATAGACTTGCTTTTTTACCCAGAAAATGTGCGGTGTACATTTTCTTAACGCTCTGGAGTCTAAAATATGGTGAATGAACCGTAATTGTTTCCAAAGGTTTATATTATTTAATAAGTATTGATTGAGTATCAATTTTTAAAGTATCTAATAGCGCACTAATTATAGTACAAACGAACGAAATGTTTATTGTTTAGCAGAAAACCAGACCAATGTTAAATGACCCAAGCAATGAATAATCTTTATAAACGTGAATATTCTGGGCTATTTACACATAATATAGAATTATAGCTTACAAACCCTTTTGCACTATAATGTACTGCGTTATGTTACTTTGCTTTGGAAAAAAGCGTTAGCAATAGACAATTTTCTCCAATTTTTTTAACCCAAAAGTTATTTTAAAATGTAATGGAATACTTATTACCCGAAATGACGATAGGAGAGTGGGGGAATGTGTATGGAATGGGATGTTTATTTAAAAACTTTGTTATAACTTCTGGTTATCCATTGCAAAGAAAATATAATTATTGATTAATTTAAAGATTCTAAGTTACAAACATAAATTATGAGAGTCGAAGACATACTTTATTTTTCTCCAAACTATAAAACGCCATATTTAGATTTAGAAAATGGAGAAATTTTATTAAAAGCATTTGTTGAAAGAGTTGAAGAGTTTTATTTCAAGCCAGCGCAGAAATTAAATAATGAATTTGAAGCCTTTTCAAAAGGTGTATTAATTCTAACGGCTATTGATTTTATTGGAGATTATTTTATTAGAACAGGGAACTCTGATAGAATTAAGAAATTTTGTTCTGGTCTAAAAAGCATTAAAAAATTAAGTAAAAATGAAATTATCTCAATAACCAAAATAATTAATGATGACTATAGAAATGGTTTAATTCACGAAGGGAGAATTAAAAATATGGGGCAATTTTTTTATGGTGTAAATCAACTAATAGTAATTGGAGATAAAAATACAATGATAAATCCAAATATCTTATTAGATGAAACTAGGGAAAGATTCTATGAATATGTTCAAAAAATTCAAAATTCAAAAGAAGAAATGTTTCGTTTCAGGGAGAAATTTAAACAAAGATTTGAAAACGAGATTAATGCTTTACCAGAATAATAATTTATCATTTATTTATATCATTGATGAGATAATAAAATGTATTTTTGAATAATTATGGATTACAGATTAGAAGAACTTTCCGAAGACGACTTTGAAAAATTAGTCAATACAATATGTCAAGTGATTCTTGGTACAGGAGTAATTTCATTCGCAAAAGGTAAAGATGGTGGTCGAGATGGTAGGTTTACAGGAACAGCAAATAATTTCCCATCTTCTTCTGAAAATTGGAAAGGAAATTTTATAATTCAAGCTAAACATTCAAGTAGTCCTATCTCAAGTTGTTCAGAGTCTGATTTTAAAACAATTATTGATAAGGAGATTGCTAAAATAAAAAAGCTAAAGACATCTAACGAAATTGACAATTATTTACTTTTTACAAACAGGAAATATACAGGAATTGTTGGCTCCGCTCTCAGAAAAAAAATAATAGATGAAACTGGAGTGTGCAATGTCGAAATAATTGGTAAAGAAACATTAAATGATTCATACTTAAATATAAATAAAGATATTGTTAAGCAATTTAATCTAGACAAATTTATACTTCCATTTACTTTTTCAGAAGAAGAATTAAAAGATTTAATTTTAGCATTTAAAGATCAGCTACCTTCTATCGAAAATGATATAAATAAAGGAATCGAAAAAGTTAAATTTGATTATTCTAAACTTGATATAAGTGAAAAGAATAAAAAGAACAGATTAGGACAAATATATTTTGAAGACATAATAGTTAATGAATCTTTGGAGCATTTCAATAAAATAGACTCTTTTCTTCAAAATCCGAGAAATGAATCTATAAAAGAAAATTATTATGATTGTGTTGATGAATTAAAACAAATCATTACTGTTAAAAGAGATGATTTTGGTGCTTTTGAAGAGATTTTAGTTTTTATTAGAAAATTAACTACAGAAGGAAGCTTAAAATTAAAAGGTAAAAAACGATTTGTTAGTATATTTTTGCATTATATGTATTATACTTGTTCGATTGGAGTAAAATGATAAAACCCGATAAACATATGAATTTAGATATATCACTTATAAATGTAAGTGCATATATACTTTCTAGTTTCAAAAGACGGAACATAATTAGATATGATGAGCTTTTAGATGGAGTAAAAAATAACCTTGAAAAAGATTCTGAAGAAATACTCCCATATGCTTTAAACTTTTTATATCTATTGAATAAAATTAACTATGAAAAAAATAAAGATTCTTTTATCTTAAATGAAGTTAAATAAATTATACACGAATAAGGATACTTTTAAGAACATTAAATTTAATAGTGGTCTTAATGTAGTATACGCTGATGTAAAAACTAAAGTATCAGCAAATAAAAATGCTCATAATTTAGGAAAAACTTTACTTTCAGAATTAATTGATATATTGTTATTAAAAGGAATAACGCCTAAAAATCATTTTTTATTTACTACTAAGAACGAATTAGGAGAAAATGTGTTTTCTTCTTATATCTTTTATTTAGAAATCTTATTAAATAGCGGTAGGTTTTTAACAATTAAAAGAGAGGTTCTTAATCATTCTAAAATTTCCTTTAGCTTGAATAGTCAAGAGACCAGGGATTTCAGTCCTCCAAAGAAATGGGATGAAGAGTCAGTTTCAATAGAAAAAGCTAAAGTTATGTTAGCTGAATATTTAAATTTTGATTTTTTCAAAAATAAGAATTATGATTATAGAAAGTCTATTAATTATAGTATCAGAAGACAAGGAGATTATGCAGATATTTATAGATTAACTAAATTTAAAGGAAGGGATATATTTTGGAAACCATTTATGTTTGATTTTTTGGGTTTCGATGGTAATTTACTTCTTGAAAAATATGAAAATGATAAGACTAAAGAAGAAATTCAAAAATATATTAATAAGTTAAAAAATGAATTTTCTATTAATATAAATGATAGAGATGAAATAGTTGCACAATTACAAATAAAAGAAGCTAATTCTATTGAGATGTCAAAAGAAATTGACAAATTTAATTTTTATGAACAAGATAAAAATTTAATCAAAGAAGGAGTTGAAGATTTTGAACTTAAAATTAGTGAACTAAATACAGCCTCGTATAATTTAGAGTTTGATATAAATAAATTAAGAAATTCTATAAAAAATCAATTTAGTTTTGATTTACATAAAATTGATAAGGTCTTCAATGAAGTAAATTTATACTTTCCAGAACAATTGAAAAAAGACTATGAAGACCTTTTAAACTTTAACAAAGAAATTACAGAAGAAAGAAATAAACTACTTAGAAAAACATTAAAGAGAAAAAATGATAGTTTAAATAAAATAAGAGAAGAACTAAAGAGCTTAAATCTTCAGAAAGAAGAGTTATTGTCCGTTTTACAAAATACGGATACATTTAATAAGTTCAAAAGCTATCAAAAAGATTTAGTAAAAGTTGAAAGTCAATTAATACAATTGCGTGAAAAATTAAAGACTATAAATTTATTGATTGAAAAAGAGGAGCAAATTGACAACATAGAAAAAAAATTAGAACTACTTACAAAGTCAATTAGTTCTGAATTTCAGCATACTGACAAGAATGAAGTCTATAAAGAAATAAGGACTAAATTCTCACAATACTATAAAGTTATCTTAAATGAAGACGCTTATATCTCTTGGAATATAAATAATAATAATAACGTAGATTTTTTACCTCCTAAAGTTCTTTCAAGTGGAGAAAGAAGAATAGATACAGCGCAAGGAGATGGTTACACATATACAAAGTTATTTTGCGTTTGTTTTGACTTAGCCATTTTAACTTCTTATTCAACAAATTCATATTATAAATTTGTTTATCACGACGATGTTTTAGCAAATGAAGATAATGGGGTTAAGCATAGACTTTTAACCTTAGTTAGACGATTGATTTCTGAATATGATATTCAATATATTTTCTCTATAATAAAAGACGACTTACCATCTGATGACGAAGACTTACCTATAAGATTTGATGATTCTGAAATCGTTTTAAATTTGAGTGATAGAGATGCCAGAGAAACTCTATTTGGCTTTAAGTTCTAATACCTTATACTTGTAAACACCTCATAAACAACTGGGTAGTAGTGGCTAATTTTTAACCATTATAGCTTTTTAATATCCCACTTGGTCAAGCCAGTATATTTTTTAATTGTATCAAAATCAATACCATCTTCAACCATTATAGCTTTTTAATATCCCACTTGGTCAAGCCAGTATATTTTTTAATTGTATCAAAATCAATACCATCTTCAACCATTTTCTTAGCAATATCAATTTTAACGGAATATTCTTTCTCTGTTTTTATACGCCATTCCTCCAAATCTTTCTTTTCCTTATCCACAATTTCAAACGCACCAGAGTTTTGCAATTTTGTTATAACACCATTGTCTGCCAAACTAGTGTATTTTTCTTCTGAAATTATTAAATGGTCAACAACTTCTATGTTAATTAGTTTACCAACTTTTAAAAGTTTGTCTGTAAACGTTTTATCCGCTTCTGAAGGTTCAATATTTCCGCTAGGATGGTTATGTACAAGTATCATTTTAATTGCCAACTTATAAATTCCCATTCTAAAAACATCGGGAGGATTTGCATTTACTCGATTAACAGCTCCTAAACCGATAAGCTCTATGAATAAAATCTTGTTAGCATTATCCAAACCAACTACCCAAAAATGCTCCTGATTGCGTCTAATTTTATTTTCTCGTAGCAATACTTGTTGCATTATTTTGTAAACATCAGTGGAGTTGAGTATTTGTATTTTTTGTTCTTTGGATAGTCTTACATTCATAACGTAAATATACAAACATCGAGATTATAATTGCATTTGTAAATTATGAATATTATTGATGAGTTTAAAACTCTTGTTTTACAATGACTTAATGATATGAAGTGTTTTAATTTTTAAATATTATGTTAAATAGGAGTTAGTATTAAAAAAACGACCTCAGAAAACTTTGGGCAAAACAATAGGTGAAATGAGCGTACATATTTTAGAGGGTTAGCAATACATATTCTTAATATTGAGTATTTTATATTTAACTTCAAAGTTATTTTAACGAGTTCAATGCTTTCTAAAATATAGCGAATGAACCGTTATTGTTTCCAAAGGTTTATGAAGCCTTGAATTTTTGTTTCTTTTGTTTCAAGACAAAAGATAGCGCAAGAATGAAAAAAAGTTAATTTTTAGTTACCATGTTAGCAAGGGTATAGAAATTTTAAAGAATGGATTTAAGCAAAGGAAAATTTTATACTCTTGCGGAAACCTTAACGAGAACATCCTAAAAAAAATTGTAACGGATATTTTCTTAAATACACGAATCTCAGATAAGAACTTAATGTAAGCTTTTAGCGGCTGTAAGCGTTGGAAAATTGTGTATAAAATAAATTGTGATAACAATTTGATTTTATAAAACAATCAGAGCGATTCTGGCAAGAGGCAATTTAACATAGCGACCAATTATAGTACAAACAAACAAAATGTTTATTGTTTAGCAGAAAACCAAACCAATGTTAAATGACCCAAGTACGGGATAATCTTTAGAAACGTAAATATTTTGGGCTATTTACACATAATATAGAATTATAGCTTACGAATAAACTTAACGTGTCGTAAAATGGCTGTAACATAATTGTTGACGATATAAAACACTAGCGTGTTAGTTATATCTACAATTATGTTAAATACACAGTATTCGCCATTTTACTAAAACAATACATTTGTACTATAATTAATGTTATGTTAAATAGAATATTTTGTAATACAAGTTCTCCTCTGTATTGAATTTATAATTCATTTAAAAAAGGTAAATTGAATCATCAGCAATTATCCCCTTATATCTTGCCAACAATCCAATCTACCCAGCAATAAAAACCAATATGTGTTTTATTTCTTTATTACTTTAAATGATTGATTTATGTTTCCTGCTTTGTCTTTAAAATTTATAATATAAACTCCTGGTGAAAACTTTTGAAATCCTTGCATGGTTTCGGCTTTCAAAGTTTTATATTCCTGAGTGAAAATCACTTTTCCCGAAATATTTGTAATTGTTACAGTTATATCACGAACATCCTCAATGCTTTCTACATTAACTTTATTCTCCACATACGTTGGATATACACTAATTCTATTCTTCGAGAAAATCGGTTCGTTTGTAGTGTCTTCTTGTGAATTCGAAATAGCATTCAAGTTTAAATCGGTACCGTTGATATCATTTGCTAACTCAATTTGTTCTGCTGTTATCTGATATTCATCAATTAAAGTATGGATAATCTCATCTGAAGTTAGATTCGTTATATCAATATTAAACAAGTCTTTGATACTTTCTACAGCTTGGGTATTTGACTGTAAAGCCGCGAGGTTCTCACTAACGACCGAATTATCCAATAATTCTATCGGTAATCCATTGATACTATTTTCATCCTTTTTTTCGCGTAAATCTCTTGGTTTTTCAGGATTTGAAACAATAGCTCTCCTGTCCTCTACTCTCGATGCTGCTCTTTCACATTCCTCCCAAAATCGCACATATTCTTCAGCTCCATTAAATAAAGCAGCAATGGCTCCTTCCGAATCAGACTGAATTCTCATATCTTCAATTAAATCAGGTAATAAACCTATATGTGCCATACCGTCATAATTATAATCGTACGTCTGATTTCCAGAGGTTTGTTTCTCAAAAACCACTTTTCCGTCTCTTGACGTGAAAGGATACTCCATGGTTCCTCCAAATGAAGTTGAATTTTCACAATGATTAAACGTATTGTTCAGTCTTGGTCCTGGCCCTGTAAGTGTTCCAAAGAAGTCGGTAGACATACTTGCCGATCTTAGTCCCTTATGTTGTTCAGAAACATCTCCTGTGTCATTAAAAACCGTAATTAAATTCGTTGATGTATAAGCACAATCCCTTCCATCTTGACTCCTATCAATTTGTGGAGAAGCAATTCCTCCTCTTGTATAAATATAGCCCGCATCACCTTCATGATGTGAACCTTCTTCAATCGAAAAATGCGTAAATAATGGCGGATAGTCATATTCATCGGTAATGGCGATAACATCGCGAACAGCTTGTGGACTCATATGTGACATATCAATCATCATTCCTCGTTTTAAGAGTTCTTCTACCAAAATTTCACCCGTTTGCGTCAATCCTCTAGCATTTTCATAACCATGAAACAATTCTCCATTGGCATCCTTGGGAATATCTGAAAAACCATTAAACAAATTGTATCCGAAAATTGCTAATAATCCCTTTAAAACAATGGATACGTTACCATTTCTTATCGAAGGAATATATTCAGTGCTAAAGGGTAAATTCTCATCAGATACTTGGTATTCTATAGGTCTATTTATATCCAACATCGCCAATAATTCAACAGATTCTGCAAATAAACTACTCCCTGAAAATTGATTATCATAATGATGTGTTGGAAAAACCACACGAACTCCTTGAGCATATAATCTGTCAAGTTCTGAAGCAATATAAGACCTCGTACAAGGCGTACTATTTTCTGTACAATTCAAAAAATCAGGATGTTCCATACCTATTATTACTGCTAAATTTCCTTCACTAATAATCTTTCTTGCTTGAGCGGGAGAATAAGCTATTTTCAGCCATCCTTTTCCTGGGCCTCCCTCCTGCGCGTCTACATAGTCAATTAAGCTCAATAATTTACTCATGGCTATTTCATGCTCTTCCATTCCAGTAATTACAGGAGTAATTTGCATTCCTGGGCTAAAAAATGGTAGCAAGTTCTTTACTAAACCATGATTTGCTATTCGAACAATCGATTTTGACGACTGCGATAACATGGTTATTAATCGTAGACCTCCTAGCCTAGCCCTATTTAGCCATTGATAATATACTTTTTGATGTCCGATATCTTTTACTGAAGGATACGCTTCTAATCCAGGATATGAATAAGGATTATGAGATTCAGCAAAACCAAACAAATTAAAATTTGGGTTTAATATGTTGTGGATTCCCGTATCCACAGTAGTATCATGAACAATCGCTACTAAACTTGTTAAATCAAGACCTCGACTTCCGTGACTTTCATAACAATTGAACGCATCATACACGCCATAAGGTGAATGTGTTCCTCCTGTGAATAATAAATTCCCCATGGCTCTATCTGATAAAAAATGATCATGAAGATTTGCCATTCCATAGAGTGTTCCATCTGCATTTTTTCCGGCTAAATCTCTTGTTATGGTGGCATTTAACGATATTTCAGGAAAAGATTCACAGTTTTCAGCGGCCGACATGCGAAATTTAGATGCGGAGCTTACATTGGTTGTAGAAATCCAATTACTCACCCAAGGAAGCCATGTCCACCAACTTATATTCTTTTGAATGTACTTCCCAGTACTCTTATTCCTAAAAACATAGGTATCTCCATATTGAACTATGGTCCAAACCAAATAATCATGTCCATGGTATGTGGTGCTAATGTTTTTCAATAGTACGCTCCCATTGTCATCAACAAGCACAGAACCATTTTTATACAACATAAACTCTCCTAAGGCAGAAGGTTTTAAAAAGTAAGTATTGGTTGAAATAATGTTTCCTTTAGCATTTAATAAACTTATGTTTTGACAGGTATTAGCCAAACCATAAATTGGGTCATTCACTTCTGCAGATAACACAGAGGTGTACAAAATCAGAACCAAAAGTGTAAACAATTGTTTCATAGTAAGTTGATTTAATTTAATGTTGTCGATTAGTGATTTTTCACTAATAAAAGATGTAAACCTACTTTTTAAAAAAAGTATAAAGCTTATTTAATATCCACGCTGGTCCAATAAGTAAAAACTGGATGTCTTTAAACAAGGAAGGCTTTTTACCTTCATGTTTATGACCAATAAATTGAAATATCCAGGCAATCACGAAAATAATCAATGATAAAATCCAGAAAGGAATGTTTATATACGAAGCCATTAAATGGTTTAGGTACAACGCCACCATTGAAAAGGCATACATTCCAACAAGTATTGGCAATGATAATGTACTGTAAAAGATCAGTGATAAGAATATTAATAGAGTTCCAAAATGCATATAAGGAACAATGGACGAAGGGAATATACTTGAAAGATCGCCTACAGGAATCGAAGAAAACAGCCCTATAGTACTTATAAATATAAGTGGTACACAAATATAATGAATCGTTTTATTAAAAGGTGTTTGATGACTAACTTCGTATTCATCGAACCATTGTTCTACTGATTTCATTTTTTTTATTTTAGTTATTTAATACTCGTTTTATACGCGTTTATCTCTTCATATTCTTTTTTTCCAAGTGGGGTTAAATAAGGGTAAATCAAATTCCAGATGATTTCTGTTGAAATAGTAGTGGTTTTATTGTTCAGATGATTTTGAAGCAGTTCATCTTGGGAAGACCAGTAAATATTAATGAACCAAATTACATGGACCAAATTATTGTAGTTTGTGTATTTATTCTCAGGAATTACACGTTTAGATTCAATAAGTGCATCGATTAGCTTCCTTCCATTTTCAAATCTGCTCAAACTTAACTGTTTAAACAGCTCCCCTATCTTAGGATATTTTCTGGTAATGAATACATTATCAATAAAAATGAAATTATAATCGATCTGTAGCTTCCTGAAATTTGAAAGAATCTGTTTTAATTCCATTAATGAAGCTGGTTGCTCACCAAAACCTAAGTAATCTTTGGATTCAGCCACCATACGCTCAAAGATAGCTGTAAGTAAATCTAATTTCGTTTTATAATGATAGGTTAGATTTCCTGCACTAATATTAAGAGCCTTGGCGATTTTATTAGGAGAAACATTCGCAATGCCTTCTGAATTGAATAATTCAATTGCTTTCAGTAATATTTTGGTTTTAAGTTTCATTTTAAAATACACAAATTAGTATAATAGTACTAATTATTAGGATAAATATACTAATTTTAAAATAAAAACCAAATTATCAAGTAATTACAACATATCTACAAAGAAAAATCACCCTAAAATACAATGATTCTAAGGTGATTTTTTAAGTTATATTCTAAAGTAATCTATTCTTGCTATTAGATACTCACTTCAGTATTAGATTCTAATTCTATTGGTTCAGTTGAAGGTTTAAATAATCTTGCTGTTAACTCCCCTTTCAAAACAATAGACTCACCAGAAACTTCTAACCAACTTCCTTCACGTAAACCTAAAACAGCAGTTTCATTAAATACATGGTACTCTTTTATTCTAGTTTCACGGGTTTCTCCCATATGCGTTGAACTCGGATCAGGATCTAAATAATGTGCATTGATATTAAAAGCAATCATTCCCAAAGTATCGAAACTTGGTGGATATACAATTGGCATATCATTAGTATTCATCATGGTTACTCCACAGATATTACTTCCGGCACTCGTTCCTAAATAAGGAGTTCCACTCTGTAAAACTTCTTTTAATACCTCTACAATATCATGCTTGTATAACTGATTTACCAATTCAAACGTGTTCCCACCTCCTGTAAAAATTCCTTGTGCTTGTTTAACTGCATCTTTTGCAGAATCGAACTCGTGAATTCCTTTCACCGCAATACCTATTTTTTCGAAAGCCTCTTTTGCTTTTTCTGTATAACCATCGTAGCTAATACCTCCTGGCCTCGCAAATGGGATGAACAATATTTCACTAATTCCCTTAAAATGTTGTTCTAGTGTTGGTAATATATATTCTAAATATCCACTTCCATGAACCGTAGAAGTACTTGCGACAATTAGTTTTTTCATTTGTTTAGTTTTTTATGATACTAATTTTTAAGGAAAAAGTCGTTTAAACTTCAAACACTTACCCCTCGTTTAAATAGGAATCAAAACTAGGTATTCTGTAAAAACTCACCAATAAATTCAATTAAAATTTGAAAAATATACTCCATAGTATGCTGATTTAACAAAAGTTTACAAAGCCCTTAAAACATATTTAAGAAAGATTGGTCATTACTTTGTGAAGTAAGTAAACTATTCGAAATCATCTGACTATGCATAAAAAAGTACTTTTTCTATTTTTCCTTTCCTCCCATCTTATTTATTCTCAAAGACAAAACAAGATCATTAAAGGAGTGGTAACGGATGAAAAAGGACCTGTTATAAATGCTCACATTATAAACCTAACAACAAAACAAGGTACGTTTAGTAATGATGAAGGTTCTTTTTCTATTAGGGCTTCTTTGGGTGATGAGCTTCAGATTTCCTCTGTTCAGCATAAAACTAAAATAATTACAATTGCTAAAGTGATTATAAAAGAACTAAAAATAACCGTTCAACTCGAAACAAAAACCAATATGTTAGATGAAGTTATTGTAAAAAAACATCAATTATCTGGTGATTTAGAATCCGATACCAAACAAACTCCAACAAACTATAAAGAAGAACGAGTTGAAAAGTTAGTAACTGGTATTAAAGGTATGATGTCCGAAATATCTAGAATGCCAGTAACCATTGATGAAATTGATCGATCTAAACCTCCTGTAGTTGGTTTACCCAATCAATTTCAAGGAGCCGGTTTCGCACCATCAATTGGAGGCAGAAAACTAGAAAAAGAAAGAAAACGAAAAAAACGATTGCAACAAAAACAAGACTTTCCAGATGAGTTATTACAAGAATTAGGAATACATTTCTTTGTGAATGAATTAAACATTCCAAAAGATAAATACTACCATTTTATTTCTTTCTGTGAGTTGAAAAATGTTGAACAACTATTTCGCTCAAAGCAAATCTTTAAATTGATTGAGGTTTTAAAAGAAGAAAGTTTGATTTACTTAAAGGAAATTGAGGATTAAAACACCCTAGGTTTTTCAACTTTAACAAACATTAACCAAGGCTTAACTAAATTTAATAAATATGGATGGTATATTTGATAAAACTCAAAAATCTATGCTAAAAACACTACCATTTTTCGTTCTTTTTATACTTGGTGCTAACACCATTATTGCTCAAAAAACACTACAAACTCCTTTGAACTATAAGGCTAATACCTTCAATAATGATTTAAAAGGACAGATAGATAAATTTCATAGGAACATTTTATATTTTCCTAAATCACAAGACGAGTTGCATTTAATAAAACCAAGTGCACTTGTTCCTAATGTAAGGTTAGATTGCAACGGTTTACCTATAACTCCAGAACCAATTTTTGATATCACCAATGGAAATGACGAAGGTTTAGTTCTTTGGAGAACCTCAGGGAATAATAAAAAAGTTAAAAGTTCTGACGCTCAAAGTTCAGCTTTTGCTGATAGCTTATTAAAAAAATTCGGAAATCATTTCTTCTTTCAAGAATTGAATATTCCAAAGGATAAGTTTTATCACTTTATTACCTTCTGTTCGCACAGTAATGTTGCTGAATTATATGACGCCAACAGAACACTTGAATTATTGGAACTTTTAAAAAAGGAAAGCGAATTATATCACAAGTCAATAAAATAAATTATTAACCTTTACTATTTGATTTTAATTTGATTACGAAATTTCGAACGATGAAAGCTTCCATTACATTATCTTTTCGTTCGAAGTTTCTTTAATTATGCCATATAGGCACTATAAAAATGTTTTGCGTAAGGAAAGTATTTCGTATCTTGAAACTTTAAAAATTAACAATTAAAATAATATTGATTTTTATTCAATACCCCATTTTTCCTTAAAAAACACTCGAATGAAAAACTTACTTACCTACATAGTATTATTCTATTCACTACTCGGATTTTCTCAGATTAATCAAAAATTAATTAAAGGAAAGGTAATGAACCACCTTGGAGCACTAGCTGATGTACATATTGTGAATACAACAAATAATAAAGCTACTTTTTCAAATGAAGAAGGAAACTTTGAAATACCAGCTACTCCCAATGACCTATTGCGATTTTCATATGTTGGGTATGAAACGAAGTTTGTGATTGTTGAAAAAAAGAATCTTGGTTTCCAAAGAAATGTATTTGTTATTGAAAAAACGACCTATACCCTTGATGAAATAAAACTAAGAAGACACAATCTAATTGGAACAATTAGTACTGACCTTAAAGAAACTCCTGTAGATTATAAAAACAAGGCTTTATTGGAAACTATGGATTTATCAGAGATTGATATTAGAGTTTTAAATACGGAGGATTATATTGATAAAACTGTACGTCCAGAAGTAGTAAAATCTGATCCAACTACTCTATTTCAAGGACTTGGACCTACAGCTACTAGACCCTTTGGAAATTCAAAAAAACTATGGGATCTTAGAAAAGAACTTGCCTTTAAAAAAGGGATGCCTGCAAAGCTTATGAAGGAATTGGGAGCTAAATTTTTCTTTCTTGAATTAGGTATTCCACCAGAGAGATATTATCACTTTTTAGAATATTGTAATCCTTTAGGTATTGAAAAGCTTTATAGAAAAGGTGAAAAATTAGAGGTAATTAAAATATTACAAAACGAAAGCAAATCGTATATCGAAGTTATTAATGAACATAAATAAAAAAATACTTACTTCCCTCCTTTTATTATTAGTTATAGTAAAAATTAGTTCTCAGGAAAAAAGGTCTTTCTTTTTTGCTGAGATTAGGGATAAGTTTGATTTTTTGCCTGATGTTCACATTATAAATAAGGAAACCAAGGGTGGTACATTTACCAATATTAATGGTGAATTTAAAATAAAAGCAAAGGAAAATGATACCTTATCAATTTCAATTGTTGGCTATAAAAGTATGACCTGGGTAGTAAAAAAAGAGCACTTCGGAATAAAGAGAAACCTGATCTTCTTAGAAAAGAAATCCATTGACCTTGATGAAGTCGAAATAAAAGAAACCGAGCTTATTGGAAGCTTAGTTTCTGATAGTAAATTGGTAAAACATGAAAAACACATTGATGCTGAGACCTTAGACCTTCCTAATGCTGGCTTACCTAAATTAACAGTTGCCGAAAGAAGGCTTTACACTGCTACAAATGGGATGCCTTCAGCCGTAATGTTTACGGGCTTGGGGTTTGTCATGTCTCCAGATTATATGATAAACCTGATTTCTGGAAGAATAAAAAAGTTGAGAAAGTTAAAAGATATTGAAACCTTAGAAACCCACGTCAAAAAATTAAAACTAAATTATACTCATTATATTACCGATGAATTAAAGATAAAAAAAGATCATGTATACCAATTCATCCATTTTTTAACAGAAGACAACGGATTCCAAATGGAATTTCAGAAAGGAGAATTTGCTGTAATTGAATTCATTAAATCAAAATCTGTTGAATTTAAAAAATTAAAACCCGAAGATTACAATAAAAATACTACTTTAGGGGGCTAATTGCAACTAAATTGCATAAAGAGGTTTTTTAGAGTTTAGTATCTACTGAGTTGAAGTATTTCATTATTATCGTAATAACATATTCCATTCTCTTTATCAAATTGGTTCTTTATAAAAACTAAACAGTGAAAAAAGTAATAATTATACTCATATCATTTATATGTTTCTCATATACTTCTTTGCATAAGTATTACATAGCTTTAACAGAAATAGAACATAACGAAAAGAATAAAAGCGTTGAAATGATTATGAATGTTTTTATTGATGATATTGAACTTGCTGTAAACAGAGAGTATAATGCCAACCTAAATCTAGCAACTAAGTTTGAAGCAGAAAATGCAGACAAGTTGTTTTACGATTATTTAAATAAGCATCTCAAGATCAAGATTAATGAAGAATCAAAAACCTTTAAGTTTGTAGGTAAAGAATATGATGGTGATATCTTGTATTTTTATCTTGAAGTAGAAAACATAAACAATGTGCACTCTATCCATGTCACAAATGATATGCTGGTGAAATATTTTCCAGAACAGCAAAATTTAATAAAAGCAACAGTAAAAAAAGAGCGTAAAAGTCTCTTTTTATCTAAAACAAATGATAAAGGTTTGTTAAAATTTTAATAAAACCATAATCTTACTAATTATTAATATTAATTTTCAACTCAATTAAATCAAATTTTTAAACGCAGAAATGAGAAAAAACGTATCGCTTCTATTTTCGGTCTTTTTAGCTTCGGCTTCCTTATTTGCTCAGGAAGTAGAAAAAAAAGCACCGCAGAAAGGTCATACTGACCAAAACAAATTTCGTCAGTTAAAAGACGTTTTAGCAACTCCAAATGATCAACGTACAGCTTCGGGAGCTCCTGGACATGCATATACTCAACAAAAAGTAGATTATGTGATGGACATCCGTGTTGACGAGTCAACTAATAAATTATATGGTGATGAATCTATTACTTATCACAATAATTCTAAAGATCACTTAGAATATTTATGGGTTCAGCTTGATCAAAACATGCGTGCACCTGATTCAAAAAGCCCTTTGGCTGATTCAAAAGGAGCTAGTCCTTTCTCTACTCCAGATAATTTTGTAAAAGACAATATGGCTCAACCAAAACCATATGGTTATAATATTGAAGCTGTAAAATATGCCGATGGAAGAGATTTGCCTCACACTATTAATCGTACAATGATGCGCATTAATCTTCCAAAGCCTTTAGCTCCAGGAGATGTATTTAAATTTAGAATTAAATGGAATTTCTTAATTCCTGACTATGTAAATGATGGTGGTCGTTCTGGTTTTGAATCATTCCCTGATGGAAATAAAAACTACACAGTAGCTCAGTTTTTCCCTCGTTTAGCTGTTTATAACAATGTTGAAGGATGGCAAAACATGCAATTCTGGGGACGTAGTGAGTGGGCCTTAGAATTTGGTGACTATGATGTAAAACTTACAGTTCCTGCTGATCATATTGTTGATGCAACTGGTGAATTACAAAATGAAAAGAATGTTTTGACTAAAGAACAACGTAAACGTTGGGAAAAGGCAAGAAAATCTTATAAGAATCCTGTTTTCATTGTAACTCAAGAAGAAGCTGAGAAAAATGAGAAAAACAGAACTACTAAAACAAAAACATGGCACTTTAAAGCCAATAGCGTTCGTGATTTCGCTTTTGCTTCATCAAGAAAGTACATATGGGATGCGATGGCTGTAAATATTAACGGACGTTCTGTTATGGCCGTTTCTTTATATCCAAAAGAAGGAAACCCATTATGGGAAGAGCATTCTACTAGAGTTGTAGCAAATACTTTAGAAGAGTATTCTAAAATGACTTTTGATTATCCTTATTCAAAGGCAATTTCTGTTCATGCTAAAAGACAAGGAATGGAATATCCTATGATTTGTTTTAACTATGGTAGACCAAATCCTGACGGAACATATTCTGACCGTGTAAAAAATGGTATGATCGGTGTAATTACACATGAGGTAGGACATAACTTCTTCCCTATGATAGTAAATTCAGATGAGCGTCAATGGACTTGGATGGACGAAGGATTAAATTCTTTTGTTGAAATCTTAGCTGAACTTGACTACGATCCTAACTTCAATACGAATAACTTACCTAAGGATATCGTTCGTTACATGAGTTTAGATCAAGAACGTTTATCTCCAATCATGTCTCAGGGAGATTATGTACATAATTTTGGACCTAACGCATACACAAAGCCTGCTGCTGGACTATATATGTTACGTCAAACAATTATGGGACCTGAGCTATTCGATTATGCATTTAGAACGTATTCAAAACGTTGGATGTTCAAACACCCTACTCCTGCTGACTTCTTCAGAACAATGGAAGATGCTTCAGGAATGGACTTAGACTGGTTCTGGAGAGGATGGTTCTATACTACTGATTACTCTGATATTGGTATTAAAGAAGTAAAGCCTTTATACTTAACAGATAAGCCTAATGACAAAACTAAAAAGTTACAAGAGCAATACCCTGCTTATTTCAAGAACTTAGGTAAGTTAATTTATTTAACTACTGAAAAGTCAAATGCAAACGCTAAAGACCTTGAAGAGTATGTTAGTAATTTACCAGCCGACAAAAAGGCTAACTTAAAAAAAGTGCCTAAGTATATGTATCAAGTAGAGTTTGAAAAGCCAGGAGGTTTAGTAATGCCTATTATTGTTGAAATGACGTATGCTGATGGTTCTAAAAAACGTGAAACTTTCCCAGCTCAAATTTGGAGAAAGGACGAAAATAAAGTTATGAGAGTATTCTCTTCAGACAAAGAAATTAAGAGCTTTGTTATTGATCCAGACTTAGAAACTGCAGATATTGATACTTCAAACAATAGTTGGCCAAAAGAAGAAGCTAACAAGTTTAACAAGTTCAAAAACAAGATAAAACAATAATTAAACACATTAATTGTTGAAAAAACGTGGCATATGCCACGTTTTTTGTTTGTATAAATACCACAAAAAATAGTACTTTCGACTTTCTAAACAGGATTGAATGAAAGTTTGTATTGCCGAAAAGCCTAGTGTTGCTCGTGAAATAGCTAATATTTTAGGAGCCAATACCAAACATGATGGATATTTCGAAGGAAATGGGTATGCTGTTACCTATACCTTCGGGCATTTATGTACACTTTTGGAGCCGAAAGACTACAAACCTTACTGGAAAAGCTGGGATTTAAACAATTTACCCATGCTTCCGGAACGGTTTAATACAAAAGTTTCAGATGATAGTGGAATTAAAAAACAATTCAACATTATTAAATCCTTATTCGATAAAGCAGAAATTGTTATAAACTGCGGGGATGCCGGACAAGAAGGAGAGCTCATTCAACGTTGGGTAATTAACCAAGCCAATTATAAAGGTAGAGTTCAACGTTTGTGGATTTCTTCGCTTACAGAAGAAGCCATCAAAGAAGGTTTTAATAACTTAAAAGAAGAAGAACAATACAACAACCTGTTTTATGCTGGATATTCAAGAGCCATTGGAGATTGGTTGTTGGGGTTAAATGCCACACGTTTATACACCGTAAAATTCGGAAGAGATCGACAGGTTCTTTCTATTGGTAGAGTTCAAACACCTACCTTAGCAATGTTGGTTGAGCGATACAATGAAATCAAAAACTTTAAGCCTCAACCCTATTGGGAATTACAAACGACCTATCGTGAAACGCTTTTCAATTGTGAAGAAGGTCGTTTTCTAAAAAAAGAGGAAGGTGAAACCTTTGCTAATAAAGTTAAGGAAGCTGAGTTTGAAATTACTTCAGTTACCAAGAAAAAAGGAAAAGAATACGCACCTAAATTATTCGATTTAACTGGGTTACAGGTGTATTGCAATAACAAGTTTGGCTTTTCTGCAGATGAGACCTTAAAATTAGTTCAGAAACTTTACGAGATGAAAGTAGTCACCTATCCAAGGGTTGATACTACTTTTCTTCCAAATGATATCTATCCGAAAGTACCTGGTATATTAAAAAACTTGACAGCTTATGCAAGTTTAACACAGCCTCTTTTAGGGAAAAAAATCAGAAAATCGACCAAGGTCTTTAATGACAAAAAGGTAACAGATCACCATGCCATTATCCCAACAGGTGTGCAAATAAAATTACAGTATAATCAGCAGCAAGTCTACGACATCATTGTCCGTCGCTTTATTGCTGTTTTTTACCCTGATAGCGATATTGCAAATACTGCTGTTACCGGAAAAGCTGATGATGTTTCCTTCAAAACTACTGGAAAAGAAGTATTAACAAAAGGATGGCGCGTTGTATTTGAAACAGAGAATTCTTCGAAAAAGTCATCTGAATCTGGTGTATTGCCAACGTTTGAAAAAGGAGAAAAAGGACCACATGAACCTTCTTTTTTGCAAAAAGAAACCAAACCTCCAAGAAATTATACCGAAGCGAGCTTACTAAGGGCTATGGAAACCGCGGGAAAACAAGTGGAAGATGATGAAATGCGCGAATTAATGAAGGAAAACGGTATTGGTAGACCTTCTACACGTGCAAGTATTATTGAAACTTTGTTTAAAAGAAAATATATAGAACGTCAGAAAAAGTTAATTATTCCTACCCAAACAGGAATCGATTTGATCAATATTATTGACAATGAATTATTGAAATCTGCTGAATTGACAGGACTCTGGGAAAAACGATTAAAGGAAATAGAACGTGGTGAATACCATGCGAGTACTTTTATCAAACAAATGAAGAAGATGGTTGATACTTTGGTATATGAGGTACGTTCGAGTAAGAAAAACCAACGTATTTCCTATGAATCACAACAAAGTGCAGCTCCAACAAAGACCAAATCAGCTTCTAAAAAGAAAACAGTTGTAGGGAAAGAATGCCCTAAATGCAAAAAAGGGAAGTTACTCAAAGGAAAAAAAGCCTATGGGTGTTCGGAATACAGTAACGGCTGTAAATTGATGTTACCCTTTGAATTTATGGGAAAAAAGCTATCCGAAAGTCAGTTAATACGACTTATAGATAAAGGTTGTACCACAAATTTAAAAGGCTGGAAAACCGATCAAGGTAAAATTGAGGCACTACTTCGATTCGATGAAAATTTCGAATTAAAATTAGAACCTAAACAAAAAACGGAAAAAACAGCAGCTACAAACTCCCCTACTCCAAAATGTCCTAAATGTAAAACAGGAGATTTACTGAAAGGAAAAACAGCTTATGGTTGTTCAAATTATAAAAATGGTTGCGATTTTGTTTTTACTTTTGAAAACATCAAAAAAATGGCAAATGGAAAGCCATTGACTAAAGAATTGGTGTATCAAATCATCTCGAGCTAAAATGAATAAGTACTCCAATAAAGCTACTTAATTAACAAAACCTACAACATAATAAGTCATTTATACTTCCTTAAAAAGTGAAGTTTTCAATTAGCATATAATTCATTAACTTGCTAGTAATGTAACTATTATATTCAATGAAATATTTTGAATATGATAGTAGTACTTACCTAAACATTGAACTCATTTAAACTTTTTAAGTTTAAGTGAAAATTAAAGGTTTTTAGTTCTGCTGAAGGGTTTTTCGAGTTCCATAGCAGGGCTACGGAAGGAAAAAAAAGCAAAAACAGGGCTGAAAACAACCATTTTTTAGCAAATTGAAAAAGGCTAAATGAGTTCATTGATTAAAAACAACCCATAACTGAAAACATGACTGACAAAAACATTATTTGGCACAAGGTTCTTGATGATAAAAAAGAACTTCCTGAAGGACGTGTAAAAACCGTAACTGCTGCTCATAAAGGAATCTGTTTAACGCATTACAAAGGTAAATTCTCCGCTTTAGATAACAGATGCCCGCACCAAGGAGGACCTTTAGGAGAAGGTTCTATAGAAAATGGATTACTACGTTGTCCTTGGCATGGCTGGGATTTTGATCCTTGCACTGGTCATCCACCTGGAGGCTATGACGATGGTATCGATACGTTTCCTATTAAAGAAGAAAATGACGCTATTTTTGTTGGTTTAGAACCCGAAAAACCGCATGAAACTACCGTTTCGGATATTATGGTGGAAACCATGATTAATTGGGATGTAACGAAAGTATTTGGAATGGTTGGTCACTCAAACCTCGGATTTGCAGATGCCATGAGAAGGCAAGAAGAAAAAGGGAATCTTAATTTTTATGGAATTCGTCATGAAGGAGCTGCGGCTTTTGCTGCTTCTGCCTACGGAAAATTGACAGGAAAACCCGCTGCTTGTTTTTCAATTGCAGGACCTGGTGCTACCAATTTGTACACAGGGCTTTGGGATGCAAAGGTTGACCGTGCACCTATTTTAGCCATTACGGGGCAGGTTAAAACCCAAGTAGTAGGTACAGGAAACTTCCAAGAAGTAGATTTGGTTCAAGGGTTCAATACCGTCGCCGAATTCAATCAACGTATTCAAAGAGATAGTCGTCATGCAGAACTTATGTCACTCGCTATCAAACATGCAATCTTAAAAAGAGATGTCTCTCACCTAACACTTCCCGATGAAATTCAAGAGTTAAAAGCATCTTCACGTGCGAAAGCAAAAACGTCTAAGAATCGAATAACACCATTAACCATTGCTCCACCAAAAGAGGCTGTTGATGAAGCTGTTAAACTTATAAAAAAAGCAAAACGTCCAGTAATTATAATGGGACATGGAGCTCGTAATCATAAGAAAGAGGTTGTAAAATTCGCTGAGAGGCTAAATGCGGCTGTTTTAACAACATTTAAAGGCAAAGGACTTATTTCCGATGATCATCCCTTAGGAGGTGGTGTTTTAGGTCGTAGTGGTACACCAATAGCTTCTTGGTTTATGAATGAATGTGATTTACTCATAGTATTTGGAGCTTCGTTTTCAAATCATACTGGAATTACACCTAAAAAACCTATTATTCAAGTGGATTTCGATCCTTTAGCCTTGAGTAAATTCCATCAAGTGGAAGTAGCTGTTTGGGGAGAAATTTCAAGAACATTAGAAATTTTTCAAGAAGAAATTAAAGGAGAAACTAGCGCTATTAATCCACGAAATGAAATAGCAGCTCGCTGGAAAATATGGAAAGAAGAAAAAACAAAACGTTTATCCGAAACTTCAGATAAAGGGATTAGTTCTATCGCTATTTTTGAAGCCATGAATAAGGTGACTCCTGAAAATGCCGTAATGTGTGTTGATGTTGGGAACAACGCCTATTCTTTTGGTCGTTATTTTGAACCTAAAAATCAAGATTTCCTAATGTCTGGTTATCTAGGCTCGATAGGATTTGCACTTCCAGCTGCTATTGGCGCATGGGCTGCTGTAGGTAACTCCAGACCTGTAATCGCCGTTGCCGGAGATGGTGGTGTTTGTCAATATTTAGCTGAAATCACCACGTTGGTGAATTATAATATGCCTGTAAAACTCATCATTATCAATAATAATGAATTGGGAAAAATATCGAAAGAACAACGTGCAGGCGAATTTGAAGTATGGAAAACTGCTTTATCAAATCCTAATTTCGCTGAATTTGCCGAATCCTGTGGTGCTTGGGGAAAGCGTGTTGAACATCAGGAAGATTTGGAACAAGCAATGAAAGAACTTTATGATCAATCAAAACCAAGCGTATTAGAAATAATAGCGGATGTTAATTTGATATAGCACGATTCTTACGTCAATAAAGAAATGAAATAGGGATGTCTATTATGGACATCCCTTCAACAACTTAATAAACTGTTAGATTTAATAAGCTATTAAATAATAACAACTGATACAGATACCTGCAATTAATGAATAATTGCCTACATCATGTGGCTCACCACAAACACTACAACAATCACTTCTTTCCATAATACAAACAATTAAAGTAATGTTAGATGTTTACAAATTGATATTCGTCTGTTTCTCCCTTCATTTTCCGGAACATATATTCGTTCACTATGACGGGAACTTTGAGATAAGGAAATTTGATTTTGTAATTTGATTTGACTTGACTTTTCCGAGTAGCTTCACTTTTGTCGGATTTTTCTTCATAATCTAAAATTTTTAAAAGCTAAACCATAAAAAATATCTATTACTTATTAAACAAATGCCGTGCTATTTGAAACATGTGTCAAAATGTCATTTTAACTATGCTATTAAGTGAATTCAATTAGAAAATAAATGAGTTATAAGTCTAATGTGAAAACTTACATTGTATTCTAATATCAAAGATTAGGAAAAGTATCCGACATCAAAGTGTAAACAAATTATTGATAAGTCAAAAGCCTTCAATGCGATTACATTAAAAGGCTTAAGATTTACTATTCCTTTACGATACCTAAATGAATAATTCTACTACCTGTTTGTCCCACAGGATTAGTGCTCTTACCTATAACCACCCCGTCTTCTGGGGCAAAATACTCTTTAAGAACTCTACCAAATACATCTCTAACGGTTGCAATTAACTCTCCTTGTTTTAGCAACTGTTTTAATTGGCAATGAACTTGAAGAATACCACCTGTATGCGCATAAATCCAATAAGATTTCTTACAAATAACTACTTCTTCTTCCGGTTCATCTATAGTATGGCCATACATTTTCAAAAATGCCAGTGTATTAAACACTCCCGATAAACCCGAATAAATCATTCCTTTTTGAAATTTGTCAGGATCTCCTACTTCGACAGTAATAGCATCTATTCCTAAGTCCGCGGCAGCTCCTCTAAGTGTTCCATCTTTTGGCGGAGCATTTAAAATTATTTCAGGATTCTGAATCAGGGCTAATTGTTTCGCCACCTTAGAAGATAAATCTGCCCTTATATAGTAGGAGTTTATTCTACCAAAGCTTGCAGTATGAAGATCAATTAAATAGTCGAAATTCTTCAAAATTCGATCAACTATTCTGTTGGCATAAACCTCACTTCTGTTACCATCTTTGTTACCTGGCATAATTCGGTTTAAATCCTCACCGTCTACAAACCTGCGTTCATTCACGAGAATTGACGGTATATTAACAACTGGAACACCTACAATGGTTCCAGACAACTCTTCTAACTTAATAGAATTAAAAACTTTCTGAATTACAGGCATCCCATTTAGCTCATTTCCATGAACTACCGCAGTTAACCCTAACACGGGACCTTCTTTAGCTCCTTTGGCTATGATAACAGGTATGTAAATTGGTTGACCAATACCGTTTGATACAATATGCAACCATCGATAGGACAAAGTGCATTTATCAAAAGAGTCTAGCTTAATTCTTTTGATGATAGGAATTTTTTGAAACTTCGGCATTATAATATTTCCTTAATTAATAATTCATCATCATTGAGAGATTTAAAAAGTTTTCGCCTAAATCCTCCTTTTTTATTCAACAAGCGTATCGCCATTTTATCTATTGCTATCGATGTTAAAACAGTTTGGATGTAGGCTTCTATTAAATCATCCAATCCAATACCCAAGTTATTAAACTCTTTTCTTTCCATCACTAACAACCTATTTGTATCAGACCCCCAATCGCCATTTTCTTTTTTGAAAGATAAATTGGTACCTAAAATATCCCATGAAGATTTACCATTTTCTAATTCATCTTTTAAAGGAGCTTTGGCACGTCTTGAATATATTGACAGCGGTCTATAACCATTTGGTGTTGCATGTATCATCATCCTAAAATCTAAGACATAGGATTGTCCTTTTTGATTAGGAACGGTTCCTACATGATAAAACTTTCCTTCATTGGTAGTTGAACTCCAGTTATAATTTCCTACCAAGCTTTGAACTATAAACTTATCATAATCGAAGTCTAATTGCATAAAACTATCCAATTCTTCCTGGTTTACAATAGTATACACTCCTTGTCCTGCATTGCTATAAGGATTTTTAACAACTGCCTTACCTCCTAGTTTACTAACCCATAATGGAATTTCATTCTTGTTAACATCCCAAATTGTATGTGGAGTTAAAATTTTAAGGTTTTGTTCCATTAATTCAGCATTATAAAAAGAATATGCTTTGGATGCAATCATTTTGTTCCTTCCTCCTGCTAAACATACAATAGTAGGGTTTACAATTTTTGTTTTGGAATATATAGGAAGTCTATTCCATGGTTTTTGGGTAAGATATCTAAAAACCAATCCTAATTTCAACCATTCACCATCAATTTTTAGTTGTATTGAATCACCACTAACATCTACATGTTCGTTTTTATCATCATGGTAGTATGGTACCAAATATACTTTTTTATTAAGCATGTCAGCCATCGCATGCGCATAGCCAGATGCCTCCATGTAGTTTTTATCATAAATAACTGCCACAGCGTCGTTTCCTCTTTTCTTTAGAATCGGTTTTATCGTTAATTCCATGAATTTACCATACCCACCTGATTCTTCATATTCATTTAACAGAGGCATTGATTTTTGACCAGAAGGGCAAGAATTATTTTCTATTACTACCATTTGTCTATTTCCTTTTTCGGTGGTCACATGAAGCAAATCTGCTCCTGATAAATGATAGTGTTCTGGTTTATATGCCAAAATGCTCTCCAGGTCTTTAGAACTTACTTTGGGATTTAAATGACAATAACGTTTAATAATTCGTTCCGTTTTTAAATTTAAAAAGTAACTTACCATGGGGTGAATGGTTGCATTTAAAGATTTTTCATACCAATGATTTTCAGGCTCTAAAGTATTTGGGAAAATGATTTCGGTATCTTTTAACATTATTTTTTTTATTATTGTTTTAACCTTCCAATAATACGCTAAAAATCGATTTGAAAAACCGTAAAAAATAACTTTTATATTTTTTTGTTTTAAGAAAAGTCTATCACATTAACTTCAAGCAGTATTGAAGTTTTAAATTTGGCTGAGAAATCATCATTAACAAACAAAATATTCACAAATTAAAACTGCTAGAACTTTTACAAGATATTGATATAAGCTTTAAAAAACCAGATTGGGACAATTCAGAAACAAATATTATTAAGAAGTACATTAATGATTCAAAGAGAACTATTATTATTTATAATTATAAACACAACTTTTTCACCAAATTGATTGATGAAAATATTATGAAAAAGTAACCATTAATACTGCTATTTCATTACTTATTCTTCCTGAAATTAGTGAATATGAAACAGGAGTTTTAAATATGATTAATACGAATAAAGTTAAAATATAAGAGGATTCACCATTCCTGAAACTCCTGTTTTTTGTAGGAACTCAGAAACAACCTGAGGTTGAAATGGATGTAGTTGTTTATAACGACAACAGTTTTCTATAAACAAAAATCGATACAATTGAACAGTTCAATCAATATAAATCGTATAAAGATATTTGGTATATATATTAACTTCTGCATTTTCTATTTTAATAATAAGTGGAATTGACTTCAAACAAGTTGGACTATTTGCCTCTTCTATATTGGCTATTTTAGGAGTAGGTATCTTTGCACAATGGTCTATTTTATCAAATTTAACCGCCAGTGTAATTCTATTTTTTCACCATCTAATGCACATTGGTGACACTATTAAGATATTATATAAAGAGTTTGATTTAACTTGAAAAGTAAAACAAATTACTAGCTTTTACAATCTTTTAAAAGTTTAAAACAAACAAACAAAATATTTTTATTCTTTATAATACTATTGAAATTTTAAACAAATCTAAATCTTGACTGCTAGGTTTTTATTTTTTTATATATCTTTTTTCGAAAAAGTTTTTTATGTCAAAAAAAAATATATATTTACTATATCTTATTTATAAGTCAAATGTTATGTTTTGCTTATTTCGTTAGTAACCTTTTTCAGGAGATGAAAAGTTACTTTGTGTTTTGGAAACACAGCGAAAAAATTAAGGTATCTCCATTACTTTTAATTTATTCTTTACCTCTTAACTTTTATATGCAGAGTGGAGATTGTTTGGCTTTACGAGTCTAACTTATTTTGAATTCTTATTGTTATTTATAAGCCACTATACTAATTACTAGTTGTGGTCAATGAATTTATTGCTTTTACGCAAAAAAATACAATCGTAATTTTTTTGAATAGGATTGATATACTCTATCCTATTTAATAATCAAGAATAATGTAAACACATGAAAAGAACAATTGTTAGTTATGAAAAGTTGTCAAACGAAGTTTTAACTCTTTTAAAAGAAATGTACCCGTATGGTTTTGATGATAAGAGCATTATTACTTTTTCCAATGCTAAAGGTGAAACTCAACAAGCCGTGCAAGTGCATTTAGAAGGTAACATTTACTTAATTAAAATAAACAAAAGAGTAAATGATGATTTTATTCCTAACGATGATATTAGTGGTTTCGATTTTTATGATAACCACGATGATAATCAAATAAATTATTGATTATGGATAATAATTTTGAACAACTGATAATATCAACAGGAAAGATGTTGACTTACGATAACGGATATTATTCGTTTGAGTTAGAAAATGATGAAATTCTGGACTTTGAAGAAGTTAACCCATCAATTTTAGAGTTGTACAACTTAAAATCAGGAGATTATTCTAATAGAAAATTTTATATAGAATATTTAGAAATAGTACTTTCTGAAGAAGCGAATGATGTTGTTTTTAGAATTAACAAATTAAAACTAATGTAACTAATGAATGCCTTATTCCATATGTCTTTACCATGTAAAGACTTAGATAATACTTTAAAGTTTTACACGTACGAGCTAGGTTTCGACAAAGGAAGGAAAACAGATAAATGGGTTGATATTAACTTATTTGGAAACCAGTTAACGTTTGTTTTAATTGATAATTATAATTTTCAATTCCCTTTTTATATACTCGAAAAAGAGAGACTCCCTTCTTTTCATTTTGGCGTGATATTAGAAAATGATCATTGGGATTACGTTTATGATCAAGTCATTAAGTGGTCAGAAGATACTATCGTAAAAACAACTTTTTTCGAAGATAAACATGGTGAACAAAGTTCATTTTTTGTGAAAGATCCTAATGATTATTATATAGAGTTTAAAACATTTAAAGAACATAATGACCTTTTCATTTAAGGTCAATAAAACTAATATCAATATGAGTATTGTCGACTTATATGAGTCAAGTTACCATAGAAATAATATGGCTCATTTTTCAGCTATTGTAAACATTGCTTTAGCAGATGGACACATTAATTTTAATGAAGAAAGTATCATAAAAAAGTTTGTAAAAAAACTAGATATAAATACTGAAGAGTACAAGACTATATTAAAGAATCCTTCTAAATATCCAATTATACCTCAAAATAATATTGAAGACAGATTGGAAAGACTATTAGATCTCTTTAAAATAACATATTCAGATCATAAAATAGATGATCAAGAATCAAAATTATTGATGAAATATGCAATAGCATTAGGATTTAATCCAGAGGTAGCAAAAGTAATCATCTGGAAATCTATAAAATTATTTGAGGTAAATATAGATGTTGATGAATATTCTCAAATACTTGACATTTTGTAATATAATTGATTCTTAACTGTTAAACTTAGTTTTATGAAAAATTAAAAAAAAATCACCCCACGAGCATGATTATTTATTTGAGTTAATGCTAAAAGTTTCTTGGACTTGTTGTGGCAAAATTCCAAGATTTTAAGAAATAATAACATAAAATAATATAAAATGAAAGCATTATTATTAAACTCTTTTTTTATTCTAGTGGTAATTATGGGACTTTCTTTCAAAGAGAAGGCTCCATTAGATAATGATCCTATTAAATTAGAAGCAACATATAAGGGAACTGATTTTTCGGGATATACCTTTGGTTACTTGGACGATGACGATGAAGAAATAGAGCTTACATTCGATGATATTTCTCAAGAATTATTGTCTAAATACGATTTAGATGATGAGAAATTTATTGGAAAAAAGTTTGAAATCATCTATTCAATAATAATTTCTGATGATGAATATGAATCAGAAGTTCCTGTTTTAAATTCTTTAAAACTAATTAAGTAAATATTCAATTCAAGTAATGCTAGGTCTCTTTTTTAAGAGGCCTTTTTTCTTTAAACAGGTTCGGTTCATATACTCCTTAATAATTGCAGTTTATGAAAATAATGGTTACGGCCTTCTTACAACTAAAATGAATGCAACAAGTTAATAGCATTCTGTATAACTGGGTTTCTATTCTCTTTACTCCAAACAGCCGATAAGGTAGTACGTTGAGGAATTTTGTTTAATTCAATGAATTGAATACCCGTATAGTTTGTTTTAGTCAATGATTTAGGTACAATTGAAATACCAAATCCATTTTCTACAAGTTTGTAAATAGACTCCGCGTGAATGGTATTATGAGAAACAATGGGGGTAAATCGGAATTGCTCAAATATCTCCATTACTTTTTCATAATAAGAAACGCTATACTTGGCATCAAACAAAATAAAAGGTTCTGTTTGAAAATCTTTCAACGATTTAAAGTTATACGCATTAATTTCATGGCTCTTTGGAAGTACTAAACAAAACGATTCTTTTAAAACCGTTTTTCTCTCGATACTCTTTGGTACCTTCTCTACCCTTACAAAACCTATGTCTATTTCATTAGATAACAAACTCTCGATTTGACTTTTATTATCCATTTCCTTTAATCCAAAGGATATATTTGGATATTGTTGATTAAGTCTTACTAAGAGATTTGGAATAATATCTTGCATTGCAGATCCTACATAACCAAATTTTAAATTACCATCCTTCCCTGTGTTAATTAGCTTTGCATGATTTAAAATATTATCTAGGTTTTTTAAATTTTTAGTTATTTCAACCTTCAAATACTCCCCTGCTTTCGTTAAAACTACTTTTCTATTGTGCCTCTCAAACAATTGAACATCTAGTTTTTCTTCCAACTGCTTTATTTGTTTACTTAAACCAGGTTGTGAAATAAATAGCTTTTCAGCTGCTCTTCTATAGTGTAACTCCTCTGCAACCGCCAGAAAATACTTTAAATGTCGTAGCTCTAATTGATAACTCATAGTTATTAATTCAAGTATTAATTAATATTGTTGTCTATCAAAAATAATAATAAATTTGTAAAACTTCCTGTAACTATATAAAAAAGTGGTTTTAATATGATATTAAAAAGTATAACAACGAGTGATATTTTAGAATTACAAAAAATATATATTAAAGCTTATTCTTCAGTATTTTCCAATCATTGGGTTGAAAATGGTATGGAACAATACTTAGCCAAGGAAGCAGACTATATGGGATTGAAGTCTGATATTGAAAGTTTAGAACATTTGTTTTATTTTATTCAACATAATAAAACAAACGTAGGTTTTATTAAACTGAATAATACCGTTCAGGATTCACCAATAGCAAGTGATCAAGACATTAGTGAACTTGAGAAAATATACATGTTACCTGAATATAGTGGTAAAGGCATTGGTAAAGAAGCCATGAAGGAGCTTATAGGTTTGGTAAAAGAATTAGGTAAAAGACATTTCTTCTTATCTGTGGTAGAATCAAATGACGATGCTATTGCTTTTTATAAAAAGTTAGGCTTTGAGTTTCATAGTAAAACTCACATTGATGAGCCCGGTTTTAAAGAAGAACTAAGAGGAATGGATCGAATGATCTTAAAATTAAGAGAATAAAACACAACTAAATAATAAAAACGTTACGAAGAATGTTTAAATACGGAATTGATACATTAACAGTTGATAAAGTTATAGCAATAGCAAAAAATAACTTAAAAGCTGGGCTTACAGAAGAAGCTATCAACAAAATAAATACTTGCCGTGCCAAGGTAGAAACTATGGCTGCGTCAGATAAAGCGGTATATGGAATAAATACAGGTTTTGGCCCTTTATGTGATACTCAAATTTCACCAGAAGAAACCAGTTTACTTCAAAAAAACTTATTAATTACTCATGCCGTTGGTGTTGGTAACCCTATTGACCCATTTTTATCGAAGTTAATGATGATTACCAAAGTACATGCCCTATCTCAAGGATTTTCAGGTGTACGTTTGGAAGTTGTTGAACGCATTATTTACTTCATTGAAAATGATTTATCTCCTATTGTTCCTGAACAAGGATCTGTTGGTGCATCTGGTGATTTAGCACCTTTATCGCATTTGTTTTTACCATTATTCGGTGAAGGTGAATTTTGGATAGGAAATGATATCGAACCTGCTAAAGAAGTACTTGCACAGCATAATTTAGCTCCTATTGAACTAAGTGCTAAAGAAGGTTTAGGATTAATCAATGGAACCCAATTTATTCTTTCGCATGCAATAGCAGGTCTTAAGAAAATGGAATATTTATTGGATTTGGCTGATGTTGCTGGAACCATGTCTTTAGAAGGTTTTCAAGGAAGTAGCTCACCTTTTAGAAAGGAATTACACACCATAAGACCATTTAAAGGCAATTTAAAGGTAGCTGAGCGAATTAGTATGCTCTTAAATGGTTCTCAGAATTTAGAAGCACATTTCGAATGTGAGCGTGTTCAAGACCCGTATTCAATTCGCTGTATGCCTCAAGTTCATGGGGCTTCAAGAAATGCCTATGCCCATTTAAAAGAATTGGCTGAAATTGAAATGAATTCAGTAACAGATAATCCTATTGTATTAAGTGAAACAGAAGCTATTTCTGGAGGAAACTTCCATGGACAACCATTAGCAATGGCTTTAGATTATGCATCTATTGCCGCGTCTGAGTTAGGAAACATTTCTGACAGAAGGTGTTATTTACTTTTAGAAGGAAAGTATGGATTGCCTCGTTTATTAACCAATGCAGGTGGTTTAAATTCAGGATTTATGATTCCTCAATACACCACGGCAGCTCTAGTAACTGAAAATAAATCGTTGTGCTTCCCTCCTTCTGCAGACAGTGTTCCAACATCGATGGGACAAGAAGATCATGTTTCAATGGGAAGTATTTCAGGAAGAAAATTCAATCAAATATTAGGAAATTTAGAAAAGATATTCGCTATTGAGTTTATGTATGCGGCTCAAGCTATGGAATTTAGAAGACCTAACACCTTTTCTGATATCATTGAAGAGAACTTTGCAATTATCCGTAATAAAGTAGCTAAATTAGAAGATGATCGAGTATTAAAAGATGATATCTACGCCTTAATTAAATTAATAAAAGAACAAGCATTTAAAGTAGCCTAATTATGACATTCAAAGAGTTAATATTACAAGGAATTCCTTCGGAATTACCAGAAAAAAGAGTTTATCCTGAAGGAATAAATAGAGCTCCAAAGAGAAAAGATATTTTGTCAAAAGAAGAAAAGCAATTGGCTATAAGAAATGCTCTGCGCTATTTCCCTGCAGAATGGCATCAGGAGCTAGCTACTGAATTTGCTCAGGAACTGAATGACTTTGGAAGGATTTACATGTATCGTTTTAAGCCAAACTATGATATTTATGCAAGAGATATTAAAGAATATCCAGCAGAATCATTACAAGCGGCTTCAATTATGCTTATGATTCAAAATAACTTGGATCCTGCAGTTGCACAACATCCTGAAGAATTAATTACATATGGAGGTAATGGAGCTGTTTTTCAAAACTGGGCACAATACTTGTTAACAATGCAGTATTTGGCTACTATGTCAGATGAGCAGACACTTCATATGTATTCAGGCCACCCAATGGGCTTATTTCCTTCTTCTAAAGAATCCCCAAGGGTAATTGTTACCAATGGAATGATGATTCCGAATTACTCTTCACCTGACGATTGGGAAAAGTTTAATGCTCTAGGTGTTACTCAGTATGGACAAATGACAGCGGGTTCTTACATGTACATAGGCCCTCAAGGAATTGTGCATGGAACAACCATTACTGTAATGAATGCTTTCCGTAAAATATTGCAAAAAGGAGATACTCCAAAAGGAAAAATCTTCTTAACTGCTGGTCTTGGAGGAATGAGTGGAGCTCAACCGAAAGCAGGGAATATAGCTAGTTGTATTACCATTGCAGCGGAAGTAAATCCAAAAGCAGCAACGAAACGTCATGAGCAAGGTTGGGTTGATATTTTAATTGATAATATGGACGAATTAGTTTCACGTGTTCGTGAAGCTCAATCAAAAGAAGAAGTTGTATCAATTGCCTTTATTGGGAACGTAGTAGACATATGGGAACGTTTTTATGAAGAAGAAATCTTCATTCATGTAGGTTCTGATCAAACTTCTTTACACATTCCTTGGACTGGAGGCTACTACCCTGCTGATATTTCTTACGAAGAATCAAACAGATTAATTCGTGAAGAACCTGAAGTTTTTAAGGAAGAAGTTCAAAAAACCTTACGCCGTCATGCAGCTGCCATCAATAAACATACAGAAAGAGGAACTTATTTCTTCGATTATGGAAATGCTTTCTTACTTGAAAGTTCTAGAGCTGGTGCTGAAGTAATGGCTGAAAACGGTATTGATTTTAAATACCCTTCTTATGTCCAAGATATTCTAGGACCAATGTGTTTTGATTATGGTTTTGGTCCTTTCCGTTGGGTATGTACCTCTGGAAAACCAGAAGATTTAGACGCTACCGATGAAATTGCAGCTTCCGTTTTACAGGAAATTATGGAGAATTCTCCTGAGGAAATTCAACTGCAAATGCAAGATAATATCACTTGGATTAAAGATGCCAAGAAAAACAAAATGGTTGTAGGATCTCAAGCGCGTATTTTATATGCAGATGCTGAAGGACGTGCTAAAATTGCGGAAGCATTTAACAATGCTATTGCCGAGGGTAAAATTGGACCTGTGGTTTTAGGAAGAGATCATCATGATGTTAGTGGAACAGACTCACCATATAGAGAAACTTCTAATATTTATGACGGAAGTAAGTTCACTGCTGATATGGCTATTCATAACGTTATTGGAGATAGTTTTAGAGGTGCTACTTGGGTATCAATCCACAATGGTGGTGGTGTTGGTTGGGGTGAAGTAATGAACGGAGGTTTCGGTATGTTATTAGACGGAAGCCCTGAAGCCGATGCTCGCTTAAAAAAGATGCTGTTTTACGATGTTAATAACGGAATTGCTAGAAGAAGCTGGGCAAGAAACAAAGAGGCCTTATTTGCAATTAAACGTGAAATGAAACGTACTCCTAATCTAAAAGTTACTGTTCCTAATTTAGTTGAGGATTCATTATTAGAAGATTTATTCTAATTCTTATATATGTTAAAAAGCCTGCAGTTGCAGGCTTTTTTTTGGATACTACTATCGATACTTTTTTCATAATAAATAACTTAAAAAATATTTAATGATATACTAACAGTAATTTATTGTATTGCTTAAGGGGTTTGGTTTTGTGGTTACAGGGAAACTACCTAGTTCATTTTCAGCAATTTTACTTAGTAAGATTCTCATTTCTTGCTTTTATATTTAAGTATTGAATAATTAAAAACTGACCAACATGGAAACCCTAAAAAAAGAATTAACCGCTCGTGAACGTTTTTCAAACAACTTTGAGCATCGGTATGGTGTGATCTCTGGTTATATTGATAAAGATCTTTCTCAAATTGGAAAATGGCTTAGTGATATTGTCCAACTAGCGAAAGAAAATAAGGTTGAAGAATACGAACCTTCTGTTAGAGCTTTACAAGTATTGTTAGAAAAAAATCAAGAATTAAGAGAGCTTGTAAATAAAACAATTGCGGAAGGCTTAGAAGTTCATAAGCATTTTGAACCTACAGCTCCTTATTTCATTGAAAATATAGAAGATTTATTAAATACATTAAACTATATCATTACTAGAGCACCTGAGTTTCTCCCAAATGTAAGTCATTCAGCCTTTCCAATGTCTGGTCTTTTCGTATACATGATGGCTACTCCAAATGGATGGCTCTTATTTAGAAATGAAACTTTCAATCAAGCTCTTTCTCTTATTTTAAAGGAATGGTGTGCTTATCTCGATTCATCAGCTTCTCTAAATGTAGTAACCACTAAAAGTGGTGGTTGGTTATCACCTGAATCCGTAAAAAAGAATAATTTAGATCAGTTCGTTACCGAAGAAATGAAGCTAGAAGATCCTATTCATTGGACATTCAAAAGTTTTAACGACTTTTTCCATAGACAAATTATTCCTGTATGTAGACCTATTGATGGTGTTGGAAATGATCATGTAATTGTTTCTGCGAATGATGGTACAGTATACAGAATTGCCGAAAATGTAAAACGTGAAGATGATATTTATGCCAAAAACCAGCCTTATTCCTTAGTACATTTATTAGATAATAACTTCGTAGATGATTTTGTTGGAGGAACTGTATTTCAATCATTTCTAAGTGGTAATGATTACCACAGATGGAGAGCTCCAATTTCAGGGAGAGTTATAAAGGCTGAAGTAATTCCAGGATATATGTTTAGTGAGTTGCTAAACCAAGGAGATCATGGTTTCGATCCAACGGCAGGAACCTACTCTCAAGGTTACGAAGCCAATGTAAATACAAGAGGCTTGGTAATTATTGAACATGAAAACCCAGCTATTGGGAAAGTGGCAGTAATTCCTATTGGAATCACTGAAATTTCTTCTGTAGAAATTCAAATAAAACCAGGTGACTATGTTAAAAAAGGAGATGAATTAGGTTGGTTTAGCTATGGTGGTTCAAGTATGTGTTTGGTATTTCAACCAAAGGCTATTAAGCAATTTACTGTAGTAAATCCATTGCCAGATAACAATTCTGATAACGGTCCTTTTATACGTGTAGGTGCTCAAGTGGCTATTGCCAACATTAAATAACCTTGCTAAATAGAAATAAATAAAGCCTGCGAACTGCAGGCTTTATTTTTATACTATAGTTGTTTCAAATTATCTACTCTTCGTTCTTCTACACGAGTTCCATAAGGGTCAATTGCAACAAAAGAAGGTTTCTTCTTAGTTATTATTGTTATTTCTTGGCTCGATTTATTTATTAAATGATGTTTCAAATAAAGAGTATCCTCTGGTCTTGCCATACTCGGATGGTCATTAAACAATGCTATTAGAATAGGCTCATCAATTGCTATTTCTAGCATCTTACCTCCTATTTGTTGTTCAAACCTCTTGGCCTTAACAGTTAACTTTGTTTTAAACTCAATTGAGTTTAGTTTTACAGTTTCTACGTTTTCAATGGTCAAATCATATGTAATAATACGTTTAAACCAATCATCAATTAATTTATGGTATTCTTTTGGGCTAACTTCATATAATGCTTCAAGAAGATCTAGTGAGGTAACCTTTGGCTCAACATCATTCTTATGCGTGTTTAACAATGTTTTTATTGCTCTATTTAAGGTATCTGTACCAATAAGTTCTTTAAGAGCAGTAAATGCCATACAAGCCTTTCCGTAAATTAAATGTCCTTGTCCGTTTTCTAGATATATAGGCACTTCTTCTACCTCAGCATAAGATCTTCCCGAAAAGTATCTATTATTTGCTTGTTCGTTCAATTGCCATAATATTTGTTTTCCGAATAACTTTTCCATAATAACGGCCTCCGTGTATTTACAAAACCCTTCCGTTATGAGCCCTCCTCCATCAACACTTTTAGGCGTTAATGTATGTCCCCAATATTGATGAGCTATTTCATGTATCGTTCGTTTAGCAACAACGTTAAAATTGGTTGAATGGCTATCTATTAAATATAATTTATCTTCAACCATTACTATCGTGCCAGGAAAAGCGATTCCTCCGAACCTAAAATGATTAGGTATTTCCGCGATTCGCACATGATTACTAGGAAACTCACCAAAATTGTCCTGACAATATCCAATTGTCTCTTTAGTAAAATGCTCTATATCCGAAATATTTGATGAATGATTAGAGTGATAATAGTTTTCTATCTGAATTCCTTGGAAGTCATCCTTCTTTAATTCGTAATCTCCTGATATAAATGCAATAAAAGGTGCTGATTTTTCTGATACTTTGTAATGATAGTAATTCCTTCCTCCTTCTTTCCATTTCTTAATTAAGTCTCCAGGAGCAATGGCTATTTGATTACTCTGAGTCGAAACCACTGTTTCAAAGACCAGTTTTTCATAATGTTCATTTTCTAAATGTATATGCGTTTTATTATGATTCGCCTTTATAAGGGGAAGCCCTCTTTCTTTTCTTTCTTGAGCATTTTGGATCTCATAACCAGAACTATAACCTAAAATTGGATCAAAATTATCCCTTTTTATAAAAGAACCATTTTTCACAATACTTCTGTTGGTTTCAAACCCTTTGTTTTCATACTCGAGAGAATAACTATACTTAATTCTTTCACCTTGCTTTAGTTCTTTCTTAAATTCGAATATTCTAACATTATGAATACTATCATATATTCTTAAGGTTGCGCCTTCAATTTTCATTCTATGGGTAGGAATGATCTCAGAAACAAGTAACTCCTTTAATGGTTGCTCCCCTTTGTTTTCAAGAACATAGGCTGCGGAAATACTGTACTTTCGTTCATCAGGATATATTTGTACGTCAAATTTTAAGTCTCTTGGAATTAATTGTCTTTTTACATCATATTTTTTATACTTACGTTCATAATTTTCCCTTAAATCAAGTTCTTGTGCCGAATCTATATAAGTTGAAGCAATATGAGTGTTATAGTATACGAGTCCAATCGATATTATTAAAAGTACACTTAAAAGACCAACCGTAAACTTATGCCAACTACTCCATTTCTTTCTTAGGAGGATTTTACTTTGATTGAAACCAAACTCTACTCCTCTTTTCCATAGTTTAAATGAAAGAACAGCCAATAATCCGCCCAAAGTACCCCATACTAAAGCATAATAATTAAACATCTTTAAATTATCCCCGTACCCATACAAATCGCTATAAGCCACTTTCGGTAACCTTCCTAATTTAAAAATAGGTAATTCTAATCCGATCATTCCAGACAAAGGAGTCGCAAAAATAACGATACACATAGTTAAAATAGCCATTCCTAAATATTTATTAGAGGCAATACTGTGAATGAAAAATGCTAGAAATAAGTAAAATGAGAAACTATTTACAACAAAGTAAAACCTGTTCATGTATAAATTTATTTCCACAGTACCATAGCTAAACATCAGTTGAAAAACTATAGAACCAACAATACTTATCATCAATAAGACAAGAGGCAATAAAAATACTGCTAAAAACTTAGCAATAAAAAACACATAATTCGACGTTGGTGTTACATAGACCAACTGGTTGATTTTTTCAGAGTTTTCTCTCCAAATTACTTCCCCACTAAAAAAAACTATCAATATCAGACTTAGCAATTGTAGCGGAATCTCTACAATTTCAAGAAGTATACTTGTCGTTGGATATAAACTTTCATTATAAGGACCACTTTCATATATTCTTGTGTAAACTTCCATTGTAAAAACAACAATCCATAATAAAATTATAACCAGAAAAGGAGTGCTTTTAAAAATAGAACTCAATTCAAGCTTTAAAACTGAACCGAAGCTTTTCAAGGATGAATAAAAACCTAACTGAGGTCTAATATTTTTATATGATGTAGAGTTTGTATGCTCCTTTTGTACTTTTTGTTTTTTAATTTTTCTATTCCCTTCTTTAAATGAAAAGAAACAATACGTTAAGTACATAAATACAAAAGCCATTGCTATCCATAATAAACGATTACCTAAGAGTAAGCCAGAAACGGCTATTATTTTTGAATTCTTATCCGCTGGAGTCCAATATAAGGTTTGTTCGTAAAAAGAAGAGATACCAAATGGATCTAGCAAAGATGCAACCATCATATTTTCTGGTGATGGAGACACCGCATTTGCCATAATTGGAGAATTAAAAAACATAGCACACAAAAAGTAACTGATATAGATTACTATCGCACTCACATAGGTTGCCAGACTATTTTTGGTTAACATGCTAATAGAAGCAATTATAGACGTACATATAAACACATTAGGCAAAACATAAACACCCCAACTGAGCACATATTTGGTTAATTGAAAACTTTGAAGTCGGTCCGGTGTAAGCCCAGAAAGAGTATACCCTAAAAACAACCCCAACAAGCTCATGCTAAAAACAATAACTGAAGGAATAAATACCCCTATAAACCTACTTATAAAAAAATCTTTTTTGGAAATCGGACTTGAGTAAATAAGTGCTTCCATTTTATGTTGTTTTTCTCTTAACAAACCACTTACAGAAAAAAACATAATTGCGAAAACTACGCCTAAACTTAACAAGGCTACCTTACTAGTTATCTCATAGACCGAGTTAAAATCTAAATTTGAAGCAATAGCCCCTTGGCTCGATATAAGATAACCGAAGTATAAAAAAACAATACTAAAACCTATAAAAGCTCTTTGTTTGAGCTGAAATTTGGTTTCAAATAATATTAAGTTAAATAATTTCATTTTTGTGTTTTAAGAATTATGATTTTAGTATTGGATTCAAATAAGAAAAGTAAACACTTTCTAAATCTGGCTTATAAGAATTGAAACCATTAGAAGGATTCTCTTCTGATAAAATTTGTATTTGTGTTTTACCTGCCAAAAGTCTTGTAGATAAAACATGATAGTTCTGTTTGTAAGATTTTATTTCACTCTTTTTTATGGTTTTTATCCAGGTTTTATCTAATAAGTTATCTGTCAACTCTATTGGATTTCCTTGAACAGCAATTTTCCCTTTATTTAAAATGGCCATATTGTTGCATAAATCTCTAACATCTTCCACAATATGAGTTGAGAGAATAATAATCACATTCTCACCAATCTCGCTAAGTAGATTCAAGAAACGGTTGCGCTCTTCTGGATCTAAACCTGCCGTAGGTTCATCAACTATAATCAATTTTGGGTCTCCTAGTAATGCCTGAGCTATTCCAAATCTTTGACGCATTCCTCCTGAAAAGGTATTGACCGATTTTTTTCGATGTCCGTATAAATTGGTTTGTTCCAAAAGAGCATTTACCTGCTCTTTTCTTTCTCCTTTGGAAACTACTCCTTTTAAAACCGCCAAATGATGTAATAAATCCTCCGCGTTAACTTTAGGATACACCCCAAATTCTTGTGGTAAATATCCTAACTGACTTCTTAGTTTTTGTGGGTTTTCTATACAATCCTCTCCATTAAAAGATATAGTTCCAGAAGTCGGCTCTTGCAAAGTGGCAATTGTTCTCATTAAAGATGATTTTCCTGCACCATTAGGTCCTAACAACCCAAATAAACCATTTTTAAGTTCGAGAGAAACATCATTTAACGCACTTACACCATTTGCGTACTGTTTGGTAATTTTTTTTATTAATAAGGTATTCATGTAATATTTATTATTTAATCATTCAGTGAAGTCATTTCATTTATTACACGAATGTAAACTCGGCTTTAAATACTTAATAATTAAATTGATATCCTAAGAGTTTTTTGCTATGCTCAACACTAATTTCAAGTTCAATTAGGTTTATCGCAATTTTCATAGAGTACGACCCAAAAAAAGTAATGTTCATCAAATTAATTGTTCTTCGGCATTAACATGAGTATTTTTGCCTTATGATCTTAAACTATTTACAGAAATACAAGGCATTCATTATTGTTTTGCCTATTCTAATTTTACTTCTTTATATTTTGCACATTATAGGAATACTCAACATTCCTAGCAATCAACCTATTGAAGTATTGGTTATTACCGTTTTTTGGTGGGTAGGACTTTCTTTTTTGTTGAACAATTTGCTAAAAATGACAAAAATTGACAGGAAGAAAATAGGAATTAAGATTATTATTTCAATTGTACTACTTTTTATAGCACTTGTTATAGATCGTTGGATTGACATACCAGATAATCCACTAACCATGACCATAATGCTTCTATTTTGGTTCGCTATTTTCAACTTGTTTGCTCCAAAATTTATTCAGAAGTATAAAAAAATATTAATAACGTTTTATTCAATAATATTACTAGTTTTCTATTACTATAGATTCCAAACAGATCAATACGAAAACTATTTAATAATTAAGGATGAATGGATTCTTCCCATACTAATAGGTTCTCTCCCTTTACTAGTATTACTATGGGTTTATGAGCAATCGAAATTGATAAAAACTTTACGACAAGAAAAATCACAAGCAGAATTAAGTTTGTTAAAAACACAGATAAACCCACATTTCTTCTTTAATACACTTAACAATTTATACTCACTTACTATAAAGAACTCGACTAAAGCTCCTGAAGTTATTTTGAAATTGTCAGATATGATGCGCTACACTATTTATGAAGGGGAAAAGGAAAACGTTTCAATAGAAAGAGAAATTAACTATTTAAAAAACTATATTGAGCTTCATAAAATTCGACATAGAAACAATAACGATATTCAATTTCATATAGAGAATACCAAAAATAACTTAATAGCACCTTTACTTTTTATTATTTTAGTTGAAAATGCTTTTAAACATGGTATGGAACGTTTAACCAGCAATGCTTTTATTCATATAAAACTTGAAAGTAATTTGAAAGGAGTTTTCTTTTCTATAAAGAACAATTTCGATGAAGAAACTAAGAATCAAGACTCTGGTATTGGATTGAAAAATCTGAAACGTAGACTTGCATTAACCTATCCGGATAATCATGAGTTGCATATTAAAAAATCTGACAAAGAGTTTGAGGTACAATTAAATATTTACATGAATGATTAATTATATTATTGTTGATGACGAACCATTAGCGCATGAAATTATTGAGGAGTTTGCTGGTACACTTTCAAATTTTTCTTTAAAAGCAAATTGCTATAATGCACTAGAGGCAATGGAATATTTAAAGAGTAATCATGTTGACTTGATTTTTTTAGATTTGAACATGCCAAAACTAAAAGGGTTTGATCTTTTAAAAACACTGGCTAACCCTCCACAAATAATTGTAACAACTGCGTATAGTGAATTTGCATTAGAAGGCTTTGAATTAAGTGTACTTGATTACTTGTTAAAACCGTTTAGTTTTGAACGTTTTATAAAGGCCGTAAATAAAGTTTCAGATGATATTCCAAAACACCAAACACCTCAAAATATACCAGTTGAAAGTAATGAAAACTCTTACTTTTTTATCAAAGGAGATAAAAAACACCATCGAATTAACCCAAATGATATTCTATTCGTGGAGGCCTATGGTAACTATTGCAAAATTTACATGGTTTCGGAAGAGATGATTGTATGTCATGAAAAAATATCATCTTTTGATGAAATTCTTCCTGAAAATATTTTTATCAGAATACACAAGTCTTTTATAATTTCAATAAATAAAATAAAGACTATTGAAGGAAACAGAATAAAGTTAGTTCAAAACCATATAGTACCTATTGGTCAAACCTATAAAAATTATGTTAGTAAGCTTATAAACAAATCTCACTAACATAATCGTTTATTTACGATAGCGCAATTGGTTGGTTTCAATTCCAATGGCTACCCTAGCTAATATTGTAAAAATAAGTGCTCCAAGAGCCCAAATTCCTAACGTTACTCCTATTTCAATACCTGTTGGCGTATATTCAGCAATTTTGCCATAAGGTCCTGGAATAAAACCTGGGACTATTAAACCGAATCCTTTTTCTATCCATATAGCAATAAACAAAATAAAACAGGCAAAATACAATACCTTTAAATTGTTGCGTAGCTTATGGAATGTTAATATTAAAGTAGCCAAAACATTCAAGGAAATGGCTGTCCAAATCCATGGTAATAGAGCTTTTTTTCCGTGCAAACCAAAAAACAAGTAATAGGCACTTTCACTATGATGAGTTGGCGCATAAAACTCCTTGAACAACTCAGATATAAGCATAATAATGTTTATTTGAGCCGCCACGGTAACCACCATCGCTATTTTTTTAATTGTCTTGTCCTCAACCTTAAAGGCTGTGAAAGATCTTATAATAGCTAAAACCAAAATAATTAAAGCCGGTCCAGCGGCAAAGGCAGAAGCCAAAAAACGAGGTCCTAACAAGGCATTATTCCAAAAAGGACGAGCTTGTAGTCCTTGATATAAAAAAGCCGTAACTAAGTGGATTCCCACTGCCCAGAAAACGGACAATATTGCTCCTGGTACATACACACTTTTTTTAGATTCTTTTCCTTGATAATGTCTAAATAAAATGTAAAAAGGAATTGAAATATTAAGAAATAAATATCCATTTAAAACAATAACATCCCAAGTTAGCATTGAATTAGGGAAGTTAAACACGCCAATACCTGGTATCATATGCCATAACACGGAAGGTCCTCCCATATCAGCAATTACAAAAGCCAAACACATTATAAGAGCCGCTACAGCTAAACCTTCTCCTATTAGTACTGCTTGTTTAAAATCGATATCCTTTAAAACATAAGTTGGCATTACTAACATCACAGCGGCGGCGGCTACTCCTACCAAAAATGTGAAATTAGATATATATAATCCCCAACTTACTCTGTCTGTCATTCCTGTTACACTTAAGCCATATTCCAATTGAATAGAATAACAGTACATCCCTATTAACATTATAAGCGTTAAAAACCCCATCCATACATGATATTTGAAGGTTCCTTTAGTTATAATATCAAAACTGTCTTTTACTAAACTTCCAAAAACTTTAAGTTGTTTCATTGTATATTTTTTAGTCCATGAAGTACCAGAACTTTGGTTCTGTACCCAAATCTTCTTTTAATCTAAACACTTTCTTATTTTCCAAAACCCATCTTATCGAACTATTCGGATCCAAAAGATTTCCAAAAATTCTCGCTCCAGTTGGGCAAGCTTCAACACAGGCAGGATTTTTACCTTCTCTTGAGCGTTGTACACAAAAAGTGCACTTTTCCATAACGCCCTTCTTTCTAAGGCGGTTTCCTAAGTAATGTTGATTCTTGTTAATTTCTTCCTCAGGAACTTCTGGTTTACTCCAGTTAAACCTACGACCATCATATGGACAAGCTGCCATACAATATCTACAACCTACACACCAATCGTAATCCACTACAACTAATCCATCTTTTTCTCTCCAGGTCGCTTGTACTGGGCAAACCTCCGTACAAGGAGGATTATCACAGTGAAAACACTGCGTTCCCATATAGAAATGCCCTTCTGCAGGTACTTCATGATAATAGTTATCATCTGCCTCATTAAAATTAAAACCTTTACCGTCCTTCATTTCATGAATACGGATGTACTGCATCTGAGAATTTCTGTCTTGATTATTTTCTTCAACACAGGCATTTACACAATCCATGTACCCTTGGCACTTAGAAATATTAAAGGCATACCCAAATAAAACATCTTCTTCTGCATTCTTAGAAGACATGTTAATAGTTTTTCCTGTTCTAAGCTGATAAGAACGCACAAGCCTCTTTACAGTAGCCTCTTTTTCCTTATCACTCATCAACTTGTAGTTCCCTTTAAATTGCTCTTCCCAGTCTATCTGTGCTTTTTCTTTCGACTCATCACTAGAAACGACACTTGTGCATGAAGAAACTGCTCCTGCCCCAATTAAAAGACTTGCTGTTAATTTTTTAAAAGCAGACCTTCGGTCCATTTTCAAATCAAAAACCTGTTCAAATCCGTCTTTATGCACCTCTTCTCCAATAGAAGCTTTAATGGCTCCTTCAAAAAAAGTCTGGTTACTCAACTTTTCTTCCTTTGAAGTTGAACTACAATTACTATTTGTTTTACCACAACTGCAAGGACTTTCCGTTCTTTTCTGTTTAGTATTTAGGTTTAGAGAAAACCATTTTTTGTTGTTATTGCTCATGCCTAAATTATTTACGTTCTTTAATTTTTTGAGTATTAAACCTTGCTGGCCATTTCGTTTCAAATCCTGGAGAATGCGGATTATGACAGTTAACACAAGTCATAGAAGCTCTTGGAGAAGCCCAACTTTTAATGCGTTTTCCATGCGCACCACCTGTCCAATCTTTATATTGTTTTTGATGGCACTGACTGCATAGTTTATAACTCCTATTAAAATCTATTTTATGCCCAGTTATACTTCTCAAATCATCCATATGCTCACTATTATGGCAAGTAACACAGTTCATTGTATTTTTTGCTGCATGATTCAATTTAATGTTCCAATGCGCCTTTTTAATATCCTTAGACTGCATTTTTGCTAAAGGTTCCGTATGACACTCGGTACATTTATAAGATTTGATGTTGTTTTTTCTTTCTGGAATTAAAAAGGTAATTTCATTTTCTGTTATCTCGAATAACTCCATACCTTCCAAAAATTTGGTAGAACTTGTTGTTATTTCTTTATAGTTCTTACTTTTTGCTTCTATTTTATCCGTAATACTATGATATTCATCTTCTTTGTGCTTGCATGAAGAAAACATAAAAACACTGCATAAAATCAGACTATAAACTAATATTAAGTAAGTATCGTTTTTCATTATTTTACAGTTTTTCTAATGAAGTCACCTACATCGACAGTCACCTTGTTATTTGGTACATGACATTGACGACAATTAATTCTTTCGGGGTGCGTTACTCGTATTTCTTTAGGTGCACTTGGACCTGCATGACATGCTAAACAGTTTTCTCTTAATTGTAAATCATGTGGAATTACGGGAGGACTGCCATCTAAAGCATTATTGGCACCAACCATTGGGGTTGTTCCTCTTTCAAAGTTTGTAGCTTTGAATAATGTTTGTGTTTTTTGAGGTACGTGACACTGACGACAATTAATCTTTTCAGGATGTGGCGTTACTGGAGTATATGCTTTATATTTTTCAACATAACCTCCATTTTCATGACATTTAAGACAACTATTATCCCCCATATTTCTGTCACTATTTACCTCATGTGGAATACTTGGAGGAGCTCCATAAAAGGCTCTATTGTCATAATAATTCTGAATACTGCGTTGATGATTTTCATCGATTGGCATTTTAGCATAATCTATAGCGTATTCAGATCTTTCAAAAACACCCGATTCAGAAGGTATGCTAGGTGTTGATTTATTGCTATTTACAGGAATATAAGCCTCTTCCTTACCTTGATAATAGCTATAGTTCCAAATTGCAATAAAAGCAATAAATACGACGATAAAAAGCGAAATAATTCCTAAACGTTTTTTCATAACATTAAGCTTTTTCTACTTTAACCGCGCACTTCTTATAATCTGGCTCTTTGGATATTGGACAAAATGAATCTAGCGTAATCTCATTAATTAACATGTTCTCATCAAAGAAAGGGACAAAAACTTGCATAGGTGCTGGTACACCTCGCTCGTTAACAGAAGCAGGAAGAATAATCTGTCCTCTTCTAGTTGTTAATTTCACCTTGTCTCCTGTTTTAATTTGCATACATTTTGCATCAACAGGGTTTAATTCTACATAAGCCTTGGGCATTGCTCTGTGCAATACAGGTATTCTTCGAGTCATTGAACCTGTGTGCCAATGTTCAACCACACGCCCAGTATTCAACCAATATGGGTATTCATTGTCTGGTTCTTCTGCCGCGGGTTCATAAGGTCGTTGCCATATTACAGCTTTACCATCAGGTTTACCGTAAAAATGAAATTCTTCACCATTAGTACAAGCTGGATCGTATTTAGCATTAAATCGCCATTTGGTAGGCTTCCCCTCAACATATGGCCATTGCATACCCGGATTTTCTTTTAGCACATTTAATGGAGCCATATTGTGCTTTTTATTATCATGATGCTTACGATATTCCGTGTATATTTCTTCAATATGAGAGTTTTCTTCGTAATAAAACTGTTTCTCATACCCCAATCTTTTCGCAACTTCCACTAATTGCCAGGTATCACTCATAGCCTCTCCTGGTGGTTCCACCATTTGTTCAAAATACTGTGTTCTACGTTCAGAGTTTCCATACATACCTTCACGTTCTACCCACATAGCTGAAGGCAGTATCACATCTGCAATATCAGTTGTTGGTGTAGGATATATATCTGAAACAACAATAAAGCGTCCTTCCTTTTTAGCTCCATCTCGATAACGTTTTAGCTTAGGCATTGTTACCATTGGATTTGTAACTTGGATCCACATAAAGCGAATATCACCTCTATCCAAAGCTCTAAACATTTCTACGGTATGATACGATGGTTTAGGGTCAATATTCTCAACAGGTACGTCCCATATCTTGGCGGCAAACTCTCTATGCTTTTTGTTCATAACAACACCATGAGGCAATTTATGTGTTAAGGTTCCTACTTCCCTAACTGTACCACAAGCAGACGGTTGTCCTGTTAAAGAAAAAGGACTATTCCCAGGTGTTGAAATTTTTCCAGTTAATAAATGAATATTATAAATTAAATTATTCATCCAAGTACCTCTACTGTGTTGGTTCGGTCCCATACACCAGAGCGACATCACTTTTTTATTCGGATCGCCATAATAGGCAGCCATATATTTAATGTCTTTTGCTGAAACTCCTGATATTTTTTCTACTTTTTCAGGAGTATAATCTTCTAGAAATGTTTTAAACTCAGCAAAACTAATTCCTTCTGGTTTGTCTTTGAATTTATACTTATCTTCAAGTCCGTACCCCATATTGGTAAGTCCTTTCTTGAAATTACAATGTTTTTCAACAAACGAAGTGTTTACCCAACCATTCTTAATAATCTCATAACAAATGGCGTTTGCAACGGCTAAATCGGTTTGTGGCAAAAACAAAATCGACTTATCAGAAGCCATACTAGTACGAGTAGTACGGGTAGCAAAGTCAATAATTTTAACCCCTCTTTTTAAACGTTGATCAAGTAATCTAGAAAACAGTACTGGATGCATTTCAGCCATGTTGTTTCCCCAAAGGACAAACACATCGGCATAATCTATATCCTCATAACATCCCATAGGTTCATCTATCCCAAAAGAAGTTAAAAATCCTGTTACGGCACTTGCCATACACAAACGAGCATTGGCTTCGACATTGTTTGTTCCAATACAGCCCTTAAATAGCTTCGAAGCTACATATCCATCAGGAATTGTCCATTGTCCAGAACCGTAAATAGAAACAGCATCTTTACCATGTTCATTAATTGTTTCCTTCATTTTAGAAGCTATTAAATCTAAAGCTTCCTTCATTGAACTTTCTACATACTTACCATTTTTCTTTATAAGAGGTTTGGTTAAACGGTCTTTTCCATACATTGCCATGACAGAATGATATCCTTTAACACAACATAATCCTTTGTTTACAGGTGATTTAGGATCTCCTTTTACAGCAACCGCTTTACCTTTTTCTATTCCAACTAAAACTCCGCATCCAACACCACAAAATCTACATGGAGCTTTTTTCCAATCTAAACTACCTCCTTTTGGTAATCCTTTCTCTTGTTCACTGGCAAATAAAATACCTGGGAACATTGTGGCTGCGGCTGTCATTGCGGACAACATTGCCATTTTCTTAATAAATCCTCTTCTATTTGTTGTTGATGTGTACATATTTAGTTTGATTTAGGTGAGTTAAACCCCGAAACCATAGCCAGTAACTTTAAGCTAGGAATAGTTTCTAATTGCTCCTTTAAAACATCTTCTTCTACCCTGCTATTCGTTTCCGTTACAACTATAAGTACATCCTTATTTTGAGCAGGAATGACATCACATTCTTTAATTTCAGAAATGGTTTTTAATAGCTCCATCTTTTTCCCTTCATGGGGATGGGCCAGATAACTTTTTATTGGCATAAGAATAGTTTTTGTTACGTTAATCACAAAGTTGTCAATTATTTAAGGTTTTAAACATGACATTTATCATAATGACTAAGCACTCCCTTTCAAAACCACATAAAAACCTAACAAACAACACGTTAACACTTGCAGGACTGCTAGTTTAGTTTGATTATAAATAAAGAGTTTACAAGAATAAATATGAGTAACATTGCCATTTCCTTCTTTTGTTAAGAAAACTAACTGGACTTTTATTTAGCTCAAAAAATTATGAATAGTAGAGTCGTATTCATTAAAAAAACGCTGACTCAACACAAAAAGAATATTATCTAATATTTTAAACTATAGAATTGCAACTTTGAAAACCAAACAGCTTGTGAATTTAAGTACATTATACTTGAGTAACTAGTTTTAAATATGACCGCTTTCTCCAGTACATATTTTTAAAATGATATTTATCATATAACATAAATCAAAGTAATAATAGATTGCGCTTTTATAACTCATTAAAATAAATTATGCTTAAAGCACATTCATTCCACATTCCTGTTATGGGAATTGGTTTCACTATAGATTCTCCTTTAAAAGTTTCCAGATTTGGTATAGATTCAGTTATATCATTAGTTGATGATATTTTGATGGAAAAAATGAGAAAGATGTATTGCCTAAAATTCAAAATTCCCTATCAGGAAATCACTGAAAAAGCAGAAGATTTTAGAGCGCATAGAATTACCTCGTATTTAAACTTAATGAATACTTTATCCGAAAGAAAGTTTGAAGAATTTAAAGAGGTTCTGATGAAAACAAGGGAAAGTATTCATGAATATTTCAACGAACTTCCCGACGTTTCTACTTTAAAGCAACAATTTTTGGCTTATACAAGAAATAACATATCACTTGACGAAATAAAGTTATGGCTTAAAGACAACCTAAGCATGGGAGCCATCGATGTAAACATTATGACAAAAGTTGATAAAGACAATTATTTAAAAGGTGAAAAACTACCTATAGAGTATAATGATGCCCATGCAGCTCTAAGAGGTTTTGCTAATAGTACTATAAATTCGTCTATAGTACTTTCGGCCGGTATGAATCCAAGGCTATATGCATACTTAGAACAATTTAAAGATTTTTATCCATGTGAAAATGGAACAATCAAAAAGAAAATTATATTAAAAGTTAGTGATTACCGATCTGCCTTAATTCAAGGGAAATTCTTAGCTAAAAAGGGTATTTGGGTTTCGGAGTATCGAATAGAATCAGGACTCAACTGTGGTGGTCATGCCTTTGCTACTGATGGCTATTTAATGGGACCTGTTTTAGAAGAGTTTAAAACAAAAAGGAAAGAACTACAACAAACTATTCAAGGTATTTTGTTTCAAACTCTAGTACACAAAAATTGCGTCGTTCCTAAGTCTGATTTGGAATTCAAAATTTCTGCTCAAGGAGGAGTCGGTACAGCAGAAGAGCATCAATTTTTAATAGACTATTATGGTGTCAACTCCGTAGGTTGGGGATCTCCTTTTTTATTAGTTCCTGAAGCAACTACAGTTGATATAGAAACACGTAATAAGTTGATTAAAGCTCGAGAAGAAGATATTTATCTGAGCGACATATCTCCTTTAGGTGTACCGTTTAATAGTTTGAAGGGGAATACAAAAGATTTAGAAAAGAATAAACTAATTGCGAAAGGTAGACCAGGAAGTTCTTGTCCCAAAAAATTTGTTGCCTTAAATAAAGAGTTCACAGAAAAAGGAATTTGTACGGCCTCAAGACAATATCAGCATTTAAAAATAAAAGCGCTTGATAATGAGAATTTATCCAAAGAAGAATATCAAATTAAGTATGAAAAAATCATTGATAAAGCTTGTACATGCGTTGGTTTAGGTACCACTGCACTGCTTGCAAATAATTTAGATACCAGAACTGAAGGAACAGGTGTTTCCGTTTGTCCAGGACCTAATATTGCCTATTTCTCAAAAAAAATGAGGTTAGATGAAATCATAAGAGGTATTTATGGAAAATCATCAAAAATGACGAGTAATAACCGTCCTAATATGTTTATTAAGGAATTAGATATATACACTGCTTTTTTCAAAAAAGAACTAGAAAATTGTATAGAAAATCTTTCTCCTAAAAAAATAAAATATCTCACCACTTTTATAAAAAATCTTGAAGAGGGCGTAATCTATTATATTCAATTATTTAAAAAGACAAAAACCACCAGTTTTGAAGAGATAGAAACAATATTATCGAGCTTAAATAAAAGCAAAAATCTAATTAATCTTTTTAGTTTGGAAATAAAAAAACTGACCGTTTAATGCGGTCAGAATTCCAATAATAAGCGATATATCTTTTATCCTTTTTATTTCTTCCGTAAATGATTCCAAAGACTTTATTTCTGGATAGTAGGTAAGTTTTGTGTTTCTAAATTAAATCGTCAGGTTCTAGATAATGACGAAATCAACTCTGTTTATGATTTATATCATATTGTAGAAGAATTCGGCTTCATAGTTTCGCCAATATATTATTGATTATGGCTTTCTTAAAAGATAAAATACAACAGTTAAAAGAGAAAAAAAATGCTATTATATTAGCACATTATTACCAAGCTCCTGAAATACAAGATGTAGCTGATTATGTTGGTGATAGCCTTGGATTATCACAAAAAGCAGCAGAAACCAATGCTGATATCATTGTTTTTGCCGGAGTGCATTTTATGGCTGAAACCGCCAAAATTTTAAACCCTAGCAAAACAGTTGTGCTACCTGATTTGGAAGCTGGTTGTTCATTAGCTGAATCATGTTCAGCTAACGATTTTTCCGAATACATTAAAGGGCATCCTGATCATGTGGTAGTAACTTATATAAATTGTAGTGCAGAAGTTAAAGCACTTACTGATATCGTTTGTACTTCATCAAATGCTTTACAAATAATTTCCTCTATTCCTAAAGATAAACCCATCATTTTTGCCCCTGATAGGAATTTAGGTAAATACATTATGGCTAAAACAGGTAGAGATATGCTGTTATGGGATGGTAGTTGTATTGTTCATGAAGCATTTTCTATTGAAAAACTTCTAAAACTGCACCAAGAATATCCTGACTATAAAATTATTGCACATCCAGAATCTGAAGAACATATTTTGAAAACCGCGACTTATATAGGCTCTACTGCAGGAATGATAAATTATGTAAAGCAACATGCTCATCAAAAGTTTATTGTAGCTACCGAGGCAGGAATATTACATAAAATGCAACAAGAAGTACCCAATACAGAATTAATACCCGCTCCTGCTAAAGAAGATAATACTTGTGCCTGCAGTGAATGTGGTTATATGAAAGTTAATACCTTACAAAAATTATATGACTGCTTAAAAATTGAATCGCCTCAAATTGAAGTTTCTAACGATGTCAGAGATAAAGCTTTGATCCCGATTGAACGTATGCTCGAACTTTCAAAATAAAGATGACAACAAATTACTTAATTATTGGATCTGGTATTGCTGGTTTAACATTTGCGGTTAAAATTGCAGAAAAATTCCCTGGTAGAACTGTTACGATCATTACCAAAAGTAATGACGATGAAACAAATACTAAATATGCTCAAGGAGGAATTGCCGTTGTTTTGAATAATAAGGCAGATTCTTTTGACAAACATGTCAATGACACTTTGATTGCAGGAGATGGTTTATGCGATGCTTTTATAGTGAAAATGGTCGTTAGAGAAGGTCCTAAACGCCTTAAAGAGTTAATAGATTGGGGGGCAAATTTCGATACAAACAAAAATGGTTCTTTTTCTTTGGGAAAAGAAGGAGGACATTCCGAACATAGAGTGTTACATCATAAAGACATTACAGGTTATGAAATAGAAAGAGCACTGTTCCAAAGAGTAAATCAATTAAAAAACATAATTGTTTTATCATATCATTTTGCAATAGACTTAATAACAAATAAATGTTTGAATTCTACTAAAGTTACTGATTTAACCTGCTATGGAGCTTATGTATTGAATCAAAAAACAAATGAAATACTTACTATAAAAGCACAAAATACGATTTTGGCTTCTGGAGGTATAGGTACTATTTACGGACATACAACAAACCCGTTAATTGCTACTGGTGATGGTATAGCAATGGCTAATAGAGCCAAAGCCAAGATCAAGGATATGGAATTTATTCAATTCCACCCTACTGTTCTATTAAATTCAAAAAAAGGGTCTTCTTTTTTAATCTCAGAAGCTGTTAGAGGTTTTGGTGCATATTTGAGAAATAGCAAAGGCAATCGTTTCATGGTTTCATATGATAACAGAGCAGAATTAGCCTCACGAGATATTGTTTCACAGTCAATTCATAAAGAGTTAAAAAAAACTGGAGATGATTGTGTTTTTTTAGATTGCACTCATTTACCGATAGATGTATTTAAAGAAAAGTTTCCTTCCATTTACAATAAATGTCTAAGCGAGGAAATAAATGTAAGTAAAGACTGGATTCCAGTGGTACCTGCCGCCCATTATTTATGTGGTGGAGTTGTAGTAGATATGCATGGAAGAACAAGTATAACTAATTTGTTTTCTTGCGGAGAAGTTTCAAGAACTGGATTACATGGTGCAAACAGGTTAGCTTCCAATTCTTTATTGGAAGCCTTAGTATATGCCCACAACATCTTCATGTTTTTATCTGAAAACAACAACCTTCACTCTACTGTAAATGTTCCTTCTTTGAATTACAATCCTGCTCATCATACAGAAGAGCGTGTTTTAATAAAAAACATCACCAAAGAACTACAAACAATAATGCGTAGTCATGCTGGTATTGTAAGAAGTAATGATCAGCTAAACAGAGGGCTAAAAGAACTTAATATTATTTACAATAAAGTAGAAGAACTATACAAAACTTCAAAGATAACTACATCACTTTGTGAATTAAGAAATATGATTAATACTGCTTATTTAATTATTAATCAATCATTAAAACGAACGGAAAATAAAGGAGGGTATTTTAATAGTGATTATGAAACAAAAAAAACTTTAAAGAAAGATAGATGCGTTTGATTATTCTCAAAAATTAATCAAAAAATGGATTAAAATATAAGTAAGGATCTTTCCTGACAACTACATTATCTAAGTTAAATTCAATAATTACCTATCAACGAACTGATTTGTTTTTTATACTGAAGAACAAAAATATATGCCAATGCAACTAAGAAAATACTACTTCCTATTAGTAAGTAATAATTGAAGTTGGTAATTAAATATAAATTTTTCCACACTGTGATTCCTTTATAAAAAATCAAACCTTCCGTAATGACAAATGCTAACAGATATAATAAAACACTGAACCTATTGAGTTTAATCATATTGAAAAATTGAAAAAAACCTAACAAAGCCAAACTCACCACACCTAAAAACACCCAATGTAAATAGCCTATGACAAAATCGATATTAGACGATATGATTTTGGAAAAATATGGAAATACTCCTATAAATTGTAATAACAACTTAATAACGAAAGTGATAATTAGAATTTTTAACAAGAGATAAAAAATATTTGAGAAAGAAACCTTTTTTACTTTTATAGCTCTTTTCGCCTCTTTTATTAAAAAACCAAAAGCTACTATTTGTAGAATAGCTCCTAGCCCTCCAATTATATTCACCGCTATGTGTAATTTCATCCATAAGATAGAAATCGCAAATGAGAATAGTACACCTAAATTAAAAAGGTTAAAAAATAACTCAAAAACTTTTGATGATATTCGAATATTTAATCGTTCAAATATGTAAAACAATATCCCAAACAGTCCTAAAATAAACCATCCATTGTATTGAAAATGTAAATAAAAATATATTGCATTACGATACCAACTTGAAGTTGCCCCCAAGGTATTCATGATAATTCCTAGCGCCCATGGACCAATACTAGAAATTATCATGTACCATAAGGCTATCCTGATACATTTATAATAATATGTTTTTTTCAACGCTATAGGCGTGTATTTAAATACCAAATAGCTAAAAAAATATGAAGCGATTATAAACAAGGTTGAAAACAGAATAGAATATGGAGCATATCCAGTAATAGGAAAAGTAACTAGCATTCCTATAATTGATATTTGTGTTATTCCAAAAACCAACTGATATTTCTTTTTTATTACTTCATTTTTCAAGAGTAAATGATAAACTAATAACATGATTCCTGTGTATCCCCAACCTAACAAAGCCACATGGGAATGTGCATGAACAATATGGCGATAGTTAAAATTCACATATAGCACTGAAGAGAAACGTAATAATACTCCCAAAATGGCAATTAAAAGAAAATATACAAGAGCTATTTTACTTTGTACCTTAACATGGATCATGATTGCTTCTTTTTTGTGAAATTTCGCTTATAAATCACTAAAATAGTTAGTAAAACCATTCCAAAGAAAACAATATATACGAAATTAGGTATAGGAACTGGATCTCCTGATGCATAACTATGTAATCCTGATAAATAGTAATTTACTCCAAAAGAAGTCATTATTATTGTCCAAAATGCAAACATGCTCGCAATATTAATGGTAAGGAAATTATTTAGTTTTGGTACAAATCGTAAATGCAAAACAACAGCGTAAACAATAATACTAATCAAGGCCCAAGTTTCTTTTGGATCCCAGGCCCAATAGCGACCCCAACTTTCATTAGCCCATATACCACCTAAAAATGTTCCAATTGAAAGAGTAAATACTCCTACAGTCATTGATAACTCATTAATATAACTTAACTCTTTAATTTTTACGTTAATAATTTCATTGGTTTCAGACGTTTTAAATAGCATTAAAAACAACGACATAATACCTAAAACAGCAGATAAAGCTAAGGGCGCGTAGCTACTTACAATTGTTGCTACATGAATTTTTAACCAATAGGACTTTAATACAGGCATCAAATTTGTAATTTCTGGATTTAACCAATCTAGATAACTAACAAATAATAAGGCTCCAGTAAAAAGTGTTGCCAAAGGAAGAGCAAAATCGGATTTTCTAAAAGTTAATAACCCGCTTAACAATAAACACCAAGCTACAAAAATTAGCATTTCATATCCATTGCTCCATGGTGCATGTTGGGCAATATACCATCGTAAAATAATATTAAAAGTAAACAGTAGAAATGAAACAAGTGTAATTAGAATACCTATATTCCAAACAAAACCTATCCAACTTTGCTTGTAAAACATTTTAACAATTGATAGTACCAATAACAGCGCTCCAACAATAAAAAACACTTGAAACAACCAAAAGTTAATATTGGCTTTGTTATACCAAATTTCAGCTTCTAAACGACCAGATGTTGGAATTATATCAGCACTTAATACTTCTTGATATTTCTTAATGTAGTTTAATTTTTTATAAGCTTCTTCGTATTTATTATTACTTAAATCTTTAAAGTAGCTCGATAAAATAGTTTTAGAAAAGCGCCCATCCTCCTCTGTAAAATCATTAAAGTGATGGTTATAGCTAAACCAGGTATTATTGGTATCGTTTTTATTTGGAAATATTTTCAGGTAGTTACCTGTAAATAAATTATATAAAATATTAAATCTTTCATCTATTTTTAATACCTCTTTATCAAACTCATTGCGTTCAGAGGGTTTCTTTTTATTTGCGTTTTCAACCTCAGATGACAACACATAATTTCCATTCTTATCTAAAAAACTAATAAAAGAATACAATCCATTTTTTCCTTTTGGTATTGATTTTAGTAAATCTCCTGTTTTATTTGTGCTAACCTTTATTATGGGGATTCTTTGCCATAACTGTGGCATCATATGCATTCCTAAAAATACCTGATTAGCATTTAACTTTATTACCTTTTCCTTGAGAGGATATTTAAAATAGGTTTTTCTGGAAATTTTTCGGAGACATTCAGAAGCCAAAGTGTTAATGGGCTTAATCCTTCCATCCAAATCTTGAACTAATATTCTTCCAAAAACATCTGCCTGTTGTTTGTTTATTACTTGTGAAGCTACAATTTGGCTAATTTGTATTTTCTCAGAAATACTATCTTTTTTTATAGAAGCAAAAGATGGCACCGATGCCAAAACCAATAAAACGACGAGATTTCGTTTTAACTTTTTTAGTTTTTTATTTATGGTTTGAAAACGAGATCTTTTTCCAAAAAAAGTAAAAAACATACCTATTCCCATTAATAAATACCCAAAATATGTAATCCATGTTCCCCAAAAATCATGGTTTACTGAAAGTACTGTTCCTTTTTCATCTGTATCATAACTAGCTTGAAAAAAACGAAACCCTTTATAGTCAAGTACATTATTCATAAAAATTCTATAATCAAAATTTTGCCCTTTATCTATAACAGTAACCTCGCTTGCGTAAGCCGAAGGACTTGATGATCCAGGATAACGTTCTAATTGGAAATCATTCAACTTTATTTTAAATGGTGTTTGAATTGCCCCAGCTCCATAGGATAAAACTATTTTTACTCCATTCATAAAATCGACCTGGTGCTTAATTGGTAAAAAGCCTTCTCTACATAGTAAATTCACCTCTTTATTTTCATCGCCATATTTAACATTAACAACTAAAGCGTCATCTAAAGACTCATCATTATCTGTTTTCTCTTTTGTACTACTAGTTAATTTAAATTTTCCTTTTGGATTATAATCCATAGGAACAAATGAAAAATCGCCTGATCTATACAAAGTCCGGAAGGTAATTTCTTGTAAACTGTCCTTTTTTACCTTTCCTGCTTGCTGACTTGACATTATAAAAAAATCAATGGAATGCGGAGTTTTTATTTTAAGAACTCCATTTTCTTCATAGATATTTATGATTCCCTTTTTACTAGCTTCAAACCCTATTTCATGTTGGTGTTTTCCTAATTTCTCAATTTCACCTTTCTTTAAATATATAGTATTTCTGCCTTCACCCGCAGTAACAACCATTTTCAATAAAGGCTCTCCATGGATACTATCAGTAATTACTTCAGGGATTGCGTCAGCAATATATTCCTTAAAGGAAACAGAAAAAGGAGTATTATCAAACCTATCACTTATTTTAAAATCGTTGTTTTCTAATGGAGAAAAACTCAACTTTCTTTGTATGTTTTTTTTGTCTTCTCCTTTTATTATAGTGGTTGATAGTAACTTGGTATCCGAAATAATAATATTAGAAGTTGCACCTTCTCTAATTCGCATAATACCACTGTAAGAGCTATAACGAGTTACAGCAGCCCCAATTAAAATGATTATAAAAGCTAAATGAAAGAGTAAAATTGCCCACTTTTTTTTATCAAGTAAATTGTATTTAAAAATGTGTAAGAAAAAGCTAATAGCTAATCCCAACATAACAATTTCAAACCACCAAGAATCGTATATACTATTCCAAGCAACAGCGGTTCCATAGTCATTTTCAATAAAAGTAGCGCTTCCCATAGCAACAGCAAAGACTAGTAGTAGAAATAAAGCTAATGATGAAGAAGAAAAAAATTTATACAGTTTCTGCATATGTAAGTATTTAAAAAAGATAATTTTTTAAACTGTTTACTTACCGTATTAAAAAATTATCTTTTATTTATTAATGGAATTAATTATTGGCTAATTGATGCCTTTTGTACCCCATACGTTGCCTCTCTTTTTTCAGCTTTCTCAAGCCATTTTGGTAAGAGATTCTTTTTAAACTCTTCCTTTTCTTTGTGTAGCTTTTCTATATCTAAACCAATGTATTTTTGAGCTTTCTCTTTGGTTGATATATCCGGAATCTCCACTTCTTTATTATATCCTAAATCAGCAAGTAATCGTGCCAATTTTATTCGTCCCTCTGTTGCTTTATCTAAGCCACTACTTATTACACGACCTATTTCAACAGGAGCGTGAAAAGAGGCTCCATGAGCCGCTGCTGCATAATCCCAACGCCATTGTGCATGACGAATGTCCATTAAAATATCCTTCATTTGTTCTTCGGTAGCCCCTAAATCCCAACATTTTTTCGCTTCAATATGCATTTTAACTAAAGCATCTTCAAGTTTTAACCTGCTTTCTGTCGATTTTTGCTGACGTTCATAGACATTCGCTTTAAGTTTATCAGCTTCTTCACGGTGGCATACTTGGCAAGAATTGGCTACATTATTCATTGGAGATTGAATGTGGTGATCGGTAAACTTTTGTCCTCCTTCACTTTTATACGGCATGTGACAATCTGCACAAGACACTCCCCTATCAGCATGCACGCCAGTTAGGTACGTTTCATAACCAGGGTGCTGAGCCTTCAACATAGGAGCCTTACTTAATTTATGCGTCCAATCTTTAAAATTCATGTCATCGTAGTATTTTTCCATTGCTTCAACAGACATACCATTCTTCCAAGGAAATGTTAAATAAGGGACACCTTCCTTCCCTTTTTTATTTTTATCAAAATAGTATTCGACATGACATTGGGCACAAACTAAAGATCTCATTTCTTGGTGAGAGGCTTTATTTATATCCTTTCCCATTGCCTCAAAAGCTTCTACCAAGGCTGGTCTGGTTATAGTCAACTTCATTGTTTTGGAATCATGACAATCGGCACAACCTATTGGATTAACCACTTCAGCCCCATCATCTGCCCATTTACCTTTATAAAATTCTTCAATTCCTACTTCATTCATCATTCTTGGTACGTCAGGACTTTTACATGTCCAACATGTTGCTGGCATCGGACCATCACCTTCACCTTTGGGACCTCCAGTTCTTAATGTGTTTTGTATGTCCGTAACAGCATGTTGGTGCCCACGACCTTGGTTATAATCTTTGGAAAAACCATAACCAGCCCATAAAATGACTAACCGTGTATCTTCTTCAAGCATGTCACGCATTTTATTTCCACCTTGAAAAGATTCGAAATCACCTTTTTCAGTTTTCAGGAAAGATTGATATTCGGCTGGAAAGTTTTTCCCCCATTCAGAATTTCTTGGTTCATTTTCATTAATTTCTACTTGAGGAACATATTTATATTTAGCTTCGTTTTTTCTGTTAACTATGCTTGACGCCAGTAGCCCTAACAGAAAAACTACGACTACAGTTACTATAAATAATACTTTGTTTTTCATCTGTATATTTTTTATTGTCTTTAAATGATCAGATGTAACCATAGATGTTTAAAACAATTACTTTGTCATACATTTATAATTCTTCTAAACATTTTGGTTTCATTTATGTTAGTTTTTGTTTTGTATTTGTTTATTTAACCAATCAGGAATTACTGTTTCTACGTTATCAGTTGGTATAGGGGCTATGTTGTTTCGTATTGTCGATATTCCATGTACAGTACCATGTGGTAATTCTTGATGGCAAGACCAGCATTTTCTTTCTGTTCTATTTTCTTTGTGATCTTTTATCCATCCATCATATTTTACTTGAGTTACATGTTGTAAATGGCATCTTATACAGTTATCTTGTACTACTTCTTGCGATTCTTCTCTCATAAACATTACTTCAGGTTCTGCCCTTGCCGTAAAAACAGATGCATGAAACAGTCCATCTTTCGCTTTGAAATAATACTTATTCAATACATTATTATGAGGTACATGGCAATCATTACAAGAAGCTTGCTCTCTATGAGAACTATGCATCCAACTGTTATACATTGGAGTCATGACATGGCAGTTTACACAAGCCAATGGATCATCAGACATATAAGAAACTAAGGAGGCTTCTTTCGCCATAAAAAAGCCCAATCCTGTTACTATCCCTATTAGTATTATGGCCACTCTTCTCCATCGCGACCTTTTACTGGGAAGTATTTCTCTTTTTAAATTCAAGATTTGTATGTTTAAGTTAAGTTCTTAGCTCGTTTTCTAATGCAATCGCTTTGGGATGTAGAATGTTATTTTCTAGATGAATATGTTTATGTAAATCTTGTTCAAACTCCTGTAATTTTGAATACAAAGCCCTAAAAGTATTGCATGCATGTGGTGGAGGTGAATAACGGTTTGTCAACTTGGCTATTGTTTTAAACACATCACCTGCATTATCATGTTCATGCTCCATCATATTTATAGGATTATTAATTGTTCCAAAAGGAGGTGTTACTCTTTTACGTCCTTCCTTTTTAGCCACTACAAGTTGTTTTATAAAAGGAAAAAGTATTTGTTCTTCCTTTTGTAAATGGCTTATAAGTTCATTGGCCACCTCATGAAAAAGTTTATTTATTTTTAAAACTTCAGGATAGTGTGTTCCATGCACTTTGGCCACTTTATTTGCATACTCAGATAATATGGGTAAGCTATCTCTTACATAGGTATGGTGCTTATTTTCTATGTGTGTCATTAAAAAATCAAGATCCCAATTATCATAATCTTCATTAACATCATTAACCACATCAACACATGAAAGCTCTTTTAAAAGTGTCTTAAAATTAATTTCATTTTTTTCACAAGCCTTTTCAAGAGAAATGTTTCCTCCACAGCAAAAATCTATACCGTGTTTTTTAAAAATGTGGGCAGTTTTTATGTTTTCGGTAACATAATTTGCTACCGTTTTACTTTTAGAAATAATCATAATGTGTATATCGTTTTATTTGCTAGAGAATAATGTAGGTTTGATTGTTACCATTACCCATCCCCAGTTGTTAATATTATCGTCATGATTTGACTTTAGTACTTTCATTCCCTCAGAAGCAAACATTTGAGAATACCCAGCCTTTAAACCAATTTCGTTAGAAAACTTGTAACTATAAACTAAATCAAGCTCCGTTCCCAATTGTTTAGACACTGTATTATTAAGATCTGCCGCTGCAGAAAAATTGTGAAGAGCTGCGACTAATTTTGATTTTTTATTTAAGAGATAACTTCCTTTAAGATATACATCCAGTAAACCAACGCTATTTATATGGTTTCCTACATAGAAGTAATCCATTAAACCATTAAACTTATGGTTAGTTCCATAAAATGGATTAAAAGCATTATTTGTGCCCGATGTATTGTTATAATCATTTCCACTCTGTAATTCGCCTCCGAATACTACCGTAAACCTATCAGATGTTTTATAAGCCGCTTCCAATCCAATTAAATAAGCACTAAGATCGTTGTTGCTAACATCTTCTCCCATTTGATAATATAAATTAGCCGTAAGGTTCAAATTATTAAACTTTGATTTAAGGTGAGTACCAATAGTTTGACTATAATTGATTCCATTTGCCCCTTGAAGACCATTATTAAGAAATAAAAAACTTCCCGAAAAATTATCCCAATTGTTATGTAACCACAGATATTGCATAGCCTTATAAGTATTAGGTGTTTCTAAATTCGTTCCAGTCAATCTTTCTTTAGATTGGTTAAATGCCAACCCAACATCAAACTTTAGTTGCCCTTTTTTATACTTTAACATTGCCATGTCATGACTTCTAGCTTGTTGTGCCCATGCCACATTTCCAAAGATTCTACTGTCATCATAATCCACTTCTTGACGTCCAAGTTTTAAAGAGAATTCTGAATCTAGAAGTATTTCGGCCCAAGCTTGTTGTATAGCCAATCCATTTGCATCTGAAGTGTTTAATTGTGGAACGTCTCCCCAAACTCTTACATCTTGAAGACTTATATAAAAATTTAGTTTGTCAATAGAGTATTTTGTATTTAATCTGGTTCTCTGAGATACAAATAAGGCAGCATTTTCATTATCTGCAATAAGTGTTTTAAAACCATGTCGGTATTCTGATCTTGGTCGAATTTCTGCATCAATTTTTAATTGTGAAAAAGAAATTGAAGAAGTTATGATCAATATCAGAACTAAGTATTTGTTTGTCTTCATTTTGCTCAATTTATGTTACAAAACAAATTTCGAAACAAAGAACATTTTAAATCATGACAAAAATCATAAACGAAGAAAACAGAGGTTAATTCATGTATTTTTCCTAAAAAATTTATTGGCAATTTTATTTTAAAAAAGGTAATTCTACGATACCCAAACTAAAAAGGTTTTTGACATAATTGTAGGAAGGAATATTTTACGGATAAACAAAACCGTTTTATGCGGTTATCCGGAAAATATATAGGGATAACTGTTATATTTGCGAGGATATAACTAGTTACAAATAATTTGAATCAAATTTAATGCTATGAAAAAACTGAATTTATTGATTGGATTTTTAATTGGGCTTATTATTTTATCTTGCTCGAAAGAGGACGAATCTGGAAATCAAGACCCAATAATTGGAAATTGGAATCTTAAATCCGTAAAAAAACTCGATTTAGATGAAGTCCTAATATCGGAAGAATCACTTTCTGAATGTGAAGAAAGAAATGTTATGACATTTTCTTCTAATCAAGATTATACTTTCTCAAAATTTAATGAAGCCCAAAACGGAGGTTGTTACGACTCAGTTGAATCGATTTCCAATGGAATTTGGTCTTATAGTTCAACAAACGGTTATCAAATATCTGGTATAGCAATTTTTGAGCTTGGAGTTGTTGATTTAAGTCAAAAATATGACGAAATGATTTTATCAAATAATAATAAGCTTTTGACTGTCCGAAAAGAAACTCGAGGTATTGATGGTGCAGGTAATCTATTGTTCGGGTCAATATTAATCCAAGAATATTCAAAAGATTAAAAACTATTGTAACATTGTATAAAAATAATAGCGGTTTAATAACTAAAATAGAAGTAAGTAAGTATAAAAAAGTCTGTGTTTAACCGAAATTTAGTGTTTATAAATCCGCTACTATACTTATACGATACGTTAGCAATAATTAGAAAAAGAATATGGAAATAGAATACTCAGAAGAAGAAGATCAATATTATTCATTGATAACCTTAAAATCACTCAATCAATTTAAAAAAGGCAATCGACCGTTAAACGACTTTATATGTATTGATTTTTTTGGTTTTGGAGATGAACCCAGCAAAGAACAATTAAATGCTTATAAATTTCTCTTAGAAAATGAAGAAAAGATATTTAATTCTTTAATCATTGGAGCAGTAAACTCATATAATTCCATTTACTTAAAGAGATTTGAAAAACACATAGAGTTTTTGCCTAAAATAACAGATACCTGTGATTTAAAAAAAGCTATATCAATAGAGAATATAATAATTTCAGATAACCATAAAAATGATTCCTCGTTTATTATGTTCAAAGGTGAATGTAACTGGGATGAGGAACATGGTGTTTGTCTTGTTATGTTAAAAGATGAATTTATAACAATGCAGTCTTGGGACTATCACCACAGATAAACTATTGCTAACAAAATGTATAATTAATTGCTAATTCCACTCTATTTAAGAAACTACGTACTGAAATGAAATATCAATAATTTTTATTTACATTTGGTAAAAAAAATCGCATCTAATCATACACCAAACAATTGCAAACATTATGAAAAACTTACCACAAATTTTCTTAATTATACTAATGATGGGGTGTTCTTCTTCTAATAATTTGATTGAGAAAGAACCATATTTATACGTAATAGAAAACCTTGATGGCTCACAAATAAAAGTAAAAAGTCACTTGATAGATAGCCTAGTTAATGAGGATTACAAAACCCTGAAAAATCACCTAAATAATATTTCTGGCAAGCAAATAGATTTTGATAAAAAAATTATCATAAACTTCATCGACAATGACCCAATAGTATACAAAAAAAACTATCAAGTTCCTTGGGACATCTTTTACGGAAATATGGAAAATGATTTAATTAGATTTGGTCAATCCAATCACTTTTGGGTTATAAATAAAAGAGTTAAAGACTTGTATTATTATCACGGAAATAAAATTAACTGGATTGTTGATGAAAATAACATAATTAGGGAATTGTTTTTCAGATATGATGGGCTAAACGGTGGTTTCGTAATAATAAAACCGAATGGCAATTATTTCCTAAAAATTGGTGAATATCAAAAATCTGATGTACTAAAAACACATAATGAATTTAAATAAAACCTTTGTCGACAATGTATAACCACAATTACGGCGGATTCGACTGCGTCCGAATCCATTCGGAATTGCTAACGTCTATGTTTAACCGAAAATTAACGCATATTAACCCGTAACTGACCGTTATACTAGACCGTTAGTAGCAATTAGAAAAAACATCATTTTAATTTTGATAATTTCCGCACTTATTTCATGCCAAAATGAGAGAAAACAAAACTATATAAAAACGAGAGATGATTTAGTATTGAAAATTGAACCATTTGAAACTAAATCAAAAACTTTTGATTATCTGCAAAATAATGATTCACTTGAATATTTAGTTTTCGCTGGAAAGATAAAAATTAATCATATTATTGATTTTATTTTTAATACAATATGTAGGTTATGGACATCTATTCTGAAAAACGCCACACAACAACACCTAAACTGCATTAAAACGCAGCTTAGTCAAAACAGTTAGCAGCAATAAAAATGAACAAAGTTAAAATTGAAATTTATCATAAAGAAGAGAAAGTAACCACTACTCTTTATGTTGAACAAATATCTGAAAATAAATTTCGGATGATTGACAACGACTTCTGCAACTCTAAATTGACTTTGGGAACGGAATTCGAAACGAAAATAAACAAAGAGAAAAAACACGAAATAACAAAAATCACAAAGGAATCGGAATTCATTACTCGTAGATTTGGATTAACACCAAACCATAAAGAATCTGATTATAGAATGCTCGGAGAGGAATTGACAAAGAGAGGTGGATTTTGGCAATTAGACCTTGGTAGTATTGCGACTGTTAACATCCCAAAAGGTTTTGAATTTGACATTGACCAAATAATCAAAGATTTGGATTTAAAACTGGTAGAAATAACCGAATGAAATACTTCAAACGAAATTGGAATGAAACGCGTGGAGATCAATATGACAGTTGGGGGAAATTGATTTGGTTTTTTGAGACAGATATTAATGGAGAAGTTTTAAGACAAATTGAGGCTTATGAGAACGGAAAAGTCTTGAAATATGACAATCAAAATATTGAGGACGAATTTGGTGGACTTACCGATCATAATCTTGATTTGATTGAATTTGAAGAGTTTTCAATAGAAAAAGAAGAGTTTGAAAACAAATGGAAATAAAAGCCAGTGTACAAAATTGACCATAATTCATTGTGGTTTTGTGTCACATCAAAATAAAAGTATAAATCAATGGCTGATTTCTAAGTGGAATAATCCTGAGGATGATTCAACAACTAAATCATAGCAAAACGTTTGCAGTAATTAACCAAAATAATATCTTTGAAAAAAAATATAATATGAAAAAAGTTACCCTATTCCTTTTCTTTATTTACCACCTTTCTTTCTCTCAAGTAAACTTTACAGGAGGACAAACTTTAATAGACAAAACAACATTTTCTAATAATGTTTCTGCATTAGCTTCCGCAGATTTAAACAATAATGGTTTTAAAGAAATTATTGTAGGTTCTTATTATGATAATAAAATTGTTTTCTACAAAAACATAAATGGAAACATACAGCACTATCAAAGAGAAGTTTTAGAATTTGATGCAGACAGGTCTCATTATTCTGAGTTCGACATAATTTGTAAAGATTTAAATAAAGATGGTTTCACAGATATTATTGTAACCAATAGTAATACCGACATCGTTTATTGGTATAAAAACTTAGGTAGCTATAATTTTTCTTCAAAAATTATTATTGACGATACGATAGACAAACCATCTGCCATTCTTGCAGAAGATATTGATAAAGATGGAGATATAGATTTAATTGTTGGCTCTAATAATGATGATAACGTAAGTTTATTTACTAATGATGGAAACAACAATTTTACTTCTAAAAGAGTTTTATTCAATACTAGTTATGGAGTAACAAAAATTAAATTAGCAGATTTAGACAATAATGGTTTTTTAGACATTATTAGTGGAAATGAGTCTGGCGGTATTTCTTGGGTGAAAAATATTGATGGTATAAATTTTGGTGAAAAATTATATTTAGCAGGCGGTTCTGGTGAAGGTTTTGATTTCGATTTTTTTGACATTGATAATGACGGTTTTTTAGACGTTTTTCTTATTTCAAATTATGACGATAATATCACCTATCAATTAAATGAAAATGGAAACTCTTTTTCTTATGAAAAACAAATAATAGGTAACACCATAGAAGATTTTTTAAATTTTAAAATAGTAGATTTAAATAAAGATGGCTTTAAAGACATAGTAGCCACCACAAAATATCGTAATGACAAACTAGGGTGGTTTCAACAAAATGAAGATGGTACTTTTACTAACTTTAAAGAAATTTCTTCTAGCGTTAAAAATGTAAAATATCTACTAATAGAAGATTTAGAAAACGATGGAGATTTGGAAATAATTACGGCCTCTTATAAATACAACGATGCTAAAAATCAAAAAATAGCAACCTTCAAGTATAACAGTACAGAAAACAGTTATAAAGAAACTATTATTGATTTTTATATAGGCGCAGCAAACGTTGTTAAAATTGTCGATTTAGATAATGATGGTAAAAATGATATTGTATCTGGTTTTCAATCTATTGTTTGGAATAAAAACCAAGGGGACAATATTTTTTCTTCTCACATATTAATATCAGAAGATATTACTGGTTTTATTACCGATTTACAGTTTACAGATTTTAATTCTGATGGTTTTATAGATATTATCGCGAGTGCTGTAAATGCTATAGAAATTTATGAAAATAAAAATGGTGTTCATTTTGAATTCATAAAGAATATAGACATAGACAAGAGTGTAGAACATATTGAATTAAGTGATGTTAATGGCGATAATTTAATGGATATTGTATTATCTCATTCAGTTGGAACAAACCCAATAAGTGTTCTTTTTAATGATCAAAACTTTAATTTTCTACCAATAAAATCAGCTTATACTGCTACAAACGGCAACTATAAAGCGTATTCCTTTAAATGTGGAGACATGGATGCTGATGGCGATAATGATATTGTTGTTGGAGAAAGAGATAACCGAAGTCTCATTTGGTTAGAAAATGATGGTACAGGTAATTTTGAAAAACATATCATCGCTAATTCAATTGCTTGCGATGATATTGATCTTGGAGATGTAGATAATAATAGCACATTAGACATTGTTGCTTCTGGTGATAATGATTACGGTAACTCTGATTTTAATTTTTTTAAAAACAATGTATCTAATGAAACAGGGCTAACCTTCGAGCAAATTAAAATAGATGTGCAAAGCCTTCAATCCGTAGTATTGGCAGATATCAATAATGACAATTATTTGGATATAATAGGTACTTCTTGCGAGGCTTATTCACCTTTTGATGAAAGAATATTTTACTATCTTAATAATGGTAACCTATTTGAAAACGCCGTTAATATCGAAAGTTTAGGAGAACAACAAAGTTTAGATAAAAATGCAGCTTTAGGAGACCTAAATAATGATGGAAAATTAGATATTGTTTCTAGTTATTATTTTACTAACAGCATAAAGTACTTTTTAAACGACACAACATTATCTACAGAAAATTTCATTTCTAAAAAAGAGATTTTTAAAATTTTCCCAAATCCTAGCAATCATTTCATTTCTTGGGATACAACTTTAAAGTTATCACTAATTGAAATATACAACCCTCTTGGTAAAAGAGTTTACAAAAATGCGAACAAGCTAAAAGACAGTAAATTAAAAATTGATTTCCTATCAAAAGGATTATACTTTATAAAAGCTATAGACAAAACAAATAATGAATATTCCACAAAATTAATCATAAAATAGTTTAAACTAAGTATTGAACTTTACAATGAAAATTTAAAGCATTGATTTATCCTAACAAGAAAAACTCAGAAGAACGAAATCAGTTTGCATTGCTGACTAAAAAATGGATAGATACCTTAAAAGGATTTTAGGGAAATAAAAAAATATGAAAAAATAACAACGTCAAACATTGTATAAAACAATAGCGGTTTAATGGTCAGAGCGAAATAAAGTAAAAATAAAAATGGTCCGTTATAACAGAAAAGATAGTGCATCTAAACCCGCTACTAATCATACACCAAACGGTTAGCCTTTATATCAAAAATCATTTTTTTTAAAAACACATTGGAATAAATATTCCATTCCTTATATTAGCACAGTGAATAAAAAAGAAAACATTTTACTATCTGCACTAGAACTTCTTACTGAAAAGGGAATACATAATACACCAATGTCTGCCATTGCTAAGGTAGCAGGTACAGGAATGGGTACTATTTATAACTATTTCCCTAATAAAGAGACTTTAATTAACGAAGTTTATGTTAGCATTAAGGCTCAGGAAATGTCACTTTTCACAGATTTTGATAGAGAAAAACCAATCCGAACGCAGTTTGAAAGCTATTTTAAGTCGGCTATTTCCTTTTTTATCAAGAATCCTATGTATTTCAAATTTATAGAACAGGTACAAGCATCACCTATTATTACAAACGAAAGCAAAGCATTCGGAAGAAAATCTATCGCCCCAGTAATTGAATTAATACATAATGGACAACAACAACGTATTATTAAAAATATTCCGTCAGATGAAATACTAACATTTATAGCAGGTTCTATAATATCTTATTTAAGATGGTATTACAGTCAAACCGAAACGAAAAATGCATCTCTTAAAAATCAAATGAATTTAGTTTGGGATGCTATTAAAGAATAAAAAATTTAATCAAAAATTGGAATGAACATTCATTCCAAATATAATAGAATATGAAAAAAAACGTACTAATTACAGGAACATCAACAGGTTTAGGTCTTGAAAGCGCTGTTTTATTTGCTAAAAATGGTTACAAAGTATATGCATCTATGCGTAATCTAAAAAAGGCAGACACACTAAAAGAAAAAACAGAAAATGAAAATCTCGACATTACGATACTTCAATTAGATGTAACTAACTTACAATCAATAAACACTGCCCTAAAAACCATTATCGAAAAAGATGGAAAAATTGATGTATTGGTAAATAATGCTGGTGCGGGTTTTGCAAAAACCACAGAACAAGCTACTGAACAAGAAATAAAGTGGGTAACAGATGTTAACTATCATGGTGTTGTTTTTTGCACACAAGCCGTATTACCCTATATGCGTAAACAAAAATCGGGACAAATTATTAGTGTTACCTCTATAGGAGGTTTAGTTGGTCAACCATTTAACGAATTGTATTGTGGTGCTAAATTCGCAGTTGAAGGCTTTATGGAGGGATTAGCTACCTATGTTTCAGATGCATTTAACATCAAAATTACTTGCGTAGAACCAGGTGGTATTAAAACCGAATTTATGAACTCTGCCATTAGCAAAACAGCCGTAGATGGTGCATTAGCTACAGGTGAATATTTACCAATCTTTCAGTCGTATATGGCAGGAATACAAAAAAGAGCTAGCCAGGGCGAGGCACAAACTTATCAAACCGGCGCTGAAGTTGCAGAGATATTATTAGATATTTCAAAAGTAGAAAATCCACCATTACGAATTAGAACCTCACAATGGGCAGAACAATTTTGTAGTTTAAAAACGCAAGCAGATCCAGATGGAACAAAATTGGTACAGCAAATTAAAGGCAGTTTTCTGTAATTCAAATATAAAATAGACATATGAAACGTTTTGCAACCATTATTTTTAGTATCCACTCATTTTTCGAAGTATTATTCGGTATGAACAATTATATAAAAGGAGTATCTGCCTCTCAATCTGCTGAACAAATAGCAACACAAACCATAGAAATGACAATCACATTTCGGTTTATGGGTGCGGCATTAACAGCTTTAGGAATTTTAGGGCTATTTATTCTTTTTAAAGCAGGTGTTCTCTCTAAAACTGCTAAGTATGTTGCCATGGGATTTACTGTTTTTCACGGACTTGGAACTTTAGGAAGTTTATATACCGCTTTACCTAATTTTGAAATTTATAGCGAACCAATGGCTTTAGGGGCTGTGATTTTACACGGAATTTTAGCCGTTAGTTTTACTATAATTTTTGCAAAAACAAATAAATACATTCAATAAAAATACTGTGGGTAACATTGTGTATAAACAATAACGGTTTGGATAATAACTCAAATCGTTTCTCATTTAATTAAAGTATATTGTTCTCCGAAAAGTAGTTGATCTAAGTTCGCTATTTCTCATACACCAAACCGTCGCAGGTAATTAAAATAAAAATACGAATGAAATCAATATTCACTTTCTTTACTTTATTAATATGTCTTCCATTGTTCTCCCAAACCGAGGGACAAAGTTTCTGCTCTGAACTTGAAAATGAAGACTATTTTCCTTTAACTATAGAAAAAAAGAAAATACTATGGCTGGATTCTTATTATTTTGAGGAAATCATTGGAAGTAAAGAAATTAAGAACAAAAAGTACATTGAATTTGCTCAAAATTGGAAAGCCGGAAACGCAGGAAGTCTTCTATTAAGAGAAAAAAATGGAGTAATTTATCAATATGAAAAATGTTGTGATACAGAAACAATCAGATTTGACTCAAAATTCGAAAAAGGAAAATCTTGGAAAACTGCTGATAAGAAGAGCAATTACAGTATAAAATCTTTTAATGGTAAGTTGAAAACTCCGTATTGTGATTATAAAAACCTTTTAGTCATTAAAGGAGAGTTTACTAACGTAACCTATTTTTTTTATTACAAAAAAGGTTATGGCTATATTGGAGCTACTGACGATAAAAACAATCTTATTTCTTGTGTTTCACCTGAATGGAACAAAAAATAACCACCTACAACAGCGCCTAAACTATATTTAAACAAGGCTTAGGTAAAACGTTATCATACAATTTGAAAACAAAACTCTACTTACTGATATTTCTTTTAGCTCTATCCTGTAAAGACATTAAAAAAAATGACAAGGAAATTGAGAATGCAAAAACATCGACAAATGTTATGAAAAATAAAAAACATCCAATTTTACCTAATAATTTCTCGGTTCAATTAATTAATAGTAAAGGTGATAAGTTAAAAATTGCAAATGTTCTCTGTCATTTGAACATTTATATAAACTCTTCAAGTTATTATACTTACAGTTTCATTCCTACAAACTCAAATGGCAAAGTAAATTTGACAAAAGAACAAATTATACAGAACACTGAGTTAAAACATTACTATGACAAAACTATTTCGATCGAGAGAACTCCTGTTAAATTTGATTTTATGATTATGGATTCTAATTTAATCAATGGAATGATTGCTAGTATAAATAATTATCTTTCAATTGATATAGAGTCAATAAAATTAGATTTAAAGCAAAGAGGATTGACTGAATCTCAAATATCATTACAAATCTCAACTATTGAGGAAAAATTCAACTCAGACAGGAAACTGTTAGAAACTTTAGAGAATAACCAGAATTCTAAAATAGATAATTCTAATGGGATGAAAAAGATTACTGAATTTTGGAACAGTGAATCTGATTATAATTATGAAATAAAATTATAGGTAACAAAGCGTATAATTAATTACGGAAAAATCCTAACGCGAAAAACACAATATAACCAACTACATTTCAAACACATAAAAAAACCAGCTCCCTTTTCCCGTAAAAAAATCATACACAAATACGTTCTACATAATATGAAAAAGAAAAAATTACTACTTATAACATTGAGCTTAATCGGATTAAATTCTTATGCCCAAAAGTTAACTTGCTCTGATTTTAGAATTGGTACTTTTTATATTCCAGAAACTAAAGAAATGGGCAAATATACCATCGAAGCGAATGACAGTATTATAAAACTAACAGGTACACGAAATTTATCTATTAAAAAATGGATTGTAGTTCGAGAGAAAAATACTCAAATCGAATGGAAAAACGGAATCGGAAATGGAATACCTGAATATGAAGTTATTGAATGGATTGACGATTGTACTTATCGATTGACTTATGACTCTTCGAAAGCGGAATTGAGTGAAGAAAAAGAGTGGGTAAATAAAAATAATGGAATTGTCGTAACTAAAAAAAAAATTGAAAATAAGTGTATGTATTATACAGCAACAATGACAACAAACGAAGGGCAAAAAATTTCACAAGACGGAGTAATATGTAAAGAATAAAAAACTATGTACAATATAACCTAACTAAGAAATAACAAATGAACTATAAAATTTTTAGCCTAATAATCGGATTCAGCATTTGGCTCTTAGCAACAATTGCTTTTAGAATTGCAGGACAATATTTTTTTCTTACTGACAACTCATTAGTTTTAACTGGACTTTACTTGGCAATAATCCCATTTTTAGGGTTTGTGGCAAATTGGGTTTTTAATAGATATAAATTGAGCCAATTACAAGCAGTTCAATCCGCTACAATTATGGTTTTGCCAGGAATGATTTTTGACACGTTTTGTATTGAATTTTTTGCTTGGGTATTTCCTAATCTTCCCGAAACGGACGGTGCTACTTTTGGCTCTTGGCTAATGTGGGCTTATGCAACCGTTTTAGTTTTTGGATTGATAAAAAAAGACAATAAATGAAACGAGTTCTTGTATTTGTGATTATAGCAATTTTCACTCAAGCCTCTAATACCACAAATAAGAAAGTGTATTTAATTTCTTATAGTAAAAGGTTCAGTTATCAGAATAAACAAACTGGATAAAGATTATATTTGTTTGGATATAGCTAGTTGAGTGTTATTAAAAAACCAACTCAAAACTTAATAACAAAAAATAAATAGATATGAAAAAAATTATAGCACTAACATTATTAATTATTACTTCTATTCATAATATAAATTCTCAAGAGAAAAATGAAAAAGATTTGATAACTTCTGGGAAATGGCAAATTGAATATATGGAAATGGCTGGAAAAAAAATGAAACTACCTTCTGAAATGCAAAAGATGAACTGGGTAATTTTTCATAAAAGTGGAAAACAAGAAGGAATGGAAAATGGACAAAAATATGTTGGGAAATGGGAATTTGATAAAAAACGAAGAATTATGAAAACTAATGATTTAGATGGTATTGCTGAACAAAAATTAATTTCAGTAACAAAAAATAAGTTAATTATTTCGGTGAAAGAACGAGGAGCCGAAATGATAATGGGAATGAAAAAAATATAACTTCACCCAACAACATCTAAACTGCATTAAAACACCACAACAAACCATCCCCTAAAACGTTGACAAAATAACTATGATTAGGTTAAATCTATCTAAAGAAAACTTTAGCATCAACGATATCTCTTTGTCTTTCCCTATTGAGATTGAACTTTTAAATAAGTTACTTTCAGTAAATAAAAGAACAACAAAAACTAAGCATAACACAATATTTACTTGGGATCATTTAGGTATCCTTGCTTATTCAAAAAATGGTAAAGTTGTAGAAAGTTTACTGCTCGAATTAAAAGAAGAGGATTTTGCTTTTAGCCCTAAGCAGGTTTTCAAAGGGCAATTTTATTTTGATAATGAAGAAATTATAAATTACTATAAAACCAATAAGGATAAAAGAATTAAGCTTTTTGATGGAGATTCATCTGGGGCCTTAGTTTTAAATAATATTAGTGCTTGGTTTGATTCTGTTGACAACACTATTGAAGCCATTGAAATAGCTGCCTTTAAGGAGTCAACAATTAAGAAAATACCTGAAGATAAGTATGTGATTAAAGAATTAAATGAAGAATTGATTGAATTTTCAGATTTTGGTTTTAAGTTATCTATCATTCAGGAATTAATGTATAACAAAGGCCTTATTCAACCCAAATTTGATTTATTTGAATTTGTTGTTTGGTATACTAAGAGGGATATTGATCTTGAGGAAGAAGGTTATGAACCCATACCTGAGGTAACCCAATATTTTAAGGATTTACCTATTCCAAAAAAATATGCATCTGCAATAACTGAAATCTATCAAGATGGTGGAAATGATATTTACATGCAACTCCTAAGATTTGGAGAAGGATGGGAAGACTATTGGGATATCGAGATTATAGATGATGTGAAACAATTTCCAAACTTAAAAAAAGCAGTATTATGTTATGCTAAAAATAATATAGTGGACGAAATGAATAAGATCGGAATTAAAGCGGAATGGATATAAAAAAACTGGTATACCAAACATTAACCAATATTATGAAAAAATGAAAGCTAAAGAATTATTTGATGTTATTGGAGGAAAAATAGCCCAACACTATTCAGAATTAGGATTTAAGTACACAAAAACATGGGGAGCAAAAAAACAAACGAAAAAGTATAGATATTGTATATCTTTCGAATCTTTTTCGGGAAATACAAAAAACAAAATTTCTCTATCAGTTATTCTTTCTATTAGTTTTATTCCGTTTGATGAAACATTACTTCATTTTAACCTGTGGAATTTAGGTTATCATTACGAAGTTGGAGAAAGCCACTCTATTAATCAGGCTTACGAGGATATAAAAGAACATACTGAACGGTTATTGATACCATACATTGATATTTTTGAAAATAATACTTCAAAATACAAAGATACATGGATTAAAAAAGGGTTGACAAGCCATATTTCGTCAAATTACAAATATTCTCTCTTTGGTACCGATTTCGATTATACAACTCATAGTCATTATTGGACTGGCACAGATTTTTTGGACAAATACAATCAATTCGGTTTTAACATATCCTTGCCTTATCTAGCTGAGATATTTAGTATGCAGGATGCTGAGAAATGTTTAAATAACTATTATCAATCACTTAATGAAAAATCTCAGAAGTTATTTTTAAAAGCCTGTCAAATGCAAGAAATTGGTGAACCATGGGGTATCGACTATAAAGAATTACCAGATGTTGGTAAGGTATATTTCATGGTTGAAAATGGATTAAAAATAATAATTTAGATGCCTTCCCATGTATCGCATAACACTTTTACAGCTGATTCGACTGGATCTAAATCTACTCAGAACCCTAAAAGTCAGTATTTAACAGAAAAGTATTGGTAAACTCCATAAATAATAGCTGTAAAAGACTGTTGGTAAATATTCTAAAAAAAAAAGAAAATGAAATTAGATTCAGTAGGATTAGTAAAGCATAACGGCTTATTCTTGGATGATTTCACAATGAAATACATGTAATTTTAAGGTAATTATGATATCACCTTTCTTTTAAATCATTTTCTAATTGAATGGCCTTCGGTTCAAGAATGTTATTATCTAAGTGAAAATGTCTTTGCAAATCCAATTCAAATTCTTGAAGTTTTAAGCTCAGTTTTTTAGATGTTTCGTTGGAAGTATCAATGGCATAATAAGCTTTTGAAAGTGAAATTATTTCCTTTATTAAATGAGCAATAAGGTCTCTCTGATCCTTTAATGGATTGATTAAGTGTTTAATCTTTATATCATAAAGATACTCGGATTGGTTATCGTCTTTTAAGTTTGCAATAAGCTTTTTTATGTGAGGAAATAGGCTTCCCTCCTCTTCATCTAAATGATCAAGAATAACTTCATTCATTTGAATCAGCATTTTATGAAGTTTTGAGGCTTTTTCTCCATTAGTATCCTCATTTTCATTCAGTTTTTTAGATAATTTTAAAATATCTGGTAAACTTTTCCTAATATAAGTGTGATGTGTGTTCTCAATATAAATAACTAAAAAATCTAAAGACCACTTGTTATAATCCTCAAATACATCTTTTACTGTATCAATTTCGGAAAGGTCTTTTTTCAAATCGGAATACGTAATATTTAAATTTTCGCATACTTTCGCAATGGCTATATCTCCCTTACAATAGAAGTCTATCCCGTACTTCATGAAAACTTCCGATGCTTTTATGTTTTCCACAACAACACTAGCTACCGTTTTTTCCCCCGAAACAACCATAGAAATATCGTTTTAAATAATTAATGTTGATTTAATAGTCATCATATTCACCTTAATAGATTATACAACAAATATGGCTACAACGATTCTATTAAAAAATGATAAAAATCATACTTGCAAACTTATTAATAAATCATTAATTATGTTAAATTAATATATAAAAACCACTAGACTATTTATTCTATTTGGATTTGTCTTCTTTTTAAGATTTACATACTTTTGCCTCATGGAAAAATTAAAACAACGTTGGGGAATTAGTAGCAATTTGGATTTAATTGCCATTTTTATTGTGTTTGCTATTAACGGATCATTTGCTGCTTGGGTAGCAAAGCCTATAACAGCTTTTATAGGTCTTTCACCTGAAACAGTTACTCCATGGGTTTATTGGCCATTGCGAATTTTGTTAATTTTTCCAATTTATCAAACAACCTTACCAATGGTAGGATGGCTTTTTGGGCAATTTAAATTCTTTTGGGAATTTGAAAAGAAGTTTTTGAGCAGAATGGGACTAGGTTTTTTGTTTAGGAAGAGATAAAATAAGTTAGCACATAAACAACAGAAGATTATAAAAGTAAATCCCGATTCCATTGATTGAATCGGGATTTTTTTTATTTATTTTTTTATCGAATCTTTATAAATTAAGCTTCCTTGAATACTCCAAGCAAAATCCAATACTACCGTACTTTTAAAGTATGGAGCATCTAAATCAAAGTATTGATCCGTTATGTAATACTGATAAGAATCTTCGATTGATTTGACATCATATAACCTTGCTTGTCCATGACAACTCATACAATTAGTTTCAATACCTACTCTATTTAATTTACCTCCTTCATACACTTTTTCACTTAACCTTATCGCTCCAACTTTCTGATAACCTTCATTATAGTACTTTCTTATAGTATCATTCCCTCCAGAATTATTTGGATTTTGAGAAGAAGCAGAAACATCAAAAGTATCAGCATTGAACCCCGCTTCTAAATAAGGATTAAAAGCATAAATAGATTCCTTTTTAGGTTCTTTATCGGTTATGGCATTCGAACCTCCGCTATAAGGTTGTGCTGGACTAATCATATTATACGCCAAAGCCATTGAATAATGTTTTGATGCTCTGTCTAAAGTACTTGGTTTTAACTCTGCTATGTTAGAAGAACTTGGGCTTTGGGGAGAGTTTGGGTTTTCCGACCACCAAAATGTTTGCCATGTCCACCTTCTATTCTCTCTGGTATTTACATGCATTGCTACTAGAACTGCATAATCCCCTTCCTTCGCTTTTCCGTTATCAATAACATTAACAATATTATTCGCTTGTGTTTTACTCAATTTAAAATGGATAAAATCATTTATTGAATACACCTTCTTCTCTTTATCCGTTTTTCCTGTTGTTGTTATTGTAATATTATTATTCCATGAGTTAGAACCAAAACCATTTTTAATAATTGAGTCCATTGGAACCTGACCGTGATATCCAGGCCAAACAGGTAATGAATATGTGTTAGGACTTAATGAATCGGTTTTAGTTAATGGATAAAAGACTGGCTTTATCAATACACTTGAGGCAGGAAATGCCGGGATATTTGTTATTTTTCCAGGTCGGATCATGCTTTTTAGTACTTCAAAAAAGTATAGTTCTTTATCATAAATGTGTTGAGCCGAAGATGGATCGCATTTTACAAACCCAACTACATCAGAGCTCCTAACTTTTAAACCATGCTGATTTTGGTGCGGAATTTCTAGATTTCCAGTATCAAACCTATCTAAACTATTTAGTTTGATTGCACTACCAAGTGTTTTAGCCTTAAGCGCTTTTTGAATATCTTGTGGTGTATACCAAGTTTCGAACCTTCTTAATGGCTGATCATTGTTTTTTTGATCCGTTTCTTCAGTTAAAGCATTCCAAATATCCCAACCATGTGTAATAATGTCTTTATTCGTTTCTAGGTTATTCACTATTTTGCTTTCTGCAACCCAATTATTAATAGTAGTTGAATCTGTTGGGAAATTTTGCCCAGACACTAGGGTACTCGGCATAGGAACTGCCGTAATTGAGGGTATCTTAACTTTCGTCTCTTCTTTCTTCTTCTCTTGAGGTTTACATGCAAATAGTATTAATACTATTGCATAAATACAATAATTCTTCATAAAGTAAATATTTGTTAGTTTTTGTTGGTTACGTTTACTTTGGCTTCTATTTTCTTATCCAAGAAATAGAAATAACCTAAGTAGTGATAAATTAAAAAAACTTCACTTTACTTAAATAAAAAAAGACATAAAAGACTGAAAATAAGGTATAAAATAAGTATTTAAGAGCATTAAAATGTTGAGATATTACCAAACTGTAACGCTTCAGTCATTTAATCTTTTAAAATACGTTCAAAAATAGGTATCGGTAAATCTACCCCTTCTTCTATAAACCTTTTATGTACGGCTTCCTTTAAAGCACATTTTGTTTTGAATTCCAAAAAAGGTTCGCTGACCCACACATAGGCTCTGATATGAATATGATCGGGATATATATCAATTACTCGAACATCAATTTGATCTATTCCCTCTATTATTTGATCAGGAGTTCTATTGTCAATAACTTTAGGAAGCTTTATGGCTTCTTCTTGAATGATTTGGCGAGCAAGATCTATATCTGCTCTTAATCCAATTTTAAAGTTATTGAAACTTAATACTTGAAAATCTTCAATGGTATGATTCAGAACAGAATCTGTACTAATAACAGAGTTAGGAATAATTAATCGTTTGTTCTCAAAGTTGTTAATTACAGTATGTCTTAATGTAATATCTTCAACAATACCAACTCGTGCTTCATCTAACTTAATATAATCTCCTACTCTAAAAGGGCGAAATATAACAATGAATGCTCCAGCAATTAAATTAGACAGTGCCGCTTGTGCAGCAAAACCGATTATAGCAGCCAAAATACCAGCCCCAGAGAAGATAAAGGTTGCTTTACTTCGGAATAATGGAACCGTCATTATAATATAAACGATACCAAAGATTCCTATAAAAAACTTGACAGAATTACGGAAAAACTGAATACTAGTTCTACCATATCTATCTGTTTTTCTATGCCTAATTAATAAAACTATAAAATATCGAATTACTCTTGATAGTATCCAAGCCACAAAAATAACGACCAATACATAGCCCAATATTCCAAAGAAGGAATCTAAATTGAATTGATATTTAGATAAAAAATCTTTCATTAAATAGAAAGTTGAAATGCTTTAGTGGCATGAATTGTTGTGGTATCGAAAATAGGAACAGTTACATCGTCTTCCTTTATTAATAATGGAATTTCCGTACATCCTAAAATAACACCTTCGGCTCCTTTCGCTACCAACTTTGATATAATATTAACATAATTACTTCTAGAGTCGTCATTCAAAATTCCTCTAGAAAGTTCGTCATAAATAACCGTGTGTATTATTTCTCTATCTTCTTTATTTGGAACTACTACATCAATTCCATGGCTTTCGAGTATATCAATATAAAATCTCTTTTCCATTGTATACTTGGTACCTAATAAAATAACTTTTGTAAGTCGTTTTTCCTTTATTTTTTCAGATGTAGCCTCAGCAATATGAATTACAGGAATTGTTACTTTTTTTCTAATTGCTTTAATAGTAAGGTGCATTGTATTAGCACAAATAAGAATACAAGAAGCACCAGCCTTTTCTAGACTTATAGCTGCATTAGCCATGATATCATCTAAAAGATCCCATCTTCCTTCATGCTGTAATCTTGAAATTTCACCAAAGTCAACAGAATTCATAATGACTTTAGCGGAATGTTTGCTTCCATATTTCCTTGAAGCCAACTGATTAAGTACACGATAGTACATAATCGTTGATTCTGGAGTAATTCCCCCAATTAATCCAATTGCTTTCATTTATTCAGATGTTTTGCAGAAAATAATTCCTACTTCAAACTTATAAAATTATTTTAGAACAATGCTGTTTGACTATCGTCATCATCAGCAACATTCTTTTTCTTCTTTTGAAGTGCGCGGGCTAACGCTTTTTTAGCTTTATCTTCTTTTGTTTCATCAAACTCTTTTGCTTCGGTTTCTTCAATCTCTAAAGGAAGACCTTCTTCTTGAATTTCTTCTTCTTCCTTTACTTCAATGTCTTCAATCTTCTCTTCAGGTTCATCATAAGGTAACGATTCCAACAAGTTAACCGTTCTAATTTTATCAGTTGTTAACTGATTACCCAAAGCTTTAATTCCTTTAATAGAGATAAATTCTTCAAAATTAACCTCTAGTTTCTCCAAGCTACGCTTTGAAAAAATTACTTCTGCCATAGGTCGAAAATCCGTAGCAATAATTTCTAACTTCGATTTTTCGTGATCAGATATAAACACCTCTTCTTTATCTGCAGATTCGATTAAAAAACGCTTTACATAATATTTTTCTTTGTTTCCATCGAAATAAATGGTTGAAATAGGTTTTTTAGGATTCCATTTTTCAAGAACAATCATGTCATTTTCAAAGTGCATCGTTAAATCAGGAATTACCGCCTTGATTTTTCCACTTTGCGTAGCAACCAAAATTCTATCTTCCGCTCTGAATTCGCCAAGAAGCTCTCCCCTTTCATCAACATTTAAGCGCTGTACGGTATCATCAAACCATATTTTCCTTGGTTTTAATGTTGATACTCCTGCCGATTTAAATTCTATTTTTTTAATGGCATATTTGGTCACCTGGTTTCCTCTGGCACTTCTACTCTTTATTGCTAAATCGGCAAAATCAATATCCCATTTTAATTTCTTAATGCTACCAACAGCTCTTAACAAAATCGTAATTACTTCAGCTTCTCCATTAGGATTAGCTGTGAAATATAATACTTTTGAACCTTTGCTTCCATTGGTTAAATCATACTCTTTATCACGTGTAATACTTGTAACATTAAAACGTTTCATATAACTAGGTCCACGAGTACCATCTTTATAAATCATATTATAAACGGTTCTCTTATCCTTCTTTTTAAAGATAGCAATGTGCATGATTCCTTTACCTACAAAGGTTTTAGAGGCAACTTTGGTTACAATCATGGTTCCATCTTCTCGAAACACAATTACATCATCTATATCAGCACAATCAGAAATATATTCATCCTTTTTAAGTGAAGTACCTATAAATCCTTCTTCGCGATTCACATATAATTTCGAATTTCGCATGACAACCTTTGTGGCAACAATATCATCAAAAATTCTAATTTCAGTTTTGCGCTCTTTTCCTTTACCGTATTTATCTTTTAGGTTTTTAAAGTAATCAATGGCGAAATCAATCAAATTATCTAATTGATTCTTTACTTCAGTAATTTGCTCTTCTAAACTCTCAATAAATTGTTTCGCCTTATCAATATCAAATTTTGAAATCTTCTTAATTCGTATTTCTGTCAAGCGTACAATATCTTCTTCAGTAACTTCTCTTTTTAAATGTTTTGTATGTGGCTTTAACCCAAGATCAATAGCTTCAATTACTCCTTCCCAAGTCTCAACTTCTTCAATATCACGATAGATTCTGTTTTCTATGAAAATTCTTTCTAACGAAGAAAAATGCCATTGTTCTTCAAGTTCATTTAACTTTATTTCTAACTCTTGCTTTAATAACTCAACTGTAAAATCTGTTGACTTCTTCAGCATTTCGGAAACTCCAATAAATACAGGTTTATTATCTTCAATGATACAGCACAAGGGAGAAATAGAGTTTTCACAATTGGTAAAGGCATATAACGCATCGATAGTTTTATCAGGAGATACATTTGGAGGTAGATGCACCAAAATTTCTACTTCAGCGGCCGTATTATCTTCAATTCGCTTAATTTTGATTTTCCCTTTATCATTTGCTTTCAGAATACTATCAATCAATGACGTAGTTGTAGTTCCAAAAGGAATTTCATTGATAACAAGTGTCTTCTTATCTAATTGCGATATTTTCGCTCTTACTCTTACTTTCCCTCCTCTTTTACCATCACTATAATTCGTAAAATCGGCAACACCCCCAGTTAAAAAGTCAGGAACAATAGTAAAACTTCTACCTTTTAAATATTTTATCGAAGCATCAATAAGTTCATTAAAATTATGAGGTAAAATTTTAGTTGATAAACCAACTGCAATACCTTCTGCACCTTGTGCTAATAACAACGGAAATTTTACAGGAAGATTTACAGGCTCTTTCTTTCTTCCATCATAAGAAAGTTGCCATTCGGTTGTTTTTGGGTTGAAAACAACATCTAAAGCAAACTTAGACAAACGCGCTTCAATATAACGAGATGCCGCAGCTCTATCACCTGTTAAGATATTTCCCCAGTTACCCTGCATATCAATCAAGAGTTCCTTTTGCCCCATTTGCACCATGGCATCAGCAATAGAAGCATCTCCATGAGGGTGATACTGCATGGTATGTCCAACGATATTTGCAACCTTATTATATCGACCATCATCTAAATCTTTCATAGAATGCATGATACGACGTTGTACTGGTTTAAATCCGTCTTCTATAGAAGGAACGGCACGCTCTAAAATTACATATGAAGCATAATCTAAAAACCATTCCTTGTACATTCCTGTAACCTTGGTAATCGTTTCTGTATTTTCTCCTGATGTATTTAATTCTTCTTCTTCGTGCTCGTAATTGTTGTTGTCTTCGCTCATAAAAAAGCTCCGTTTTATTTAGGTTAGGGAAATATTATTGGTTTTGCATTGCTTTTACTTGCTTAAGCTCCCTCATCAAGTAAATCAAGTTCCACTTTCAGGTTATTGATAATAAACTTTTGTCTATCTGGTGTGTTTTTTCCCATGTAGAACTCTAACATCTGTTCAATAGACATTTCTTTATCTAACATTACTGGGTCTAAACGAATATCATCACCAATAAAGTGAACAAATTCATTCGGAGAAATCTCACCAAGCCCTTTAAATCGTGTTATCTCAGGTTTTCCTCTTAGTTTATTGATTGCTGCTTGTTTTTCTTCTTCAGAATAGCAATAAATGGTTTCTTTTTTATTTCTAACTCTAAAAAGTGGTGTTTCTAAAATATATAAATGTCCTTCTTTAATTACCTCAGGAAAAAACTGTAAAAAGAAGGTTATTAATAATAATCGAATATGCATACCATCGACATCGGCATCGGTAGCGATTACAATATTGTTGTAACGCAGCCCTTCCATACCATCTTCAATGTTTAAAGCAGATTGTAAAAGGTTAAATTCTTCATTCTCATAAACAATCTTCTTCGACAATCCATATGAGTTCAATGGCTTTCCTTTTAAACTAAATACTGCTTGGGTATTTACGTTTCTGGACTTAGTAATAGAACCACTTGCCGAGTCTCCCTCCGTAATGAACAGCGTAGTTTCTAAGTACGCTTCTTTTTTGGTATCACCAAAATGAATACGACAGTCTCTTAGCTTTTTATTATGCAAGCTAGCCTTTTTAGCCCTATCCCTTGCTAATTTTCTAATTCCAGAAAGTTCCTTTCTTTCTTTTTCCGCTTGAAGTATTTTCTTTTGAAGTTGTTCTGCAACCTCAGAGTTTCTGTGAAGATAATTATCTAATTTATTTTTAACAAAATCATTGATATAGGTACGAACCGTTGGCAGGTCTCCTCCCATTTCTGTAGATCCTAATTTTGTTTTTGTTTGACTTTCAAAAACAGGCTCCATAACTTTAATGGAAATGGCTCCTATAATAGATTTCCTAACATCTGATGCGTCAAAGTTTTTTCCGTAAAACTCACGTACTGTCTTTACTACAGCTTCTCTAAATGCAGCCAAATGCGTTCCTCCTTGAGATGTATTTTGCCCATTTACAAATGAATAATATTCTTCTGAATATTGTGTTTTACTATGTGATATTGCTACTTCAATATCGTCACCTCTTAGGTGAATTATAGGATACAACATGTCTTCAACGTTGTTGTTATCCTCTAATAAATCCTTTAAACCGTTTTCAGAATAAAACTTTTCTCCATTGAAAACAATGGTTAATCCAGGATTAAGGTATACATAGTTTTTAAGAAGTTTAACAATGTATTCCGGACGATATTTATAGTTTTTAAAGATGCTATCATCAGCAATAAAGGTAACTTTCGTACCTCTTCTTCTTGAAGTTTCATCAAGTAAATCTTGATTTGTAAGTGTTCCTTTTTCAAACTCCGCAGAAGCAGATTTTCCATCTCTGGTAGATTCTACACGAAAATATGTTGAAAGGGCATTTACCGCTTTCGTTCCAACTCCATTTAATCCAACTGATTTTTTAAAGGCTTTAGAATCATACTTACCTCCTGTATTCATCTTAGAAACTACATCCACCACTTTCCCTAAAGGAATTCCACGTCCATAATCTCTTACGATCACTTTATTGCCCTGAACAGATACCTCAATAGTTTTTCCACCTCCCATGACAAATTCGTCAATGGAGTTATCTAACACCTCTTTTACAAGTATATATATACCATCATCAGGAGAAGAACCATCTCCTAGTTTTCCAATATACATCCCAGGACGCATTCTAATATGTTCCTTCCAATCCAGTGATCGTATATTATCCTCGGTATATTTTGTTTCTTGAGCCATAAAAAAGTTGAAATTCGTGAATGAACCGCTAATATACTATTTACGTTATTTTTTTACCAATGCAATCTTATAAAGTAATTAACAAACAAACGCCGATATTGTTGAAAAACCTAGAAACCAAACAATTAATACATTTGTTAAAACTGATAAAAAATACCAGCATTGAAATAAATAAAGCTTCAATAAACACCTTCTTGTTCTATTTCAATTTTGTAAAAGTCATTTCTTTTTATCTAAAGAAATAATCCATTTTTCAATAAGCTCAACCCCTTCCTTGTGTAAGGTGTTTTTACCTATTTCGGGCATCACAATATCCGGTTCCAAATGTTTCATTCTATACATAAGAATAGATTCATTAGGCTTTCCTTCAACGATATCAAAATCTAAATTACCAGAGCCTTTTCCTGCGGCAACGGGGGGCTTATTTACACCTACCTTATACATATCGTTTTGTAAATAATTCAAGTGCAACCCAGAAGTTTTAGCAGACCCTCCCTCCCGATGGCAATGAGCACAATTGACATCTAAATAAGCTCTTGCTCTATTATTTATGGAAACTTTTTCATCTAAATAGTTGGGGATTTTAGGGCTATTTGCTGAGCTTTTAATTCCTTCAATAAAACTGTTAGTGATCAAATAATCTATTTGATTGCTATCAAACACTTGATTATACCTATTAATTTGCCTTGCCGTTGGTCCTAGTGGAACTATTTTGGTGTTTTTTACATGACAGTTTTTGCACATATTAATGTTTGGTACTGAATACATGAAGGCTTGTTCCTCAGATTTCTCATTTTTTCTAACAATATCTATGTCTTTCCCTAATATATATAAATAAGCTTCGGTCTGATCTTCATTCCATATGTATGGCAATGGAACCCACTTTTTAGAAGCACTGTCTAAAATGAGTAATCTTGTTTCAATAATTTGATCATTAGGCTTATTTAACTCATTCGATGTATAGTAAAAATTCTTTATGATTATGGTACCTAAAGGGAAATCTAGGACTCCATTTTCTTTATAAGAAATGGTTTTATCTTTTGGGATTACAATAAAACGTTTTTTAGATGCATAATCGGTAAATAAAGGGGAGTTTAATTCATAAGGAATCACTCTTTTACTCACTGGTTTTAATAGATGCAATGGCTTTTCAAAAAAATCATAATCCGACAATCGTTTGAATCCTATATCGTAAGAATTCAAGGTATCTGCTGGAGTCAGTAAGCCCGAAATTCCTAATTGCTTTTTCTTATAAACCTCTTTTTTTTCGGAATTTACTTGTTTACAGCTAAAACAAAAAAGTATGAATAAACTAACGGCATTTATATAACGATTCATTGGTAGTAGCATTTTTGAAGTCGTTTAATAAATCAGCATTGTAAAAATTGATATCCTTTGTGTTATCAATACATATTGTATAATCGGTATTGGGAGAAACAACCCCATCCCATAAAATATCAATTGTTTGGAATGGTTTCTTAAATAGTAATAGCTTTCCAAAATCATTGTTGAGCGTTGGAAACCAACGAGAATTCGAATAACTATTGACCCCTATTTTAATTTTCCGATTGTAAGGATTGTATTTTTTGTCCTTTAAAAACTCGTCATTAAGTTTATCAGCTGAAGCAACACCATTACCTAATTCATCGGGAGATTTTTCTTCTTCAGCATCTCTTTTTCCCATTTCATAAATCAAAAGATAACTTGATAATGCTATAGAAGTAGTTTTGTTGTTAGTAAACACATTATCGTGAAAATGTACATTTTCCGTAGCTAACACCAATGCCCCTGTTCCTGAAGGTGTTTGCCCTACGATTGATCCTTCTGGTGCATAGTTCTTAATATTATTATTGTAAATCTTATTATTAAAAACCTCAATATTTTTTCCATATCGAGTTAAACCTGGCAGATCGAATACCAAAATACCTCCTGTATTTTCATACACTTCGTTCCCAAATATCTTGACATTAGTAGAATTTTCACTTTCGATTCCTGCAACATTATAAAATACAGTATTATTACTTATAGTAACTTCTTGTGATTGTCCAACATATATACCTGCATCTGAGGCACCAATAGAAATACAACCATCAATAGTTACGTTTTCACACAATACAGGATAAAAAGCATAGGCTCCATTTTTTTCACTAACTTTTCCTACCCAAGAGCTTTGTACATTACGTATTATAATGCCCTTGGTGTCCATTACTTTGATATTGTCACCTTTAGCATCTTCAACCGTTAAATTTTCAAGAGTGATATTCTGTGCATTTGAGATTCTTATACCTTCCGCACCTTTATTTTGACCTTTAAAACTTAAAACTGTTTTATGTATTCCTTTACCACGAATGGTTACATTATTTACTCCATCAAGTATTAAACTTTGACCCAGCAAAAAATGTCCTTCATCTAATTCAATAACACTACTGTCTTTAGCCAGTAAAAATTTTGCAAGAATTTCATTTTCTTTTCCTTCAATATAATACCTATCTACATTATAAGTTGGTAAAGGTTCTTTCTTAATAAATAAATAGGCGATAAAGGCAAAAGCAAACAAGCCTATTACTACATAATACAATTTCTTCATTTGTAGCTAGATTTTTGATTAACACCCTGTAAGATATACAATTATAACACACAGAGCAACTCAATCTAGATTAGGCCGAAGTCTTTAGTTATTGCTATTAATTGTGTTGGGTTGTTGGCATTGAAGTTTTCTTTTAAAATTTTCAATCTTTTTTCGACAGAACTTATGCTTGATGGCTTCATGTTCTTTTCTTTAAAATCTTTACTTATATCTCTTTGATCCATGCCGTTGGCCAAGTGTTTTAATAAAGATACGTCGTACTCTGTAATTTCAAAAGTTTCGATAGTTCTTAAGGTATGTGCTAGTTTAGGAGTAATAAAGAAATCATTTCCATATACAGAATTTATAGCTCTCTTTAATTCTTTTTGTCCATGAATAGATTTCCATACGTAAGCATTTACAAGTAATTCTTTACATAAATGTTGTATACGGTAAGGTTTATCTTCAATAGAAAAAACAATGGTTTTTAAATCTGGTTGTAACTCTTTAGCTTTTTTTATCAATTCTTCACCAGTAGTTAATTGTTGTGGACTATAATTGTCTACGAATGATAAATCACTAATTAATAGATCAAATGGCTCATTACTTAACCAAGCTTTTTTTAGTTTTAAATAAGCTTCATCACAATACTGAGCGTATTCTATTTGAGGTATTTGAAAGCTTTCTAAAGCTATTTTTATTCCACTTGACATATAGTCTGTGTCCTCGGCGATTAATACTTTTTGAAACATAATTACTTTTTTATTTGAAACTTCACTTGAAAGCCTTTATTGACTTCAGAATCAAATGTAATAGAACCATTTATAGATTTAATACGGGTTTCCATATTTTGGAGCCCATTTTTTATTTTTATTGCATCAACCCCTACCCCATTGTCCTTGAAAGTCACATGAATAAGGTCTTTTTCCTCTCTAAAATTAATTACAACCAAACTTGCATTACTATACTTTTTCATATTAATTAATAGTTCCTGAAAAACTCTGTAAAAAACAATTTGCGTTTCTTTAGGTAACTTATTTAAATGAATATCAGAAATACCTTTGCTAATAATTCGACATTGGTTGGTTGAAAACTCTGAAAGTAACTGTTTAAAAAAGCCTTCAAACTTCTTCCCTGTTACTACTGGGCTGTTTTCATGCGAAATATTTCTTGTTTGCATATAAATCTTTTCTAAATGATTTAATACCGTTCCATCAGAATTTTCATTTTGTTGAACTTTATTCATAACCAAAAAGATATCATTAGCCAATTCATCATGAATTTTCTTGGCCAAACGAGTTTCTGTTTTATATACTTCAATAATTTTCTCCTTTTTCGTTTGTCCTCTTTTATAAAAGAAATAGACAATAAAACCGACAATAACAAAACAAACCGCAAAAATCCATTTTTGCTTTTGAAGCTGTGTTTTTGACAAATTACTTTCTGCTATAATTCGTTTATTAACTTCATCTTTATAATTATATATTGTAGTAGCGAATTCATTTCTCTGTTTCTGAATACTATCTAGAATATTCGATTTTTCAATACTTAATTCCCTAGCTCTCGATTCTGGTTCCAGGGATAAAATTCTATCTATCGCCATAATTCTTGTGCTTGTTATATTTAGTTCTAAAGCCAAATCATGAGCTAAATAAGCATATTTTCTTGCATTCTTAATATCTTCTATTTTCTGATAGTATTCTGACAAATAAAGATAGTTCGTCATCAACCCATCAAAATCATTAATTTCACGTTTAATCTTTTGACCTTTCATAAAGTCAGATTCATCTATTTCCTCATTATTTAATAATTTAGTATAGGCATGATTATCAAAAACGACAGCTTTGAAGCCCTTGGGGATACTATCAAAATAATGACTGGACTTAATATTTTCGTATATTTCGTTAGCCTTAACATAACTTTTAAGTGAAGTTAAATTCGAAGCAATATTACTTTTATACCAAATAATATTAACGGAGTCTTTAGCTATTGCTAATACCTTATTATAACACCTAACAGCTTCTTGGTAATTTCCTTGATAATTGGCATTAACTCCTAAAGTATTATATAATGATACAGTTATTTTGTATCGACCTTTATTCCGTCCTAAAAACCTCAAAGCTTGAATTGCTGTAGAGTCACTTTTGGAAAAAAAATCCTTTTTAGATTCAATCTTCGCTAGACTAAACATTCTTTGAACTGTTTTTAAGGTATCCTTCAACTTTAAACAAATATCTTTCGACTTGGATATATATTTATAAGCACTATCTGATTGATTTATTTTATTAAAATAGTAGCCTAGTGAGTAGTATTTATATTCTAATTCTTCTTCAGTATCAATTTCAATAAGTTCCTTTCTTATACTATCAATTATTTTATCGTAGTTCGTTTTTTCTTTATTCTGTCCATATAGATTAGCATATAAAACAACAGAAAAGAAAAGGATTATTACTTTCATATGTTTCATTTTTCTAAAATATTAAATTCTGAAGGCACTAAAAAATCTATTCGCTTAATTTCCTAATTAAATTTAAGGATTCCCTCTATATTAAAGTGTTACATAAACAAAAAACAATAAAAGAAAAATAAAACTTATTATTTTCTATACAAAAAAAGAAAAGGAGGGTTTTATTATTTAAGCCCCTCCTTTGAATTCATTTATAAAAGTAATTATAAAGTCATTTAATTATCAACTTTTTGATTTCCTTCTTTTGGATCTACAGGTTCAGGATCTGGATCATGAATTCCCGATCCTTGTCCTCCTGTACTCATTTCTTCTACATCAATTTGCTGTGGTTGGTTTAACATTTCCTCAGATGAATCTGTACATGCCGTAAATAAACCAGTTACCAATAATATCGCTATAAAAACTATTTTTCTCATTTTTTCCTACATTTAAAATTTTTGCATAAAAATTGCATGCTGAGTGGCTAAACCAACTCAGTTTAGTATGCCCAAAAAGCATTTGTTTTTAAGAGGTGCACAACTCTTTAAATGGGAAGTAAAAGATTATACCGATTGACAAATTAGACTTCCCTTCTAAAGACATCAGATAAATCTTTTGTAAAAACTAGCTAGTAATTTTTATTGCTAGTTTCTGAGTCAAAACTATCGGTTTTGTAAAGTTCTGTGTGGAAAATAAATAGAAAAGAAATGGAAAAGATTTTCCATTTTTTACGGGTTTCCTTTAAGTTAATATGAATCACCTTCTTACATTTGGTTGAACCAATAAATAAAAACCTACTGATGACACGAGAATTATTAGAAAAACTTTACTCAAAGCTTAAAAGTGAACCCGAAAACCATAGAAAGAATAAAACTGGGTGCTTCGATTTCTTCGAAGAGAAAGTACTAACACAACAAATTTTTGATAAATATAAGCATATTAGTGTTACTGCGAAAACAATGAAAAATTACTACGAGAAACATGTGGAAGGAAGAGCTAACAAATCAAAAGAACCATGTACCGAGTTAAAGAACTGCATATCTGAATACCTCGGTTACCAAAACTATCTCCAATTTTGTAATAGCCTTTCTAGAAACTCAAAAAACACCTCAAAATGGTCTTTTGTTAGTTTCAAAAAAAAAATATATTCATTTAATGGCTATTTCTTCTATCCTTTTAATGATATACTTTTTAAAGCCTGACAATATTATTACCTACTACCAATATCGTGAAATCAAAGACAATAAACAATATACCAATACTACGTTGGTTTTAATGAATATTAATATTTTTAAGAAAATTGAAACCGAAAACTACCCTATTACTTTAGATAATAACACTAAACTTCCTACGAGCAGCATTATTCCAATAAATACGCAATTAACACATTCTCACAATAGTGCATATTCTTACTCTGCTTACAAGCATAAATACAATCATAACGATTAATGCACATTCATACGAAAAACACATCTCTTGCCTCAATTCAAATCTACTATCGAATTGGGGCTTTTTGTACTACATATAGCTACTACACTCTATAAAATTAACTCTTCACGTAATGGTATTACTCGTTCACTCATTTTGCATTTGATCTCTTATAAATATCAAATAAGTTTGATTCATATTCAACTTAAAAACTATGCAAATTAATATGAAACAGAACTTTTCAATTTCAATCAAATCTCCATGTCAAGAAAACTTCGAAAGCTTTGAGCCTACTCAAAAGGGAGGCTTTTGTGATTCCTGTCAAAAAGAAGTTATCGATTTTACAAAAATGTCCTCTCAGGAAATACTGAGTTATTTTAAACAAAATAACTCGCAAAATACCTGTGGAAAATTTAAAAACAGTCAATTGAATACTTTCTATGCAGAACCTCCTCAATTGAAAAAACATAGCATTTTTCAGGCTTTAGGAATGATGTTTCTCTCACTCTTTCTTCCACAACAACTTACGGCACAAAAAAACACTCCTAAAATTGAAATAAGAACGGCTAAAGAAAAATTAAAATCATTCCACAACCCTAAAAGCTTTATAGTTTCTGGTACTGTAAAAGACGAAACGGGTGTTCTATCTGGAGTTGCCGTACTTCTAAAAGGAACTACTATAGGAGCAGAAACTGACTTTGACGGTAATTTCAAGTTTCCAAAACCACTAAAAGATGGAGATGTATTGATTTTTAGTTTTGTTGGGTTAAAAACTGAAGAAATTGTGATTTCTAAAAAAAACAAAAACATCAATTTGGTTATGGAAAATGACGCCATACTTGGTGAAGTTATATTGGTTGGGGAAGTTGCTATCAAAAAAACATTTACCAAGAAAAAGAAAAATTAAAAATAAACGTCTTTATGTTCGAACAAACAAGGACACGACAAATATATTTATAAATCGTATTGAAAATTTATCCCCTCCTTCAAACTGAAACAAGAATAAATATGCCTATGAAAACTTTTACTTTCATACTTTTTATCGCTGTTATAAACATCCAAGCTCAGGTTTCGGATTTTAAACATGTTAACTTTACAAAAGCAGATAACCTCGCTAAATTGTATGAAAGTGAAAGCTTGAAAAACGTTCCTTTGCTAACTCACAATCTTACCCATTCTTTAAAAACGGACATAGAAAAGTTTAGAGCCATATATAAATGGATATGTGCTAACATTAACGGAGATCATAGATTATCTCAAAAAATTTTAGCCAAGAACAAAAAACTAAAAAACAAAACCGAATTATCAAAAGAATGGCAGCTATCCATGCTTCCAAAAGTTTTTAAAAAACTCAGAAAACAAAAAAGAACAATGTGCACTGGTTATGCTTACTTATTGAAGTATATGTCTGAAATAGCAGGTATAAAATGTAAGATTATTCATGGTTATGCCAGAACTGCCACGACAAACCTAAACTCGTTTGAACTAATAAACCATTCCTGGAATGCTGTAAAAATTAACAATAAATGGTATTTATGCGATCCAACATGGTCTAGTGGTTATGCTAACGAGTCTTTTCAATTTATTAAAGATTACAACGATGGGTATTTTTTAACCAGCCCTCAGTTATTTTCTAAAAACCACTTCCCTTTAGATGAAACTTGGCTTTTAAACTCAAATGAGTCATCAACAAGCTATTTAGAATCTCCAATAATATATAATGAAACTTTTAAACATAGCACATTTCCTATATCACCTTCAAAAATAGCCCTTGAAATACCAACAAAGCAGTTGTCTGAGTTTATTTTCACAAGTGAATTAGAGCAATCGGACAGCTTTGATATGGTTATTGAAAAAGGGAATTTAATAAAATTCATATCTCCAAAAACTAGCTTTAACCACAAGAAAAAACAGGTTAAACTAAGCTATTCTTTAAAAAATAAAGGAAGTTATAAACTTCATGTTTTGTTTAATAATGATATTGTAAGTACTTATTTAATTTCAGGGAAATAGCTTATTTTAAGTCGATACAAAACAATCATTAAGCTTTTATTTATATTTGTTACAGATCAAAAATAATATCATGCAAAAAATATTAGCTTCTGTAATAATAGCTTCGCTCTTATTAATTTCTTGTAAAAAAGAACATAAAAAAGCGGCAATTGAAACTACTAAGGCTCCTGAGAATTTTGATAAATTATTAAAAGATTATAATGAAGGAAAATTATTGCTAAATCCCATTAATGCAACCTTTGCTGGGGACAATCGTTTTAATGATCAATTCCCTAATTTTCTTTCAGATGAATATCAAGATAAGTTAAATGAATTTTATAGTTCATTCAAAGAAAAACTCAAGACAATTAATGACAAAGACTTAACTGAAAGTCAGAAAATGAGTAAAGCCGTGCTAAATTGGGATTGCGATATGGCTTTAGCACAAGCAAGCTTTAAAAACGACGTTTTATTGCCAATCAATCAAATGTGGACCATTAATTTAACAGTTGGGCAACTTGCTAGCGGAAGTAGCGCCCAACCATTTAAAACGGTTGAAGATTACGAAAAATGGTTAAAGCGTTTACAGCAATATAATGTTTGGTTACAATGGGCGGAAACTAGAATGAAAGAAGGAATTCAAAACGGTTATGTATTGCCAAAATCATTAATAAAGAAAGTAATTCCTCAATTTGAAGGCTTAAGCCAAGTTGATCAAAACAAAGAAGGCATTGTTGACCTATCTAGTCACCTATTCTATACTCCTATTACGAAGTTTCCGGATAGCTTTTCGGAAGAAGATAAAAACAAATTAACAGAGAAATATTCGAGCTTTCTGGTTGGGAAATTGATTCCTTCGTTTAAAAGCTTACATGCTTTTTTAAGCACAGATTATTTAACGGCAGGAAGAGAAGGTAGCGGTATTGATGGAATTCCTCAAGGAAAAGAATATTATCAACATGCCATTAAAAATTACACTACGACTAATATGACGGCAGAAGAAATTCATGAACTCGGATTAAAAGAAGTTGCAAGAATTCTTTCGGAAATGGAAAAGGTAAAAGAAGAAGTTGGCTTTAAGGGTTCTTTAAAAGATTTTTTTGATTTTGTTCGCAGCAATAAAGAGCTTATGCCCTATACTGAGCCGAGTCAAATTATTGATAACTTCAATGCCATTCATGAAAAAATGAAACCTCAATTGGAGAAGTTATTTGGTAATAAGCCTAAAACTCCATTCGTTGTTAAACAAACTGAAAAATTTAGAGAAGCTTCTGCTAGTGCAGAGTATAATCCAGGATCGTTAGACGGAACCAGACCTGGTGTATTCTACACACCGATACCCGATGCAAGTAAATACAATGTGTTTTCTGATGAAGCTTTATTTTTACATGAAGCTATTCCTGGTCATCATTATCAAATTTCGTTAACTCAAGAAAACGAGAATCTTCCTAGCTTTAGAAAAACCTTGTGGTATAGTGCTTATGGTGAAGGTTGGGCTTTATATACCGAAAATCTTGGTAAAGAATTAGGTTTGTATACCGATCCATACCAATATTTTGGTATGCTAGGAATGGAAATGCACAGAGCAATTAGACTGGTTGTTGATACTGGATTACATGCAAAAGGCTGGACAAGAGAGCAAGCTATTCAATATTCTTTAGACAATGAGGCCGAACCAGAGGCCAGTATTATTTCAGAAATAGAACGTTATATGGCTAATCCAGGACAAGCACTTTCGTATAAAATAGGACAGTTGAAAATAAGAGAATTAAGAGCCAAAGCTAAAAAGACATTAGGTGATCAATTTGATATACGAGAGTTTCATAATCAAGTATTAGAAACGGGTTGCATTCCTTTAGCTTTATTAGAAAACAAAATAGACAAGTGGATTCAATCTTATCAAAAATAATCTGATTGAACCTGTTTAAATTATATATAAAAGCCATCTTCTGAATAAAGATGGCTTTAATTATGTTTGGGTATCTAAATATCTAATATGTTTTATTTTCTTTCTATTAATTTATCACCGATGATCGTTTTTAATACCTCATTTTTATAATTTTTGCTTATCGGGATTTTTTTGTTTTCTATATGGAGTAAATTCCCTTCAATTTTATGGATATACTTAAGGTTTACCAAAAAAGACCTATGAACTCTTAAAAAGGAGTTTTCAGGAATCTTTTCCTCTATTTTTTTAAACGAACTAAGCGTCAAATATTTTTCATTTTTTTTGTGTACAATAATATAATCATTAGCAGATTCAAAATGGGTAATATCTTTTAAAAGTAGCTTTACGATTACTCCATCAGATTTAATAAAAATTTGATGTTCTTCATCTTTTATTAACTCGTTTCTCTCATTATTTCTGAGCTTACCAACGCCCTTTAAAAATCTAGCATAAGAGATTGGCTTTAAAAGATAATCTAATGCATTTGATTCAAAACCTTCTAAGGCAAATTCTCTGTGTGCAGTAGTAAATATTATATTTATTTCTTGTTTAAGTTTGCTAAGAAACTCAAAACCATTTATATCAGGCATTTGAATATCTAAAAAAAGCACATCTACCTTTTCTAAGTTAAGATACCTCAATGCTTCTTCTGGATCTCCAAAAGACTTCTTATGTTCTAAATATGACGTTTTAGCAATGTAATCTTCTATTCCTCTGCGCGCTAATAACTCGTCATCTAATACTATACAACTATACCTCATTAAGCTTTAAAGTTAAGTTTACTTTAAAAGTGTCATTATTTTTTTCAACCAAAATTCTATGTTTACCTGGATATAATAAGCGTAGACGCTTGTTCAAATTCGATAACCCTATCCCCTTCGATTCTTTTGAAGCGGCATTTTTTATATAACTATTTTCAATAATAAAATGCAAGTAATTATCAGATTCAACCTTTGCTTCAATATCTATCCAGTACCCTTTACTGGTTTGCCCGTGCTTAAAAGCATTTTCAACCAGTGGCAAAAGCAACATTGGTGCTATTTTTAAATTAGAATCTAAGATTGAAAAATTAACCTTAACATTAGCAATATCCTCGTGTTTAACTGTTTCAAGTGAAATGTAACTCTTTAAATAATTTATTTCTTTTTGAAGTTGTACAAATTCTAAAGGAGAATCATATAATTGATGACTCAGTAAATCAGAAAACTGTAATAACATTTCTTTACCTACCTCCGTTTTTCTTCCAAGCATTACATAAATACTATTGAGTGCATTAAATAAAAAATGAGGATTTAATTGATTTTTAAGCATTTGAAGTTCGACTTCCATATTTTTTTTTTCAATTTCTTTGGTATAATTGTCCTTTTCAAACCACTCTTTTATAAGTAACAATATCATTGATAAACACACTATTATAACAACATCACTTAACAATGAAAGCCCACCTTCCAAACTACTATAAAAAACGGCTTTACCTTTATATTTTCTAATATAATTATAAAAAAAAATTAAACTCCAAGAAGTTAGAAAGGTTGTAAAAATTACCCCTAAACTACTCAATAACAAATAGTGGTTCACTTTTTTTCTAAGTAAAAATTTAGGTACTAAAAAATATAGATTTATATACACAAATGGTAAATAAGGAAATAACTTAAATAAATTTGTTACAATATTTTTGCTATAATAAGGATAATAGGCCAAGTCTTGAGCACTCCACACAGCTAAGCATCCCAACCAAAAAGCAATATGTATAAAAACTTTTCTTTTCATTTTGTTTTACTCAATTTAATCTAATAGAAACCCCTGCAAATATTGACCAATTTGTTGATGGAGTGATTGGCTTTTTCACAACTCCATCGGAAGAGTATCTATATCCAAAAACTTGTTTTATCTGAAAAGGATTTCTTAAAGACATATATAAAACGCTAAATTTCCCGAAAAAAGGAAAGAGATAACTACCACTTATGTTTAAATTATGATAATCAATAGTTCTTTCTGCTAAAAATTCCTGTTTATTAACGTCATTATAAGGTCTTCCTGAAGCATAAGTATAGGCAAACCCTACTCTTGTTCTTTGATTAAGATTATAATTAAAAACTGAATTAAAGCTGTGTTTAGAAATGAATTTTGGAGTTGATTGTGTTGGAAAATCCCTATACAATCGTTCAGAATCTATATAAGAATATGTAAACCAATACGTAAGGTTTTTTATAGTTTCCTGATCTCTCCAAAAGACATCTATCCCTTTGGAAAACCCATAACCATCATTATTTGTACTATTTTCAAAAAGTATAAGGTTGTCATAATCTTTATAATATCCCTCTATTCTAAAAGTTTTCCCCTTCGATTTCCATTGATAATTTATAAGATAATGGGTTGATTCTTCATAATCTAAGTTATTTTGTCCTAAAAAAATGTCATAATCAGGTGTTTGATAAAACCTCCCATATGCAAGTGATACCATTGAATTATTTTTTAATCTATAACTCATATTCGCTCTAGGCATAGCATTCCATTTCTTTAAAATACTTGCATATTCAAACCTAAATCCAATTCTTAAAGCGAGTTTGTCAGCTATTTTAGCATCATTTTCAACATAAAAAGCTGTTTGATTATTGCTTAAATTAATGGAAGAAGAACGGTATTTTTTTGACAAAAACTGCGATTCATTTCCAAAAGTCAACGTCAACTTTTCAAAATTTCTTTTTAGTGTAACTCTACCTTGTGCTAAATTTTCAATAATCTCATTATTATAGATATCATATTTATCAACACTCTTATCATAACTATAAGCACCATTTAACTGATACTTCCACTCATCTGTTAACCTTCCTTTTAAAGAGTTGCTCCAAAAAAGATTATGGTTTTTACTTTTAAAAGGAATGGTGGTACTTAAGTTTTCATTATTAGGTAAATACAATCCTAAAGCATTCGATTGATATTGTATAAAAGACTTAAACAAATCTCCTTTATCTGAACGATACCTATAACCGAAAGATGCATCTACACCATTTGGAGCCATTATCCACTTCCTATTTTGAGGTATCAAATCCATCATAGGTTTTAAATTAGAATACCCAATATTGGTAAGTAGCGCTGTTTTATTATTCCAAACATTCACGATAGAGGCGGTGACTCCTGCCATATTTATTCCGATACCTACCCTATTCCTTTCAGGAATGTTGTTCGTATTCAATATCAAAACCGAAGATAGTGCCTGCCCATATTGGGCTGAATATGCCCCAGTGCTAAACATAGTTCCTTTAAATAAAAAAGGGTTGAATCTTCCTCTTCCAGGTACATCAGGTGTATCGCCTAAAAAAGGTTTAGAAACCAAGATTCCATCAATTATTGTTTTGGTTTCAGAAGCTTCGCCGCCTCTAACAAATAATCCTGTTTCTTCTTGTATTGGAGCAACGCCAGGTAATGTTGCCAATGCTCCAAAAATATCTCCACTTGCTCCTGGGGTTGTTACAATGTCCAATGGCTTTAATATAGTAGCTTTCTTTTCGTCACTTGCATCAAAAACTCCTGTAGAAATAACTACTTCTGATAAAGTAGTACCTTCTTCTAGTTGAATTGTAACATTTATTTTTTCATTCTCAATAATAATGATTTCAATATTTTTTGTTTCATATCCGACCATGCTGGCCACTAAATTTTGCTTTCCACTAAGTTCTGTTCTTATTTCAAACTTCCCTTTTTCATCAGATATCGTTCCTTCAGAGGTTCCTTCAAGGTAAATATTTGCAAAAGGAATTGAGTTTCCTTTTTTGTCTATAATCTTTCCTTCAACTATATTTTGTCCAAATGTACAATAAGAAACCACTAGAAAAAAGAAAGATAAATATATTGATTTCATTACTTTATTTTTTCTAAAAGACTTATTAAACGCTTGTTTTTCGGGAATTTCTTAAGCCCTTGATTACCATAAACTTTCGCCTCACTAATTTTATTCGATTTTATATAATAGCTAGTCAAATAATAGTATACTTCAAATTTTCCCCATTGCAAATCTTCAGAACTGTTGTTTTTTTTATTTAATAATAAGAGTGCTTTCTTTAAATAGCCTTCGACCTTTAACCCTCCTCCATATCGAACGGGTCTAAATAAATCACTTTTACCAAGACCTAAATACCCTCTAAAATTATTTGGGTTTAGCTCTAAACATTTCTCGTAGTACTTCGTTGCTTTGGACGATATAATTGCAGCAATTTCATATTGAAACACTATGGAATAACTTGTCATTAATCCTAATAAAGCATAATCATTAGAGTTCTTGTTTTTCTCAGCTTGTAAAAGAGATATTCCCTTTTTTAATGTATCAAAGGCCTTACTCTCATCTCTATCTTTCAGAAAACTAGACTCACGATAATGTGCATATGCGATAAAATGTGCGTCTCTGAGGTTTTTATCTTTCGAAAACTCATGTTCTAAATCCTTAATTAAATCTTTAATATGGTTTTCACCAGAATTAAAAGATTTTTCATAAGCTAGATTAACACGAGCTTCAAAAGAAATTTGTCCTAAACAAACAGTGTTAATAAATAATGCAATAGATAATAGCAGTAGTTGTTTTTGTATTTTCATGATTTAAAATTTCCGACGAAATAATCACTTTACTTATTTAAGTAAAATTCTAATCTATAGTAGAAGTAATTTAGTCGGTAAAACATTCTTTTGGGTAGGTATTCATAAATAACAATCTTAATTTTAACTAAAGATTCGTTAAATTTCGAGTCTTGAATGATACCATCATAACGGGAGTGTAAGCTCTTTTAGTTGTGATAATGTTTTTTAACATCAATTTATTTTATAAACATTCGATTTTATATATTATTGACTCATAATTTAATCAACTAAAGCACATATATGAAAAAGTTGTCTTTTTCTTTACTCATACTATTAACAGTATCCATGCATGCTCAAATAGATACTGAAATTTATTTGTTTGACCTTCAGGAAAGCCAAAACGATCAATGGGTATTATCAAACCCAATAAATATTTCGAATAATGATGGTTATGACAGTCAACCTCATTTTTATGATGATAACACGATTTTATTTTCTTCAGAAAGAAATAAGTATCCAGACATTCGAAAATATTCAATTTCAAATGGTAAAACATCGTTTATAAATAAAACTGAACAAGGTGGCGAATATTCTCCTCAACGCATTCCCAACTCAAACAATGTTTCGGCAGTGCGTCTTGACAGCGATGGAAAACAAGCCATATATGAATACAATTACAATTCAGGAGATCACAAAATGTTGATTGAAGATTTTGTTGTGGCCTACCCTACTTGGTATGATAAATCAACATTGATTTCTTCGGTAATTATTAATGATTCTTTACACCTGTATAAAAGTGACCTTAAAAAAGGGAAAAACTATCTTGTTGCCAAGGAATCCGGACGTTCTATTCATAAAATTCCAAATACCAAGTTGGTTAGTTTTACGAAAAAAGTTGGAAAATCTTGGGAGGTTTGGTCGTTAAACCCAAAGTCTCTTAAAACTGAAAAGATAGTTAATATTGGTAATAACCAAGATGTATGCTGGTTACCCAATGGAACGCTTTTAATAGCTTCTGGAACCAAACTATTACAGTTTAGCCCTAAAAAAGATATGACTCCTACCCTTTTTTACGAGTTCAAGAACAAGAATATCTATAATATTTCAAGAATAACAGTTAATAAAAACGGAACAAAATTAGCCATGGTTGCAGAAAAATCACCCGAAGCCCTAGCACAAGAACAACTAGATGCCTACAACAATAGAGATATTGAAGCTTTCTTAAAGCCTTTTGCAAATGAGGTAAAGATATACACATTTCCAAATACCTTAGATTATGTTGGAAAAGATGAAATGAGAAAAAGATATGGAACAAAATTCAAAGAAGTAACAGATTTAAATGCACATGTTACCAAGAGAGTTGTAAAAGGGAATGTGGTAATAGATGAAGAATTGGTTACGGCGAATGGGCGTAAATTCACAGCCGTTGCTATCTATGAAATGAATAATGGGAAAATTACCAGTGTTCGATTTATAAGATAAAACAAATAGGTTTTTGACATAATTTAGTAAAATAAAAATCTCGGATAATAACAATGGTTTTATGTGGTTATCCGGAAATATATAGAGGATAAAGGTTATATCTGTGGGGATATAACAAGTTACCAGCAATTAAAACACAAGAGGCATTAACAGATTGACTATGAATTAATGAAAATATTAATTATTATAAAGAATGTATTGAAAATTATTTCTCTTACCATTTTATTGGTTGTCATTTTAATGAGTCTAATTTATATATGTATTACGCCTTATCCTTCTTCCCCAATTAACAGTCAACTTTTTAATTCTAATACAAAACCCTGTAAAACCTTAGAAATTGAAACTGGTAAAAAAGGAATATTAACCATAACCCCAAAAGTTTCATATGCTGACGATAAAGTAAATATACATGTTAGAGAATTAGAACCGTTTCAACTTGGGTCTTTGAAACTATCTGTAAGAGATTCGAAAGATATACTTTGGCAATCAACAGCTTATTTTCAGGCAAATGAGTTGGGAGAAATAAATCCTAAAAGGCAAGAACCTCTAGAAGCAAGTTCATACAAGGGAATTCATTCAATGGGTCTTTTTTGGTCTTTAAAACCTGAAAAAATAAGTTCATTTAATTTTAATACCAACTTACTATTTAATGTTGTTTTTAGCACAGCAAACGGAGACACGTTAGCTACTTCGATTCTAAGAAAAAGTTATGAAAACATAGAGAATTACAACATTTCAAAAACAGAAATTCGTAATAAAATAGTTGCCAATTTTTATCAGAATGAAACAAATAGTCCAAGACCTACAATTGTTTTATTAGCAGGCTCTGGTGGTAATTTTCAACATCGAAAATCAAAATATTTAGCATCTAAAGGATTTAATGTATTGGATTTAAAATATTTTGGCACAAAAAACCTACCTGAACAATTAGAGGATGTTCCTTTAGAATATCTTCATAATGCTATAAATTGGTTAAAAATTCAGCCAAGTGTTGCCTCTTCTAAAATTGCACTTATTGGTAGATCTAAAGGTGCCGAGTATGCTTTGTTGTATGCATCAAAATACAATGACATTAACGCTCTAGTTTCTGAAGTTGGTTCAAGTGTTACTTGGAGTTCTAAACGCTATTTCAAGTCCTCTTGGAAATATAAAGATAAAAGTATACCTAGAGCTAGAGGAGGATTAATTGAAGCTATTAGATACTTAAAGAGTAGCAAAGGTAAAACACAAAGTCAACTTCCCTATATGTTAAGTGCATTTAAAAACACGAAAAGGATTAAAGAAAGTTTGATTCAAGTAGAAAATATAAAATGTCCGATTTTATTACTCTCTGGAAAAGATGACCAACAATGGCCATCTACAATGATGAGTAACCAAATTCAAGCTAGGGCGAAACAGTATAAATTTAAATATGAAATTAACCATTATTCATATGAAAATGCAGGTCACCAATTTGATGAACTACCATTTATACCGCAAGTAGATTTTTCAAATATCAAAACTTGGAAATCAGGTGGCAATTTTCAAGGAAACGCTTTAGCTTCAATAGATTCATGGAATAGGATATTTATTTTTTTAAATAAACAATTTGAAAACATCGAATTTGAAAAGTAAAAAGTTGGTAGCAAAATGTATAATTAATTGCTAGGTTTAAGTTACTTTATAAAGTATCCGCTAAAACTAAAGCTATTAATTTTTAGTTACATTTGAGAAAAAATAGCGCAACTAATCATACACTTAACGTTGTGATTCATTATGACAAATCGCTAATCAATGATAACACTTTTTAGAAAAATTAGACAGAACTTATTAATGACAAAAAAAATCGGAAGGTATTTAAAATATGCTATTGGAGAGATTTTACTTGTGGTTTTGGGAATATTAATCGCATTATACATCAACAATAAAAATCAGGATTATCAAGTAGAAAAAAGGACTACTAGTTTGATGAGGGAAGTAGCCAAAGATTTAGAGTATTTTATTGCGATGTCTAATAATCAACTCGAATTTTACTCTTATAAGCAAAGAATATTTGATTTAATTATAAACGAAAAACTAACTTATGAAGATTACTCGAAATCGAGTTACCCAAATCTTACTAATGCCACTACTTGGTATTTAGGAGGAGGAAAAAAACGAGTTGCATATAATAACCTAATTTCTGAAATTAACTCAATACCAAATAAATATAAATCCACAGTTAGCGCATTAAGCAATTTTTACGACAATAAGTTTAATGAAGATTACATAGAACTTATAAAAAGTATCTCAATTGAGAATGAAAAGAAAAGAGTGAATAATTACGAATGGTATTCTTCAAAAGTACCAGATAATCAAAATAATGAAATGATAGACTTTATGCTTAATGATTTCAGGTACAAAAATGAGGCGAAATATTATTATGTTTTAGTAAGTCAACATATTGGATTTATTTTGAAAGACAAAATAAGGGCTCAGAAAATACTCAAAAAAATAGACAGTTTATTAAATAACAGTTTGGAGAAAAGTAATTTACGAATTGACTTAAATGACAACAACTCCATAATAGGACAATGGACAAATAATGATTATCCCAATTATATAATCAGTATTTCTGACAATAACAATAAATTATTTTATCAAACAAATATTGATAGTACAAAATTTGAATTGAACACTATTTCAGATAACTTATTTATTGATAATGATAATTCATTTTGGAGAGTGGAAAAAACTAATGAAGAAGTTAAGATTCGAATAGTCAATATTGAATTTAATAAATCAAAAAAATAACGAAAGCACAACATTGTATAGAGATAATAGCGGTTTAATCGCTTAAAAATAAATGAATTTATAAATCAGAAGACAGTAACAAACCGAAAAGTAAGTGCATAAAATCCGTTATTATTCTTATACAATACCGTTATGTGCAAATTCCAAAAACAAATGAAATTTTTATGAAAAATCTACTGATAATTTTACTTCTATCTACTTCATTTCTTAATGCCCAAAATGAGAGTTACAAGAAAAAAGAGTTAATTAAAAAAAACAATATCGAAAAAATCACAACTTATCAATACAATGAAAAAGGCGACAGTATTAAAACAGGAATTGATATTTACGATAAAAAAGGAAATCATATAGAGGATTTAAGATTAGAAGGAAATAAAATTGTTTTTAAATACATTATTGAGCACAACGAAAAAGATTTAATGATTAAGCAAACTGGATATAAAGAAAATGGAACAGTGTCTTCGATTTTACATTATGAATATGATAAAAATGGTAATCAAATATTATATAAACAAACGAAGAAAAATGGAGAAGTATTAGGACATCAAAAAAGGACCTATAACGAAAAAGATCAAAATATTGAGCTATATAACCTTAATAAAAAAACTAACGAATTTTACTTGAGCTATAAGTTCAATTACAACAATAATAATTTATATTCAAGTACCCAAAGCTTTAATTCAACTGGTAAACAAATTTCAGAATCCGAATATGAATATAAAAACGGAAAATTAAAAAAGTTAATCAGTAAGATTAATGGAAAGAAATATAAAACTTCTTATCAATATGATTCGAAAGGAAGATTAATTAGAAAAAAGTATCATAGAAAACGAAATGTAATACTAAATGGAAAGAAAATTGTTTTAAAACAATGGGAAGAAAAATTTGAATACGATGATGAGAATAATTTAACCTCAAAAGTATCATTAGGAAACGGAATGAACTTTAAAATAGAAAAGTATTATTACGAAAAACACGAATAAAATCTGCGCATAATAAGGTGTAAAAATGTAAAAAATGCATTTTACACTAAAAGTTAGCTTTATTTGTTCAAAAGAATGAAAATCATAACCGAAAAAATAAATAACGAACCAAATCATTCCATCTCGAGAAAGGATGTGAAAGCAATTATCGAGATTATTCCTGATGATTGGATTGCAGTTACTCATGTTTTTTCAATTTCTTCCCAACTCTTTGAGAATTCGAATTGGGACAGACCTGTTATTCAGAATAACACAACCTTCAAAATATTATCACGTGGAATTGACCGAAACGAAATAATAAAAGAATTACTAATTGAATTGGCTATTAGACCAACCAAAACGTATCCAGCGAAAGGACATTCTTTGACAAAATCACAATGAAAAAAATTAGAGGAATTAATAATGCCATATTATAATAACATTGATAGAATAGAATGGAATCATAATTCATGCAGAATTTGAGCAAGTTTGTGAAATTGAAAAGCGGAATAATAGTAATAATAATATGTGTTCAATCAAATGTGTCTCAACTAAAAGCTAATAAAGTTTATAGTTAACTGCTATTCCTTGATATACCAAAGGAAAGTGATTTTTTATAAAGCTAGTTGTTTAATTCTAAATTTTGTAAATTAAACATGTAACTAAACGTTAGAAAATATTCTCAACAAATGAAAAAGAGCCTGGTAATACTAATTCTAATAATATCAAATAGTTGCAACCCCTCTCCCACCTATAATGCTTTTGATGACATCTTTGACATTTCAATTAGAGATCTTAAAAATGATGGATATGACAAAATAAGTGTAGGTTGTGGTTATTATAATTTACAACAGAAAGAAGGACGGTTAAGGAATTATTATCAAGTCTATGTTGACGACTTAAATAATGTTGTAGCTAAAGGATTTGTTTATTTTTTAGACACTTTAAAAGTCAAAGAAAATATGGGCTTCAAAGAGCTATGTTCAACTGTAATTGATAACGAAAACATCATTGATTTAAATAATAACCTGAAAAAATATGGTTATAAATTTAGTAGACAAGTTAAATATGAATATGGAAGTTTTGTTGAAATAATAGATCAGAAATTGAAAGACACTATCAAATTGAATCTTAGTTTGAGAAGATTAAATGGAATTGACTCAATAATATCTAGAGAATTAGATTATTTCATTAGTAAACCAAAGTAACATTTGCTCACAAAAGCTTAAAAAAATTGCTTTATTTATACTCTGAATAAAACATTTTACTAAATTTGAAATTCAATTTGCTATGAAAATTTTCGATTTAAATTCGCTCCTTTTCATGTATTAACACATTGCTATAAATAAATGAATAAAATATTTTCTATACTAATGATTTCTTCTTGGGTTTTAGGATTTTTTTTAGTTCAAGTATCAAACCCAAGTTTGGTTATATCTAAAATAAAAACCTCTGAAATAATTTGTAATAAACCTCATTATGGTTTCAAACATATTAGAAAAGCTATTTCTTTAACTTCTGATGAAAAAATCATTGATAAATTGAATAGGAAAATATTAATTAGAAAAATTGGATTTGCACTTTTAATTATTACACCTATTTTTTTTATCCTTGCAGGAATATATGCAAAATAAGAAAGTTGTAACCTTACAATTAAGTAAGTTCAGATAACGATTTATTCTAATATTGAAATAATAAATATCTATAGCTAAGAAAAACTAAACTGCATTAAAACGCGGCTTAACCAAAACGTTGCAGCATTTATTGAATAATAATTAAAAAAAATTAAATGAAAAAAATACTACTTTTTAGCTCAATGCTATTCATTTTTAACACAGTATTTGGACAAGTAAATTTTGAAAACAAAATCAATATTTACGATTATGATTCTTTAAGCGTTAATATTATTTACGATGATTTCGACCTTGATGGTGATTTAGACTTAATAAAACATGGTACTAGTTCTGGGAATTTTTTGCTTCAAAAGAATGAAAGGGGTGATTTTAATACTAATCCATCAAAATTTCTTGGTTCTGGCATAAACCCTATTGTATCTTTAGATTTAAATAATGATGGTTTTCCCGATTTAATAACTTACAAACAATATAATACCATAGGCGTTTTATATAATTTACAAAATGATACTTTTGGTGAAGAACAAAACGTTCAAAGTTTTAACGGTTCATATACAATTCACCCTATAAAAGTTGATTATAATAGTGATGGTTTTATGGATTTGATTACCATTAATAATAACAATGACGCTTATGTACTACTTAATAATCAGTCAGGCGGATTGGAACCCGCTGAATTTTTAATTCCAGTAGGAACATTCAACTATATCCATAAAATTGAAGATTTTGATAATGATGGTGATTTAGATTTCTATATATGGGATTATAATGAATTAAAAATTCACTTATATGATGAAGATTCTGATAGTTTCATTCAACCAACTAACTTAAATGCTACATCTTCTCTGGAGTCATTTGGATTAATTGATTTAGATGGAAATGGATACAAGGATATATTATATATGAAAAATGGAGCCGTTTGGGCAAAATATTTCAATTTTGATGCAATTACAGAAGAATTTATCGTTTTAAATGACCTAATGGTTGTTGACCATATTCCATTCAACACCAATTACGAAAATAATCGTTCAATTTATATTGAAAATGAAGGAAGTGGAGATTATTCAGTTTATGTTGCATTATTAACTACAGAGAGCCATCATAATATATATAAATTCAATATCCAGAATGGTGTATTTAGTAATGCCGAGATAGTATTGGCTAATTTTGAAATAAATTCATTTAATTTAAACCAGTTTAATTTCTTAGACCTTAACAATGATAGCAATCTAGATTTCACTTTTACTTCAAACTTTAATGAAAACAAAATGATTTTCATTAATAATGATATAAATAATCCAATTGATAAAACTATTTGTATTCAACAACTCGTTAGACCAAACGATTTTTCTGTTATAGACATGAATGGAGATGGCGTTAATGATATTTGTGTAGGTACTCAAAATGGGTTAGGTTTTTTCGAGAAAAAAACTGGCGGCGAATTAAGTGGCATGAGAAATTTAATAGGTGTAATATCTAATCCTAACGCATCTACTTATACTATAAATCATATTACTGACATCAATAATGATGGCTTAGGTGATGTTATTGACTTTATGGGAGGCAATTACGCGAAAATCTATAAAAACTTAGGTAATGATAATTTTGAATTTATTCAATCAATTTCTCTTACAGATAATTTAACGGCAGACATCTTTTTTGTTGATATTGATAGTGATGGATTTAAGGATTTCCTCTTCTCAGGTAGAGATGAAGAAAGTCGTACTGTATATAATTGGTCAAGAAATAATAATGGAAACAATTTTGACGATTTACAGCCTTTGCCCATTAATAATGGAGATAATATTTCATCTACCTCATTAGCATTCGCTGATTTCAATAATGATAATCAAATAGATATTTTAGATTTAAGTCATTATTATAAAAATAATCAATGGTATACAGAAGTAAGCATATTAGAGAATCAGAATGGTAATTTATTTGCAAGTAGTGTTGCTTTATTTATTGGTGGTGATTATGGCAGAGGTCATATAAAAACTCATGATTTTGATCAAGATGGTGATTTAGATTTTTTTATATATAACACAAATCCGAACCCATATTACGATACTAAATTTTTATTTTTTAAAAATGATGGAAATAATAACTTTGAATCAATTGTCATTGAGGATTTAAATATTGAAGACATCGAATTTTATGATGGTGATGGTGACGGAGTTAATGAAATATATGCATGGAATTACACTTCTTACAATAACAATGTTTTTTATTATACAACAACAGATTACTTAAGCTTCTCAAAAGTTGAAATTGATTCTTACTCAGCTTCATATGACTTTTCAGACCCCAACCCAAGAGGAGATTTACTTTTATATGATTATAATAATGATGGTAAAAAAGACTTGTTTATAGACAATTTTTCTCCATTTCAAGGATTAATTTCCGTTTACAATAATGTTTCTGGAACTCTCGATATTGAAGACATTGTAAATGATAATAATCTGAATCAATTACAAATATATCCTAATCCTTTTCTACATTCTATAAGTTGGAATAATCAAGAAGGAAAAATCTATGATATAGAGTTATTTTCTATAAATGGTAAGTCAATTCTAAAAAAAACAACATCGGAAAAGAAATTAGACTTATCTTTTTTGACCAAAGGTATTTATCTTTTTTCTCTTAAAAATAAAAGCTCTAATCAAAAATCGGTTTATAAAATAATTAAAGAGTAAATACGAAAAGTACTGGCGATAAAAACTTGCTACAACATCGTGTATAATTAACTTTACAACTAAAAATTCTCAAATAACAATACACTATTGTTGCCCATAATATGAAAAAACTACTAGTAATAACATTTTTACATATTCCAATTCTAAGTTTTTGTCAGTTAAAATCGGTGATTATTAATAACCAAACAAAGGAAAAAATACCTTACGTAAATATTTGGGTAGAAAATGAAAATGTTGGAACAACTTCAAATGAAAAAGGAGAATTTAAATTAGAAATTGATGATACAAAAATTATTATTTTTTCTGCAATCGGTTTTGAGACAAAAAAAATATCATCGGATTCAATAAAAGAACCTCTTGAATTAAAACCTATAACAACTGAATTGGACGAGATAATTATCAGTTCAAAAAAATCAACACAAGAATTAACAATTGGAGAATTCAAAAAGTCTAAAATCAATCATTACTTTGGTTGTGGAATAAAACCTTGGATTACTGCTAGGTTTTTTAAATATAATGAACAATATGCAAATACGCCTTTTTTGAAAAAAATAAGAATTCTAACAAAAAGTAATGTAAAAGATTCTAAATTTAATATTCGTCTTTATAACATAAACAAAAATGGAGAACCAGAAAACTATATTCATGACCAAAATATAGTTGGAATTGCTAAAAAAGGAAAGAAAACAACTGAAATAGATGTTTCTGAGCTAAATATTGAATTTCCTGAAAGAGGTTTTTTTATAGCTATTGAATGGCTTATAATTGAAGAAAATAAACATGAGTATAATTATACAATGAAAGATTCAAGAAAAAAACTTGAAGGAATATCTTATGAGCCTGCAATCGGAACTATTCCAGCAGAGACAGATGAAAATAGTTGGATATTCAACCAAGGTAAATGGAGAAAGGTTTGGCAAAGTAAAAGTACAAGTCGAAAATTTGAGAATAAATATCATTTACCTGCAATTGAATTGACACTAATAAATTAAAAAATACTGTGAGTAACAATATCTAACCGCAATTACTGCGGATACGACTAGGTTCGAATCTCCTCGGAATTACTAACTTTGGTAGTTCTTAATCTAAAAAAAGCAATTAAACCTGTAACTGACGACTATTAAGAGACTGTTACCTGCAAGCTATTGAACAAATATGAAAAAATTAATAAATGAAAAAACAAACAACTTTATTCAAGACAGCAGGGCTTCTAGCAATTTTTGGAGGAGTTCTTACCTATATTTCTGACCACATGCTTCGGGGTGAGTTTGCACCTGGATCAGCAGTTGGTATCATAGATGTAATCCGTACAGGTAAGCTAGCTTATGAACCTCTTTACTGGGGAAGTCTTTTAGGCTATGCTACTTTGCCTTTATATTTATTAGGGTTATGGCCGCTTTATCGTGCATTAGAGCCCGCTGGACGAGTTCTAGCAACAATACCAGTAATTTTGCTTGGATATGCACTTGCTCTATTCCCCGGTTACCATTATGCTGCTATATTGTATGCCCTCGGATTTGAGTCCGCAAATAACAGCTCAAATAGCTTACTAAGCGAACAGCTGATGCAAGTTCTTGACGGTACTCATATGATAATTATGCCTACAGTAATTTTATCTTCACTATGGATCGCTGTACTTATCCTATCTGGAAAAACACTTTATGCACGTTGGATGGTAATTGCTTCTCCATTGTTAATGGTATTAATCCCTATATTAGTAGTTAAAATGATACCGAGCCCATGGGGTGGTTATATTATACCAGGATCAGGTACTATTGGATTAATAATATTTTTTGCCATGGCAGTTTGGGTATCTTGGCCTACATCAAAGACCGATTTTAGTAAAGACCAATCTTAAAAGTACATGAAACTATAGCCGTTTATCGGCAGGCTATGCTTTATTTTACTAAACGATATATGCAATATCACCACAAAAAAAGAATGAAAAAACACAGTACATAGCAAATAGGACTGTAAAAGCCAAACATAGGATTTTAGCTCAATACAAACTTGTGAGGTTTTCACTTTTTACTGCCCTACTCACCATACACTAAACCATAACTTTCATTGAATATGACAATTCAAAATCAATTACTGCAATTTGCTGAAAAGCATTTTCTTAAAGAAAAGGCTTTAAAGTTTGTTCATGACGAGCTTGATGCTTGTATTGAGTTTGACAAAGAACTCGGTATCGATTTTTTAGAAGGAAATAAAAAAACTGATTTAATTTTCGAATTTGGTAGGTACGAATTTCAAATAGATAAAGACAATCATCCAATAATAGCTACGAAAATAAACATATACTCAAAAAAACTTTATGGGCCAGATTGTGATGTCCCCATCGGACACTATACAGAATTAACGAACCTGAATGGTGAGAATTTAGATCAATTTTTATTTTTAGATTGGTCTCCTATTAATTTCAATATTGATTATTATATAGAACGAATAAATAAAGTAACACCTCGAAAATATTTTAAAAGAAATATACCTGAATACGAATTTCTAACTTACGTTAATCATATATTTTTTCTAACTCAGGGAAGGCAATATGATGTAGTAATTCTATTTGTGAAAAGGTCTTTAGATTATTTAGAGAAAACTGAACATAAGGAAATTGAAATAAAGTATTTGAATGAATGTTTAGACATGTTTAAACAATTGTATCATTTTATTAAAAAAAATGAGCTAGTAGAACTTGATAATTTGTCCAAACATAAAATTTGGGAAAGAATAAAACTAAAAAATAAAAATTGATTGGACGAAAATTTAATTATTAGATTAGGAAACAACACCACAACAAAGTATATAAATTAATATGAAAAATATAATAATTACTCTAATTACAGGATTGATAGTAGTTTCATGCAACCCTAAGAAAAAAAATGGGTATTTTGATAATCAGTCTGTGGAAAGTGCATTGGAGTTAAATGATAAAATGTTTGAACTTCCCATCACTTTTGATAAAGCTAAAGATATTTTTAATATAGATGAGTTTGGACGTAAAGGTGATATCGACAATAGAAAGTATTTGGTACATCATAAAGACGGTAAAAATATTATTGGGATAACTTATTATGTACGAAATTATAAGGAAAACCCTGACAAATCTGTTAAAATTGTTACCGATCCAAGAAAAAAATATATTGCAGAATTTGAAAAAAAAAATAATATGAAATTCAAAAAGCTCGATATAGAAAACACTGCATTTGTAAATCCCAATTTTGTTTATATAAAACTAAAAGACAATAGTGTTATTGTTATTGGGACAATGCTATATAACCTAATGTATAATTCATATACAACCATCTCATATTTTAAAGAAGTCGAGAAAGGTGAGATCAAAACCTATTTAGGACAGCTTTACTAAAACATTTCTTATAGCGGTTATAATTTATGGTTTTATACCATGCAAAAATAAAAGACTGATTTCCAAACGGAATAACCCTACGGATAATTCCACAACTAAGTCATATCTTAACGGTAATTAATTATATTGCAAGTACTAGACATGTGTATAAAACTCTTCAAATGAAAAATTATATATTTTTGTTGCTTGTATTAGCTAACAATCTTTATAGCCAGGATTTTAATTCATTAGGTAGAATCTTCATAAATAATATTCCTGTTTCATATACTGAAATTAAATACACTGATAAACATGGGAGTTTAAATAAAGTTTATACAAATCGATTTGGTGAATTTAATCTATATAATTGCTCCCCAAAAACTACCTTATATGTAACACCTTCTTTCTTTTCGAAGGAAAGACAAATCACTTATAGTAAAAGTCAGAGTAATTATTACATAGAAGAAAATTATGAAAAGTATAAAGAAAAAGAATTAAGAAGAGAGATAAACAAGACTTTAAAAAAACATAATGACGATTGGAAATTTAAAAATGGAGATGAAAAATTTAAGGACTATGTTGCTTTTAGAAAGTATCTATTCTTAATATACTTAATTAAATACCCTAATGGGAAGAAAGATAAATATTATAAAAAGATTCTTCAAGCTCATATATTAGAATTTCTAACTGAAATTGATAGTTATGATTTTAATAAAAATTATTTAAACATTTTCAATGATGGTCCAAATCATCAAGAAATTAAATCGCAAACTGAATTAATGTTGATCTCTAAATCCTCCACTAGAAAAGAATTAAAGAGTTACTTTGATACTTATCCAAAAGGAAATCACAATCTATTTGCGCTACAAAAATTTTCTACTTTACAAAATTCCATTCCCTCTGAAGCTTTAGGGAATATAAAAGAATTGAGAGTTTTTACGGATGATTCAATAAAAATTGAAAAAGTTAAAAAATTTATTTTACCAAAATACTTATTAAATTCTAAGGCCACATATTCACAATACAACGCTTTAATTTATGCATTCCCTTCTCAAACTGAAAGAATTGAAAATTTTTATTTAGCTAATGAAAACCTCTTGGAAAACAAGCTAAAAGCTTATAGTAAGTACATATTGATTTTTAGAGAAAATGGTAGTTTGTTTAATAAAAGAAAAGCCTATATAAAAACTGAAAAAAAAGACTTTGAAAAAGCATTAGAAAAGAATAGCATTAAAGAATATAATATATACATTAATAAATATTCTTCTGAAGTTTCTAGTGAAAACTTACAAAAAGCAAAAGAAAACCTACAAAAAGTAAAAGAAATAAAAAAAGCACAAGAATTTGATAGTATCATTAGCAAAGAATCTCGCAGAAGCATTCAAGAATATATCGATAAAAACCCTTCTTCTTCTTATGCTAAAAGGTTAAAAAATAAACTTGCCTCTTTTCCTAGATATTCAAAGAATATAGAAAATTCATATTTCGTTCAAACAGAAAAAGGATGGGTAAAAACACCTTATCCTCGCAATAAGGTAATGAAAGTTGTATTTGAAGCTGAACCTTTAACTAAAAAAGAAAAAGAGTATAAATATGTTTATATACTAGAAGAAAAAAGAAAGGGCAAGTGGAGCCCTAATTTTGGGGAAAATTTTGAAAATGTTTACTTCTTCTACCCTTCAAATAGACATTCTATGTCTTTCAAAATAGATACATTACTAAAGAACAATGTTAGATTAAAGGAGTTTATGATTTTTCAATATAGAGAGGATAAAAGTACCATAGATGAAATTAAAAATTATTTAAGAAAATACTATGATGATTTAAGTTTAGCTGAAAAATTAAAATTTGTTTCTAATGTCTCTTTTTTTGAGTTTACGACAAAAGTGTTTGGAAAACAAAAAAGCACATTTAATTCTAAAGAAAGGACAGAGTTAATAAATAAAGTTTTCTATAAAAATTACGAAAACAAAAAATACAATTCATTAGCATATATAGAAAACTATTCTCCTAAAAAATTGAAGTTAAAATATAGTCCATATTATGGTTTTGATGATGTTTACAATAAAAAATATAAATACATACAAGGAAAAATCTTTTTAAAAGATATTAGTTATAGATTATCTTCTAATGTATATTATAATACTAAGATAATTCCTTCTTATAACGAGGTTTATTTTGAAAAAGAAACTGTTTTATTTGGAAAAGATAGGTATAGGGCAGTAATTAATAAAGGTCATGATTTAAATTATAGAACAAATTATACTATGATTGTGAAAATTAAAAACACTTCAAAAAAAACGTATAAATTTAAATTAGAAACCTTCGCAAAAATAGAAAGTTACGGTACAAAATCAGGCTTAGGAGGAATTGTTGCTGATTTGGGTAGAAAAATGTATTCTTTAGGTGACAAATTTCAGTCTAGAGGTAAAATAATAACACTAAAACCAAATGAAACAAAATTCATAACATTTAAAGGAAAATGCGAGGGTATTCAAGATGCCCATATAAATGTAACACCAATCAAAATATAACTAATTAAATTTCTATAATAAATTCAGGCTTTTTATCTAATGAGCTTTTCATGCTTTTACGCATTTAGGAAAAAGAACAAACATTTAGAACTGCTTTAGGAACTAATTACCTGTTCGTTTCTTACTTTTTTTATTAAATCTTAAATGTAAAATTTAATAAAACCATCACTATGCAAACATAGGACAACTTTGATATTCGTTCTGGTAGTAACCATATTAATGTAATGATACTATTTACAAAAGTTTCATTTATAAGTTGTACAACACTTTATAAATTAGACCTTCTCGTAAGAAAATCCTTTAGCATATATATCTGAACAAATACCATAATGGTAAAAAAGAAGCAGGTATATAACATGGTATCGGAAACATTAATAGGTATTGAAATATTAGAAATATCAAAACTAGGAAGGTTTTCTAATTCTGGAATGGTAACCATTTCACTGAATGACTGTCCTTTTGATACGAAAAACATTGATACAATTAAAATCGCACCCAAAACAATCCAAACCTTTGTTGAAATCAATGGTTTTGCTTTGAATACCTCACTATTTTCCATAGTATTAATGGAATTCATTATATTTTTAGTAAAGTCAATCGAAGGAGATTCAACCTCAATTTCCTTTACATATTTTTTCATAAAATTATCCAGCTCATCAACATGTTTATTTTCTCCCATAATGCTTTATTAATTCTGGTTCAACATTTCTTTTAACTATAGATAAAAGCCTTTTTCTACCTCTGTGTAGCTTTACTTTAACATTTGCTATAGACAATCCCGTAACTTCCGTAATTTCATTCAAACTTAACTCTTCAAAATAAAAAGACCAAAGTATAGACCGTTCTTCTTCAGGTAATTTTTCCATGCAAGCTTTCATTACCTTGGCTCGCTCCTTTCTTTCAATCGACTCTAAAATATCAGTTGTTTCCTTTATCTTATTACTATTTGTTTCATCAATAGCCTCTGTATTATAATTTCTTGTAATCTTTTTCAAGCTATCCAAACAATTTCGATAAGCAATTTTATACAACCATGTTGAAAATTTCGATTCTCCGTTAAACTTCTTTAAGCCTTTATAAGCTTTTATAAAAGTATCTTGAGCTATCTCTTCAGCTTCTTCCTTATTTTTTAGCATTTTCATAGCCAACGAAAACACCATTACTTTATACTTTTCAATAAGATAAGAAAAAGCATTTACATCTCCATTCAGAGTCTTGTCAATATATGTTTGGTCGTTTATAATAGTCATTGTTTTGTTTTGACTATTCCTTTTCAAAAAAGGTTACAATTTTTTTCAAAAAATATTTTTTATTTTTTTTGTAACCTTTACAACAAAGATAATGTCATACCACCAAACACAATAAAATAATCATTAAAAATAATATTTATGGAAGTTGCAATTGTATTTATGTTCTTATTCGCCGTAATCTTTGGAGTTTTTTATTTGTTCTATTCCACAAGAAACAAAGAACGTTTAGCTCTTATTGAAAAAGGTGTGGATGCGAAAATATTCATGCAAGGTGAAAGACAAAGAAAAACAACCTTAACAGGAAGAGTTATCGTTTTAAATCTTTCTTTATTACTAATGGGAATTGGTTTAGGCGTGTTTTTAGCACTTATTTTAACAACATATACTTTATTGAAGGAAGAAGCTATTTACCCAGCCTTAATTTTCTTTATGGGAGGCCTTGGTTTATTTATAGGGTCTCACCTTACTAAAAACCTTGAAAAGGAATAGTATACACGTGCTTTTAAAACAATAAAACCATCTCTAATCAGTGATGGTTTTGTTGTTTTATAAAACTATGTATCTTTAACCAAAAGAAAACAACCATGAGCGCTAACCATGATAATCAAGACTTTAAAAGTTTACTTGATAAACTTCAACAGGAAAGTTGGCAACTCGAATTAATAATTTCAGGTTTTGCTATTTTCGGTCTCATAAGTGCATTTCCAGAAATTCAAGTTGCTTTGATAAAAGCTGAAGCCGACGACCAAATTTATAGTTTCGTATTGTTACTTATATCAAAAGTAGCCTGTGGTATATTGTTATTCAATTTATTAATTCATGTAGTATTAAGAGGGTTGTGGATTGGTGCCCTTGGTTTGAGGTACGTGTCTGGTGAGATAGAGTTTGATGATTTAAAGTACCATAGTAGATTTACGAAGTATTTAAAAAAGAAAATTGTTTCTTTTGATAAATATGTAGCCACACTCGAAAATTATTGTAGTGTTTTATTCGCTATTTCCTTTCTTCTTATTTTTTATGTGATATCAATTGCACTCGTTGTATTGTCTATAATTGCGGTCGTATTTTTCTTTATTGAGAATGAAAGCCTGCCAGAAGGTCCTAGAGTTGCTATAGGTGCCATTTTACTTGTCTTTATAAGTATTGGTATGATATTAACCTTTATCGATTTTATGACACAAGGTTTTCTTAAAAAGAAAAAGTGGCTTTCTAAAATATATTTCCCCTTTTATTGGGTATTTAGCTTTATTACACTATCCTTTCTATACCGAGCTTTAGTTTATAATTTTTTGGATGATAAATTTACAAAGAGAATTAGTTTTCTCTTAGTTCCTATGTATATTCTTATTTTCATCTTAACATCTTCGCGATACCAAACTTCAAATCATTTAGATAATATTAAAACGAGTTCAATGCTTTATTTAGATAAAGCAAAGTATGAAGATTTATTGACTAACGATGAAGACATTGTCGATAAAGCCAGCATTCAATCGAAAACAATAACTGAGCCTTATTTAAAGTTGTTCATTTCCTTTAGTCAAAGTTTAGAAGATAAAATTTACAGATTTCATCCCACGCTAAAACCTAAAAACGATCGTAGAGGATTTAGAACAAAGGTTAAGTTTCAAAATGGAAGTAATTTTCAGTCGAGAAAGAAAAGAGATAGCTTGGCCAGAAAATATGTTAGTGTTTTCAATACAATGCATGAAGTTTATATTGACACAATAAAATGTTCTTCGGATTTTCTAATTAGTACCAATATTAAGGGGCAAACTGGGTTTGAAACTTATTTACCTACAAAAGGACTATCAGACGGTAAGCATCTTTTGACTGTTAGAAGAAAAGTTCTTAGGAAAAAAGATACCCTCCTTAAAAAATACGTTATTATACCATTTTGGTACTATCAGGAATAGTTAAAGTATTAAAATGATATTTTTAACGCATATAAAGTTTATTTTAACCTAACATATGATAAAAGAAACATTTTACTTTAAAACACAAAGCGAATGGCGAAATTGGTTATCTAAAAACTACGATCAAAGCAATGGAATTTATTTAATCTTTTATAAAGTGGAGTGTGAAGAACCAAGTATGAGATGGGAAGAAGCCGTTAGAGTAGCCCTCTGCTATGGATGGATAGACTCTACAGTTAAAAGTCTTGGTAATGGAAAACGACAGCAATACTTTTCTCCAAGAAAGAAAAAAAGTGTTTGGAGTAAGCTTAATAAAACCTATATCGAAGAGCTAATAAAAGAAGGGCTAATGCATGAATCAGGGCTGTCTAAAATTAACGTGGCTAAAGAAGATGGATCATGGAGCTCTTTGGACGATGTTGAAAACCTAGTTGTTCCTGAAGATTTGCAAACCGCTTTCAAAAACAACAAAAAAGCATATGAAAATTACACAAACTTCGCTCCTTCATATAAAAAAGGGTATTTGTATTGGTTAAATCAAGCAAAAAGAGAGCAAACACGCCTAAATAGAATAACAAAAATTATTGAATTGTGTGCTTTAAATCAGAAATCACGGTAAATTGAATGTTGAATGTTGAATGTTGAATGTTGAATGTTGAATGTTGAGTGTTGAATGTTGAATGTTGAATGTTGAGTGTTGAATGTTGAGTGTTGAGTGTTGAGTTAAAATTATAAAGTTTTATGTTCATACATTTATCAATTATCAAATCATATAAATTTCTCAACCGCTGTTAAGTTTCGTATTTTTGTAACATGAGCAAAATATTAATTTCTGGAGGAACCGGCTTAGTTGGAATGCAACTACAAAACTTGTTAAAAAGCAAAGGACATGAAGTTTCGATTTTAACAAGAAATCCCAAAAAAGCAAACGAGTTTTCATGGAATATTAAGGAAGGAATAATCGATGAAAATGCCTTTGCAAACATTACCCACATTATTCATTTGGCCGGTGCAGGAATTGCTGATAAACGATGGAGTGGGAAAAGAAAGCAAGAAATTATTGACAGTCGTGTTGCCTCAGCCAATCTTTTATTCAATTATGTAAAGAAATTAAATATTAAGCTAGAAGGCTTTATTTCAGCTTCTGGAATAGGCTTTTATGGTGCTCATACCTTTGATACTATTTTTAAGGAAGACGATGCTCCATATAACGACTTTATTTCTAAAGTTTGTATAGATTGGGAAAATGCAGCAAAACAATTTGAAACGCTTAACATTCCTGTTACCATATTGCGCACAGGAGTTGTTCTAAGTAAAGAAGGTGGTGCTCTTTCTAAGATGAACACCCCCTTGTTTTTAACAGCTTTGGGTAATGGGAAACAGTATTTCCCTTGGATCCATATTGATGATCTTTGTAAAATATACGCTAAAACAATTAATAACTCATGGTTATCAGGAATATATAATTGCACTACCAACAATCATCAAACTAACATTTCATTTACTAAAGCACTAGCAAAAGCTACTGGTAAAATCTTGTTTCCACTGAATGTGCCTTCTTTCATTCTAAAAACAGTTCTTGGAGAATTATCAATCATATTATTGGCTGGAAGTAGAATATCTGCAAATAAAATTGAATCCGTATATACCTTCGAGTTTCCAGATTTAAAAGAAGCTTTAGAAAACCTTTTGAAATAAATCTATTCGTTTTCAGAGAGTAAAGAAACAATCTTTTCAGATAAAGGTTTTGATGATTTATAATTCTGCCCAGTAACCAATCTACCGTCTACTTCAACATGAGGAGTATTAGGTTTAGAAAATTTAAAAATCCCTCCCCTTTCTTCAATTGTTTTCTTAATTAAAAATGGGAATGTTTTAAAATATGGTCTGTCTTTATGTTCATAATCGTCAGGGTATCCATTCACTCGTTTATTTTTAACTAAATATTCTCCATCGCTCGTTTTAAGATTTACAATACCTGCCGTTCCATGACACACTGAAGAAATAATTCCATTTTGTTTTTCATAAATATCCATAACAATTTTAGCAATTTCTTTATTTTCTGGAACACCAAACATTGAACTCCCTCCTCCTATATATTGAACCACTTTATAATCTGAAGTCTTTACTTGATTTGGCGCTAAAGTAGTTTTGAGTTTATTCATAAAATCAGGTGAGTAAACATATTTCTTTGATAACTCATCAGAAGTGTTAACATACGCTAAAGGAATTGCACCTCCTTCTGGGCTAACAAAATCTATTTCATAACCATTCTTAGTAAAAACATCATATGCATTTACTATTTCAGAAAAACTATTCCCCGTTCTTAATTCAGAGTTTCCGTAAAAATGGGCATTTGACACAATAAATAAAATCTTATCTTTTTTTCTTTTTTCTTTTAAACGTGTGGCGGTTTTACTAATAATTTTCCACCCTGATTCTGTTTGCTTTAATAAAAATAAATCGACATAAACTACATTTGTTTTCGAGAACAAAATTTCAACTTTTGCCTGTGCTATATCCTCGAAAGTATTTATATCCAATACTTTCCCTACTCGACCGTTAAACTCTTCTTTTTTCTCAGGATTGAAAAAGTTTGCATATTGATCAACCGAAAGCTTTTGAAAACCAGATCTAGTTGTTAAGTACAATGTGGCGTCAGACACAAAGGCGCTTTTTAAAAGTTCCCTGTTGTTATATGAACTTCCCTCTATATATCGGTTTAAGGTGTTTGTTATTAATTTTAGATTGGGATTTTCGTTACTCTGAGCAAAAATTAAGTTGACAAAAAAGAGTGACATCACAAAATACACTTGTTTCATTTTTTTAAGTTTTATGTTCTATTCAAAAATGAAAAACTATGTTTAAAATTAAATTCTCAGTTATAATTTAGGCGTCTAGAATTATAATTGTGGACGTATAACTACCTCTAAACCGATTTTTGAAACTCTGATGGTGTTTTTCCTACCATTTTTTTAAACGTGGCGTAAAAACTTGATTTAGAAGAAAAACCCGCTTCATAACCGATCGCCTCTAAAGTAAAATCACTCTTCTCAGTAAGTAATTTTTTTGCTTCAGTTATTTTCAACTCATTTAGGTACTCAGCAAAGCTCTTTCCCATATTATCATTTAACAATTGCGATAATTTATGTGGTGTTATTCCTAATTGTTTACTAAGTTCCTGCAATTTTAAATTAGTATTCTTATATATCTTCTTTTCATGCATAAGCTCATTCAATTTTCTCTTTAAAATTTCAACTTCTCCTTTTTCTATTTTTTTAGAACGATACTTTTCAGGAATTTCCTGAAAAATTATATTTCTATTTTTCTTAAACAAAAGGAATACTACTAAAGCATAAAACACCAATGAAAAGACTAAAGTAGCAACATAATACAAATGAAAATACCCTACTATATAGGCAGCATAAATTAAGAGGTTACCTAAAAGAACAGATGCTAGCCATTGCTCTTTAGTCGATATCTTTTCTCTTTTAATCAATTGCCACAATATTAGACGAATTTCAAAAGTAGAAGCCAGTAAATACACTCCCCAAGAGAAGTAAATAAACTTAATAAAGTAATTTTTCCAAAATTTTGGATTTAGTTCGTACGGTAAAACAATTCCTATAGAGACTATAACTAAAAATAGCACCAAATAATGAAGCTTCCATACTATTGGTATGGCTTCTTTATTTTCCAAAGAAGATTTTATATAGTAAAATAATGAAACTCCAATTAAGAAACATCCTGAAAGTCCGATTTGTAATATTGAAAGATTCACATCCTCCCTATCTGTAAAGACTATATATACCGACTTCCCTATTCTTATACTCAACATTAGCAAAAGAACTCCTAGAAACATATTTTGAACCCTTTTTACCCGATTAAAAAACAGGAAATACATACTCAACAAGAAGCCGTTGAAAACTCCAAGAGAACAAAAGAAAAAAAGAATCGATTCTTTCAATAGTAATTAGTTTATAATTATGAAATAGTCTATATTTTTAGATATGCTAAAATAAAAAAAGCTCAGAAGTACTTCTGAGCTTTTTTTATTATAATTATTATAATTTTAGTTCTTCGTAAAAGTAACAGTCATATTCGTTATTAAATCTTGACCTTGAACTTTAATTGTCATGTCTATATTTGATTTAATTGGAACTCCCGATTTTCTATCGATGTTCATACTACCTTTGATATCTCCTTCTCCTATTCCAGCTACTTTACCTCCAATTTCTAAAACAACGTTATTTGCTTCAATAGATTTTACTTTATATTCAAAGTTCATATCTAATCCATTTTTGCTTTTCGACATTGTCCAAGTATCACCAACTGCAACTTTATGTTTTGGATAAACAACTGAAGATTCATTTGCATAATCACCAGCACCTGGAATGTTAGGTTCCGCCTTTGACTCCAAGACTTCTCCTAAATTATTCCCTTTCATACTAATAATCGTTTTTAATGTTGGATCCATTCTTGTTTTCATCACTTTTCCAGCTTCATCCAATTCAGATTCCTTTTTTGATGAATCATAGGATACATTCATTCCTCCTTGTGACATATCCATGGTCATTCTATCGAACTTTACAGTTGCATTATATAAATCACCTGTTACACTAGTTATCTTTTGATTCATAACAATATTCATCTTATTTGTCATCAATCCAGCCCCCATAACTTGGTTCATTTTCATGTCCATTGTATAAGACTCTCCTTTTTCATAGTTCAAACGTAATAGAACTTTTTCTTGTGCCAAAGTAATTGTTGAAACAAACAATAAAACTAAGGCTGTTATTTTTTTAATCATGTTAAATTGTAGTTTATTGCCACGAATATACGGAAATAAAAAAATTAAAAATTGTATCCTACTACTTTGATTCTATCTTTTTTTTAATCACATTTGAATAGTATTATTCCAAATACGTTTTGAGAAAAACTAAATAAACAACAGTTTAACAATGGATTATAGCAAACATCAACTACCCAACGAAATTCTTTTACAACTATACAAAAGCATGCTTTTACCCAGATTAATTGAGGAAAAAATGCTTATTCTACTGCGTCAAGGAAAAATTTCAAAATGGTTTAGTGGTATTGGCCAAGAAGCTGTATCTATAGGAGTTACTCTTGCTTTAGAAAATGATGAGTATGTTTTACCCATGCATCGTAATTTGGGGGTTTTTACTACAAGAAAGATTCCTTTGTATCGATTATTCTCTCAATGGCAAGGTAAAGCCAATGGATTTACAAAAGGAAGAGATCGTAGTTTTCACTTTGGTACACAAGACTATAAAATTATTGGAATGATTTCTCATCTTGGTCCTCAAATGGGAATTGCCAGTGGTATTGCTCTTGCTAACAAATTAAGAGCATCAGAAAAAGTTTGTGCCGTTTTTACTGGTGATGGAGGTACAAGTGAAGGTGATTTTCACGAGGCTTTAAATGTAGCTTCAATATGGAAACTACCTGTGTTATTTTGTGTTGAAAATAATGGATATGGGCTCTCCACTCCTACTTCAGAACAGTATAATTGTGAAAATATAGCTGATCGTGGTGTTGGTTATGGAATGGAATCTCATATTATTGATGGAAATAATATTATTGAAGTATATACTAAAGTTCAAAAGCTTGCCGAAAGTGTTAGAAAAGATCCGAGACCTATTTTAATCGAATTTAAAACATTTAGAATGCGTGGGCATGAAGAAGCTAGTGGAACAAAATATGTTCCAAAGGAATTATTAGATTCCTGGGCTCTAAAGGACCCTATTACCAATTTCAAAGAGTTCTTAGTATCAGAAAAAATTCTTTCCGAACACTTAGATGAACAATTCAAAAATGAAATGACTCATCAAATTCAGGAAGACCTAAACAAAACTTTCGACGAACCCATTATTGAATCAACAATCGAAGATGAAATAAAGGATCTTTATAAAGATAAAATTGCGATTTCATCTTCTCCTGCAACAGAAAAAAACAATATTCGATTAATTGATGCTATTTCTGAAGGATTAAAACAATCAATGGAAAAACATAAAGATCTTGTTGTTATGGGGCAAGATGTTGCTGAATATGGAGGCGTATTTAAAATAACCGAAGGTTTTGTGGAGTTGTTTGGTAAAGAAAGGGTAAGGAATACTCCTATATGTGAATCTGCTATTGTTTCTCTAGCCTATGGTCTTTCTATTCAAAAAATAAAAGCTGTTGTTGAAATGCAGTTCGCAGATTTCGTTTCCACTGGATTCAATCCTATCGTAAACTTACTTGCGAAATCTCATTACCGATGGGGACAAGAGGCTGATGTTGTTATACGGATGCCATGTGGCGCTGGTGTTGGTGCGGGGCCTTTCCATTCGCAAACCAATGAAGCTTGGTTTACCAAAACCCCTGGTTTAAAAGTGGTTTATCCTGCTTTTCCTCAAGATGCAAAAGGTTTACTAATTGCCGCTGTAAACGATCCAAATCCAGTCCTCTTCTTTGAACACAAAGGTCTGTACAGAAGTATTTATGACGATGTTCCTACGAATTATTACACGCTTCCTTTAGGTAAAGCTGCCACGCTAAAAGAAGGAAGTGATATTACGGTTATCACTTTCGGTGCTACAGTTCACTGGGCCCTAGATACCTTAAATACATTAGAAGAAGAAATTTCTGTTGACTTAATAGATTTAAGATCTTTGCAGCCTTTAGATACAGAAGCTATTTTCAACTCTGTAAAGAAAACAGGAAAAGTTATTATTTACCAAGAAGATTCTTTATTTGGTAGTATTTCAAGTGATATTTCTTCTTTAATTATGGAAAACTGCTTTGAATATCTTGATGCTCCTGTGAAAAGAGTTGCGAGTCTTGAAACACCGATTCCTTTTGCTGCTAATCTTGAACGACAATATTTACCGAAAGAACGTTTTAAAGAAGGGCTAATTAATTTAGCCAAATATTAAAATTCAAGCCATACAATAAATTACGGATAATAATATACCAAATGTGTTGTTATCCGAAAATACATACAGGATAACGGCTATATTTGCGGGGATATAACTAGTTGTCAAACATTAAAAAGTGACTAATTACGAATTAGAAAATATAATATTTGAATTAAAGGATAGTAATAAAAAGGAAGAGGCTCTTTTTGGGTTTTATCATCAAGATGGAGATGAATATAATACTTGTATAAAAGCAAATAAGCAAGGACTTGAATTATTCTCTGCCGAATTATTGAAAGCTAGACTTGAAATTGAGAATCGGAAGTTTGAAAACAGAGAAGTGGAATATTTGGAAATGGAAATTGGCTGGACTGACTCAAATGCTGATTATTACTTTGAAAATATAGTTCTTACAAGAAAAATAAAAACTGAAAGCGGAGAATCTTTTCCTGAATATAAAGAAACTTGGAAAGATAAATTATATGGTTACTTAATTTTTGGAATTATTATAGGTTTATTTATTTTCTTAATAATTGGATTTATAACAACCATCAATTGGATATTCTAAAAGATAACGATTTGCCAACAATAGCTATAGTTAATGTGGGGTTTGATGCTTAACTCAAAGTTTTTATCTTTAAACCAAGTCCGCTAAATCTTTTTGATTTGACTTTAAAAGACATGATAAAACAAAATAAAAAGTTTGGCTAAGTGCTTAATCGAAAGTTTATTTACTTTTAATCTCTTACTAACCATAACCAAACCGTTATCTGCAATAATAAAAAATAAATTAAGTATTCATATGTGTAACTGTATTCAAAAAGAAAAATTTAACAACCCTAGTTTAGGATATTATGACTATGTATTTCAATGCGAAAAATCTGACGGTACCAGAAAAATAATAACTTTGACTGCTACAAATGACTCCCAAGCAAAACAGTTAGCAGAACTAAAATGCTCTGAGTCATGAGTAGTTTGAAAAAGTTTTTTTTGTCATCTTTTGTTTTCTTAATTAATTCATATTCCTTTTCTCAACGTATACCACAAATACCTGAGGACACTATTAAATTTTATTGCAGTAAACCATATGGTGTTTCTAAATTGAAAGAAATGATAATGAGAGAATTAAAACCTAAGACGGACTTTTATTATCAAGCAATTTCCCTAGGGATAACAGAAGAAGAGGTAATTGAAAAATATTTAAAGGATATTTGTTTAGGCGCAAATGGACATGCACCTTGGTCAAATTCAGCTCCTTTAAAAGAATTTCCAGATGAAACTGATAAGGTCACTTTTGATATATCACCATTACTATATTGTGAATCTAAATGGAACGGTACATGCTCTTGGAGTACTGAATTCTTTGTCCCTTACGGGTATCAAGCATGTGGGATTGATTATCAAATAGATGGTAGAGGTGACTGGGATGTTCCCAAAGTAACCCCAATTTACTTTCTTGATGATGGTTCAGAAGGTCCTTATAAATATTATGGATATAGAATTAAACTATCTTCCAGAGGAAATAAAAATTATTTAAATCGAAAAGGAGCTAATGCGAAAATTAAAAATCTAAAATTATTCGGTATATCTAATCATTTTAAACCAGAAAATATCAATAACAATATTTTTAATTTACCACCTGTCAACCGAAATGAAATGTTTCACCTAAAAAATTTCAAAGTAATTAAAGGACCTATAAAACCTTTAGAAATTGAAGAAGTGCCTCCACCACCAATTGAAATAGACGATGTTATCAATTCTTCTTATACAGAAGTTGTTTATTCATCAATAAACTGCAAATATGATGTTTACAAAACAAAAGCCACATTAAGTAATAATTGTGAAAATTGGATTTACGTTGGTAAAGTTTCAAAGACAAAAAAGATTAAAATCAAAATAAAATCTGGTGAAAATTACATAATTCGAGTTATGAAAGAAGGATATGGCGCTTGTAAAACTAATAAAAAGAAAAGAGAAGATAATATATATAGAAGAAATAATAGTACTCGATCAAATGTTTATAGCTACGAGATACATGATTATAGCTGTGAATAAAAGCAGATAACAATGTATAAGAAATAATAGCGGTTTAATAACTAAAAAGAAAGTAGATAGATAGAAAAATGGCTTCTCTTTTATTATGTTCAAAGGAGATTGTAATTAGTTGAGGAACATGGAGTTTGAAACATGGACTTACGGGAACAAGAATTGATTTTAAATTTAAAAAAATTATAATACTTACTTCTATCGAAGAATGTTCTTCAATAAACCCAGAAAAGTAATCTTTAGAGACCTTAATTATGAATTTTTAAAAAATTAAAAACTTACTAAAAAAATGTATAGTTAATTGCTATTACTTGTTAAACCATAGTTAGGTGATTTTTGATAAAACTAGCGTTTAACTTAAAAAATATGTACATTTAAATACACAACAAACCATAAGCCGAACGTTACGGCAAATTATAACAAAATATAAGAACTATGAAATACAGAATTACATTTTTATTTTTAATTTTTACAGTACACTTTATAATTGGACAAACTATTGATGCAAGTCTAATAGAATTAAATTTCCATGAAGATAGTAATCCTCAAAAATTTACTGTTTTTCAAAATGGATTTTATTTTACAGCTACAGATGGTAATTTTAATAACTTTGGGAGAGAGCTCTGGTATTCAAACGGAACATCTGAGGGAACAATGATGATTAAAGATATAAAACAAGGTCAAAATTCATCTAACCCTAGTTCCTTGCTTATCGTTGGCAACACGTTATATTTTACAGCTGATGATGGTATTCATGGCTCGGAATTATGGAAAAGTGACGGAACTGAAACAGGAACTGTAATGGTTAAAGATATTCTTCCAAATAATAGCAGTTCATATAATGGACCTTATAATTTAATAGATTATAATGGGATGTTATTCTTCACTGCCACAAATGATGATGATGGCTACGAATTATGGAAAAGTGATGGTACAGAAGCCGGTACAATAATGATAAAAGATATTAATCCAAATGGCAATGGAAACCCAAGTGATTTATTTGTTTTTAATAATAGCATATACTTTATAGCTAATGATGGAATAAATGGAACTGAATTATGGAAAAGTGATGGAACGGAAGATGGAACAACTATGGTAAAGGATATTAGTCAAAATTATTCTGGATTAAATAGTGGAAATCAATTTTTGACTTTAAATGGCTTCTTCTATTTTTTTGCAAATAATGAAACAAATGGAACTGAATTATGGAAAAGTGATGGAACGGAAGACGGAACAGTTATTGTAAAAGATATAAGAGTCGGTTCTAACTCAAGTGCTAATTTATTAAAAGGTAGCTCTATTAACAATTTTATAATTTTTGAAGCTAATGATGGAACAAATGGAACTGAATTATGGAAAAGTGACGGAACGGAAAGTGGTACTTCAATGATTAAAAATATTAATAGCACTAATTTTAATAGTATATCATACAATAATAGTTATATAGCATATAATAACGAAGTTTACTTTTTAGCAGACGACAATGTTCATGGAACTGAAATATGGAAAACAAATGGAACCGAAGATGGAACAACTTTACTCAAAGACATCAACAATGGGAATTCATCCATATCGGTTGAAAAATTTCATTTAGACCAAGTAAATAACAAGCTGCTATTTTTCACAAATAGTTCTAATTCTTCAAACAGAACATTATGGGTTAGTGATGGTTCGTCAAATGGTACATTTGAATTATCGAATATTACAGACAGTAATATTTCTGGTTTAGAAGAAAATTTTGTTACCATCAATAATTCTACTATAGTAACAGGTGAAAATGAAACTTATGGTAATGAACTATGGATTACAGACGGAACAATTGCAGGTACCTCATTCTTTGCTGATTTAAATTATTCAAACAGTAGTTTTCCAAGTAAATTCACTAATGTTAATGGGAATCTTTTTTTCAGAGGAAGGGGAAAGGAATATGGTAATCAATTATTTAAAAGCGATGGAACAATTGAAGGGACTCATATTGTAAAGGATATAAATCCTGGATATAGTTGTATTGACGACCTTTCAGAAATTAAAGAAATAAATGGTATCTTATATTTTAGTGCAATTGATGGTACACATGGTTATGAACTTTGGAGAAGTGATGGAACAAGTAGCGGGACTTTTATGGTAAAAGATATAAGAACTGGTAATCAAAGCAGTATGCAGAATCATAACCATAAACAAGAGTTTACAGTCATTAATGATATTCTTTATTTCAATGCGAATGATGGTGTTCATGGTTTTGAACTATGGAAAAGTGATGGTACCGCGACTGGGACATTTATGATTAAAGATATAAGTACAGGCGGCTCAAATTATGGTAGTTATGCAAGAGAGTTTGTCTCATTGAATAACAAAGTGTATTTCATTGCCAATGATAGTTCTGGTACAGGTTTATGGACTACCGATGGAACAGATTCTGGAACAAGTAAAATAATTACTTTAAACGATATGAGAGTTTTAAAAGCTGTTAATAATAAATTAATAATAGTAGCAGAAACCTCTGGAACTACTTATGGTCCACATGATGTCTGGGTTTCTGACGGTACAGCCTCTGGTACTAATCATTTGCAGTCTTTTGGTGATAATTTAGACAGTGATATTAGGTTTACAACAATTTTGAATGATGAACTATATTTTGTAGCAAAAAGTCCTACTAGTTTTAGAAAAGCTATTTATAAAACCGATGGTACAGTTTCTGGAACTGCGATATTATTTGACGGAGCTAATCATCCTACTATGCCTGATTTAGATATTGACTTAATAATGACTTGTGGTGGCTATGTATATTTTCCAGTGCAAAATAGTTATAAAACTGAAAAGGAATTATGGAGGACTAATGGAATTATCACTGAACAAATCGCTGGACCAGATACAACAGATTTCTTGTTTATACGAAATTTAACCTGTTATGAAAACAACCTTCTTTACTTAGCCGAATCATTTCCGCATAAAATATGGATAACTAACGATAATCTAAATTTACCATTGCAATTAGATATAAATATTCCAAACGGTCCAAATTTTGAAAATAATGATTCAATAGAAGAAATGGGAGCAACAGTTAACCATTTATATTTTAGAGCCAGAAATGACATTAGTGGTAACGAGCTTTACGTAACAGACATTGATGCATCTACTCTAAGTACTAATGATTATGCAATAAATGAAAACAACAATTTTAATTTCGCTAGACTTTATCCAAATCCAGCAGAAAGTTTAGTCACCATTGAATCTACCACAAATTCAAATATCGAAAAAATTGAGATTTGGGATTTATCAGGAAAAAGAATTCGTGAAAAATTCAGTAATAATGTAGCTAGTATTGTCTACAATACTAATAAATTGAGTGATGGAATTTATTTCGTGAAAGTTTTTTTAATAGATAATAAAATTGAAACCTTAAAACTAATTGTAAATCATTAACACTCGATGAAAAATAACATGAAATAACAACGTATAAGTATAATAGGGATTTAAGGCTCGAACAAATAGACATTTTTTACTTGTAGAAGTAGTTTATAAACCAAAAATAATAGTTTACCAATTGCTTACTTAAAGCCTATTTTAAAAGACTCTTGCGGGTTTTTCATTTAGTAATTATTTGTTTAATTTAAAGCTAAACCGCGGCAACTAAACGCATATAAAAATATTACAACACATTACAATGAGGACAAAATATCATCCATTATTTTTAGCTCTACTTTTACCATATACAGTTCTCAGTCAAATTCAATTGACGCAAGAGCAGGTTTTGGAAGATTATACAATTTTAAAAAATGTACTTGTAAAAGGGCATCCAAGTCTATACGATTACACCTCTAAAACTGAATGGGACAGTCTATTTGTTAATTTTGAAAAGGAAAAAATAAAGACTGTTAGAAGTAATAATGACTTTTACAAAAAAGTTATAGAATTAACTGATTATGTCAGAGATGGACATTTGATTATTATGAGACCGCAGCTTGATTCTATACCTAATCTTTTTCCTATATGGTTAAAAATAATCAATAAAAAGCTATATACCGATACTGATGATTTTAACATTCCTGTAGGTTCTGAAATAATTTCAATTGATGAAATTAAAGGAACAGAATTGAGAGAACGATTCTTAAAATATGTCCCTTCTGATGGTTTTAATACAACTAAAAAAGATAGACAGATTGAAAGGGAATTTGGAATTCTACATTTTTATGAATTTGGGACAAAACCTACCTATAAAGTAGAATACAAAACACCAAATAATCAAGTCATTACTAAAACAATCAAAAGCCAATCTTTTGAAAGTATTGGTAAGCGATTCAGTAAAAGGAATTCTCATTTTGCAAAGAACGCTTTAAGCAAAAAAGAACCTTTCGTTCGTTACATTGATTCATTGAATGCAGCTGTGTTAACTTTAAATACTTTTGGTTTGAATCAAGGAAAATTTCAATCAGAACTAAAAGAAATATTCAAAAAAATAAAACGAAAAAGAATAAAACAGCTTGTTATTGATATTAGACAAAATGATGGTGGATATCCAGAAAATTCAAATTATACGTTCTCATACATTGCTAAAAAAGCATTTATTCAACCCAAATCACAACATGTTATTACTTCTAAGCTGCCACATAAGGAGCATAGTCAAGAAATAATTAATGGGTATACTTATAAATCATTTTTTGAGAAGTATTTCCGTAATGGTTCTAAAACAGAAAGTGAATGGGTTATTTATAGCCCAGAAAATAAAGGATCTATGGTTCCAAGGAAAAAAAGATTTGAGGGACAAGTTTATGTTCTAATTGGTGGTAATACTTTTTCAGCAGGCTCAACCTTTGCCTTAAATTGTAAAAATCAAGGAATTACTTTAATTGGTGAAGAAACTGGTGGTGGCTATTATTCACAAACTGGAGGATATCCAGTGGTTTATACCTTACCGAATTCAAAAATTAAAATGATGATGTCATTCGTAAAAGCAAAGAAACATATCAAAGACAAAACAGTAAAAAAAGGAACTGGAGTAATGCCTGATATTGAGATTAAATTAACAACTCAAGATTTAATAGAATTAAGAGATAGGCAATTGATTTATGCATTAAAGCAAATCAAAAAATAATGCTCCAAATTCCTAACATCCTAAAGAAGATTACTTATTACATATTAAAAAATACAGCCTTCTAAATAAACTATTTCACCTGTATTAAGAGAACCTTCCGTATAATTTTTTTCAGAGGGGTTGAAAATAAATGTTTGGCCTTCAGAATTTGAAAAATGAAGTAAACCATCAATTACTTCATATTTATAAGTTATAGTATATTCAATTTCTTCACTAGTCCCATAATATTCATAATCAAACCACAAAACATCCGCTTCATCTTTTTTTATTTTTATATTCCATTTTATTCCATCGTACGTGTTTTCACCTTTTTTCCACCCTTTACAATATGAAGTCACAACATCAATATTAAAGAAAGATATAAAATATTCATCGCCATTAAAGTTTGAAAACCTTATATCTGAAAAATCGCTATAATAATTTTCAGCATCGGCCCAAGTTGTCCCATCATATTTACGTAAAAATCGACAAAACTTTCTCCCCCAACCTGGGCCACAGTATTGATATGATGGTGGATCCAGAAAAGGATATTGCACTCCACTCGCATCTGTTACAAAATCTTGCGGTCCATACTCCAGTGGCTCTGAGCCTTTCTCAACACCGTTTTCCGAACAAGAAAACAAAACAAAGAATAAAAACGGTAAAAGTATTTTTTTCATTTCTAATATTTTTCAAAGAAATTCCTAAATTAGTTTCAATGTTATAATAAATAATAACACTTCAAACGCTATAGGTAAAACATTAACAATCAAAAACTTTATACTCTTGGAACAAATCTAGAATTATTAAAACTCCTAAAAACATTCTTGAAAATAACAATCATCAAATTAAAACATAATCAAATACCTAATAAAATGACTTATAAAAATTAACTCTCAGTTTTTGAATCCATTAAGTTAATATTTTCTATCTATAGTACCTTCTATTTTATCATTTTTTCATTGCCCACCGGTTTTCAATAATTCGATAGTAAGAAGAACTTAAGAAGTTGATATTCATTAGATTTAAAAAACTATTGTTTTCCTAAATAGAATGAAAGTTATATGACTTAGAATAAAAACTAAAGCTAAAACATGTATAATTAACTTCTCAATTCTAAATAGTTGAGAAAATACTATCTAAAGTTAAAGATCAAGAATTTTAAGTACATTTGAGAGAAAATTGCAACTAATCCATACGCATAACGTTGACAACAATTATATGAAACAACTCATATTAGTTATATTACTTCTTCATTCTTTTCTTCTATTTAGCCAAAATATAGATGATAGTAAACTATTAATGTTAAACCCATATTTTATTGAATCGTCCCCTAATTTCACCTTAGATACAATTCCAAACCGAATTGAAGGGCAGGTTATAGATTATTCCAACAAACCATTGCCTACATTGTTTTTTACTATGGAAGATAAAAATGGAGTAAAAACAATACATTACTGTAACTCAAAAGGGAAATTTTTCATACCAAAAAATCTAATAAATGGTTCTAAAGGCTATGTAAAATTAGGGTGTTGTATATCAGACACCATCAAAATTGATTCAAACATAAATTTCTTTAAAATAAAATTTCAAGTTGGACCTGATTGCTTAAAGAAGAGCGGAATTCAAAACTGTAATCCTATTCAAAAAGATCAATTTTATGTAAACTACATGCTAACGGATGTGCCTTATTATATAGTTCAACTTGGAAGTGAAATTTTAAACTCCTCCTCTGCCGAAATAATGTTTTATACATTAATAGATCCATACAAGACATATAGAAATAATTATGATAAAAAATTTAAGGGACGCACACTAATCAAGCTTAAAAAATTACCCTTTACTGAATGGAATGAAAAGCTATTTTACCCAGAATAAAACTGTAGCCGACAACATGTATAATTAATTGCTAATTTCAACCCGATTTAAAATTATTTGCTAAATACCGAGCCCAAGAATTGTAATAGATTCCTAAATTCAAATAATGTTATAGATATAATTAGGGTTTCTATCTTTCTATCTGTTTAAGATTAACATTTAACATAACATATCCCCTATCTTTTCTATATAGATTGGCAGTGCTTATTAATGAAGTGATATAGTAATATGTAACTATAAATTGAACTAATTTAAGGTTCTCATCATAAATATTTATTTATTACCATGATGAGATTATAACCAAGATTCGGAATGACTCCGATATTCCCATTATGATTTACATTGGATATTCAATAATAATTATTTGAATAAAATTCATTTCTTTTACTTTTATTTAGACTCATTAAATATTAAATTTGTCATTATATTATAGTAGTTATGGCAAACAAAAAGATAAACTTACTCTTCAATGGGATATTGCAGGAGCAATATCACTCTTCCAATTGCGGAATTTTATCCCGAAAATATAGTGTTAATCCACTATATGGCAACGGTTCAGCAATTACCTATAGCTTTGATGGTTTATACATTGAGTACTTGAATACCACATTTCATGATGATTTTGTTTTCAATGAACAATCAAGTACAAATACATTGGAATTATCACTATTATTAAGTGGTGAAAAAACAATGGAATGTGAAAACATGAATATGGAAATTGTTCAACAAGAACAAGAATGCTTCCTGTTTTCTTCTGATGGTAAATCCATAAATACAACTTATTTCAGAGATACCTTAATTAAGGAAATTAAAATAAGAATGTATTATGAATTTATAAAGAAGCATCAGCTAATTGATTTAATTACCCATATACAACAATTCCATTTACGTGAAAAAGAATGTAACTTTTTTGCTACATCATTTTCTTCAAAAACGGATGAAATAGCATCTGAAATTTTATCAGATACTCGTTCGGGTATTTTAAAAAGACTATTTCTTGAAGGTAAAACTTTAGAATTAGTTTCAACCTTAAAGCAAAAAAACGCGATTGGCAGATCGCCTCAAAGCTTGATTAAAAAACTTTATGATGTAAAGAAAATTATCCTATCTAATTTAAATGAACCCTTTTCAGTAAAAGAATTGGCTAAAAAGGTTTTATTAAATGATACGGTGCTAAAAAAAGAATATAAAAGGGTATTTAATACTACAATTTCCGAATACTCCTTACAAGTTCGAATGGATAAAGCGAAAGAATTACTATCTCATACAAACAAACCTATTTATGAGATCTCTGATATGGTAGGCTATAAAAACCCTACTCATTTTTCGGCTGCTTTTAAAAAACACAGTAAGCAAACACCAAAACAATTCAGAAGCTTATCCTTTAAAATATAAATAATCAATAATCCCCTGTTTTTATTTACATTTTGAAACAAATATCCGCCCTCCTGGGCGGATATTTTCATTTAGTCTGTTTTATGGCAAAAACTTCTCAACTAAATTCAATGTTACAATGTTTGTTTTAATTTTCTATTTTGAGCATTAACAATAAGCTCCATTCTTCGTAGGTCAGATATATTCATTTTTAAGCAAGCATCTACCCAAATATTCGTTATTTCAAGCAACTCTTTTTTTTGTAAAGGAAAAACCTTTTTTAAACATTGAAAATGGCTATGATTAAAATTATAATCCCTATCTATTTTTTCAATGTAATTTTTAACAGCATCAATACCAACTTTCTCGTCTTCTATCCGATCAATTAACCCAAAGTCAAACATTTCTTTTGAGCTATAAACATTTCCTCCATATAATATTTCTGTAGCTGTTTTAAAATTTAACTTTCTACATAAAAGACTATAAGCTCCCATTCCTGGGAATAGATTGAATTTCTTCTCTGGAAGACAAAATTTTGCCTTAGAATTACTCAAAATTAAGTCATGAGCCATTGCGCATTCGAAGCCTCCTCCATAAGCATTTCCTTCAACTAGAGCTATTGACACCGCTGAAAGATCAAACGATGTATAAATATTATATATCGCATCAATTGATAAATAGGCATATTCTCTTAAACCTTCTTCATCTTTGTTTTTAATACAATTCAGAAAAAATGTTAGATCACCCCCAAGGTTATATACTTCTTCATGTGCAGAGCAAGAGACTAAGTATTTCAATGGATAGGAATTATCTGTGAACATTATTTTCAAGTCTTCTGCAAAACGAGTAAACTCTCTTAAACCGTCCAATGTAAAGTTAGGTATTCCCTCTGTTTTAATTTTCCAAACTGCCGTTTCCATTTCTGGAAGATAGTTTACTTCTACGTGTTTATATTGATTTAACATTAATACTTCTTTAAGGTTTGGTTTGTTTTTTTATAAACTATTGTTAGGACACTTTAACAGTAACTTTACCTGATCTTTTTCCGGAGTTAAAAGATTTTTTCTCTGTAATCACATCAATTATCTTTTGAACAACAAATGTTGCGATAGTAAATAAAACCATTAATATTAAACTGGTTTTTACATCTTTATCATGGTATCCTACCAAGCCCATTGACCAACAAATCAGCACCCACTGAATTACATAAATGGATGTTATTTTTCTACTACAATAAAAGAATAGATCTGTAATTTTATTTGACTTAAACTTCTTTAAAATAAAAAGAGATAGCCAAAAGAATAATAAGTTACACCCAATTAAATAGACAACTCCCCCTATTCCAGTATGAAAGTAGTCTCGCATATGAAACTCATAGTTCTGTAAGCACAAAGCGCCTCCTATAATAAAAGTTGCTGCACCTGCAAGAAGCATTAGTTTGAACGTTTTTTGAACGTTCTTTTCATTTTCTTTAAAATAATAGCCAAAAAACATTCCAACTAAAATGAATACAAACCAAGGGAATACTGCAAAATAAATATTCCAATCTTTACCCCATAGTAGATCTAGAATGTAATCGAGCACAGGAATTCCCGCTCTAGTTCCTCTTATGAACTCCGTTAAGATTAACACTACTACTGCAATGTATAACACCAAGAACTTATGTTTTTGAGCGTATTTATGTATTATCCCCATAAAAAGAAGACAAGCCCCCGCGAGTTGTAATATATCGCCTGTTAATACGAGGTATATCATTTTATCTAATCCTATTGGCATTTCCCAACCATAAGCATTGATAAAACTTTCTGGTACAAGACCCAATACGATGGGAACAATAAACTTTAGGAAATTCATTAAATACCCAACTAATATCAACATTATTCCTCTTTTAATTGAACTCATTACTGAGTTGTTTCTCGATAATGTGTATGAAAACCCCATAGCAATAAGGAAAACACCTGCCCACTTTCCAAAAAAGTGCACTACTAGTCCTAACCAGCTTTCTTCTTGCGTATATGTTGATCCGTAAATTAATAATGTATGAGCCATTGGAATAAAAAACACTCCAATTCCTCTAGCCAAATCAATGGCTTCAATTCTCTTTTTTGATAAACTCCCCATTTTTATTATATCCAACTTAGTTTTTTAGACAAAGGTTTTCGTTTTCGATTTACTTCCATTAAATCTTGTTTTAAGTTCCCCATAAAAAAGACACCCAAACACTTTTCTCCTTCTTTAATTTCCATGCAATTTTCTACATATTTTATAGTAGCCGCTCCAGTATCCCAATACCCGCCAATATTCATTACAGTACAACTGAGCCACATGTTTTGAACAGCGCACGAAACAGCCGCTACTTCTTCCCATTCTGGTAATCGAGAACTTGGCTTACACAATATCGCAATCATCGTAGCATTATTTGCATACCGTTTGGTTTCTTCAAATCGCTCGTTTGAAAACTCTTCAATAGTAAATAGTTCTCTATAAAAATTAGCCATAAATACTCCCATTTCCTGTTTATGAACTCCTTCTAAAACAGCAAATCGCCATGGTTGCGTTAGCTTATGAGTTGGAGCCCAAAGTCCATTTTCTACAATGGTTTCTACAGCTTCACGAGGAAGTGGTTCGTTTGAAAAGTCGGAAGCGTAATATGTTCTTCGTTTCTTAATAATTTCACTTAAACTTTCTATTTCCATTAGTCCGCAGGTTTAAGTTCTACAAATTCTTTTACATACTTAGCTACAGGGTTTTCAAGAACTCCGTTTAACTTTAAGCTTTCGATAGGATCTGCCAAGTTGAGCATTTGCTTTGTATTTGATAACTGAAGCTTATTTAAGCAACAGCGATCAAATTCAGGTACAAATAAATTATACCTTTCATATTTATCAGTATACTCTGGGTGACTTTGTTGATACTCGTTAATACTTTTTGCTACAAGTTCCCAGAACTTATCTTCGGAATAACCACAATGCGTTTCTAGTATTTGTCCCAAGAATCTGAAAATACAATCAAAAACATCTGTGAAAATTGATAGTATCTTCATTTTGTCTGTAGTCTTAGTAAAAAGTCTATCTGCATGCTCTGGCAAATACATTTCTTCATTAAAAACAATTACTTCCTCCGTAATGTCTTTCATCAAAATAGAAACGGGCTGATTGTTTTCTAAAACCAAGATTATGTTTTCTCCATGCGGCATAAACACCAGCTCGTACTTATAAAAGCAATGGATTAAAGGCTGAAAATATGCCTTTAGATATTTTTCAATCCACAAATCAGCTTTGATACCTGAACTCTTAATAAACTCAGCTAATAAAGACTTTCCATTCCTATCAATATGAAGTAATGAAGCCATTGTAGCCACCTTTTGTGTTTTCTTTATTTTAGAAAATGGGCTTTCTCGCCATAATGCAGATAACATTTTATTATGCGGATTTGTCTTTCCAAGTACTTCATAATAATGATTGTGGTATCCTACAGTTGCTACCTCTCCCAACATTTCGAAACCAACCTCTTTCAAATAAGAATCACGCTCTAAAAGTTCATTAATCCACTTTGTAATGTAAGGAGTACTTTGCATATAATAAGGTGATAAACCTCTAACAAATCCCATATTTAAAATGGATAAGGAGGTTTTGGTGTACAACTTCTTTGGATTGGTCAAATTAAATAAGGTTCTTATGGATTGTTGTGCAGAATAATCATCGTTACTCTCTCCTAGCAATACAATACGTTTATTTGCTATATCCGAAGCAAAAACATGTACTAATTTATTCGTCCATTGCCAAGGATGTACTGGCATAAAAATATAATCAGACTTTGATAACTCTACTTTTTCAAGAACTTCGTTAAACTGATTTATCTTGGCTATACCTAATTCATTTATTAATATCTCATTGTAACCAAACTCTTCTATTGCTGTATATGTTGCAAACTCTTTATGAGCTGCTATCCAAAGTATTTTAAATGGATTATTGGTTTCAGGAGCATATTTATGATAGTCGTTAATATTAAAACCAATTCTTCCGTTATTGGCTACGAAACAAGGATGACCTTCGGACATCGCGTGCTCAATCTCTTGAAATCCCGAATTAGCAAGATCAGCAGATGATAACTGTTCGTTTTCATATTTATATGCTGCACTAATTAAAGTACTTGTGATTTCTTCTAAATAGGTTGCTAAGAACTCATCAGGTATTTCAAGTGTTTTTCTAAACTCAGTGATGAACATAAGTGCATCAATTGTTTCTTTTTTTCCGTTTCTTAGCTTTATTATGCTATCCACATCAACATGCCAATGATCTAAATGAAACTTTTTTGCCTTGAATTTATAGGTAACCTCTTTATTGTCATTAATTAGTTCATAAACATTCCATGACTTTTCTAATTCATCAGACTTCAAATTTGGTGTTAAAATAAGCTCATGTGCAAACTCACTAATTGCTTTTTTAACTAAGTGTTTATTCACTATCTCCCAAGTTTCAGGGTTAATAAAGGTTATTTCTTGGTTATTCATGATTTTGTAACTTATTTAAGGCTTCTTCGTAGTTCTCTTTTGTACAAATGGCTAATGAAGCAACTTTATGAGGTAACTCTATTTCCTTTTGATAAACAAACCCAGCCTTTTTATTCAACTTATGGATTTTTTCGTTGTTCGCATCAGGTTCTACAACAACTCTTGCCACATATGGAAGACTAAAAAAGTAGTCCATAATGGTTGAAAAAACACTCCAAGTAAATTGAGGAATTCTCTTTTGAGCTGGTGCTACCAAAATGTGCATTCCATAGTCATTTAATTCGGCATCGTAATATTTTGCAATCATATCTTCAGAAGCCTTGTAACGTTCCATTAAAAAAATAGGACGATCATTGAGTGTTCCTATATAAGTATGGTGATGAGGATTGTTTTCTATTTCATCATAAGAATCAAAAACTTGATCTTTTGAAAAATCTAGCATCCCCCAATACTTAGCATATGGTTGTTTCACCCAATCGTACAAAGTATTGATATCTTCCTTCAGGTTAATTGGTCGTAATACAATACACCCAATTCCCTCTATTTCTTTACTAAAAATCTTTTGTTCTATCAACGACATCATACTACTTCTTCTGGTTCGGTTTCAACACTATAAACTGCGATAGGATTTGCTATTTCACCTGCAAATTGTAGTAATGCCACTGGGTCATCTAAATCAATCATTTGTTTATGATTATTTAATTGTAAGCGATTTAAACACGATAGCTTAAAGGTATCGGCGAATAAATCATATTTGTTAAACTTATCAATCAGTTCGGGATGTTGCTGTTGATATTCTCTAATATTCAATGCTACTAGCTCCCAAAACTTGCTCTCTGGGAAGTTCGCATGCTCTTCCAATATTGGTGTCAGATACCTAAAGAAACCATCGAAAACATCAGTAAATATTGATAATAACTTTACATCTTCTGGCACAGGTGCATACATTCTTTTTAAGTCTTCTGGTAATTCCACCTCTGGACTTAAAATCACGGCTTCTTCAGTAATATCTTTAAGTAATGAGCTTACGGGTTTGTTGTTTTCTAAGACAAGGATAATATTTTCACCATGAGGCATAAACACCAAGTCGTATTTATAGAAACAGTGAATTAATGGACTCAAATAGGCTTTTAAATAGCTACTTATCCAATATTCAATACTTAATCCTGAGCTTTTAATATATTCTGGTAATAAGGCGTTTCCATGATGATCAACATGAAGTAATGCTGCCATAGTAATTGGCTTTTGTCCCTCTTTTATTTTAGAATATGGACTTTCTCTCCATAAAGAAGCGAGCATTTTATTATAATCATTATGAGGACCAAATTCCTCGAAATAAGGATTTACATAGCTTACTGATCCTATTTCGCTCAACATTTTAAATCCTACTTCTTGAATAAATTTATCTTCATAAAGCAAATTCTCAAGCCATATAGCCATTTTCGGAGCGGTTCCTAGGTAATACAAAGGTAATCCTCTCATAAAGCCCATATTTAATATAGACAAGGCCGATTTCGTATAAAACTTTTGTGGATTTGTTGTATTGAACAAAGTTCTAATTGATTGCTGTGCTAAATATTGATCTGGACCATATCCCAAACAAACTAAATCTGCTTTTGCTATTTCCGGAGCAAAGACCATTGCCAGTTTATTAAACCACTGCCATGGATGAATCGGAATAAACAAATAGTCTTCTGGATTTAATCCTTTTGAAGACAATGTTTGGTTAAACTGATTTATCGTGTTAGCATCCAATTCTTGATGAATAAGTTTATCATAAGGCAAACTCTCTATTGCTGAATAAACGGCTTTTGATTTATGCCCTGCCAACCATAATAATGAGAACGAGTTTCCTGCTTCAGGTGCATATGAGCGATAATCACTACTATCAAAACCAATACGTCCATTGTTAGCAACAAATCCAGGGTGTCCTTCCGTCATAGATTGTTCTATAGTTTGAAAGTCGGCTTGAGCTAACTCCTTTGCCGTTGGGTTTCCCTTCGTAATTTTAAAAGCACTTCCATATAGGGTGCTGATAATTTCTTCAAGATAAACAGGTAGTTTCTGCTTATCTATTCCAAGAGTTTGTTCAAACTCTTTAATAAACAATATCGCATCTAAATCAACAAGATCATTATCTTTCCTTTTGATTAAAGTCGATTCTTTAATCATAAGTTGTTCTAAAGCCAATTCCTTAGCTTCAAATTCATAAACAATATTGGAATTATCAGCAGATAAAGTAAATAAACTCCATCCTTCACCAATAGATTTTACCTTTTTAGGCGCAAATATTCTTTCATGTGTAAATTCACATATTGCTTTCTTAACCAATAGCTTGTTTGACTGTAGCCATACTTCTGGCTTTATATGTTGAACAGATTGTTGTGGAGAAACCACATTATCTAATGTATTCATATTACTACGTTTTGAAGGGGTAATTTTCTTAATTTGATTTTGGTATCTCTTTCTGTCGAGAAAAGCTAATTGAGCCGTTTTATGAGGTAATTCTATGATTTTATCTAAATAAAAGCCGATTCTTTCGCATAAGGCGAACATCTTCTTATTTCGAATATCTGGTTCAACTACAATTCTGTCGATACTTTCATTTGTAAAAACAAAATCCATTATTGACTGAAACATATACCATGTAAAATGAGGAATTTTAGTGTTTTTCGGCGGTGCCACAATTATATGGACTCCTGCATCGGAAGTTTGGGCTTCATAATGCTTATTAATCAAGTCATTCTGTGGATTATAGCGTTCAAGAAAAAAAACTTCTTCATTGTTATAAATCCCTACAAAAACATCATAATCTACGGGTTCTATTAACTTCCTATATTCACTTTTTACATCTTCTAATGATGTATTATGCATTCCCCAAAAAACAGCATACTCTTGATTTACCCAATTATGGAGTGTTTTCGAATCCTCATTTAAATCAAAAGTTCGAATGCTTATTTCTCCAAAATCTTTGTAGTTATGTTTATATACTATTTTATTATTTACTGACATTTATGACAATTTTACTCACGGTATGAGGTATAAGTAATTTATATTTAGTTTGTATTCCTTTCACTAACTCTGCTTTAATTTTGGCTGATTACTTTTAAGGTTAGAAGAAAACTTAAAAACAAAAAAGTACAGTAACAGTGTTATTATAAAACCTGATAAGGCAAGTATAAATGGCATTTGCAGACCGAAGTTGTCAACTACTAACCCTACATTTAACGAAGCCAGTAAAACTCCTAAATTTTGGAAAAAGTGAATTTTGCTATAATCTATAGAATACGACTCAGGAGAACTCATTTCGAATAAGAAGACATCGAATTTTACCATTCCTTGGAATATTGCCCATCCATAAATTATTCTACCAATAATTACCATGCTTTCTGAAGGAATTCCTTGAAGAGAGAGTCCTACAAGTCCAATAATTAAAGCTTTTATAATACCTTCGTATCCACTTGCGCTTCTCTTGTTGTTAATCCATAATGCGATTAAAGCAACGAATCCTGGTATCGCATAAATTGTTCCTGAGATTAACTTGGAGTCATTTGACGCAAAGCTTTCCCAATACATTGAAAAGAAAGGGCGGATTAAGAAATCACTGAAGTACAGAATTAAAGTCAACAAACCAATTTTTATAATAAAACTATTAGAAGTAGAACTTTTTTCCGTCTCATCGGCAACGATAATGACATCTGTATTGTATTTTTTACTCTGTAATAGATAAGCACTTACTAACATTTGTAAAAAGTCACCAAGTGCCATTATGATAAATATCGAGCTAGGATTGATAAAATCCACTGTAAACCCTCCTATTACGGCTCCTAGAATTCCTCCAAGATGAACCACTACCGATAATAAACCGATAGTGCTTGTATGTTCTTCTTTCTTTATAATTTTAAGTATGTAAGGATACACCAAGAGATAACTTCCTTTGAAAAGCACCATGATTAGGGAAACAATCCAAAAGTTGATATACGACTCAGTCCAATAACAATACAATGCCAAAACACCTGCTATTGCTTGTGTGTATATCAGTATTTTTAGCTCCGCTACTTTCTTTGAAACATATGCCCAAAAAGGAAATGCAATCATTACCATGAAACATATAGCAGCAAAATAATACCCTACATTTTTAGGATTTGACATTCCAAATCTCAATTCAAAAAACTGAGGATAAAACGGATGCAATAAATAATCGCTAACAACTGCAATAAAGGTCATTGTTATTAAAAATGACTTTAGATTCATCTGTATATTTTTATCATTAAAAAAAACAGATATAAGTCTCAATATTTAAAATAGCGCACTTCTTTCGAATCCAATACTTTAAACATTTATCGAACTTATACCGTTTCTTTTACGTTTTTAATTATTTCTTCCTCTTGGCTTACACCAAACTGTTGAAACGCAATACTTTTTTCAACTGGATAGTGCTCTTTACCTGTAATTTCTTTTATAATATATGAGTTACGATAGCAGGCCATTCCTAAATCTGGTGTAACAAAACCGTGTGTATAGAGTTCAACATTTTGAACAAATATTTCATTGTGGTTTTTATCAATTGTATAGTTTCGTTGTACATCATATCTACCTTTTGCATCCCATCCAATTCTATCATTAACTCCTTCTATAAAATCAGGCATTTTATAGTGATAACCTGTACATAAAACCAGCCCTTCAGTAGTTTTTTCGAAATACTTATCCTCTTCTACTTGATGCAGTTCTAAAGAAATTTTATTGTTTTCATATGATGAATTTACCAACTCCGTGTTCGTTCGTAATGAAACTTTTAATGGCTCAGAAGCATATGATCTTTTTGTATAAAGCAAGTCGTGAATATCGTTTATCAAATCCTGATTAATTCCTTTGTATAAATGCTTTTGATTACTAATTAAATCATCTCTTTTCTCTGAAGGAAGGTTGTAGAAATAATCAACATACTCAGGAGAAGTCATTTCTAAAGTAAGTTTTGAATATTCAAGTGGAAAGTATCTAGGAGATCTTGTTATCCAATTTAACTCATAACCTTTTTCATCAATATCTTGTAATAAATCGTAAAATATCTCTGCAGCGCTTTGTCCACTTCCTAATACTGTAATCGACTTCTTCTTTTGCAACTCTTCTTTTTCAAATAAGTAGCTAGAAGAATGAGTAGCCACTTTATTTAGTTTTTTCGCGCTATTTGGAATGTAGGGTTGTGTTCCAGTACCTAAAACAATCTTTTTAGCCTTATAAATTTTGATTTCATAGGTCTTTGTACATATGCTAGTCACCACATAAACTTGATCTTTTTCATCAAAATCAATATTTTTTACTTCTGTATTGAAAAAAACATTAGGGAGCTTTTCAATTGCCCATTGACAATAATGATTGTATTCATTTCGAAGCAACAAGAAGTTCTCTCTGATATAAAAAGAGTAAATCCTTCCTTTTTCTTTACTGTAATTTAAAAAACTAAACGGATTTGTTGGATCAGCCAAGGTTACTAAATCGGCCATAAAAGGAATCTGTAATGTTGTACTTTGTAACATCATTCCTGGGTGCCAATCAAACTTTTCGCTTTTATCTAAAAATATTCCATTAAGTCCTTCAATAGGAGCTGTTAAACAAGCCAATCCTAGGTTAAAAGGACCTACTCCAATTGCTATAAAATCTGCTATATTCTCTGCCATTTTATTTTAGTTATTAGTTTTATATTGTTCTCCTTTTTGTTGAATCATTTTTAAAATTTCAAAAAGGTTTTCTTCTGTGTTATTCGGATTTAACAAGGTAAATTTCAAATAGATATTTCCATCTAACTTTGTACTAGCCACGGAGGTTCTTCCTTGTTTAAACAAGGTGTTTTTTATATACATGTTTACTCTGTCATGCACTTTATTTTCACGAACTCCCAATGCTTTATATCTAAACACTATAGTGCTTAATTCAGGTTGATGAGCTACTTCGAAATGAGCATCATCTTTGATTTTGTTATATACTGAAGTTGCTAAGTGATGTACTCTTTCCAAATACCTTCCTATTGTTTCTTTTCCTAATGTTTTTAATGTAAACCACACTTTAAGAGCATCAAACCTTCTTGTTGTTTGAATTGACTTTTCTATTAAATTAGGTCTCTCTGGGTCTTTATCCTCGATTGGATTTAAGTAGTCCGCATAATAAGATACATATTGAAAGTGTTGCTTGTTCTTGGCTAAATAAGCACTACAACACACTGGTTGAAACATTGTTTTATGAAAATCGATTGTTATTGAATCAACCGAATTAATTTTTTCAAAGTAACTCTTATGTGTATCCGTTAAAACAAAACACCCTCCGTATGCCCCATCAGCATGTAACCACATTTTATAATCTTTAGCAATGCTTGAAATCGTTTCTAAAGGATCAAAACTACCATAATCCGTGGTTCCTAAAGTAGCCACAACTGCTACCGGTATATTCCCCTCTTGTTTCACTTTTTCTATTGCTAAAACCAATTCATTAGGGTCCATTCGCATTTTATTATCCGTTTTTACAGGAATAACAGCATCGTAGCCCATACCTAATAAGGCTGCATTCTTTTTTATACTGAAATGCGCTTTTTCAGAGCAGAAAATTCGGAACTTACTTACCTCTTCAAACCAACCATGTTGTTTAATATTTACTCCATAATTTTCAAAAGCATAATGATCGCGAGCCATCAATAGTGCCATAAAATTAGATTGAGTTCCTCCACTTGTAAACACACCATCTGAGCTTTCAGGAAATTTAAACTCGTTACTGATCCATCTAATTACTGCCTGCTCTATAAAGGTAGCAGAAGTACTTTGATCCCAAGTTTCAATAGCTGTATTAACAGTAGATGCTATAATTTCCGCAGCCATTGCAGGTAAAACAACAGGGCAATTTAAATGAGCAACGTAGTTAGGGTTATGAAAAGCAATTGTATTCTTTATATATAAATCATTGAGATATTCTAAGGCATTCTCAAATGACAGTGTATCTTCTCCATCAATTTGTGCATCTAATTTATGTTGGTTAATTTCCTTTAAATTATCTCCAACATAAAAATCTTCTTTGCTAAAGAATTTTTTTAAGGTTTCTAAAATTAAATTTGTTTGTTTTTCTAAGTCTTTAAAAGACTCTCCATGCAATAAGTCGGTTTGCAATGAAGAATCGACAAGAACCGGGAATTCGTCTAAGATCATTTATTTTTATTTAGTCTTAATAGTTGAATACAAAATTAAGACGTAAAAAAATCCTAAAATGACGCAATTGTGATAAAAAATGACGCAATATTAAATCGATTCATCAGTATAAAAAAATAGAACATCCAATTAAAAATCAAATAATTATCTTGCAGTAACCAAAAATTGACCAAATAATGAAAAAAATTTATTTCTTAATTTTAGTACTTTGCAACTCCTTTTTCTTCTCTCAAGAGAAAATAAATCCCTTTAAAGAAATATCATACGGGAATAAAAACCACACTAATAGAGACGTCCTAAAGTTTACTATCAAGGATAGCAATAATAACTTTTATTTAATTGGAACAACAGAAAATGACTTCACATTTAATGACGGTAAAATTATAAAGTTAAATAGCAATCTCGATGTCATATGGGAAAAAGAAAAATCTTTTGATACAGGACTGTCTTATGATGGGATTCTTGGTGTTCATATAGATTCCAATGACGATTTAATTATAATATTTCGAGCTGCTTACACAAGTAATAGGCAAACTTTCATTTTAACTAAGTTAGATAAACATGGGAACTTCCTATGGGAACATGCCCTATCAGATTTAAACGACCCAATAGCCTATGATTCTTCATCTTTTAAATCCTTTATAGATAGTTCAAATAATGTTAGTTTCATATTTAAACCCATAAACGAAACACCCGTAAATTTCTATTTCAAAAAAATTTCTCCTTCTGGAGAAGTACTAAGCGAATTCTCGACTAATCAACCTTTTATTGCAAGCGATGGAAGTAATAGAATATCTAAAATAATTAATATTGACGATATATATTACGCTATTAGCTCGGAGGATATTGCTTCATTTCCGTATCAAAAATTTATATTTCAACACTTTACAAATTCAATATATTCAAGTTCTGAGTTAGACCTAACGGATGAAGCTATTAGTTTTTTTAGACAATCGTTTGCAGAAGAATATAGCGTTATTAAAAAGGATAATTCAAATAATATTTTATTACTTGTTCCTAATTATGATAACAATAAAAACTTTGGATTATTAAACGTCGATCTAAATGGGGAAATCAAATATGTTATTTTACCCGAAGACTCTGTGAATAAATACCCTCTCGAATTTGGCTTCGACGAGCAAAACAACCTTCTAATTGTTAGTAATAATGCCCTTTCTTCAGATGCTAATAATCTAAAAGTTACGCTTCAAAAATATGATGAGGACGGAAATTTATTTTTTGAGAAAGATTCTCCTTATAATGCGAAGTTTGCCAGTATTAATAATGGGCAGGTTTCAATATTGACAGATGGCAATAAAATAATCAACTATGATCATAATTTTGATGTTTTGGATAATATTCAACTTAATCAAATAGCAACTTCTGAATTTCAAATAATTGATCTTTTAAAAACAGAAGAAGAAACATTCCTTTCCGGATTTACAAAGGATATAAATTATTCTGGAAGTGTTTTGATTTCTGAAACTGATATGCTAATCAAAAAAGCGAATCATTCTGACGAACTAACCTCTTATCGTTATAGTGGAAAAGGTACCTCGAAAGTTTTTATGAGAAATGAGTTAGTTGTTAGAGATACTGCTTATGCTTTTGCCGTAACTGAAGCTACGGGGCCAGATAATTTTGGTCCTGGAGGATCTATTTCTCCTAGACAACAGAGATTCGTTACTTTGAACAAAAGTGATTTATCAATATTAGAAGATAAAATTGTACCTACTGATGAAATCCTATATACGCCAATATATCCAAAAGACCTTTCAACTTCTTTTATATCTAATAATGGAGATAACTATATTTACGAAATTAGTAGTGATACAACCAATATTTCCTTATTCAAGAATAATGTCTTTCAATGGTCTAGAGATTTAAATTTATATGAAGACCCCAATGGTGATGGAATTACTAATGATGATGAATTAATTATGGATTGGAAAGTAAATAATAAAGGGGACTTTTTACTTTCAACATATATTTATGGTTTAAATGAATTTACAATTCATAAATTCTCACTGAATAATGAATATTTAAGCTTAGAATTAAATCAATTGATTCCAATTATTCAACCCTTTACCAATAACTGGATCTTCACAATGAACTATCAAGGAGAAATTGTCATTTATTCGGATAGGTTAACAGTTATAAACTCACCAGATTCGGAATATAGAAATATAGGAATATTCTCCTTTTATGTTAAAGAAAAAAACAATCAATTATTATTTCATAATTACAGAGACCAATATATATACGTTTTCAATAAATTTGGTGAAATGCTGCCTAACTATTTTGAAATTAATACATCTATAAGTCTTGATAGTGATGTAAATGTAGAATATGATGATCAATATTTACTAACACTTGAATCAGTTGGTAGCTCACTTTATTTAAATCCAGAATATGCCTGGCAAAGAGCAATTTTGAAAAAGTTTGATTTAGATGTAACAGATTCTTTTGACGAAATATCTTTAGATGATGACGATCAAGATGGAGTTCCTAATAATATAGATGAATGCCGAAACACACCTTCTAATGAGACACCTGATCAATACGGTTGCTCGCAATCACAAGTACTTAGTATTAGTGACATCTCTCTTTATAAAACTACTATTTATCCAAACCCTAGTACAGGAATTTTTTATTTCAATAATGCTTCGTCAAAAATTAAGAAAATTAGTGTTTTTGACACATTGGGAAGAGAAATATATTCTAATAACAGAAAATCGTACATTGAAAATGGAAAAATAGATCTTAATAAACAAGACAAAGGGGTATATTTTATAAGGTTCTTATTGGAAAATAATGCGTCTATCGATCGTAAAATAGTTCTGTTGAAGTAAATTTCTCTTGGGCAATCCAACAGAGTACTTTACAGGAATACGTTTTCAGACTAAAAACATTTACCTGTGAGACAAGCCTCGGGGCATTTATCCAATAAAGAATAAAAACAAACAAAGCCAGAGATCTATCTCTGGCTTTGCATTCGTTACCATTTATATAAAATTATGCCTTTTTATAGGCTTCAAGAGCTCTTAATCTTGCCATTTTATGATCTACAATTGGTTGCGGGTAGGTCAATTCATTTAAATCAGGCACCCATTTTATCGTATACTTTAGTTCTTTATCAAATTTCTTAAGCTGTTCAATGGGATTAAAAATTCTAAAATAAGGAGCTGCATCGCATCCAGTTCCAGCTGCCCATTGCCAATTTCCATTGTTTGATGCTAATTCATAATCTAATAGTTTCTCAGCAAAATAAGCCTCGCCCCATCTCCAATCTATTAACAAATGTTTACATAAAAAACTTGCTGTAATCATTCGTACTCTATTGTGCATATATCCAGTTGCATTCAATTGACGCATTCCAGCATCGACAATTGGATATCCAGTTTCTCCTTTACACCACTTCTTAAATTCGTTCTCATTATTTCTCCAGGGAACAACATCATATTTGGCCCTAAAATTGTTCGTTACCACTTTGGGAAAATGAAAAAGTATTTGCATAAAAAACTCCCGCCAAATAAGCTCACTCAAAAAGATTGCATTCGTTTTTAGGGCATGTTTCACCATTGCACGTATACTTACTTGACCGAATCTTAAATAAGGCGATAAATACGACGTTTGGTCTAAAGCTGGATAATCACGAACTTCTTCGTAATTAAACAACTGATCAATTTTATAAGGAATTACTTTAATCTTACTTTCTTCAAAACCCATTTCATGCATTGAAGGAAAGTCAATACTATACTTATAAAATTTATTAGAATACTCCCTTGTATCATTTTGAATCAAGTGTTCTTCTGCCTTAAAAAGCTTCAACCATTGATTTTTAAAAGGTGTATATACTGTATAGGGGGTGTTATCTTTTTTTAACACCTCCCCTTTTTCAAAAATTACTTGATCTTTAAATGTATTTGTAGGGATTTCATTCTTCTCAAAATTACCAATAACCTCAGCATCTCTTTTCAACGCATAAGGCTCATAATCTCGATTAAAGAATAACCCCTTACATGAATACTCTTCTAATAAGTTATTCCAAACCTTTAGCGGATTTCCTTTCTTTACGATTAACGAGCTACCCAGCTTTTTTAATTGAACATCTATTTCGTGCAAGGTTTTATAAATGAAAGTTACTCTTGCATCGTCCTTTGAAAGTTTATCAAGGATTTCATCGTCGAAAATAAAAACTGGAATTACAGCGAAACCTGAATTTAAGGCATGAAATAAAGCAGTGTTATCTTCCAAACGAAGATCACGCCTGAACCAGAAAAAAACAACATTATTTTTCATTAAACATAGCTTCTAACGTGTTAAACCTATATTCAAATATTTCTTTCAATTGTTTTTTTATAAATATGTTTTGAGCTATCGTACCTAAAAAACCAAAAGGTATTTTATATGAAATTTTGTCTTCCATTAATGTTTTCCCATCAGGTAAACTATAAAACCAGTGCTCATGGTGCCACATTTTATAAGGACCAAAACGCTGCTCATCAATAAAAAACTCTTGATCTTTCACTTGAGTGATTTCGGTTACCCAGTTTTGTTTTACTCCTGGTAGAATTCCTACTTTGTATGTTATTATTTGTCCAGCATATGCTTTATGATTTACATCTGAAGTAATTTTAAAGCCCATGTGCGAAGGAGTAATCCTTTGAAGATTTTCTGGGGAACTAAAAAAGTCCCAAGCCTCTTCCAATGAAACATTTAATACTTGCTTTGTAGACAAAGTATATATTCCTGAGTGTTTTTTGAACTCAATCATTTTTACAATTATTCTATTTTATTCCAAATTTTATCTGAATCTAATCGAAAACTACCTATATAGTTAAAATTACATTCTGAAGGTTTGAGCAATGATAAAAAACGCCCCTTTTCGTTTTCATATAAATGGTATGTTTCTCCTACAATAGGTTCAAAAGTAAATTTTGAACTATATACCAATTCGTTATAAGAAAATTTATTATACAACACCTCAAACTCTTTTTTTAACTCTTCAAAAGACGCTTTTATCTGTTTGTTAGCTAGCGTAATATTTTGCTTTTTCCAACTAACAGAATTAGGTAAATCGATTTTAGGCGCTGTGAAATTAGTTGCATAAGGTTTTAAATAAGCGTCGTACTCATTTGTTTCTTCATTATAAACAATATTATCAGGTTTTTTCATTCGGATCTAAATATCAATTAAACACTTAATTTATAAAATATTCCTACAACTAAAATAAAATTAAGAGACATCTTCTTTTAGGGGGTGTGCTTTTTGTGAACAATTAATCTAAAATCACAAACGTTTTTCCTAATGGAAGTTGTCACACCCCCAGATTGAAGGGTTTTCGTTTAAATATATTTTGTAATTTTCTTACTATTAGGCTTTGTCATTGAATAGAAATAATCTACTAACCTCCCCTCCTCGTCTACTAAATACTTTTGAAAGTTCCATTTTACAGTAGAGTTGGATTTTCCATTTAACCCTCTTTGAGTTAGCCATTTATATAGTGCATGTTGATTTTCACCTTTCACCTCAACTTTTTCCGTGATTAAAAACGTAACTCCATAATTCAACTCACAAAAACTTTCAATTTCTGAAGCTGTACCAGGTTCTTGTCCTCCAAATTGATTACATGGAACTCCGATGATCATAAGATTGTCTTTATGCTTATCATAAAGCTCTTGCAGGCCTTTGTATTGGTTTGTAAAACCGCATTTTGAAGCAACATTTACGAACAAGATCTTTTTCCCTTTATAATCCTTCAAATCAATCGACTTATCATTGATATCACTAATTTTTATATCGTATAAAGAAGTCTTAGGCTCAAGGGTTTGTGCTTTTATTGATGTTCCGAACAGCGTCATAAGTAATAGTATTTTATATAGTTTCATGTATCCAATTTTTGCTATCTCTTTATTGAAAAGTACTTATTCAATTAATATTTTTTTTATTTCTAATTTGAAATTCTCATTTTTTTTGTTTCCAATCAAAATTGCAATTTCTTCTATTTTATTGGCGTTAAAATTTTCTTTATTGAGTTTATATCCTCTAAATGAAGGATAAAAATCTTTTAAGTTCAATTCTATTTTTTGTTCTCCCATTGTTGTTTGGAAGGATTGTACATACCAATACCTCTTATTTCTCTGAGATTTGATACGGAATTGATACTTTTTACCATCTCCTTTGATGTAAAGCGCAACTTTTTTGTTTTTATTAGAAATTTCAATTTCCGTTTTCAATCTTGTCATGGCGAAGCCTCCATTATTTTCAGTAGAAACCTGACCTGAGAAAACTCCCTGATTATTAGAGTTTATTTTCATTGAAGATGTTGAGATACCTCCCATAACATCATCATTGGTTACCCTCCAATTATAAGGAGTATTTTTCGAAAAATCACAGATTACGATATCAGAAATTGCCATAAATAATGCCGCTATGATAGTAAAAAGTTTCATATCTTAATTTTTATAGTTTAACACTCACAATTCCGGCGTCCATTGGTATTATTTGCCCAGAAATAGATTTCGCATTTCCTGATAGTAAGTACTCCGCTAATGACGCCACTTCTTTCGGATCGAGATACTGTTTTAAAGGATGTCTTTCTCGCATACTCTCTTGCTGTTTTTCATTTCTGAGTAATCTTGACGCCAATGGTGTATCGGTAACAGTAGGTGCGATTACATTGAATCTAATTTTTGTTGCATATTCTGCCGCTAACGATTTTGCCAACCCTTCTATGGCTGCTTTACTAACAGCTATACTCGAGTGAAACGGCATTCCTAAGTGTGTAGCAACTGTGCTAAACAAAACAACACTTCCATTCGTTTGTATGAGTTGCTTTTCATAATGTTTAATCACCCGAATAGCTCCAATTACATTGATATTAAAGTCGGTCTGAAAATCTTCTATTTTAAGTCTACTTAACGATTTTAAGTTTATACTTCCAGGACAATACACCAATCCATCTAAATTTTCGATATTAGGAAACTCATCTTGTAATACATCTATACTATGGTGAGTAATACCTTCAATATCGTTTGCACCTCTACTAAAAGAAACTATATGATGTGTACTTTTTAACTGATTCGCAATAGCAGCTCCTATTCCTTTACTTCCTCCTACTACTAAGATGGTTTTCATATAAAATTGATTTTTTAACTTTTTAAATAGTTTTGTAGTTCAACAATCTTTTCTTGTTTATTAAATGCTCCCCCATAAAAGCAAGTAATTGTTGATGATGAGTCATCTTTAACACCTCTAGAAGAAACACACAAATGCTTTGCATCAATAATTACAGCTACATCTTCTGTTTCTAAAATATTTTGTAAGTCAACAGCTATTTGATTTGTTAAACGCTCTTGTACCTGAGGTCTCTTAGCGTAATACTGTACTATTCTGTTTAATTTTGATAAGCCTATTACCTTTCCTGATGAAATATAAGCTACATGAGCCTTTCCTATGATAGGCACAAAATGATGCTCACAATTAGAGTAAAATTGAATATCTTTTTCAATGAGCATTTGATTGTATTGATACTTATTATCAAAAAGGGCAATTTTCGGCTTATTAGCTGGATTTAGCCCAGAAAAGATCTCATCGATATACATTTTAGCTACACGCTGTGGCGTACCTTTCAATGAATCATCTGTTAAGTCTAAGCCCATAACATCCATTATTTGAGAAAACAAGTCCGCTATTTTCTCTTTCTTTTCATTATCAGATACTTTAAAAGCATCTGGCTTCATTGGTGTATCAATTCCTGTATATAAATGATCTTCTCCAATTTCGTCTAATGAAAGACCATTTAAAGAATTAGACGTTAAAAGGGTATTCAACAAAGTTTCTTGGTGTTTCATATAGTTTAATTTTTAATTCCAAATGCTTTGGAATTTCATTTTTAATAACTCGATAAATAACAACTGCTATATTCTCTACAGTTGGATTTACCTCTTTAAAATATTCTACTTCTAAATTTAAATTTTTATGATCGAAAGGTTCTAAAACCTTTTCTTTGATAATATCAGATAATATTTTTGTATCAATAACATATCCTGTCTCCTCATCAACATAGCCAATAACGGTTACTTCTAATTCATAATTATGACCATGATAATGCGGGTTGTTGCATTTACCAAATACCTCTTTATTTTTCTCATCGGTCCAATTTTTGTTATGCAATCTATGGGCTGCATTGAAATGCTCTTTACGAGTTATTCCAAGTTTAAATTCACTCATTTATCTTTTAGCTATCTTATTATTACTTATTGTCTTTTGTCTTGAGCACTTAAAACGTCCTACTAAAAAATCTCTTTTAGCTTCATGTTTGGTTCTTCTTCCTTGCACTCTCTTTCTCCAACGTTTAAAGCTAGTTACTTTCAAATTCTTTCTCATGAGCTGAATTACTTCTTTCTCACTGAGCTCAAACTGAAATTTTATGGCGTCAAAAGTCGTCCTGTCTTCCCATGCCATTTCTATAATCCTATCTATTTCAATAGTCGTCAATAAATTCAAATTCTTCATTCGCTATATTTTTTAAATCGAGCATTTTTTCAATAAATTTCTTATTTATAGAACGGTTTCCTGTTTTTATCATTTGAACAAAGCTACCGTCAGAATGTATGCTAAAATAAGTTCCATTAAAAATGACTAGTTTATAGTAAGGAATTGCCCATGAAAACCGCTTTAATTGATTTGTCATATGAACAATGATTCCTTTTGGTCTTAATTCTATGCTTGCATAATTTAAATCAGAAACCTTGTTCACTAAACTTTGAAAATTTTGACTTACATTATTAATAATTAAACGCCCACTTCCAACACCTCCTAATCGCAGCTTGTCAAAAAATGAAAATGACTTCCCTATTAAGTGATTAATTTCACGCAGATCTGATTTTTCTGTATACGTTGTATTAAAAATAATCATACTCTATTTTATTATGTGTTTGTTTAAAATTCTAAAACTATCTTCAATTACATCTCTATCTTTTCTCATGTTCCATATTGTATCTGAAGCTCGTTTTCTTGTTGTTGCAACATCTACTATTGGATTCGGATAATTTTTACCTAATTTGAATCCATATAATTTTTGCTCAAGCATGGTAAGTTTAAAAGGCTCATGTCTAAAGCTAATGGGTAATCCTTTGAGTTCAGGAACCCATTTGGATATAAAATAGGCTTCAGGATCATGTTCTATTCCATTTTTTACTGGATTGTATATCCTTAAGGTGTTGATTCCAGTTTCTCCTGCCTGCATTTGAAGTTGCGGAAAATGGATTCCTGGTTCAAAGTCTAAGAACACTTTTGATAAATATTTGGAGGCTTCCTGCCAAGGTTGCCACAGATTGTGGGTAAAGAAAGAAACTACCATTGCCCTCATTCTAAAATTTAGATATCCTGTATCTTGCAAACAGCGCATACAAGCATCAATAATCGGAATTCCAGTTTTTCCTTCTTTCCAGGCCTCTTGATACTTCACCGAAATATCCTTCTTTAACTTTCTAAATCCTTTATTTATACTTTCGCTTTCCATAATACATTCCATTTCAAATTTTTGAATGAAATGCGCTTGCCATCGCAGCCTTGAAGTAAATGCGTCAATTGCTCGTTTATTTGCAGCTTCTCCTCTAAAAGTTTTAGCATATTGATATACCTCTCTTACAGATAAGTTGCCCCAAGCTAAATAAGGAGATAGCCTACTACAACTTTCTCTGGCTTGATTTGGTTTGGAAATAAATTTAGCATAATTGATATAACGATCTTCAAAAAATGATCTCATGTATTTTAATCCCATTGATCTTCCTCCTTTTTGAAAATTTGGAGTATCATCAGTATTTAATGAGACCAGCGTTAAGTTCTTTGATATCTCATCAATTTCGTGCTCACCTAAAAAAGAAAGTATTTTGTCATTTTCAATCTGAAATTGTGAGCCCGCCATATAATTTTCCCAATCCTCTTTCCAATGCTCTCTATTTTGTCTTCCTCTGAAAACACCATTATTTACATTTTCAATCCAACTGATGGAGTTATTACTACAAAAACGCTTAAAAGTTTTATCGCGATTGTACGTTTTTAACAAACCTGTTTCTTGGTGGGAATAAACACTAACAATTTTATATTTTGTTTGAAGGTAGCTAAACAAAGGGATAACTTCCGAGTTAACAGTTAGTATTCTCGTTTGATACGTTGCTAATTGGTCGTTTACATCTTTTAAAGATTGTTTAATAAAATTCCAATGTCTATCAGAATAATGAGGATCATTCAACAAACTAGGTTCGAACACATATAACAATAAAACTTTATTACCTGTTTTTAAAGCATTGTAAATAGCTTCATTATCATGTAATCTAAGATCTCTCTTAAGCCAAACAACAACTATTTTTTCTCTTTGAAGCATGTAAAACGGATTAACACTAACATTACTTCAAATTTACGAATTTTGTTTAACTAAATAAAAAATAGATTAAACAAAATAATTCTTATTTCTTATAGTTATATCGTTTTATCCTATTCTAAATACAACTAGTTGAATTTCAAAGGTTATATTAAAACCATCACTATATATACTTTTGTAATCTGCTCCACATAAATAGTTGGTGATAGGTAAATACTGCTATGAAAAATAAACGAAACTCAAAACAACAACAATAACTACAATTACACTTACTGGTTTCGCATATTTCCACGGAGTTATATCAACCTCTTCCGTAAATTTCTGAACATACGCCTCTTCTTGAGGATATAACTTCCCAATAAGCAGCATAATACCAATATTAATTAAAAATAGAATTCCCATTACATGTAAAAAATGTGGGTAATTTTCCGAACCAAAAACCATGGGTTTCAAAACAAACTGACTTAAGATATACAATACAGCACCAAATATAATAGCAAAGTTTGCGGCTACAGCAGGAACTCGTTTTGTAAGATACCCTACCACAATAATAGTTAATATAGGAATACTATAACACCCATTTACCTCTTGAAGATAACCGAACAATCCATCAGGAGCATTTGCTATAAAAGGAGCTACAAACATGGCTAGTAAAGCCAAAAATAGACCAAACCACTTACCCGCTTTTACCGTTTCCTTTTCTGTTGCTTCTTTATTAATAAACTCTTTATAAATATCTAAACCAAATAAGGTTACTGAACTATTTAAAGCTGAATTAAAAGAACTTAGAATTGCACCAAATAATACAGCGGCAAAAAAACCAACCAATGAGGGTGGTAATACTTTTGTGACTAACTCAGGATATGCTTCATCAGCATTAGGTAGATTTCCCTGAAAAATATGAAATGCAATAATACCCGGTACCACTACAATTAATGGACCTATAATTTTAATAAAAGAAGCCAATAGCAATCCTTTTTGCCCTTCTTTTAAATCCTTTGCTCCAAGCGCCCTTTGAATAATAGCCTGATTGGTTCCCCAGTAAAAAAGCTGAACGAGCATCATTCCTGTAAAAATAGTAGCAAACGGAATTGATGATTCATTGCTTCCGATGGCATTAAACTTTTCGGGATTACTATTTAATAATGTAGAAACTCCATTTGTAAAATCGCCTTGACCTATTTCTACAAAACCAAAGTAGGGAATTAATAGCCCTCCTATTAGTAAACCAATGGCATTGATAGTATCAGATACAGCTACTGCCTTTAAACCTCCAAAAATTGCATATATAGATCCAATAATTCCAATAGAAAAAACAGAAATCCATAATGCAGATGTTTTTGAAACATTTAATAACTCAGGTATATCAAACATGGTATTAATAGCTAAAGCACCTGAATACAAAACGATTGGTAATAATACAACTACGTACCCTGTTAAGAACAATCCGGAAGTCAATGCCTTTGTTGTTTTATTATATCTTCGCTCTAAAAACGTGGGTACTGTTGCTATTCCTCCTTTTAAATATCTTGGTAATAAGAATAGCGCCGTAATTACCATAGCTATTGCTGCTAAAGTTTCCCAAGCCATTACCAAAATTCCTTCTTGATATGCCGAACCATTCAGCCCTACAATTTGTTCAGTTGATAAATTAGTCAATAGTAATGAACCCGCTATGACCACTCCCGTCAAACTTCTACCTCCTAAAAAATACCCTTTTGAGGTATTTTCATCAGTTTTTCTTGTTGCATAATATGCTATAATCGCTACTAGTGCTGTAAATCCTAAAAAAGAAAATAATGCTCCCATAATTATTTCAATATAAAAGTATTTGTTAATTCAGCTTTTGAGTTTCCACCAACAAACACATTAAATTTTCCTGGTTCAACTAAAAACTCACCTCTATTATTATAAAACCCCAATTCTTTTTCATTAAGCTCGAAATTAACTGTTTTCGACTCTCCTTTTTCCAATTCTACCATTTCAAAACCTTTAAGCTCTCGAATTGGCCTTGTTATAGAAGCATACACATCATGCAAGTATAATTGTACAACCTCTTTTCCTTTTACCTTTCCTGTGTTTTTAACATCAACCGTTACGTGAACCTTATTTTGTCCATTAACCTTTATCTTTAAATTATTGTATGAAAAACTAGTATAGCTTAACCCATACCCAAAAGGATATAACGGATCATTTGTTTCATCAGAATAATGAGACCAGAAAACATTTCCTTCTCTTATTGGTCTTCCTGTGTTCTTATGATTGTAATATATTGGAACCTGTCCTAAACTTTTTGGGAAAGTCATTGGCAATTTACCACTAGGATTATAATCGCCATAAATTACTTGAGCTATAGCATTTCCACTTTGTACTCCTAATTGCCATGATTCAACAATAGCTGGAATATTATCTTTAGCCCAAGGAAAAGCTAGTGGTCTTCCATTCATTAGCACCAACACAATATTCTTGTTTACCTTATAAACCTCTTTTAATAACTGTTGCTGAACACCTGGTAAGTCAATAGTACTTCTACTTCGGGCTTCACCACTTTGCATTCCATGTTCTCCTAACACCATAACAACAACATCTGACCTTTTAGCCAAAGATAATGCTTCTTCAAACTCGGAAGTATCTTTAGTATTTACCTGTACCTCTTGAGTCATTGATATTTCTGTATTTGGAATAACCAAATCCGCACCTTTTGCATACTCCAATTTATTTTCTTTATACTCTTGAAATCCTTCAACTACTGACACAGCAGTCTCTTCTTTGGCTGCTAATCGCCAATTTCCTAAAGGACTCGTCTTATCATTTGCCAACGCTCCTATTAAAGCGATTTTCATCCCCTGCTTTTTTAATGGAAGTAGATCATTTTCATTTTTTAAAAGTACAATTGATTTTTTCGCTATGTCTAACGCATCTTCATGAAACTTCTTTTTCCCAGTTACTTCCTCCTCATTATTTTCATTACAATAACGATAAGGATCATCAAAAAGTCCTAACTCATATTTTACACGTAAAATTCGTCTCACGGCATCGTCAATTAGTTCTTTACCTACTTTACCTTCTTTTACTAAACCAGTCAATTCTTCAACATAGGCACTAGACTCCATATCCATATCAGACCCCGCATTTACTGCTAATTCAGCCGCATGATTCAAATCTTTAGCATGCCCATGTGCAACCAATTCACCTATTGACCCCCAATCTGAAATTACAAAACCTTTAAACTTCCAATCTTTCTTTAAAACCTCTCTTTGTAAAAATCTATCTGCTGTGGCAGGAACTCCATTAAGTTCATTAAAAGCATTCATAAACGTTTTTACACCAGCATCTGATACTGCTTTAAATGGAGGAAAAACTGTGTTATACAACGTAGAAGTGCCAATATCTACAGTATTATATTCTCTACCTGCTTCTATAAATCCATAGGCTGCAAAATGTTTTGCACAGGCTGCAATTGTCTTGGGTGAAGATAGATCGTTTCCTTGAAAACCTTTCACCCGTGCTACTGCTATTTTAGCTCCCAAAAAAGGATCCTCTCCTCCACCTTCCATAACTCTACCCCAACGAGCATCTCTTGAAACATCAATCATAGGTGCAAAGGTCCAATTTAGACCCGCGGCGGCAGCTTCTTCTGCAGCATTCTTTGCTGACTTCTCTATAATCTTTAAGTCCCAACTAGCAGCCTCCGCCAACGGTAAAGGAGCAATTGTCTTAAATCCATGAATAACATCAAACCCAAAAATTAATGGAATTCCCAAACGTGTTTCCTCAACTGCAATTTTTTGAAGTGCTTTCACTTGCTTCACTCCTCTTACATTTAGCATAGAACCTACCAATCCTTTTTTTAAATCCTCATATTTTTCGGCTTGATTTCCCTTATTTGGAACAGGTCCAGTTGCATCCCAAAAGCCATTGTATTGATTCATTTGACCTACCTTTTCTTCTAAGGTCATTACCTCAAGTAAACTATCAATTTTTCGTTCAATTGAACTGTTAACGACGGTATTGTTCATAGAGTCAAATGTTTTGGCTTTGGAATTAGTTTTATTGCAGGAGTTTAAAGCAATAATAACGATAACGAGTAAAGATTTTCTCATTTGTTGGTTTATCTTTTAGTTGTTTAGTCTTCAGCTTCACAGGTGGTATGCAACAAAAAAAAACGTAGAAATATCTCCCCTTAAATTGTTTTCAATCACACATGCTAACTTAAAGTTAAACAAATATTTACCAACGGTATTCGCATTTTAATGAAAAAGAACTAGAAATTAGTATGAAAACGTTTTCAGAAGGTTATTTTATTGAATAAAAATTGTAGAAAGTCTAAGCTTTTAACGTACGTCTTTTCGAATTACCGCTACATCTCTTACTACAATACTTTACGGAATCCCAATTTTTCTCCCATTTCTTTCTCCATAAAAACGGTTTTTTACAAATTGGACATACTTTAGTTGGTAAGTGTTGTTTTTTAGTCAATTATATATAAATTATAGTATTGATAATTAAACTAGCTTCAGAAACTAAGATTTATAAACCCAATAATCGGATATGAATTAAGAGTTATTGTTTTCAACTAGAGCATCCAACATTCCCTTAAAAACAAAACCATGAAAAGGTAAAACAGCATACCAGTACATTCTACCCAATATTCCCTTGGGTCTAAAAACCGCACGTTGGTATAAGGTTTGTTTAATAATCTTAAACTCTAACCAAGCTTCACCCGGGAGTTTCATTTCGGCATAAAGTAATAACCTTTTGTCATTTTTATCTGCTAAAAGCACACGCCAAAAATCGAGAGCATCTCCCGAAGTCAATTCTGTTTGATGTCTTCTTCCTCTTCTTAACCCCACACCACCAAATAGTTTATCAATAAAACCTCGTATTTTCCAAAGGAAGTTAAATCGGTACCAACCTGTTTCTCCACCTATTTTCCAAATCTGATTTAGGGTAAAATTTTCATCTATAATTTTTTTGCTTCGAATATCCTTGAAGCAACCATATTGAGGTAAATTTATATGTTTAGAGAAGTTAGCATTGAAAACCCCGCTAATCATAGCATCTTTCCAACTAGAAACAATAGAGTTTTGTTCTATTTTAATAAAAGCCTTTTTTACTGCTTCTTTATAGCTAATTGGTGAAATTTTAATAATTTCATTTATTTCCGAAGGCTTTCCTATTACTTCAACCTTCATGCTATCAACCAAAGAAGCTGCCAATTTAAATGAAGTCGAGGTCACAAAATACAACCAATAGGAAGACAACTTTGGAGTTAATACAGGTAACGTTATTATTAACCTTCTTAACTTTCTTACTTCAGCAAATTGAAGTAGCATTTGCTTATATGTTAAAACTTCTGGTCCAAAAACATCAAATGATTTATTGTAAAGTTCTTTTTTATCAATTGCTTCAGTCAAATACGTTAAAATATCTCTTATAGCAATAGGCTGTGTTTTCGTATTTAACCACTTTGGAGCAACCATAACTGGTAACTTTTCTACTAAATCTCTAATAATTTCAAAGGAAGCACTACCACTACCCACAATAATTCCAGCTCTGAAAGTAGTTAGATGGTATTTTTTTGATTGTAAAGTCTCCTCTACTCTAAATCTCGATTTCAAATGCTTTGATAAGCTTTGATCGTTAACAATACCACTTAAGTAAATTACTTGTTTACATTTTGTTTCTTCCAGAAGGTTTTTAAAATTTAAAGCACAGATATACTCAAGCTCTTCAAAATTGGAGCTACTCGTGGACATTGAGTGAATCAAATAATAAGCTATATCAATATCCTGAGGAAATTCAATTCTTTCTTTTTGAAGAAAATCGATTTCAATGAATTTTATGTTTTCTTTTTCTTTAAGGTTTTCTGGAATTCTATTTAAATCACGGACACAACAAATTAATTCATGGTTTTCATCCAAAAGTTTAGGTATTAGACGTTTTGCGATATAACCTGTTGTGCCTGTGATTAAAATTTTCATATGATCATTTTTATTATTCTAACAGTTTTGATTTAGGGCGTTGATAAGTCAAACGTTTATTTTGTTCTGGAACAGAATAACTATCTAAACCATTTATTGCAGCTACTTTAGCTTCTGACAAATTAACAAACCCATCCTCTTTCACCAATCTCTCCTCAATATAAAGGTCTAAAATTTCACCCAATACTAAAATCGTGTCATTTGCTTTGATATAGTATTCCTCTACATATTTCAACCCAATTTTTATGGGAGAACCTTTCACAAAAGGTGCATAGAATTCATTTAAATACTCTTCTTCCAATGAAGTCATGTCAAATTCCGACACATCAGATGAATATTTTGCTGAAGTATGGTGAGCATCTTCAATAATACCTTGATGAATATGGTTTACTGTAAAATACCCCGTTTCTTTAATATTGTCGTAAGTATTTCGTCTAACTGTAGTTGGTCTCAGGACAAAACCTAAAATTGGCGGTGCTGAACCGTAATGAACTACAGAACTAAAAACAGCCACATTTGATGTTCCATTTTTAGACTTTGTACCTATTAAGTTTGCCGACTTGAAACCTGATACACTGTTGATCAGATTTATTTTATACAAATGTTCTAATTGATCAATATGATCACGAGTGAAATACATTATAGTGTTTTAAAGTTATTAATTTTTACATCTTTGGCTTTTAAATCATGCATTAAATTATACAAACCAAAAAATGTTCTATTGATATAAATAAAGTGCTTTGATCCTCTATTTCCATTCATTTTCTTTAATTCTGTGCTTTTCGCATACTTTTGACCTAAATCGGCTATTTTATTAAAAAACACTTCGTTTGAGAAGTCAAATTCTTCTTGATGAAAAGGTTGTGTAAACAATGATAGCATTTCATGAAATAACTCCTTGAAAAAGACCTTTTCTTCTTTAGAATCATCAGTTCTTAAAATTTCTAATTCATATAACTTAGATTCGAAGAATTCAGGATTATTCACATTTTCTTTTTCCGCTAATTCAAAATAAGGAATATAAAAGCTATCTGGAACTTCTTTCATGCAGCCAAAGTCAATCACAATTAATTCATCATCCTCTGAAACTAGGAAGTTTCCTGGGTGAGGATCGGCGTGCACCTTCTTTAAAACATGCATTTGATACATATAAAAATCCCACAAAGCCTGTCCTATTTTATTTAAACTTTCTTGAGAAGGTGTCTTTGCTATGTATTCCGACAAATGCAAGCCTTCCATCCAGTCCATGGTTAAAATTCTCTCTGAAGAATATTCTGGATAATAATCAGGGAATTTTAAGTTAGGAATTGTACGACATTTATCAGCTATTTCCTTACTTTGAGCAAGCTCCAATTCATAGTTTGTTTCTTCTACTAATTTATTCTCTACTTCTTTAAAATATTCATCAGACCCCTCTCCTCGAATATTAAACATCTTTATTGCTATTGGTTTTACCATTGCCAAATCAGAAGAGATACTATCTGCAACTCCAGGATACTGAATTTTCACCGCTAATTGCTTCTTATCTTTAGTTGCTTTATGTACTTGTCCAATACTTGCTGCGTTTACAGATTCTGTTGTAAACGTATCAAAAACTTCTGTTGGAGCTTTTTTAAAATATTTACGGAAAGTTTTAACGACCAAAGGCGAAGACAAAGGAGGCACCGAAAATTGTGAAAGTGAAAATTTCTCAACATAGGCTCTAGGTAAAATATTCTTTTCCATACTTAGCATTTGAGCAACTTTTAAGGCAGATCCTTTCAACGTTTTCAATCCATCATAAATATCCGTGGCATTCGCTTCATTCAAGTTTTCTTTTGCCTCTTCCTCAGATTTCACAATCTTTTCTCCATAATACTTCGCATAATTAACTCCTACTTTGATTCCAGTGGTAATTAGTTTTGAAGCTCTTTCTATTTTTGAGGTTGGTATACTATTTATACTTTTCATTTTTTTCTTTTTTTGTTGTGCTCAATGTTTTAGATAAGCACAGCATGTTTACATAATTATTTAAACATATCACTTCAAGCTGTAGGCGTTTTTTCTTTCCATAAAAACTTAGCAAAATCGAAAACACTTTGAATTGGTGTTATATCTTTTAAATCGAAACTTGCTTTAACCGATTTTTCTATGAAAATATCTGTCTTTTCAAAATTTGGAGATTCATCTTCCAACCAAAATTGAAGTGTAAATAACAACTGCAACCATGAAGCTTCAGCCATACCTTTATCTCTTAATTTATTAATTCTTTCATTTTTTAAATCAATAGAATCGGTAAAAATCTCTCTGTCTGTAAACTCTATAAACTCTCTCCTTAAATGTGATAATAATTTCAATGATTCAAGTTTATTTTTATTCTCTTTTAATCTTTGAAAAACATACGACCTGTTAGCTGTTAATAATTCAAAGAATGTATAGTAAAAGCTTAATAATTTACTTTTTGAATCATACGTTTTATATTCTTCATTCTTCAAAAGCAGCTCCAATGTTTTTGTACAAAAAATCCCAAAAATTTGCTTCTCTAAAGTCTCGAAACTCGAAAAGAACTGATAAAATTCATTTTCTTCGAATTTGTTTTCTTTCGCAAAAGCGTATACTGATTTTGGGGTACCGTTTAACAACACTTCATTCATATATAATTCAATTATTTTGTCTGAAGTGATCCTTTTTTTTCCTGTCATTTTTTTAATTTTTAATTGTTTAAGACAATATATGTATTGAGACTCGTGGCAATAATCATCCAAATTAAATAAGGAGCAATGAGCCACGAATATTGTTTAAGTTCATTTTTAAAACTGAATGTAAAATAAACTATCAAGAGTAGTAAGAGTAATATGACGACTAGGCCAAATCCTGTTTTATGTTGATTGAAAAATGCATAGTTCCAACCCACATTTAACATCCATTGTGTTGAATATAGTAGTAAAAGTTTTTTGTTTAAAAAGGATCTTTGAAAACTTAATTTTGTCATGTATCCTGCATACAGAAACATAATGGTGGTCCAAGCCGTTCCGAACATCCAATTTGGTGGGGTCCACGGAGCTTTTTCTAAAGATAAATACCACTCTGTTCTAGGTCCATCATTCATCAACTGCACACCAATATACAATGCTAACAAATTAGCCGTAAGGAATACAAAATACCTTGTAATTGGTTTACTCAACATAACTTCTATTTTTTAGGTAATTAAACACTAACTGAATTGAAAATAGCAAGTTGAAAGCATAAAAAATATCTTCAAATGGTATCGTAAATAAGCGAAAACTGAGATTTTCATTATTATTATACCAAACAACCGGTTCCTCTATAAAGCTTCCTGTCAATATTCCATTTACGATGAAAAAAGGAACTAGAATAACCAAAAAACTAGGAAAATAAACTGCCAACTCTTTCTTATAATACTTAAGTGAATAGATTAAAAGAACCAAAAAGAAACTAAAATTTACGGTGGTGTACCATTTTCCAAAATTCATAATTAATAACACCGCTATTAAAGTTAGAAGTATTAAAGAAATCCATAAAGTAGCTTGTTTCGACAATTTAAAATTCGGTAAATAATACTTCAGGACTTCATGAGTAAATAAACACGCATAAGGTATACAAAAAAAGAACATCCATTCTTCTATTGGCATGTTTAAAATAAGTAAAGACACGTGATAATCTGAATTAAACCCCCAAACACCTGCAGATGTAAATAGAGCATCCCAGATTAAAAAAGGAATAGCAACGGTCAAAATACTTAGTAAAGCGTATTTAAAGTGCTTTATAAAATGGAATTCTTTTTCAAAAATACTATACAGCAAAGGAATACTGAGGCTTCCAATATTTAATATTAGATATAGATAATTATTTACCATTTTGCCTTTTTAAAATACTTAAACGGAACAAACAACATTCCAAAACATTCTCCATCTTCTTTCCCCATGTGTTTATGATGTATTTTGTGAGCCTTTCTTAACCCTCTTAAATACCTGTTTTTTGTATTCTTAAACCAACTAAATCTTCTATGTATTAGCACGTCATGGACTAAAAAATAGGCCAAACCATATAATAATATTCCCAAACCAATAAAGAACAAGTAATTCAATTCCGGTCTAATTCCAAAGTAAAAGAGCAACATACTAGGGATGGCAAACACAATGAAAAAAGCATCATTTTTTTCGAAAACGTGTGGATATCCAGGTTGATGATGATCTTCATGTAAATACCATCCAAAACCGTGCATAACATATTTGTGCGTTAACCATGTAATGCCTTCCATTATAATAAATGTAACTAAGGTTATTGCTATAAATAAAATCATAAAGATGTATTCTTTTTTATATAAAAATCTAAATAGTCTGAGTTATCGGCTTCTTTTAGTTTTTGAGACAAAAACTCTTTATCTATTTTGATACTTGATTTATAATTTAATATTGCTGGTATATTCTCTTGAATTACTAATCGTAAATAACGTAAATCAGTATTGTTTGGGTTTTCTTTTATTAAAGTTTCCAATTTTTTCTTTCCTTGATTGAAAACAGCTAACTTTTTCCAAGGAAAAAATTTATGTTTTGCTTGCTTCATTTGTAATGAAACGACGTAGCCCTTTATACTAATTTTATCCGAAGATTTGTATTTATTGATAAAAACCAATTCTTTTTCTTTTGTATCTGCTTTATGATAGTCCAAAACATACTCAGGAACCTCATTTGACATCACAAAAACAAACGAAAAAATAAGCAATAATAACTTCATAGATAGATAGTGAGAGAATTTACTCTAACAAATTTAACTTATATCTCGCATATCCCCTCATCAAAAGACTAATTTTTAATCCGTTTGAAATCCTTACTCTAGATTCCATAATTTCAGATGAAGGAACCGATTTTAACTTCCTCAGTAAACGTTTGTAATATTTATATGCGATATAAACTCCAAACTTTGCTTCAACAGGTAATTTTAAAATCCCATTGTTATATGCATACTGAAAATCCTCTTCAATCTCTTTTATTATCGTTTCTTTTGATTCATTGTTTAATTCTCTTAAATTAATATTTGGAAAGTATGATCGATTTAACTCTTCAATATCTTCTTTTAAATCACGTAAAAAATTAACCTTTTGGAAAGCGGAACCTAAACGCATTGCTGCATCTTTTAGTTCTTCATACTTCCTTTCATCTCCTTTCACAAAAACACGTAAACACATTAGCCCTACGACATCGGCAGATCCATAGATGTAGGCATCGTACTCCTCTTGGGTTTCGTAATCTTTCTTAGATAGATCAGCTCTCATGCTTTTGAGAAAAGCCTGTACCAAATCATCTTGAATATTATATTTCTTTACTGTATGAATGAAAGAATTTAAAATAGGATTTAAACTAATTCCTTGATGCATTCCTAAATAGTAGTTCTTTTCAAACTGAAATAACAAAGCTTCTTTATCATATTCATGAAATGTATCTACAATTTCATCCGCAAACCGAACAAACCCGTAAATATTATAAATAGCAGATCGTATTTCTGGAGCCAACATTCGAGTAGCTAAAGAAAACGATGTACTATATTTTTTTGTAACTAGTTTACTGCAGTTGTACGAAACTTGATCAAATAATTCTTTCATTATCTACGTGTTTTTAAGATTAGTTCTGAGGCAACTTTTCCAGAAATTAAAGACGGAGGAACCCCTGGTCCAGGAACCGTCAGTTGTCCTGTAAAGTATAAATTGTTTACTTTTTTACTCTTTAATTTTGGTCTTAGAAAAGCCGTTTGGGTTAAAATATTTGCCAATCCATAGGCATTCCCCTTATATGAGTTGTAGTCTTTGATGAAATCATTAACACAATAACTCTCTTTAAAAAGAATGCTATCCCTCACTGTTTGGTTTGTTAGTTTTTCAAGTCTTTCAATGATAATATTGAAGTATTTCTCTCTTAACTCCTGAGTGTCTTCTATTCCAGGAGCTAAAGGAATTAAAAATGTTCCAGCTTCTTTTCCTTCAGGTGCAAAAGACTCGTCTGTTATCGAAGGAAAACTCGCATAAAATAAAGGATTTTCTGGCCAGCTCGGATCATCATAAATTGTCACTGCATGCGTATCAAAATCCGCATCAAAGAATAATGTATGATGCTCAACATTCTTAATTTTTTTATTAAACCCAATATAAAACAATAATGACGAAGGCGCAAATATTTTCTTTGACCAATACCTTTCAGTATATTGTCTATAGCTTTGGTCTAATAAGCTCTCTGTGTGATGATAATCTGCACCACTCAACAATAAGGATGTTTCAATTTCCTTATCATTTACCTGTATACTTTTTACATTACTCTTAGAGTCTAGATTGATCTTGGTTACACTCGCATTTGTAACAAAAGTCACCCCCATTTCCTTGGCCAAACTAACCATACCTTCTATAACTTTGTACATTCCTCCTTTCGGATGCCAAGTTCCCAGAGAAAAATCGGCATAGTTCATAAAATTATAAAAGGCAGGTGTATTACTTGGTTTGGCTCCTAGAAATAGAACGGGGAACTCTAAAATTTGTATTAATTTCTTACTTTTTATCTTTTTTCTTACCTGTTGTCTTATGGTAGAAAAAAACTGGTTTACTCTTACAGCTGTTTTTGGAGTTACAAGTTCTAAAGCAGATACTCCTGGTTTATACACCATATCCTTCACTGCAATATCATAGTTATCTCTTGCTGAATTCATGAAGTTCATAAGATGCTTTGAACTTCCTTTTTCTTCTTTTTCAAAAACCTCACATATATCCTCTAAATTGTCAGGTATTGTTATACTATCCTGTTTACCAAAATATACCTGGTATGCTGGAGATAACTTTTCTAACTCATAATAATCAGATGGCTTTTTACCAAAATCAGCAAAAAACTTTTCAAAAACATCAGGCATCCAATACCATGTAGGACCAATATCAAAAGTAAATCCTTCATTCAAATATTGTCTGGCCCTACCACCTACAGTATTATTTTTCTCATAAACGGTAACCTCATATCCATATTTAGCCATATAACAAGCCGCAGATATTGAGGAAAACCCTGAACCGATAATAGATATTTTATTTTTTTGTTTAATCATACTTACACAAAGTTAAACAAAATTATAATAGAACCGAAAAAACAAGCTAAAATTTCTGTTAATTTTTTCTTTAAATTAATTAAACAGAATTAAAATCAGTGCTGAAAATTACATCTGATCGAGATATTTTATAACCGATGGGAATACAGTAATATTGGATTTAAACTTACTTAAATCCAAAGACATTGCTCTGTTCCCAAGACTTACAAATTTGTGATTTGTATTTTTAAGTACTTCATCTACATCTTCAAAGTACTTAACTATCTTGTCGTCATAAGGCTTAACAGTCATAGAGTTAACAAAACAAACATCACTCTCACTATCAAAGAAATAAGTAAGATTATTTAAAGGTAAACTTTGACCTAAATAAATTGTATGATACCCTCTAAGAGCAAGCTCATAGTTTAAATATAAAAGTCCAATTTCATGGATTTCTCCTTCTGGTAAAAACAGGACATAGGTAAGCTCTTTGTTATTTGCAGTATACTCTAACTTTTCTGTATTTAATTGTATTTTTCTAATAATTAAATTAGATATAAAATGCTCATGGGCAGGTAACAAAGTATCCGTCTGCCACAACATACCAATATGTTCTAAAAAAGGAACAAAAACGTCTTTAAAGATCTCTCTGAACGTTTTTTTATGCAGTAGTTTATTATACGTATTGTTAAATAAAACCTTATCAAACTGAAACATAGCTAACTTAAACGAATTAATAGCCTCATCACTAGCAGCTAGCTTAAAAGATAATTCGCGAGCAGTAATTTTTATCTGCTCTGGTGACATATTTGCTATTTTTGATATTTTATAGTTATGCGTATTTAATAAAACTACATTTAAAAGTTTCGTAAGGCTCTCTGAAGAGTAATACCTAATGTTGGTATCTGTACGCTTGGGCTCAAGTAACCCATACCTTTTCTCCCATATTCTTATGGTATGCGCCTTTATTCCTGAAATATTTTCAAGGTCTTTAATCGTAAAAGTCGTCTTAATATTGTTCAATATTTGAGTCTTTTTATTAAACAAAGATACACATTTTTTTATAATTACTTTAAAAATAGTCTTAATACAACATTTGGTGTAAAACCTAAAGATAAATTATCCACTGTCTGTGCTTTGAATTCTGAGTTGTTAGACATAACTCTATAACTCCTATCTAAAATATTCGTTCTGTCATAAATATTAAGTAATGAAACACCTATTCTTCCTTTCCATCGTTTGTATTTATCAAAGCTAAATTCGTAACTCGAAGAGAAATCAACTCTGTGATAGTCCGGTAATCGTTGTGAATTCAAGTCTTTAACAACTATTGCTCCATTATTAGTAATAGAATCGACAAGACTGAAAGGTGTTCCTGTTTTGTATAACAATGCAAGTGACAAGCTAAAATTACCGAGCTTTAAATTATGTGCCCATTGAAAACTATTTGTTATATCGAAATTACTAGGAAATGCCCTACCTTCATTTGCTCCGTCAAATTTATAAGTAGATCTTGCATAACTATAGTTTATCCAAGAATCGTACTTACCAAAGCTTTTCTTTAATAAAATATCAACCCCATCTACCTCTCCAGTTCCTTGCAACAAGTTTGGAACACTTCCCACAGTACCACGAGTAAAAGAAGTAATACCTAAACTATGTTTTTTATAAAAATCAACATCGAATATCGTTTTATTCGATTTATAAATAGCTCCCAGCGTATATTGATGATTCCTCAATACAGGCAACTCATCATTATCTATTAAAACCCAAATTTGATCTTCCAATCCAAAATCAGAAGTATGATTTTCAAGAAGTTGATTAATTACTTGCTGTTTATACTCATATGAAGTTTTTAAAGACCACTTAGGCATAATTTCCTGCTCCATATATAATCTTGGCGCTAAATAGGTTTCATCAGCTAATGAAAAATAATTTGCTCTTACCCCTAAATTTAAAACAGTCTTACTTTTATTATTGTAGGCATAGTTAAAAAATAATGAGTGCGAATTATTGTCAGCAGTATTTTTTAAAGGGTACAAACCAGGATTAACTCCTGCTCTAGTAGAGTTTCTATCAATCTCATAACTAACCCTATTATTCACTAATTCGTAACCTGCCAAGAAAGTAGTTCTGTCATTTGTTTTGGTCTCGACTGTTGTTTTAAAACCAAAATCCTTTATAAAATTTGTTTTTAACGCGTTTTGAGTATAAGGTTGATCATAGTTGAATTCTCCTTCGTAATTATAAGAAAAATCGTATTCTGAAGAGTATATACTAGTCTTTTGAACAGTATTCGTACTCCAATCATGATTCCATTTTAAACGCCATCCTGTATTTCTAATATTTAAAAAGTCTCTCGTGATATAAGCATCAGAATTAACTGTATTGAAAAAATAATTCAGTTTATTTCTAACTAACAAGTAATTGAATGTAATTACATCTCTATGAGATAAATCGTAGGTAATTTTGGTATTAAAGTCAAAAAAGTAAAAGTTGTTTTCATTCTCAAAATTAGCTCCTAAGAATGTGGCATTAGTACCGATAACAGAATTCTGAAAAACCTTTTGTGAAAAATTATTGAAAGTTGGAGTTTCAAAAATATCAGATAAAGATCTTCTCCCAGAAATTACGACTCCTAGTTTTTTTCCTAAGGGTACATTGACAAAAGCATCAAAATGTGTCATGTTTACTCCTAAACCTCCTTGAATTTTGTTCGGAATTTGTTTTTTAGTTTCTATATCCACTACCCCTGATATATGATTTCCATATTCCGAACTTGTTCCGCTCTTATATATTTTTACGTCACTAATGATATAAGGGTTAAAAGAGGAAATCATCCCAAAGAGATGTGAAGTATTATACATTTTGATTCCATCAAAAAGTATAAGATTTTGTTCTGGCGTTCCTCCTCTTATAAAAAGATCTGCGGCAGTTTCACTTGGACTGTTTATTCCTGGTAAAAATTGAATGGTTTGGAGTACATCTGGCTCAGCCAAGCCTGAAATAGCTCCCAACTTTTGAGGAGAAATGACAATGGCTCCATCAGATTGTTTATCTATCCCCCCTGATAAGTAATCAGACACAAGGACTTCTTCTAAAACTGTAATCTCCTTATTTAAACGTATATCAACACATTTATTTTTTTTGAAATCTTTACAAGGAATGACTTTAGATTTGTATCCAACATATGAAATACTAATTGAATCTGAATCTATTATATCATTCAACCCAAAAAAACCTTTTGAATTAGAACTCACACCTCGTTTTAATCTTTTTACTAGAACATTAGCTCCTTCAATGGCTTTCCCCTCTTTTTCGTCAAAGATATATCCACAAAGCTTATAATCATTTTTTAAATGATGTTCCGAAATAATAATATAACGATCCTTTAGAATTTCAAAGTTTAAGGAAGTTTCTTCTCGTAATTGGTTTAGTATAACTGAAATTTCTTTGGCTGAATTATCAAATTTCACATACTTGCTTTTAACAACAAGATCACTATAAGAAAATTTTACTTTATGAACAGATTCTATTTTCAACAAATAGTCTCTCAACGGTAAGGCTCCCTTAGAGTTATCCTCTTGCGCAAATATTTGACTAACAAATGAGCTGAGAAAATATAATATTAGAACATAAAGTTTAAATTTCATTTATTGCTTTAGTAAGGTGACTGTATTTTCACCTGTAAAAATAACATCTATTTTCATAGGTTCAAAAACAGTTTTTAAAGCAACCTTCAAATCACTGTGAGTATAACCTCCAGTAAATTTCTGTTCTAAATTTATTTTATCGGCATTTATTTTTATACCATACTGATTTTCAATAGAATACACCACATACCTTAAAGCGATACTTTGAAAAGAACTTTCTCCGTTTTTCCAAAGAGGTTCTTGATTTGATATTACCCAATTTTCAGTAACACCACTTTTAAAACTCCTACTAGCCTTTCCTCGTGTTAAAATATTCTTTTCTTTTCCAGACACAACGCTTACTTTTCCTTCAAAACATTTTACTTCTACATAATCCGTTGAAGTTTGTACATCAAACTGCGTACCTAGAACACTTACACTCCCCAAATCTGTAATTACCTTAAACTTTTTCCCTTTTTTAACTTTAAAAAAAGCTTCTCCATTCAAAATCACCTCTCTGTTCTCATCCCAATTCTTATCATCAAAACTTATTGATGCTTTTGAATTTAGATAAACCTCAGAACTATCTGGTAAGAATACCGCCATTTGTTCTCCGAAACCAGTAGCATACTTTACAGAAGAATCTATAAAAAATAAAGCACCAACAATCAAAGCTACAGAAGCAGCAGCAATATATTTCCAATTTAGCTTTACAACTTTTGATTTTTTCTTTTCCATACGCTCATTTAACTCCTGATAAACTTTATCGGAATTAAATTCAGGTTTTTCAAACTCAGCAGAAACCTCCATTATTCTTTTACACATGGCATAATCAGAAGTCTTCTGGAATTCTTTCAACTCCACCTCTGTCAATTCATTATTTAACCACCTCTGTAAGAAGGCTTCATCTATTCTTTTATTCATTTCTCGTTTTTCTAAATGTATAACAAATAAACCTTATGCAACCCTACCTAAAATTTGAGCCTAATTGATCTCTTAGGCTTTTTAAGGCTAGAGACATTCTCTTTTCTACCGCTTTAACAGATAGACCAAGGATGTCCGCAATTTCTCTATATTTCTTCTTATCAATCCTATTCATTAAAAATACCTCTCTCTGTTTTGGAGGCAAACTAGCAATTGCTTCTTTTAGTTTTTTCAAAAACTGTTGTTCTTCTAAAATAAACTCAGGGGTCTCGTTTGTATACTCTTTTTTATTTTCAGAAGCATGCTTTAATACGATTTTCTTATGAGCCACATGGTTCAAAAACATATTATTTGCTACTGTAAATAAAAAAGATTTTGCCTTTTCTAAAACTACCTTGGCACAATTTTCCCACAGCTTTATAAATGATTCCTGAACAAAATCTTCAGCTAGATCTCTATCGGCACATTTGTAGTACATAAAATTATACAAAGACTGCGACTGCTCTTCATATAATTGGTTAAATGTTTTCTTTTGGCAAATATTCTTTTTGGTTTTCATTACAGCAAACTTAAGATTTTTTAAAAAAATGGTAGGGTATTTTTATTTTTATTTGTTTAACAGTTGATTAATTAAATAAAGGTGCTATTAGCCATACCCTACCACCCTTCTAACTTACTAATAGCACCACTTTAATTAATGTTAATTTTACTTCTTCTAAAAAACATTCTTATTTCTTATTGTACCTTTGCCCGATGCAAAATTTAAAAAATCAGTCTAGATTAGAATTCATTATTTTAATGGCTTCTTTAATGTCTTTAGTAGCCTTATCAATTGATGCTTTACTTCCTGCCCTTGAAAACATTGGTAAGTCAATTAATATTACAGATTCTAAGGACAATCAACTTTTAGTCACCATGATTTTCCTGGGACTTGGATTTGGTCAATTAATAGCTGGTCCAATTTCTGACAGTATTGGTAGAAAACCTGTTATATATGCAGGTTTTATTCTTTTTGTTTTAGCCAGTTTTCTTTGTGTAGCGGCAAATAATATAGAAACAATGATTTTCGGAAGAATACTTCAGGGAATTGGTCTTTCTGCACCAAGAACTATTAGTATTGCCATGGTTAGAGATACTTTTAGCGGAAATTATATGGCTAAAATCATGTCATTTATTGTTGTGATTTTTATTTTAGTTCCCGTTATTGCTCCTTCAATCGGTAAAATTCTTTTAGACCTATATGGTTGGAAATCGATTTTTCATAGCCAGCTTATTTTCGGAGTTTTAGTAATGATTTGGCTCTGGAAAAGACAACCAGAAACTTTAAAGGAAGAACACAAAACACCTTTATCCTCTCAACTATTCGTCAATGGATTCAAAGAGTTCATGAAATACAAGCAAGCAGTCATTTTTACTTTAGTCTCAGGATTGGTTACAGGCTCTTTTATGGTGTATTTAAGTGCTTCCCAACAAATTTTTCAGGAACAATATAACTTAGTGGATGAATTCCCTTTTATTTTCGCCGGATTAGCAATTTCGGTTGGGTTAGCTACTTTCTTAAATGGAACTTTAGTAATGCGATTTGGGATGTTTAAACTTGTTAAGTTTTTTTCCTTCTTATTCGTTATTATTTCCATTACCTATGTATTTATTTTCTTTGGAAAAGAGAATCCTCCTGTTGAAATATTAGTAGGTTTCTTTTCTCTTCAATTTTTCTCAATAGGTTTTCTTTTTGGAAATCTAAGAGCTTTAGCCATGCAGCCTATTGGTCATATTGCTGGGGTTGGCGCTGCCTTAAATGGTTTTATATCTACAATTATGGCAGTTCCAATAGCAAGTTTTATTGGTAATTGGGTAGATAAAACATCAATTCCTCTATTTTTTGGTTTTTCAATATGTGGTATTCTTACATTGATTTTATTACAATATGTTAAAAGACATGTTACTGTTTAATATTTTAATTTTTTGAAGTTTTGAGTTTAGAAATAGTTTATCAAGATGAATATGTAGTTTGCGTATCAAAACCTAATAATGTTGTAGTACATCATGCACATCACTCTAGAAATGTTGTCGATGAAAAATCTTTATTACAACTACTTCAAGAGCAACTCGGAGAGAAACTATATCCTGTACATAGACTGGATCGTAAAACCTCAGGAATTATATTATTAGCCAGAGAAACAAAATATGTTTCAAAGTTTCAAAAGCTTTTTACAGATAATGCTATAAACAAGATTTATTACGGTATCGTTAGAGGTCATTCACCAGAGAAATTGGCTATCGATTCTCCTGTAAAAGGAAGGGATTCTAATGTTTACAAAGAAGCAGAAACACTACTTGAAACTGTGGATAAGATTACTTTAGATATTCCTGTGAAACCTTATGATACCTCAAGATATAGCTTAGTGAAATTATCACCCAAAACAGGTAGGCTTCATCAACTAAGAATTCACACAAATAAAATCAGTCATCCACTCGTCGGTGATCCAAAATATGGTGATAAAAACCATAATTTAATGTATCAAAGTAATTTTGATTGTGAGAACCTATTTTTACACGCAAAAACCTTAGTATTTAAACACCCTTTTTCAGAAAAAGAACTTACTTTGTCAGCTTCTTTTCCTGAAGATTGGAAAAAGATATTCAAAAATTTCAATTGGAATATTTCTTAACAAGAAGATAGTCTTTCAATTACCATATTAATAAAAAAGGTTACCAAATGGTAACCTTTTTTATTTTGTTTTGATTTTAGTTTGTTTGCTGTTTGCTATTAAAACTCTTTGAAAATAGCATGCATTAAACGTTTTTTATCATTAATACTCTCTTCTAATGATATCATTGTTTCTGTTCTATTTACTCCATGAATATCATCAATACGATAAATAATATCTTTGGCATCATTAGTATTTTTAGCTCTTACTTTACAGAATATATTATATTTTCCTGCAGTAACGTAAGCAACAGTAACATTCGGTATTAATCTAAGGTTATCTAATACATGTTGCGTCATAGAGGTTTTTTCTAAAAAAACACCTACATGTGCTATGAACGAATAACCCATCTTTTCATAGTTCAAAGTAAGAGTAGAACCTTCAATGATTCCTTCATCTTCCATTTTTTTTACCCTAACATGTATAGTACCAGCAGAAACTAATAATTTCTTTGCGATATCGGTAAAAGGTGTTCGAGCATTTTCAATTAAAATGTCTAAGATTTGATGATCGATCTCATCCAGTACAAATTTTTTCATTTTTGTATTTATTCAAGTAATATTGCTAAAATATGATTTTTTTTCAAACTTTATATACTTTAATTACAAGAAATCCAAAGATTAATCATTTTTATTGAATTCTTCGTGGCTTAAATAAGATGACAAGTCTCCTTCTTTCTCTTTAACTAAAGTAAGTGCAAATTTATTACTTTCAATTCGTTCTACATACTGATAAGCAATATCTTTTTCATTATTTTTTGAACGTTCAATTACGTCATAGAAGTTCTTGATATTGTTAGGTATAGCGAAATATTCCTTGTATTCGTCGAAATTATTTGTTGCGGATATATGAAAAATTCCTTGAATAAGAGCATAAAAATTGAATTTCCTTACCTCTTCTCTTGCATAATCGTCAGAAAAATGTCCTGCTTCGATCAAAATTGTGTTATGTCCAAGCTTTTGAAAATTATCTCCTGTAGCTGTTGGATAAAACTCATCAGTATATCTACCAACATGATTCGGAATTACCTCTTGTAAAAGCTTATTCATGGCAACAATCACATTCATTGTTTGAATTCTACCCGGAGTAACTTTTCTTGTTTCTTCTTCCGAAGGTGCCAAAAAAGATATTGTTGCAGGGTTTTCTGTTCCTTCTACTCCAAAAATAGTTCTTTGGTCATGTAGGTTAAAACAAAATTCAGGATTAAAGTTATCCAATACACTTCGCAATATTTTACTCTCTTTAGCCTTTAAATCAACCGCATCTCTATTTAAATCAATGCCGTTAGCATTTACTCTCGTATAGGCTAATGCCCCATCAGGATTTAAAATAGGTATTATTAGAATTTCAGTTTCCTCTAAAATAGTTTTTACTATTTCATTTGTCTTATAGGTAACCATGAAATTCAAAAAGTCAAAAACAGCTTTTGTTCCTGTGCTTTCGTTTCCATGCATTTGGCTCCAGATAAGAATTTTTTTCTTACCAGAACCTAATTTTAATTTATAGATTGGAATTCCCTCTTCCGAATTACCAATTTGTTTATTTTCAAAGTTTTCAGAGAGTCTTTCTAAAGCCCCTTTTATATCTTTAAAAGTTACCCATCTACCTTCTATTGATTTTTCTTTAATTGATGGATATTCCTGCTCTAGAAATTCTAAATTAATAATACTCATGTTTATTTTTTAAACAGCGAACCAAGTGTCCACTAATTTTCGCTCAATTGACTCTTCAGAATTATGTACATAATCATTTTTAATAGGATCATATTTATAATCTTTAGCCCAATTTTCAATATTTTCAGCTAGTGTATTTAAAGAGTTACAGATATAGGCTGTTTCTTCGTTTGTTGTTGTTGGGTGTACAGACAAGCGAATCCATCCTGGTTTTTCAGTACTACATCCATCTTTTATCTGATCTTTAATTTTATGAGAAGTATACTGATCAACATTTAATAAGAAATGCCCATAAGTTCCTGCGCAAGAACACCCTCCTCTTGTTTGAATACCAAATCTATCATTTAACAACTTTACTACTAGATTAAAATGGTATTTTTCAAAGTAGAATGAAAAAATACTCAACCTATCTTTATGTTCAGGTGCAAGTATTTTAACTCCTTCGATATTCTCTAAACACTTGAAAAGTTCTTTATTAATTTCATCTTCTCTAGCCTTCATTTTATCAACCCCCATCTCTTCTTTTAACTGAATTGATAATGCTATTTTAATTGCTTGTAAAAAACCTGGTGTTCCTCCATCTTCTCTTGTTTCAACATCATCAATATAATCATGTTCTCCCCAAGGGTTCGTATAAGTTACTGTTCCTCCTCCTGGATTATCAGGAATCGTATTCTTATACAGCTTCTTATTAAACAATAATACTCCTGAACTTCCTGGTCCTCCTAAGAACTTATGAGGAGAAAAGAATATCGCATCTAAATACTCATCTTCTTTCTCTGGATGCATGTCAATTGAAACATAAGGAGCAGAACAAGCAAAATCAACAAAACATAAACCATTGTATTTATGAATTAGTGAAGCCACTTTATGATATTCGGTTTTTATACCTGTAACATTCGATCCAGCAATTACCGAAGCAATTTTGATCGGTCTGTCTTGATATTTCTTTACGACTTTTTCAAAAGTATCAATACAAATTAAGCCTTCTTCATTACATGGAACTACTTCTACATCGGCAATAGTTTCATACCAAGAAGTTTGATTTGAATGATGTTCCATATGGCTTACAAATACAATAGGTCTTTTTTCATCCGGTATAGAAGTATGTTCTTTTAAGTTTTCAGATACCTTTAAACCTAAAATTCTTTGAAACTTATTAATTACTCCTGTCATACCTGAGCCTTCTGTAATTAAAACATCATCTTGACTAGCATTAACATGTTGTTTTATAATGTTTCTGGCTTTATGATAAGCAAGTGTCATTGCGGCTCCAGTGGTTGATGTTTCTGTATGTGTATTTGCCACGAAAGGACCAAACTCATTTAAAAGTTTATCCTCAATTGGTCTATACAATCTACCACTCGCTGTCCAATCAGTATAAATTAACTTTTTTTCACCATAAGGTGTTTCAAAAGTTTGATCAATTCCTACAATATTTTTTCTGTATTTTTCGAAATATGCTTCTAAATCCATGCCTGAAACGTTATTAACTAAACTAAATTTTGATAATTTCACTTTCAACAAACAATATTGTTTATTGAACTAAAAAATGAAGGGTTGCTAAAAGCTATTATGACAATAATTATGCTATAATCTCTTCAATTTCTTTTATGAACCTTTTTGCTAATTCATCAGCACTTTCTTCAGAAACTGATTCAGTATAAATTCTAATGATTGGTTCAGTATTCGATTTTCGTAAATGAACCCATTCATTTTCAAAATCAATTTTTACTCCATCAATTGTATTTACTTCTTCGTTTTTATATTTTTTTGCCATTTTACTCAGAATATCATCAACATTGATCTTAGGTGTCAATTGAATTTTATTCTTACTCATAAAATAACTAGGATAGCTATCACGTAATTCTTTACATGAAATCTTTTTATTTGCCAAATGTGATAAAAACAATGCTATTCCTACTAAAGAATCACGTCCGTAGTGAGAAGCTGGATAAATAATTCCACCATTACCTTCACCTCCAATTACGGTGTCCGTTTCTTTCATTTTTTTAACTACATTCACCTCTCCTACTGCACTTGCAGTATAACTACCTCCATGTTTTTCCGTGATATCACGTAATGCACGAGAAGAAGAAAGGTTAGAAACAGTATTTCCGCCACCTAATTTTCCTAACACATAATCAGCACAAGCAACAAGTGTATATTCTTCACCAAACATTGAACCATCTTCCGAAATTAAAGCCAAACGATCTACATCTGGATCTACCACTATTCCAAAATCAGCTTTCTTCTTAACTACTAATTTTGAAATATCAGTTAAATGCTCTTTTAAAGGCTCTGGATTATGTGGAAATTCACCATTAGGTTCACAATATAACTCTACACACTTTACTCCTAACTCTTTCAATAACATTGGAACAGCAATTCCTCCAGTAGAATTTACTCCATCAACCACCACTTTAAATTTGGCTTTCTTGATTGCTTTTTTGTCAACTAAATCAAGTTTAAGCACTTCTTTAATATGCTTTTTGATATAGTTTTTTTTCTTTTTATAAACTCCTAAATCATCTACTTCTGCAAATTGCAATTCATCACTTTCGGCCAACTTTAAAACCTCTGCTCCATCTTCACCATCAATAAACTCTCCTTTTTCATTCAAAAGCTTTAAAGCGTTCCATTGCTTCGGATTGTGAGAAGCTGTCAAGATAATTCCTCCATCTGCCTTTTCAATAGGAACAGCTACTTCAACTGTTGGAGTCGTAGATAAACCTAAATCGACAACATTTATTCCCAAACCAATTAGGGTATTAGCTACCAAACTATTGATCATTTTACCCGAAATACGAGCGTCTCTACCAATAATTATTTTAATATTATCTTTTTCTTTATTCTTATTTATAATAAATGTACCGTAAGCGGCGGCAAACTTAACTGCGTCGATAGGAGTTAAATTATCTCCTATATTACCACCAATTGTACCTCTAATTCCTGATATAGATTTAATTAATGTCATGTTAATTTTTTATTAGAAAACAAATATAGCGGTATTTGGGGTATTTACGACATTCCAAGACTCGTTTAAGTGTAACAAATGTTACATTTAACAACAATAAAAAAACCGTTAAATTAATAACGGTTTATGTTGATCTGGGGGGAAATAAGAAGCCTTTACTGGCTTTTGTATATCATTTTTTGGACCATTTGCCCTTCTTTATTTTTTGATTTTATTAAATTATAGCCAACGGGTATTTTCTTGTAGAACTCTTTTTCTTTGGAAGATTCGTACTTAATTTTATAAACTGTGTAATTATTACTAATAATTGTTCCAAAATTAATCACCGTTCGTTCTCTTTCTTCTTCATTTTCTACTGGAATGTGGCATTTAAATGCCTTGTCTTTTGAAATTTGTAATATTTTAATGGCCGTATAAGGAGGATGAATATTAGGTGTTTCATCCTTAGTAAAGCTTTCTTCTACTTCGTTAATATCATCACAATCTACAAATTCATAATCGAATCCTTTTTGAAATTTAAAATTTCCATTGTGATTTTCAGACTCATCAGATTCATCTATAACAACCTTATCATAGTTTCCTTGATAGGGTTCATACAGGCTTTCAACAGAATTTTGAATACTCATATATAATGGAGAAATTTCTTGTTGAATACTCAATTTCATTCTCTTCCCTTGCCCCTCTGTAAACAAAGCATTATCTAAGGAACGACAAGGCATTACATTTGAACTCATAAAATTTGACGAAGGCACTCGCCTGATTTCTATTCCGCATTTATTTCTAACCTCATTAAGTTCTGAAGAACAGCCCCCACTAAGGTCTTCTGCCGAATATGCTACTGAAGGCGGTGTGTCTTCAACAAAATCATTATAACGTACCAACTCGCAATTATTCTTATTCCAATTATGATGCGTATGAAATAAGTTAAAATTATGACCTATTTCATGAGGAAGTGTTGAAGTTAATAAATATTCATCATCAATAACACTGTTTATCCCTGGCTTATTGGCCACTCCAGCAATTCGAGTTTGATCGTATTGACTTCTTCTAATAGATGACGCAATGAATATATTAAAGCTATCTGAACGATATTTATTAATTCCTTTAGTATACTCTACTAATTGATTAAATGTCCTATTACCTCCTAAATAAACCACTGATCTCCAGGTATTATTAATACTACCGAATCCTTTATATTTAAAAAATATATTGAAAGAATTAAAAGATTTATTTAAAATTGAAACAGCCTCGAGTATATCATCTTCTGTTATTGGAACTTCACGATACCCATTGTTATCGTTAAGTATGTGAAAATATACGTTAAACACATAAATAGCATGAATTGGTTTCAATGAAGGACCAAACGCTTGCCCTTTTCTCAGATTACCAACATCGCTCCCATGTTCATGGTCTTCCTCACATGATAAAGGAGCTATGTTATTTGATTTCATATAGCTTTCAACTTCCTTAAGCTGTATGGTATTTGATCGAAGTAAATCCGATATTTTTTCTTGTGCTAAACTTAAATTGATACAACACAATATTAAAATTAGGGTGTACAAAACCTTTCTTGCCTTTTTCATTATAGACAAAATTTTGATTCTAGTTAAGAATATTAGAGGAACCACCCTTTTAATGCCTAGTTTTTAGACAATAAAAAGAATGTATCATAAAGGCATGTGCTAATCCTTCATAATTCTAAACATCGATTTATTCGATGATTCACAGTAAAACTGCTTGCCATTGATTTTTTAAAACTGGCTAGTTTATAAAAACAAAATGTTGGTTAAAAAAGAAGCATTTTTTTCATATTGTAACTGTTATTTAGGGGGTTGATTAAAATTTTGTTCAATTAAAATTAGGGGATAATTTTAAATTAATTGTCATCGGCACGACAAATCATTACAACATCTTAACAATTTAAATTATTAATATGTGTTCAGATCAAATACAAGATTAATTTGGACTTGTAATATGCGTAGTAGAAAAAGTAGTAATTGTAATTTTAAGAAGGATAATAATTTGTCAGTAATTATTTTGAAATGTGTACAAATTATTAGGGGCTATACTGTAATATCTTCAATTTTATTTTTAGATATTACTAATATAAAACTTTTAAATTTTCTATAACGTGATAAATATCATGTTTTTGCAACTTTTCCTAAAAAAAAGTGTTTTTCCTTAGCTTGTAATAGACACGAGGTACTTCCCATAGAAAAAAAGTTAAGTTCAAGTAAAATTTTAGATTTCAATAAATGATCAACTTCTAACTTACAAGAGCTTGTTGGTACTACTCCTAAATTATTAAATTTTTGCTCATAGATATCTTCGGACAAGCACATCATTAATGTTCCTTGAAATACAGAATCCTTAACACTTCTATTCTTGAATAGAATTAGTAACTTTTCTTTATCTATTAACAGCATACTTAATTGATTTAGGGGATTGTTTTACTAATTTAAGAGAAGTATATGTAAACAAGAAAAAATAATGTTAATTATAAGATATAGTATAGATAATATGCCTTTAACTATAGTTAAACTGCACAGCTGTTATATACAATAAAATTGTCGACATTAAAACAACAAAAAAACCGTTTAAAATTACTTTTAAACGGTTTTATATTACATAGTTAGAAAATATATTATTTCCCTTCCATTTTCTTCTTTAATTCAGCTAATCCACCGATATCTCCTAAAGTAGTTTTTTCTACTTCCTGAGCTTTCTTAGCAGCAGCTTTTACATTCTTTTGCTCTTCCTCTCTAAAGATAGATGTGTGAGAAACAACAATTCTACGGTATTCTTTGCTAAACTCAGTTACTTGGAACTTAACAGCGTCACCTTTAGCTAACTTACCACCTTCTTCTTTTTCTAAGAAACGAGTTGGAGCAAATGCTTCAACACCATCAGCGAAAGCTACAGTAGCACCTTTATCATTCTTTTCTTTGATAGTTCCATCGTGGATAGATCCGATAGTATACTTAGATTCATGAGCATCCCAAGGATTCTCTAAAGTTTGCTTGTGACCTAAGTTTAACTTACGGTTTTCAACGTCTAACTCTAATACTTGAACTTCTAATTTATCACCAACTGTTACGAAATCAGATGGGTGCTTAATTTTCTTAGTCCAAGATAAGTCAGAGATATAAACTAATCCGTCGATTCCTTCTTCTAACTCAACGAACACACCGAAGTTAGTGTAGTTACGTACAGTTCCTGAATGCTTAGAACCTACAGGGTATTTTGTAGTAATATCAGTCCAAGGATCTGGGTGTAATTGCTTAATACCTAAAGACATTTTACGCTCCTCACGATCTAATGTTAAGATTTGAGCCTCAACTTCGTCACCAACTTGTACGAAATCTTGAGCTGAACGTAAATGAGTTGACCAAGACATTTCAGATACGTGAATTAATCCTTCAACTCCATCTTCTACCTCAACAAAAGCACCATAGTCAGCTAAAACAACTACTTTACCTTTTACATTATCACCAACTTTTAATTCTGGATTTAATGCTTCCCATGGATGAGCAGATAATTGCTTTAATCCTAACTGAATTCTTGACTTGTTATCATCAAAGTCTAAGATTACAACGTTTAATTTTTGATCTAACTCAACAACTTCGTTCGGGTGGTTGATACGAGACCAAGATAAATCAGTAATGTGAATTAATCCGTCAACACCTCCTAAGTCAACAAATACACCGTAAGAAGTTACATTCTTCACAACCCCTTCTAATACTTGTCCTTTTTCTAATTGACCAATGATTTCACGTTTTTGATCTTCTAAATCAGCTTCGATTAATGCTTTATGAGATACAACTACGTTTTTAAATTCATGGTTGATTTTAACAACTTTGAATTCCATAGTTTTTTCAACATACTGATCGTAATCACGGATAGGCTTCACATCAATTTGAGAACCTGGTAAGAAAGCTTCAATACCAAATACATCAACGATCATACCTCCACGAGTTCTACACTTAACAAAACCGTTAACGATTTCTCCAGTTTCGTGAGCGTTGTTAACACGATCCCATGCTTTAATTACACGTGCTTTTTTGTGAGATAATACTAATTGACCTGAAGAATCTTCTCTTTTATCAACTAATACTTCTACTTTGTCTCCAACAGCTAAGTTAGGGTTGTAACGGAATTCATTTAATGAAATTACACCCTCAGATTTAGAATTGATATCGATAATAGCATCACGATCAGTAACACGTACTACAACTCCTTCGATTACATCACGCTCATTTACGAAACCTACAGTTCCTTCTAAAGCTGTTTCAAATTCTTTTAATTTAGCCTCATCAACTGCTTCAATACCTTCTTCGTATTTGTGCCAATCAAAGTTTGCTAAAAATTCTGCTGGATTTACAGCTTCCGCTGTATTTTTTGTTTCTTCAGACATGTCTGAATAAAATTTTGTATCTTTTTGTTAGTCAGATTTTTAACGATACTAACGCCAAGAGAAATTAAACTTATTAATATATAAAATACATCCTTTTTAAATCCGTTCTCGTGAAAAGGCGTGCAAATGTACGGATTTTTATTTGAAAAGCCTAGAACGCACTAGATCAATTTTTTAGAAGACTTCTATTTTTAAATAAAAAAGGATATTATTACTCCTTTTTCAGTCCTATGGGCAAAATTAATCGAATAAAGAAAAGTATCAAGAGTCCATGTATAAAAATTAGCGATCTACTTGTAAATGAGAAGCCTTTAAAATAATTCTGACCGCTACCTACCGACTTTAATAAGGTATCAGATATAAACAAGTCCCAAGAAATACCTACATTCTTCAATTCTTCTTTTCTAGCTAATAACTCATTTTCTACAATATCAAAATCAAGATTAATTAAATCTAGAGTCTTTAACAACTCATTTTTTGATACCTTATTCCTAAAACTGAAAGGAGTGAAATGTTGAATCATATCATAAAATTGACTTACTTCAATCATCTTCTTTGCATTCCCTCCTATTGAATCAAGTTTTTGCAAGTCGATATTTTTTAAATCTGGAAGCGTGCATACGAATTCAGTTTCTTCCTCTTCATTGTTAATATTAAACCTAATACTTCTATTAGCAGGAAATTTTTGAAAAAAAATAGCCAATGATCTATCGGGGCAAACAACATCATATCTATAAACGTATTTTGTTCTACTTAAAAGTCTACTACCACTTTTAAATTTAACTTTTAAAGAATCCTTTTTAAGCTCTTTAATCTTATTTTTTATAACACTTACTAGTGCTTTCTTTTTAATTATGGTTGTCTGAGCTTGATTGAACTTTTTATTATCTAAATCCTGCTGGTATTTCAAAATATCTTCTGAAATCGTATATTTTGAATTGAATCCATAATAATTAAAACAGTGAAATGCTCCAATTATAGATGAAGAGACTAATAACATCGAAATAATTAATGTAAACTTTAAAAGCTTTGATTCTTTGAACCGTACTTTTAAATATTGAATAATTAGAATAGATAAAACAATTAACGCTAAAAAAGTAAATACAACGCTAAAAATTGTATTGATTGTTTTGTATCTAAAATAAAGATACATTGGATTAATACCATACAATTCGCTAAGTTCTATATAATTGGATATTTCATATTTATATACCCCTAGAATAAAAACAATTATTATTACGGATGCAATAATAAAAGCACTTAAATACTTCGTTAGTTTGTTTACCATTCCCCTTTGACTTTTTCAATAGTGCTTCATTTACAAAATGAATACTCCCGAGCTAAATTAGCTTTAAAAAACTACAAATCAATACTTTAAACAACTTTATTTACTTCAACAGTCTATACATTCTAACAATAGAACATCGAGTGTTACATTAAGAAACAAAAAAAGGGTGTACTGTTTCTCAGAACACCCCTTTAAAATTTTAATTCGATTTGTTTTGTTTACTTTTTATTCTTTACATAAGTATCTAGCCACTGCTCTTGCTCCCAAAGCATATGCAAAATGGACTCTTTTGCACTATAACCATGACTTTCTTTTGGCAACATTACTAATCGAGTTGTAGCCCCAAGTCCCTTTAATGCATTAAAATAACGTTCACTCTGTAAAGGGTAAGTCCCTGAATTATTATCAGCTTTTCCATGAATTAATAGCAAAGGTGTTTTCATCTTATCTGCATGCATAAACGGAGACATATTGTAATATACCTGTGGTGCCTCCCAATAGTTTCTTTCTTCACTCTGGAATCCAAATGGAGTTAAAGTTCTATTATAAGCCCCACTTCTTGCGATTCCCGCTGCAAATAAATTAGAATGTGATAATAAGTTTGCCGTCATGAAAGCTCCATATGAATGCCCTCCTACTGCCACTCTTTCTCTATCAATATAACCTAATTTGTCAACTGCATCAATAGCTGCTTTTGCATTTGCAACCAACTGCTTTCTAAAAGAATCATTTGGTTCTTTGTCTCCCTCTCCAATAATTGGAAACGCGGCATCATCTAATACAACATAACCTTTTGTTACCCAATAAATCATTGATCCATAATACGGATAAGTAAAACTATTCGAGTTATTTGTAGTTTGCGAAGCGCTTTTTTTATCTTTGAACTCTTGCGGATATGCCCATAAAATCATTGGCATTTTTTCTTTTTTAGCTTTGTCATACCCCACTGGTAAGTATAATGTTCCTGTCAACTCCAAACCATCTTCTCTCTTATACTTGATAACCTCTTTATGGACATTTTGAATACTCTTAAATGGGTTTTCAAAATTTGTAATAGCAGTTGCCTTTTTTGTTTTAAGATTTTTAAAATAATAATTTGGAATCTCAGATTTGGACTCTAAACTTGTTAAAAATACTTTCTTCTTTAAATCAACAGCAAAATAAATATCTTCTACTTTATCAGTATAAGCAGATTGATAAATTCTCTTCGTTTTTTTTGATTTTAAAGAATAAGTATCTACAAAAGGAAACTTTCCTTTTTTCGTATATCCATTACCGATTAAATATGCCTTTCCTTTCTCTATTGTAACCACCTCATTACCCAGCTCATTTTTACTTGTTACAAAATTCCCTGGATCACTATATCTATCTTGGTAATTTCGATCAGAAAAAATAATTGGTTTCTGGTTAACATTTTCTGGATTAAATTGATATGTTTTTATGTTTCTTGTATTCCACCAGTAATCATAAGCAAATGCAACATCTTTTTCATTTGTCCATCGGATATATGAAAAACGATTAATGGTTTTTAATATTGACTTTGGAGTTCCTGTAAAAGGTGCTTTTAACTCAAACACTTCATCTCTAAAAGGAACTTTAACAGCAGGATCCCCTTTATCTAAAGCCTCTGCCCAATATAAGGTAGCCATTTGATCACCACGCCATTGAATACTTCTTTTTCCTTCTCTAGTTGCCATAAATCCTTTTGGACGAACTTCATCTAGAGGAACATCATTGATCACCTTAATTAAACTTCCATCCTTTGTGTAAATTGAAGTTTCCTGAGGAAAACGCCCATAAGTAACTAAGTAAGAAAATGGCTTCTTTATTTTACTTAATAAAATGTACTCTCCATCTGGTGACAAACTCATTCTTGTGTACATATCTGCCTTTGCCCAAGATTTAATAGTACCATTTAAGGAAACTTTTTTTAACTCAGAAGTGGCTAAGAGCTCAAAGTTGAATTCATCATTTGGTGTTTTTAACAAATCTTGGTAAGTTCTATTTTGAGCTTTTACCCCATCACTGACCGATACAATTGGACCGGTAGGCACAGCAGTTTGCGTATCGATTAATGATTTTCTATTTGCAGCTAAAAAACGAACCAATAGAGAATTTCCATCTTTAAACCATGTAAACGCTCCACGAATATTTGCATTCAAAACTGCTTCTGTAAGTTTACGAGCTTTTGCATTTGCAACTTCTCCTATCCAAAGCTCAACTCCTGCTTCTGTAGTATTAGTAAAAGCGAATTTACTATAATCAGGAGACCATTGTAAATTTGCTATTCTTGGATTTTTAGGCAGTCCTGTTACCTTAATTTCTCTATTTTCCTTTATCCTTTTAATAGTTATATCCGTATAATAACTTACCCTGCTTGAAATATTCGTTTTTGGATCAATCCTTAATCCTCCTAAACGAAGTTCTTTTTTAGATAGTTCTTCAATAGATTTATAACCATCTCTTCCCAATAAAAGAAAGTTTTCCTTTTTCCCGTCAATTCGAATTCCTGGTCTTCTTGGTACATCAACCAATTCCAATATCTCTTTCGAAGGTTTTTGATAAGTTAAATTTTCCTGAGCATATCCACTACAGACAAGAACTGCAAAAGATAGACTCATAATTAGTTTTTTCATGTGGTTTATAGTTTATTTAAAAGACAATTTAGGGCAAATCATTAAAATGGTTTTATGAAAAAACGCATTTAACACGTCTTTAACAACTAAGTTGCGATAACAACGAAAAGCCATTATCTGTTTGTATTTAACTGAAATATGAAAAATTGATGAGTACAATTTGATAATTACCTTCTTTAACCATTCTTTGGATTTTCAACCTAGCCAAATTTCAATTTTAATAAAACTCTAAGCCATTATAACAATTTCAGATGCTTAAAAAGCAAGATATGCAGAAGTTTGATCAATAAATTTACCAACTAAAGTTTTGTCTAATTCTAGAAAAGAATATTTCTTTAAAAAAGACGATGAAGTGTTTTCTATTAATTGACTGGTGTTGTTATATTTTAAAAAGAACCAGTCTGATTTTATAGCTTTTTTTAACAAATAGATATTAAAAAGACCGATTTAGATAACAAAGAACAATAATATAAATCAATTCAAACTTCAAATAATTTGAGATTTGTTGTTAACGCAATGATCCCAGTTAAATGTTATGTTTCTCTATTATATTGGTACTCTAAATCGGTCCAGTTGTTTATCACAAAAGTTTTTATATCAAAATCATCTTCAAGATTTTAGTTATAACCTAATTGTGATATTTATTCTTAAGTAATATTAATACCCATCATTTTGCGTTATTAATGAATTCGTATCCAGTTCTGATTGAGGAATTGGTAGTACTAAAGAGTTATCATTAGCTGCCAAAGTTCCAATTGCTCTACCTGTTCTTTTATGATCATGAACTAAATGACCTTCGAACCCTAATTCCAATTGTCTTTCATTAAATAATAAATCTAAAGTTAAAGCCCCTAATGCAGCTGCCCCAGATCTTCCTCTTAAAGCATTAATTTCTGCTAGCGGCGCTAAGCCTATAGAAGTTCCTTCTCTGAAATTAGCCTCAGCTCTAATTAAATGCATTTCTGCAATTCGTAATACCGGAACGTTTCCAAATTGATTGGTATACTTAGAGGTTAAGTTTAACCCATTATCAGGACTTACATAATGAAAAGAAGATCTTACATCATTAGCAGGATCATCAAACAAAGCTGTATAAGGTCCTTCAATAGCAATATCTCCTTGTCTACCTCCATTTGCCTGAGATGCATAAAAAGTAATCATTTGGTTTGTTCCTGTTTGAGATGTTACCTGAAAAGCAAAAATATCTTCAACACCATCAGAGTCGTTATTGAAAGCACCAGCATAAGTAGGTGCTAAACTATGACCACTATTCATTAAGACATCATTGGCTGCATCTCTGGCTCCAGTATAATTTCCTTGTTGGAAATATACCCTAGCTTGTAAAGCTTTTGCCGCATATTGGTCTGCAAAAAATCCATTTGAAGCTGGTAATTTTGTAGCCGCATCAGAAAGGTCACTTAAAATTTGGGTATACACTTCTTCCACAGAACTACGCGCAATATCTAAGTTTCCACTATAGTCAATAATACCATTCAAATGTAAAGGTACTCCGTCTTGAGTATTTCCACCACCTGCTTGATAATTCGGTCCAAATAACCTTACTAAATCAAAGTAGGTCAAGGCTCTTAAAAACTTAGCCTCTCCTTCAATTCTATCTCTCTCTTCAGTACTACTAGTAACTTTATCTATGTTATCAATTACTAAATTAACCTGATTAATTACCTCATAAGAGTTATTCCAATGACCTGATACAAATCCGTTATCCACTAAAATACTTTTAGTAAAAAACTGTCTTGGGTCTAAAAATGTACCATTCCAAGACACTTGGTTATTAACTCCTAATAAATCAGCAATGATATGTGTTCTTCCACCAAATGTCGCAGCCTGTCCAGCTTCATCATATGCTCCAATCAAAATATTTGCAATATTCTCTTCAGTAGAAATAGCAGTTTCTACTGAGATACTTTGTGCAGGCTCTAAGTTCAATTTATCCTCGCAACTAACAAAGACAATCGATATTGCTATTATAAGTAAATATGCTTTTTTCATCTTATTATCTTTTTAAATTAGAATGTTAAGTTTAATCCTATAGATACTGTCTTAGCAGCTGGTGCTGAATAGAAAACTTGTCCGATTCCACCTGCGTCACTTCTAGATTCTGGATCATAACCATCATAATCAGTAAAAGTTAACAAATTAAACCCACTGATATATACTCTAACATTCCCGAATTTTACTTTATCCAAAATTTCTTTTGGTAATGTATATCCCAACGTAATATTTCTTAATCTTATAAAATCACCTTCTTGAAGATACCTTGTAGAGTGTGCTGTACCATTACCCCATCCTAATCTCGCTTGAGGTACATCTGTAATATCTCCAGGTTTTTGCCATCTTCTTAACTGATCTTTTGTTTGGTTATCAAACCAATCCGCATTAGCTGACTGGAAACGTCCTCCACCATTATAAATACTTGCGCCAAATTCTCCTTGTAAAGTAAAGTTGAAATCAAAGCCCTTATATTTTATTGTATTTGTTAAACCTGCTATCCACTCTGGAAATGGATTACCTACAACTACTCTCTCTGCAGAATTCGGATCGTTTGTTGTACCTCCTGAACCATCATTTAAATTATATAATGCATCTCCATTTGCTGGGTCTACACCTGCATACTCAATTAAGTAAAATGCATTTGCCACTTCTCCTTCTCTTAAGATATTTCTTCCATTAATTACGTCATTTCCACCTGGTAACGATACAACTTCGTTATCATTTTGACCTATATTGAAGTTTGTGGTCCATTTGAAATTTTCATTCGTAATATTCTCAGTTTGCAAAGAAAATTCTATACCCTTACTTCTTAGCCTACCAATATTTCTATTAATACTTGTAGCTCCAGAACTCCCTGGTAATGGAGAAGCAAAAAGTAATCCATCAGTATCTTTGTTATAATAAGCAAACTCTCCTGAGATTCTACCATTCAACACTCCAAACTCAAGCCCAAAATCTGTTTGACTTGAAGACTCCCAAGATAACTGGCTATTTCCTGGTTGTGTTGGTGCAATACCTGGTCTTTGGTTGTACGAAACTCCTTGGAATAATCCTAATGCAGCAAAGTTTCCTATTTCTGCATTTCCTACTTCACCATAACTAGCTCTTAATTTTAAGAAGCTAATAACATCACTATCTCTTAAGAAATCTTCTTCAGACACAATCCATCCTCCAGAGAAAGCTGAAAAAGTACCAAACTGATTGTTTCTTCCAAAACGAGAAGAACCATCACGTCTTACACTCGCTTTAAAAAGATACTTATTCTTATATGAATACGTTGCTCTTGCGAAGTACGATAAAAATGAAAATTCAGTAAAACTCCCTTGTCCTGCAGTAATTTCTGCCGCACTATTTATCGTTTGGAAGTCATCCGTAGGGAATTGAGTTCCAGTAACACTTGTAAACCTTCTTTTAGACTTGTTAAATTCAGTACCAACAACAATATTCAAGTCATGATCTTCGTGTAAACCTACATCATAACTTAAATAATTACTAAAGTTATAGCTTTCAGTGTTTACGTTTGAAGCAAAAGCTTCTCCATTTGTTGATTGAAATGGTGCTAGTCTACCTGTAAATGAATCTTCTGTCTGAGTATATAAGTCATACCCAAAATCAGTATTAAATGTTAAACCATGAATTAATTCATAGTTTGCAAATGCACGACCCGTTACTCTTCGAATAATAGTGTTATAGAATGCGTGCTTGTCTTGTAATAAGAAGTTAGCATACACCGTATTTGTGAAGGGATCTCCATTAGCATCATATGCTGGAGAAATCGGTGCTTGAGCAATTGCTTGTAAAGGAGTTACAAAGGCATTATCATTTGCTATTCTGTCAATGTCAACTCTTGAAAAATTCATATTCATTCCTGCAGTAAACTTATCCGTAAGTTTGTGCTGAATATTCAATCTCGATGAAATTCTTTCTAAATTATTCCCTCGAACAATACCTTTAGTATCATTATAAGCTCCTGAGAAAAAATATGTAGTTTTTGCATTTCCACCAGAAACAGAGAAATCTACATCTCTTGTATAACCATCTCTCAGTGCTATATCTTGCCAATCAGTATCATAAGTTCCATCTCGCCATGTTCCATCTGAGTATCTATCTAATCGAGCTTCAACAAAGCCTGCAGCAGGCCAACCTCCAAAGTTTAAACCATTTTCTCCTGCTTCTAAGAAAAGTTCTACATACTCTTCCGCATTTAGCCAATCTCTTTTATTAGCTGCCGAACTTATACCATTTGAAATGTTTAGACTAAATTTTGCTTTACCTTCTTTACCTTTCTTTGTTGTAATGATTACAACTCCATTTGCACCTCTCGATCCATAGATTGCCGCAGAGGATGCATCCTTTAAGATATCGATAGATTCAATTTCATTTGGACTTAATGTCAATAATGGGTTTGTCGGAGAACCATTATTAGACTCGTCAGCGTTGATTAATGGAATACCATCTAATACGTATAAAGGCTGTGTACCTGCACTAATACTGGCCTGACCTCTTACCCTTACGTTTAATCCTGCCTCAACCTTACCATTACTTTGGCTCACTTGAACTCCAGCAGCCTTACCAGCAATATTATTAATAACACTTGGATTAGGAACATTTGCAATATCGCCAGAATTAATTTTAGCAACATTATCTGTCAATTTTCTTTTAGTTTGTGTACCGAAACCGATGACAACAACCTCAGTTAAGAGATTATCACTTTCTAATTTTACATTAATGGTATTTTGTACACCAACAGTTTGCTCTGACGTTTTCAGACCTACAAAACTAAAAACTAAAACATCACCTACTTTAGTCTTAATACGGTATCTACCATCAAAATCTGTTTCTGTACCTAGAGTGGTTCCCTTTATTATTACGGTAACCCCAGGTAATGGACCTGTATCATCAGATACGACCCCAGTAACCTCTTTGGTCTGAGAAAATGACCATAAAACGTTAAATAAAAAGAGAAGAGTAATTCCCCATTTTAATTTTGTTTTCATAATTGATTGATTTATAGTTATCTGAAATCAAAAGAAAAGAAATTTATAGCTATTTCCAACTAAATGTTAAATTTTAACAAAAAAAGTAGTTATGTGTTAAATTTTACAATTACATTTTTTTCGTTTAATTCTAATGAATTATTTAAGATTCAATAATTCAATATCTTAGTAAAAAAAGAAGAAAGAAAGACAGCTTTTAAAATGAAGCTATGGTAAAAACTACTATTAAAATTAACAAAAAATTAACAAGCAGCAAAATAAAAACAAACTTTTTCCATTTCAAGAATCGATCATTTTTTAATTATTGAATTTTCAATAAAAAAACAGAATTACTAACAATATCATAAAATTAATTATTGCCTTTTTGACAGTAAAAGACAGTTGAAAAAAGACATTTCAATACTATTTTATCAGCTGCAATTAATTTTGCTTCCGAAAAAGTTCTATTGAATTAACACAAAAAACATTAATTCTGGTTTCCAGTATTTGTTAATCCCATAGAAATAAAGCTTAAATATCACTCACACAATAGAGTTTAACCTAATCAGTTATAAAAGTATAATAAAATAACAGTAGCTAAGAAGTGTTTCAACTACTATATAGACCTAGGTGTTATCCAGTGCTATTTACAATTGCTTAACTTCTACTTTAAACAAAGCCTCAAAAATATCAAATATTTGATGTGCATCTTTTTTTCTAACAGAAATAACATATTCGCAGTCCATTTCCAGCTTTTGACTCACAATTTTTAGATTGCGCTCTTTAATTATTCTTTGAACTTTATTCATCATATCGTAGCCAAACTTCAATTTATAAAGAACATCAATAGTTCTTTCAACAATTTCAGAGGCTTCCAAGGCTAATTGAGCAGAAGTTCTATATGCGTTTATCAATCCTCCTACTCCAAGTTTTGTTCCACCAAAATATCTCACCGAAACAATTAATACATTTGTAACATCAAACGCCTGAATTTGACCATAAATCGGCTGTCCTGCAGAATTACTCGGCTCCCCATCATCATTTGCTCTAAATCGAATCTTTTCTGTACCCAGTTGCCATGCATAACAATGGTGTCTAGCAGTATGATGTAGCTTCCTTAATTCTTCTAATCTCTCCTTAATATCTTCTTCTGTTGAAACTGGGAAGGCATAACCGAAAAACTTACTATTTCTATCTTTAAACAGTGTTTCTTCTGAAGGTTTAGTTAGCGTTTTATATGTGTCTTTTATTTCTTCACTCATTAGGCTACTGTCACTAAAATAATTCCAATAATTGCAAGTGCTACTCCTATTTTATTCTTTAAACTGAAGGTTTCTTTAAATAATAAAAGCCCAAGTAAAGTTGATACAACAACAATTCCAACATTATTAATAGTAAACAACTGAGAACTCTCAAAATTCTTATTTTGAAGAGCTTTAACCAAAAAAACAATAGAATAATAATTAGGTATACCTAACACCACTCCTGCGATAATACTCTTTAACTCAAATTTTTCCTTTAAAACAAAATATTTAATGATCAAAATAATTAAACCAAAGAATGCAGCAAAACCGAATAGGCTTCCAGAAAAGAAATCTACCTCTTTTTCAGAAACGTAGTTGGTTTCAATAAATTTTAAGGTAGTATCTATAACACCTGACCCTAAAAAGAGTAAAACAGGAAACAGCAGTCTACCTTTATTATTTGATTCGTTATCTTTTACAGAAGATAGGTATACCGCCGCCAATGCGATTACAATTCCTATTAATTTAAAAAACGAAGTACTTTCCTTATAAAGTATAATTCCGAAGACAATAGGCACTACTACCGACATTTTTCCTGCTATGGATGCCACTGAAACTCCATTATATTGTGCAGTTTTTGCCATTACAAAAAAAATGGTTACAAAAAGTAAGCCCAGAGCAACAGCCCCTAAGAACCATGGTTGGTCTCCAATTGTTCCTATACTACCGATAGTATTCGCTGATAGCATTCCTAATAAAAATGCCACTATATAATTAACTACAATCGCTTGTAGCGTATTTACTTTATAAATACCAAAGTATTTAAAAATTGCGAACAACGATGTGGAAAACACTATACTTAATATAAGGTGTAACATACTATTTAAAAATGCTCCTATCTAACAAATTAACTACATCTTCTTTTTCAGGATTTATATTCCATACTTTTATACCTAATTTCTCAGCAGCAATTATATTTTCTTCTGTATCATCTATAAAAATTGTTTCTTCAGCTACTAAGTCATTTTCATTTAAAACAAATTCATAAATATCGGTATTCGGTTTTCTTAAGTTTATTTCATGAGACAAATAAAACTTTTCAAAACAAACTTTAAACTCATTGTATAATTTATCTCCCCAATCTCTTTGTATCCAAGAAATATGTAAATCGTTAGTGTTGCTCAATAAAAACAATCTGTAATTACCTTTTTTGGCTAATTCTTTAAGAAAGTCTAATCTATGAAGAGGGAAGTCTAATAAAATTGCATTCCAAGCATCTATCAAGCTTTCTTTTTTAAGATTGAATTTATCATGAAAAAAACCGACAAACTCGTCAGTAGTTATCAGTCCCATTTCATATTTATAATACGTCTCCATCATTTCTTGAGTTATTTCAGTAACCCCTAGCTGAGCCAATTCCTTGTAAGTTGCTTGCTTATCCAAATTGATGAAAACATCTCCAAAATCAAAAATGATATTTTTAATCATTCTTATATATCCTTATTATATCGTTAATATTTCTTTTTTCTTTTGCCACTGACCTCTTAAACTCAGGTCCTTTCGTTCCTTCATTAAATTCACCTTCTCCGACAAACACTCTCGCTTCATCCCATAGATTATTATCTATGAATTGCTGTAAGGTTTTTGTACCTCCTTCAATTATAATTGATTGAATTTTATGCTTATTAAGTACCTCAACAACTTCATATACTAGGTTCTGAGAAAAATCTACATATTCATAAATAATATTCGAAGAGCTACTTTTGTTTTTTTCACAAATAACAATGGTCTGTTGATCTTTCGAAAACACATTACTGTTTAAAGGCAACTTTAAGTATCTATCAATAACAACTCTTATGGGGTTATTCCCTTTCCATTTTCTTACATTTAAAGATGGATTATCTAATCGAACCGTATTTGTACCTACTAAAATAGCGTGTTCCTGACTACGCCATTTATGCACGAGTTGCTGAGAATATTGATTAGAAATCCAAACAGGTTTTAGCTCTTTTTTAACTAATGGCGCAATAAATCCATTTTTAGTTTCAGCCCATTTTAAAATGATATATGGTCTTTGCTTGTTTTGTACAGTAAAAAAACGTTTGTGATGCTCAAAACACTCTTCTTCAAGAACACCCACAGTAACATTACAACCGGCTTTTTCTAATCTTTTAATACCTTTTCCTGATACTAGCGAATTTGTATCAATACAGCCAACAACTACGTTTGGTATTTTCTTAGCAACAATTAAATCCGCACAAGGAGGTGTTTTTCCATGATGAGAACAAGGCTCTAACGTAACATAAATTGTAGCCTTTTGAAGTAATTCCTGATTTTTAACTGAGTTAATTGCATTTACCTCAGCATGAGGTCCTCCATATGGAGAAGTAAAGCCCTCTCCTATTATTTTATTATCATAAACTACCACCGCTCCTACTGAAGGATTGGGTCTACACGTACCTAAACCATTTTTTCCAAGCTGAATGCAACGCCTGATATATTTTTCGTGAGTTAACAATCTTATTTATCTATTCTATTTTTTACAAGTTGAGCAAATAACTATTCTCATCGAATTTTTTGCAGTACCTTGCCAAAGCAAAAATACTATATTCATATGACTCCGTCAGATTTTATTATAAGAGAAATAAAACCAGATGACAATCTTGAAGTTGCTAAGTTAATCAGAAATGTATTAATAGAATTTGGGGTTCCAAAAATAGGCACTGCTTATGAAGATAAAGCAACAGATGAAATGTATGAAACCTACCAAAATTTAGTTGGCAACTATTATGTTATTGAACATAATAATAAAATAGTTGGCGGTGCAGGTTATTCTAAGCTGGAAGGAACAGATAAAAATATTTGTGAATTACAAAAAATGTATTTCTTACCAATTACAAGAGGTAAAGGTTTAGGTAGTAAATTGATTAATCATTGTTTGGATAATGCTAAAAGAGAAGGTTTTGAACAATGTTATTTAGAAACCATGCCCTATATGGAGGCCGCCAGAGCCTTGTACAAAAAAAATGGTTTTATAAATATAGATAAGCCTCTAGGAAGCACAGGACACTATTCGTGTAATGTTTGGATGATTAAAGATTTACTATAAATGACAATAAAACAGCTAAAGTCCGTATTTTCAGAAGAGCTTTCTTCCATTTACCCTAAAACAGAAATTGACACTTTCTTCTATATTACTGTTGAAGAATATTTGAATTTCAAAAGGATTGATACGGTACTAAAAGCTGGTGAAGAAATTGAAAAAGAAACAGAACAAATTATCTTATCCTTATTAGATCGACTAAAAAAGGAAGAACCTATTCAATATATTATAGGTAAAACTGAGTTTTATGGACTCCCTTTTAACGTAAACAGCAACACCTTAATTCCTCGACCAGAAACAGAAGAGCTAGTTCAATGGATTATTGAAGAATCTTCTTCCTTTGGCAAGGAAATAAAAATCCTGGATATCGGCACTGGATCTGGATGTATTCCTATAAGTTTAAAAGTTAATCTCCCTAGTGCAAAAGTCTCTACTATTGATATATCTTCAGAGGCTATTCAAATTGCTAAACAAAACGCTCTTATTAATAATGTGGAAATTGAGTTTATAAATAGTGACATACTCCAAAATAAATCACTACCTGACAATTACGACATTATCGTTTCAAACCCTCCATATGTGCGAGAACTTGAAAAAGAAGAAATAAAAAACAATGTTCTACTTAATGAACCTCATTTAGCGCTATTCGTTGAAAATGATAATCCTCTTATTTTTTATGATAAAATTTCAATTCTCGCTTCAAAACATTTAAATAAAGGAGGCATATTGTTTTTTGAAATTAATCAATATTTAGGAAAAGAAACTTCTCAACTTGTAAAAAATAATGGTTTTAATACCATTCACCTAAGAAAAGACTTATTTGGTAATGACCGAATGATTAAGGCAACCTTATAATAAAGGGCAAATTAGGTATCCACTTCTCCCATTTTACTTTACAAAAATTCATTCAACTATAAAAAAGTGTATTTCACCTTCGATTAACGGCATATACACCTACTTTCCAACTCAAAAGAGAAAAGATATACTACTTTTAAATCGTAGAAACAAATCAACTCCTACTACTACTAACCATTTCATGATAGCGTTTCTATAATTAAGTAGCTAATCATAAATTTTTTAACAATTAATACCCTATAATAATATTAAAATGGAAAAAGTAGATCTTACTATGCTTATCGAAAAGTCACAAGCAGAATCTGGACTGGTTTTTGACTCAGAAGGCCATGTACTTGACTCACACAATGTATCCAATGAAAATAATGTCTCTGCTATGATCAGTGTAATGGCAACCATGTCTGATGAACTTCTTCAGGACACCATGGGGGCTAAAGCTTCAAAACTTATCTCTTTGGCATCAGAAAGTGGGTTCATTATTATCAATAAAATAAATAAAGATCAATCAATTTGTTTAATGACAAAAGATCTTTCAAAGGCAAATTTTATGAAGCTTACCCTTCGTAAAATAGTTTCAAAATAATAGCAAAACATTTTTATTAACTTAATCCTTTTTATTATGAAAGAAATATTAAACGACCTAATTACGAACTTAAAAGCAATTGACGGTTTTGTTGCCGTATCAATTACAGACGTAGCCTCTGGAGAAGCCTATGATTCATTTACAGCAGATAAGAAATTCGATCCGAATTTAGCCTCTGCTTATAATTTAGAAGTTGTAAAAGCAAAATTAAAAGCAATTGAAGCTTTAGGTTTAAAAGAAGAAATTCAAGATATTACAATTACTTTATCTTCTCAAATACATATTATAAACATTGCTCCTAGTGGAAACTATTTCATCTATTTAGCAGTTGATTCTAAAAAGGCAAATATGGGTATTACCAAAGCTATGCTGAATAAACACAAAGCTAAATTAAACGAAGCACTATAAAATATAACACATGAAAGACACCAATCACTTACCTATTGACAAATCGTTAAAAAAACATTTGAACAATCAACTGAAAACCTTTAGGAAATATAGATTTTCAGAAGGAGTTGTAGCATCAACTGCAAAGAAAAAGAAAGCTTTTCTTGATATATTATTTGACGAACATGATAGTTTAGGTGATATGATGAAAGCTTTGTTCTAAAAAAGAACAAAATACAAAAGTAGAGAAAAGAAAAGCTTAACTCTTTCAATTATACAACTTGGGTAACGAATATTGCTTAAGATTATATGGTGAAGATACCTTCATAATAAAAGGTTTTCCCCTTATTACATGACATATAACAATGTTTATACCCCTTTAATCAATAAAAAATTATGAGTAACAACAGACCAACCCCAGTCAATGAAGAAATTGCTTGGGACAAAACGAAAGTTATTAAAAGTAAAACTGATGAAGTAGGTACAATTACTTATGTTAATAACATTTTCATAGAAGTAAGCGAATATACTAAAGATGAGCTTATAGGTCAACCACATAACATATTAAGACACCCAGATATGCCTAAGGTTATTTTCAAAACTTTATGGGATCATTTAAAGGCAGGAAATAACTTCAATGCGGTGGTTAAAAACCTGACAAAAACAGGTAAGTATTATTGGATTGTTACCAACTTCGATATCTTCAAGGATCCTTCAGGTAAACCTACAGCCTTTTTAGGAGCTAGAAGTTTTGTTCCAGATGCAGTAATAAATACTATTGCGCCTCTTTATGCAAAATTATTAGAACTTGAAGCAAGTGGTGGTATTGATGCTAGTGAAAAACACTTAAACGAATTTGTTGCAGACAAAGGAGGAGATTATGTTTCCTTTATTAAACAAATAATATCAGATAATGGAGTAGATACTAGCTCTTGGTAGAAAGCATTAAAATTCGTTAAATAAAAAATATTTAAATATTATGAACCTAGAAGACATAAAAAAATACTCACAAACAATTAGTGGCCAACTTGGAGGGCTTATATCAATCACCATCATTTCCGCGGAAGACGGAATGGTTGTAGATTACTATAGTAGTAATGAAGATATTGATAACCAATTAGCGGCTTCATTCCAAGTTGAAGTACTTAGACAGATTACCAGAGGGTTAAACTACATTGATGATCTTGAAAATAAGGAAATACACAACTTAATGGTTAGTTTAGAAGGACAAACACATTTCGCTTTCCTATCTGATTCTAAAGACCTAATTGTTCATATTATCGCTGATAACAAAGAAACTAATGTTGGAATGGTTAATTTATTCCACAGAAAGAATAAACACTTATTAGATTAAACATAGCGAAGTTTATTTCTAAGTAAAGAATATATGATAATAAAACCTCCTTTTAGTTTTAAGGAGGTTTTATCTTTTTTACTAGTTATTAAGATTTTATTTATTGCGTAATAACACGAACTTAACTATTTCGCCTTTCCATAACCAACAAACAAAAGACGGTTTTGTTTCTACTTCTTCTTATTTTCTTTTAGTACAGAAAAAATTAATTTTAACTTTTTAATTAGATCGTAAATTTCATCATTAGTATAGCTCGCAAATCCCATTCGAATTGCATTGTGTGATTTACCTGCCATATCATAACGTTTCCAATCTCCTAGAGAAAATTTATGCTTTACCCCCTCTCTCTTCACTTCTTCCCATGTGTATTCCGAAGAAAGTTTAACCCAAATTGCCATTCCTCCCTTAGGAATACTAAAATCTAAATAGTCAGACAACTCACTATTCAACAAACTGCAAAACAAATCTCTCCTCTCTTCATAAATTTTTAAAATCTTTCTAATATGTCTGTCCAAATCACCAGACTTTATGAATTCAGCGAAGGTCAGTTCTAGTATTGCGTCTCCTTGCCTATCTACATACCCTCTATATTTAGACGCCTCTTTAACAAATGATTCAGAGCCTATTAAATAACCTATTCGAAATACTGGAGCTACCGTTTTACATACAGAACCTATGTAAATCACATTTTTCCGATCATCATGGCTGGCTAAAGGTAAAATTGGTGCATGATTATAATTAAAATCGTAATCATAATCATCTTCAATAATGGCAAAACGATATTTTCTTGCTAAATTCAAAAGATGCAGTCTTCTCTCTGCGGATAAAGTAACTGTAGTTGGATGATGATGATGTGATGTAATATAAACCGCCTTTATAGAAGAAGTTTTACATATGCTTTCAATTTGCGAAGTTACTATTCCTTCAGAATCAACCTCTACTCTTTTTAATGTTGCTTCCCTTTGCATAAAGGTTATATCTGCTGACGAATAATTGGTCATTCCTACAACGATTACATCATTTTTCTTAAGGAGTAGTTGTGCGCTTAGCCAAATTCCCATTTGACTTCCTCTTGTTATCAAAAGATTATTCTTTGTTATTTTTAATCCTCTCGATGAATTCAAATACTCAACCAGCACCTCTCTAAGCCTTTCATTTCCAAAAGTAGATCCGTATGAAATATCTTTAAAAATGTTCTTTCTAGCCGATATACGTCTATAAATTCTTCCTATTTCAACTGTTGGAGCTAATCTGGTGTCAGAAATACCATCATTTATAGTGGTCCATTCCTCCCCTTTAATTAGTTCTTTTTCTGGTAACAACGATTCTTTATAAAAAGCAAAATCAGAACTAACTTCTTCATCATCTTCTTGCTTTACACCTAATAGTTCTTGTTGATTCAAAATAGGAAGGTCATCTTTTACAAAAGTTCCCTTTTTAGGCACACTTTTTACCCATCCTTGTTGTTCCAATTCTTCGTAACAGGCCACTACAGTCTTCCTATGCACATCCAGTAAATTAGATAAAGGTCGAGTTCCCAAAAGTTTAGTCCCGTTAGGTAATTTCCCCTCACTTATATACAAAATAAATTGATTTGCTAATTGTAAATATAGAGCTTGACTTGTATTCTTTTTAAGAACAAAACTAGTTTTATACGGAAACATCTGGACTACTTAATTTATTAATTCTGGACTAAAACAATAGTCCTTAAATATAGTATTTTTGTTAACGAAGCTAAATTAAATATTACATTTTTTACAAAACTATGTCTCGACAACACAATTACAACGCAACCATAAAATGGACTGGAAACAACGGTACAGGTACTTCTGGATATAAGAATTACGAACGCAGCCATGAAATTAGTATTGAAAATAAAACGACTATAATGGCATCTTCAGATCCAAGTTTTAGGGGAGATAAAACTAAGCACAACCCCGAAGATTTGTTGGTTTCATCTGTATCTACTTGTCATATGCTCTGGTACCTACACTTATGTTCAGAAGCTGGAGTTGTGGTGATGGAATACATTGATAACGTCAAAGGTACTATGGTTGAAACTAGTAATGGTGGAGGAAAATTTGTTGAAATTACACTACAACCAATGGTAACTGTTAAAGAGCCTTCTATGGTTGAAAAAGCCAATGAACTTCACCACATGGCAAATAAGCTCTGTTATATTGCGAACTCTCTTAATTTCCCTGTTAATCATATCGCGAAAACAGAGTATTTAAAATAATTTAAACATAAGTATAGAATATATAAAACCTTAATTCTATGAAAATAAAAAACAGTACCCCAAATAACATTGATGAAATTTTCAATTTATATGAAATGGCTACTAAGTTTCAAAAACAGAAATTAGCCGTTCATTGGTCTCAATTTGAATTGGAATTAATAGAAGAAGAAATTGCTGAAAATAGGCAATGGAATATTTCAGAAAACGACCAAATTATATGTATATGGGCTACTGCTTTTAGCGACCCTCAAATTTGGGGAGAAAGAAATTCTGATCCTTCTATTTATATTCACAGAATTGCGACCCACGTAGAATTTAAGGGGAGAAATTTGGTAAAAAAAATTGTTGACTGGGCCATTAAGTATGCAAAAGAAAACAAAAAAGAATTTATTCGTATGGACACCGTTGGTGAAAATCAAGGTCTTATATCGTATTACCAAAAATGTGGTTTCGACTTTATTGGCCTTCGAAAAATTCAAGACGCAAAAGGGCTGCCACAGCATTATTTGAATGCTACAGTTTGTCTTTTTGAATTAAAAATCGTTTAAAGCTATAGTTATGCTGGAAATTAGACCAAATTGCGAACATTGTGGTCAAGATTTACCCTATGATTCAACGGAAGCCATGATCTGCTCTTTTGAATGCACTTATTGCAAAACTTGTGCTTTAGAAGTGTTTAACAATGTTTGTCCATCCTGTAATGGAAATTTCGTAGAAAGACCTATCAGACCTAAGAAACATTTGAAAAGCAACCCTGCATCTTCCGTAAAAGTTTACGCTCCAAAGGACATAAATAAACTTATGGAAACCATAGAGTTTTTCAAAAATATTCCTCCTAATAAAAGATAAGAACTTGAAATAATTTACACATGATAGAAATTAAAAGAGCAAAGGTATCAGATAGCGAGGTTGTAGCTTTACTAGGTAGAATAACTTACTCTGAATCACATGGTCATTTTATTGAAAACAAACAAGACCTATTTGATTATAATAGCATGGCGTTTTCAATTGAAAGGACTTCAAAAGATTTAGCAGATACAAATAACCTCTACTTTATTCTTTATTACAACTCTTTCCCCGCTGGATATGCCAAAATTGTATTGAATGCAAAAAATGAAAATGTAGATTCAAACAATTGCTGTCGATTAGAACGAATATATATATTGAATGAATTCCTTTCTTTAAAACTTGGTCAAAAGACCTTAGATGTAATGCTAAAGAAGGCTAAAGAATTGAATTTTGACACCATTTGGCTAACAACATATATTAAAAATTATAGAGCGATTAAATTTTATCAAAAAAATGAATTCTTACATGTTGGAAATTATTCTTTTCGAGTTGGAGGGACTGACTACGACAACTTCGTTTTTTCAAAATCTTTATAAATTATAACTGAAATGAAAGAGTATACTAAATCAAAATTAAACAGAGTAAAAAGAGGTGCAAACCGAGCTGTATACGACCAAGAAGAAATCAACAAAATTATAGATGCAGGATTTCTTGGCTATGTGAGTTATACCTACGATGGTGTACCTATTAGCATTCCTATGGCCTATGGAAGAATTGGTAATAAGATTTATTTGCATGGCTCAAACGGCAATAGAATGTTAAAATCGTTGCTTTCCTTAGAAACCGTCAGCATCACTATTACTCATTTAGATGCGTTAGTCCTTGCTCGCTCTGGTTTTCATCATTCGGTAAACTATCGTTCTGCTACTATTTTTGGGGCTCCTAAAAAAATAGAAGATGATGAACAAAAAGAAGTCGCATTAAAATGTGTTCTCGATTATATGATACCAAACAGATGGGATAGTTTAAGAGAAATGAGTCAAAAAGAGCTAGATCAAACATTAGTTATTGAAATTTCAATTGATACTGCGTCTGCAAAAATTAGAAATGTAGGAGCTATTGACGAACCCGAGGATGAAGTTTTACCTATTTGGGCAGGAATTGTACCAATAGTTCAAAAGGTAGAAAAACCTGTCTCGGATGAAAAATTAAACGCAGATGTTGAAATTCCACCTCATGTAATCGAATATTACGAAAACCATAAATAATTTGGTAACTTAGCTTTAGAACACTCAAAAGTTAACGATGAAAAAACTATTGAAAATAGCTGGTTTTTTGCTATTAGTTATAGCTGTTGTTATAGGAATATATATTTACAGTAAAAATGAGTCTATTCCAAGGGGAAAAGAAGGAAAAAAAGCTGATGAACTAGCGCTAAAAATGTTAAGGTCCTTAAACTATGAGGCATACAAAACTACGCGTTTTATTGAATGGAGTTTTAGAGGAAAACATTTTTATAAATGGGATAAAGAATTGGATACTGTTTCTGTTCAATGGGGCGATAATAGAGTTTCTTTAAATACTAAACTACCAGAAAAAAGCATTGTTTATATAAAAAATAAAAAGGAAAATGCTCCGGAAATACGTCAAAAAGCTATCGATTATTTTAATAATGATAGCTTTTGGTTAGTTGCTCCTTATAAAGTATTTGAAAACGGTATAAAACGAAGCTTTGTGAGTCATAACAATAAGGACGCTTTATTAATAACTTATACTTCTGGAGGTTCGACACCAGGAGACTCCTATCTATGGATTTTAGATGAAAATGGAAAACCAGTTTCTTATAAAATGTGGGTTTCTATTATACCAGTTGGTGGTATAGAGGCTACATGGAACGACTGGATTACTTGTGAATCAGGAGCCATCCTTCCTTCTAAACATAAACTTTCTATTGCTACTCTTGATATGGGAAATGTAAAGGGGTATAATTAAATTACTCACCAGAGATTTAAATCCTAGGCTCTAAATAAAACTTGTATTTCAATTCAACAACGCCCCGTTCAACAATCACACTAATTTTCTTATTCGGTCTTTCTTGAAACAATGCTGTAATGGACTCAAGTGTGTATTCATGGCCAAACTTTCCGTTAATTCTTTTTATAATATCGCCTGGCTCTAGACCTGCAATATCAGCTGGTGACCCTTTAACAACACTTTCAATTTTAAATGATGGCTTAAATTTATAAGCATAACTGGTAACAAAAGAAATAACATTTCCATCAGTATCATCAGTAGCAAAAGTTGTTCTACTTGATATATCGCTTTTCTCTTTAACCAACTCCAATCCATTATAAACTACATGTAACCCACTCATGTTGTAATGAAATCCCTTCTTTAATGAGCTTGACTTCTTTAGAATAAATTTCTTGTTGGGGTAATCAATCCACACTTTAAAACGCTTTAAAATTCCTCCACCAATACTTCCATTTCTTCTTTTAAATTTTCTAGCATTTATAGTAGATACCGAATCTAAAAAGGAAGCCGTTGGGTTTTCTAGAGTATATTTTCCAATTTTCACCTTGCTAACTCTGCTTCTTTTACCATAAATGGTTCCACTCAACCCTTCTCCCAAAATATCGATAAAGTATTTTTCTGGAGTAACAATATTTTTCTCGGTTCCTTCAAACATCCAAATGGCATCGCTTCCACCTGAATCAATAAGCATGGTGACAGGGATATCCTCTTTATTATCAGTGCTTACAATAATATCAACAAATGGTTTATTCTTATAAAAATCAATATCTAATACTTCACAAGATCTACATTTTGGTTGTTTGTAAGCCTTAGGCTCATATAAAGTAAGCGTTTTACTATTATAGTTTACCTTTACAATTACGTCCTTCAATAAATCGTGACCAATAATTCCATGGATCGTAGTTCCCATTTTAGAAGAAAGTTTAAAAGTATCATCTAAAATCACAAATATTTCCTGACTGAATCCCAAAACATTTTTAATACGAACTTCATTACTTTTCGAGCGAATCGCTTCCACCGGTTTTCCAGCTCCAAGTCCCCTAATAAAAACCTTTTGAGTGTTTTTAAGCGTTAAACTATCTTTTTCATTTAAATTAAAAAGAATTGACTTTCTTACCCCAGTATCCAATATAAACGAAAGTTCCTTTCCATTGATACTTAGAGGGAAAACAATTAAATTGTTGATTAAGCGAAATTTTACAACTTCTTTTTCGGATTTTTTTATGAATTGAAATTTGGACTGCGCTTTAATTGCTGAAATTGAGAGCAATAACAGTAAAAGTATTTTTTTCTTCAAGGGCTAATGTTTAGGGTGTTAATAAATATACAATCATATTTTTATTTTATGTAAAATTTAGGATATTTTTAACCTAATTTTTTTAATTAAAACGCTGTTATTTTGTCAAAATATTTTCGCAAATTTGCCGCATAAACAACTAATTTTTTTGAAAAATGCCATCTATTTCTAATAAAGGAAATTCTATGCCTCAATCGCCAATAAGAAAATTGGTACCTTATGCTGAGGCTGCAAAAAAAAATGGAACAAAGGTTTATCATTTAAACATTGGTCAACCAGATATTAAAACTCCTCAAGTTGCCCTAGATGCTGTAAAAAATAATTCAATCGAAGTATTGTCTTATGCTCGTTCTGAGGGATCTGAAATATATAGAACTAAATTAGCTAATTACTACGAAAAAAACGACATTAACGTTACCGCTAATAATATTATTGCTACTACTGGTGGTTCTGAGGCTTTATTGTTCACAATTGGTAGTATTACTGACCCTGGAGACGAAATTATTATCCCTGAGCCTTTCTATGCTAATTACAATGGATTCTCTACTGCTTCTGGAGTTAAAGTGGTACCTGTAATTTCAAAAATTGAAAACAATTTTGCATTGCCTGCAATTGAAGATTTTGAAAAATTAATTACTTCAAAAACAAAAGCTATTTTAATTTGTAACCCTGGAAATCCTACCGGATACCTTTATAGCAAAGAAGAATTGGAAAAATTAAAGCAAATAGTTGTAAAACATGATTTGTTCTTAATTGCTGATGAAGTATATCGTGAATTTACTTATGATGGTGAAAAGCACAACTCTGTAATGTCTTTAGACGGATTAGATCAACATACTATTATGATTGACTCTGTTTCTAAACGTTACAGCATGTGTGGTGCTCGAATTGGTTGTATTGTTTCTAGAAACGAAGAATTTATCAATACAGCACTTAAATTTGCTCAAGCTCGTTTAAGTCCTCCTACCTATGCTTTATTAGCTAGTGAAGCGGCATTAGATACTCCTCAAAGTTATTTTGATGAAGTAATTGAAGAATATCAAGAAAGAAGAAATATTTTAATTTCTGAGTTACAGAAAATCGAAGGAGTTCGCGTGGCGAATCCAAAGGGCGCATTCTATTGTATCGCTGAATTACCAGTTGAAAACTCTGAAGACTTTGCTCAATGGATTTTAGAAAAGTTCCATCACAATAATGAAACTCTAATGGTTGCTCCAGCAGGTGGTTTCTATTCTACAAAAGGTGAAGGGTTAAATCAGGTACGTATTGCCTACGTATTAAATAAAGAAGATTTAACTCGTTGTGTAGAAATACTTAAGGTAGCATTAGAACAATACAATAATCAATAGTTTGAAAATACAACAAAACATATCTCTTAAAGAGTTTAACACGTTTGGTATTCATGTGAATGCCAAACGTTTTGTTTCTATAGAATCTTTATATCATTTACAAGAACTTTTAAAAACTGAAAAGGATGTTTTCCTCATAAGCGGTGGAAGTAACATGCTTTTAACAAGAGATATTGATAAACTTGTTGTTCATATTAATATAAAAGGAATTTCTATTGATCGTGAAAATGAAAACTCAGTTCATTTAACGGTTAATGCTGGTGAAAATTGGCACGAGTTTGTTTTATGGTGCATTTCAGAAGGATATGGCGGAATAGAAAACCTCTCATTGATACCTGGTAATGTTGGAACTTGTCCCATTCAAAATATTGGAGCTTACGGTGTCGAAGTTAAGGATGTTATTACTAAAGTAGAAGCCATTGAAATTACTACTGGTAAAATGCATACCTTCTCCAATGAAGATTGCGAATTTGGATATAGAAATTCTATTTTTAAAAACGAAGCCAAAGGAAAGTTTATAATTACTTCTGTTAGTTTTAATTTAACCAAACAAACACATAAACTAAACACTTCTTATGGTGCTATTGAAAAAGAGTTAAATGAAAGAAAAATAGAAACTCCTACAATTAAAGATGTTTCTGATGTTGTAATTTCTATTCGCGAATCTAAATTACCCGATCCAAAGAAAATTGGAAATAGTGGAAGTTTTTTCAAAAACCCAGTAATTTCAAAGGATCTTTTCGAAAAATTACAAAAAAAACATCCAAACATACCTTCTTATTCTGTTTCGAATACTGAAATAAAGGTTCCTGCTGGATGGTTGATAGAACAATCTGGTTTTAAAGGAAAACGTTTTGGAGAATATGGAGTTCACGAAAAACAGGCCTTAGTGCTAGTGAATTATAGTAATGCTTCAGGTAAGGACGTTTATGACCTAGCCAAACGAATTCAAAAAAAGATATTTGAAGATTATTCTATTAATCTAGAAATTGAGGTGAATATTATTTAAAATGTCCTCCTATTTCTTTTTTCTACTTTAACTGGAATTAACACGGTTTTTCTTGAACCGAAAATTGCGTTGATTAAATCTAAGATGTTGTTTGAAAATTTCATAATTAATGACTTTAAGGGATTATTCATTTATTATGACACATAAAAATTGAATAAGTCACATTTTATAATTTATAAACTAAAATTTTATTCAATTATTATTCAATATTTAAAAAAATGCGGATAATTTAGGGTGATTGTACTTAGAGGGAAATTTTGCTTTTCAAAAAAGAATAGCTAAATATTGTTAAATCATTTTTTTATTTATGTTATCAATTTAGAAAGAATTAAAACTTAATACCACACACAAAAATTAATTCTTCGTGTTTCTCCAAGTTTAAACTAGAAACTATTTTATGCAAAAAATAGCGGATAATTAAGGGCTTGTTTAGCTGGAGAGGGGTATTTACTATTTTAAAAAATAGGGGAAACTATATTAAAATGTTCTTCTATCTCTTTTTTCAACTTTAATTGGAATTAAAACTGTTTTTCTTTTACTAAAAATTGTATTTATTAAATCTAAGATAGTATTTGACCAATTCATGATTATAAGTATTTTGGGGTTATTCACACTTATATGACACCAAAATTTTAAATAGGTCACATTTTATAAATTAATATTCTTTTTTAAGTATGTTTATATGCTTAATAAGCCTTTCAACTTCAATGGCTAGCGTACCATTATAAACTCCACGAATTCTTTTTTCTTTATCAACTAACACAAAGTTTTCGGTATGAATAAAGGCATCTTTATCGCCAGTCTTTACAAAATCCTCATCAGCAAAATATCCATTTCTAGCAATATTATAGATATGTTCTTTATTTCCTGTAACTAAATTCCATTTTGAAGTTATTATCTCATTCTCTTTAGCATATTCTTTTAATACAGAAACAGAATCTTTTATGGGAGTTACCGTATGAGATAACAACTTAATTTCACTATCATTTTTAAATACCTCTTGAAGCTTGCTCATATTCTTTTCAAGCATAGGACAAATTCCTGGGCATGTTGTAAAGAAGAAATCGGCAACATAAATTTTGTTTTCAAAATTTTCTTGGGTAACCCTATTTCCTTCTTGGTTAATAAACTCAAAATTCGGAATTTTATGAATACTCTTATAATTAGCATCCTCTTTTGAAATCCATTCAGGAGTTAATTCCGCTGAATTAAAAAATGGCAATCTCTCATTCTCTTTTTTCTTGGTTGTTTTGCATGACAATCCTATAAATAAAACTATTATCAGTCTATTGAATACTTTCATCTTTAACATTTAACGAATAACATTTTTTTAAACCAATTACACCGTATCTCTCCCCATTTTTTGTTACAAAATTAGCTCTGATTTTACCATCAGGTTGCCACATTTTTTGTGCTCCTTCTTCTCTCCCATTACTATAATTAAAAAACTTGAACATTTGTCCATTTTTATACCAATCCTTCACTTCTCCATCATATTCACCAGAAGTATTAAAATGGTATTCAAATTTTTTGTTTCCATTTTTCCACCACCCTTTATGAATACCTACTTTTACACCTTCTTTGTAAAACCTTTCTTCAGCCAATTCTTCGTTTTCATATTTTTTTATCTCACTTCCGTTTTTTCTTCCATTACAATATTCAGAAAGTATGGACGTATAATTTACAGGATCATATGAGCTCAGTTTTCCAGAGAACTCTTCATTTTGAAAGAAAAGAACACCGTTAATTAAAGAAAAGTCCTCTTTGGAAAACTTATATATAGTATTTTTAGAACACTCTGTTTTACAACTCATGTAAAAACAAAGTACCAATCCAACTAAAATCGAGCTCTGAATTTTCATCAATTATTGAGAAATTGTTCCTGGAGTTCCGTAATATCCATTTCCATTCAAATACGGAGCGTCCGCAGTAATATTATAATGGTAAATTCCATCAGGAAAATCAACCGTTGCCGAAATATGACCATGGTACACATCCAAATCATCACTGGTAATTGTTGTACTTCCTTCTAAAGGACCATACACAGGGAAACCATCAGCCAATAATCCTAAAAATGCCGATTTCCCATATTGTTCTGTTAAATACAACGGTTCAATATGATAATGATACTGTCCTGCTTGTTGTGGGTGCCCCCAGTATTGATCAAAGGAATCAATTTCATTTGTAAGCGGTTGGTTATTTGGTCCAGCATATTGATTATAAAAAACCACTCCATTAACCGATATTCCTATAGGTCCAAGAGAAGTTTCTTGTTTGTTTGCAGCTTCTTTTGGGTATAAAGGAATCCTTAATGTTATATTTTGGCTTTGTATAGTATTAGGATTTTGATGCCAGTTCGGATTTGTTCCATTATACGCTTCATAGAGAGGATTATTTTGATCCCAATATGGACTTTTATGATCGGGCAAGTTATTCGTTGTAAACACAACATAATCTCCTTGAATCTCGTAACTTAATCCTTCTACATTATCAAATTTTGATAAAATAGGCCTAATATCATAAACTGTTTCATTGATAGGATCAGTATTTTCATTAACATCAGAATTATTATCCGAACTACAGCTACCTATTAACGTAGCTATCATAAGAACGCCGACCATTTTTTTTATGTTTTTCATAAGGAACACATTTAATCTATTTATAAACTAATACTTCTTAGACCTTGAAAATCAGTAATAGTTTAAAACAATTCTATTTTTTTTAATTTTATTCAAATTATTTTCTGAAGTCTATGATTTTTAGATTTAGTATCTTTGCACTTTAATTATTTATAACATGAAATTAATTTTTGTGACAATTGGTATGCTAGCTCTTGCTTTTGCTGGTATCGCCATTAAAATATGGGCTAAAAAAGATGGTGAATTTGCAGGAACATGTGCAAGTCAAAACCCTGTTTTGAACGAAACTGGAGAAGCCTGTGGTTTTTGTGGAAAAACTCCTGACCAATTTGACACTTGTAGCGAACCTCAACATAATTAATTGTTAAAATAGTATGCTCCTTACTGCTCTTTACTGCATTTTAGTGGCAGTTCTTTTGGTACAATTAATCTATTATTTATTTTTTTTTACACTTCCATTTAATAGTAAAAAAAACAGTGGATTAACTAATGCTAACAAAGCCGTTTCAGTAATCATTTATATTAAAAATAATGTGAATGAATTGAAGCAAAACCTTCCTTTCATCCTTAATCAAAAGTATGATGATTTTGAAATAGTTCTGATAAATCATTCTTCATCGGATGAGAGTTTGGATGTCATAAAAAACTTTCAACAAAATCACAATCATATTAAAGTAGTGAATGTTGAAAACAAAGAGGCTTTTTGGGGTAATAAAAAATATGCTTTAACTCTAGGAATAAAAGCTGCAAGTAATGATTTTTTGTTGTTTTTTGATATTCATTGTAAACCTTTAAGTGAACTTTGGATAAAAGAAATGGCTACCAAACTTGTTACTGAAACAAGTGTTGTTATTGGATACAAATCATTAACCAGTAATAAGTTTTCAATAAAAAACATTTTCATCAGGTTTTACAATACCCTATCATCTTTGAAAATGTTTATGTTTGCTAAACTTAATAACCCATACAAGGGGTACCATGAAAACTTCGGATACCATAAACAACTATTTTTTAATGTTAAAGGCTTTATCAACCACATAAATATATCTGAAGGTGAAACCGATTTATTTTTAAAAGATGCCAAATCTATTGCTAAGCCTCAAATACAACTGTCTACCGCTAGCTATGTAAAAGAGCAGTTTGTATTATCTTTTTCCGAGTTTTTTTCAAATTTTAGGAAACAACAAACCCTAATACGTTTTTATTCTGGTAAAACAAGATTTCTATTAAGGCTTTTTAATATTTCGAAGTTTCTTTTTTGGTTAATTTCCATATACTTATGCTTTAATAATTTAGTAATTGGACTTTCAGCCATTGCTTTTTACCTTCTTTTTCAATACGTATTTATTAGTAAAGCAGCAATAAAGCTAAAAGAAACTCAATTGTTATATTTTTTGCCAATATTGGATATAAGTTATGTATTTTTTGTACTTTTTACGTTAATATTAAACTTAGTCTCAAAACCTAAGCTTTGAAAATAGATACAGAATTAGTTTTAAAACATATAAAAGACGCCAAAAAAGGAAAACAAATTTCATTTAACTTTCTACTAGATCAATTTTGGGGAAGTGTTTATTATTTTCTATTAAAGAAAACTGAGAATGATAATGATGCAGAAGATATTGCTATTCAAACATTTTCAAAAGCATTTGAAAAAATAGATTCTTTTAACGAAGAGTATCAGTTTAAAACTTGGTTAATTGCCATTTCTAAAAATGTTTATGTAGATTTTCTCAGGAAAAAAAAGGCTTCAATTTCAATTACTACAACAAATGAAAAAGATGAAGAAGCTTTCTATGTTATTGACGATTCTCCTAGTCCTGAAGATAAAATAATTACTGAGCAGAACTTGGCTAAATTACTTCGAGATATTAAGCAACTGAAACCAAAATACCAAGAAGTCATAAACCTTCGCTATTTTCAAGAGCTTAGCTATAAGGAAATAGCTGCGCAACTTAATGAACCTATGAATAATGTGAAGGTAAAATTATTAAGAGCTAAAAAACTACTAGCGGAAATCATCAAAAACACACCCTAAATTTTAAAAAATCAACAACTAGTTAAAATTTAACTTAATTTATTAACGTTACATTATTTTTTACCTACCTTTAACATGATTTTAATTCCCTTTAAAAGTCATGAGAAAAGCTTTTTCAACTATTGGACCGGGATTACTTTTTGCTGGAGCCGCAATTGGTGTTTCTCACTTGGTTCAATCGACTAGAGCTGGAGCCGAATTTGGTTTTGGTTTACTTTGGGCCCTTGTATTAGTTCATATATTTAAATACCCATTTTTTCAATATGGCCCAAGATATGCATCCGCTACAGGAGAAACTCTACTTGATGGCTATCGTAAACTTGGTAAAGGAGTTTTAATAAGTTATTATATTTTAAACTTTGCAACAATGTTTACCATCCAAGCAGCCGTTACAATAGTTACAGCAGGTTTGGCTTCTCACCTATTCGGTATTACAAATGATGTCGTACTATGGTCTGGTGTTATCTGTGCAATTAGTTTCGCTATTCTTTTATTTGGAAAATATAAGGTTCTTGATAATTTAATGAAATACATTGTTGTTATTTTAACTATTAGTACTCTACTTACTGTTTTAGTAGCTATTTTTAGTACCAACAAAGGATTTACATTTACTCAAATATTGCCTTCTGGAACAGCCGAAATTACCTTTTTAATTGCCTTTTTAGGATGGATGCCAGCTCCTTTGGATATTTCCATTTGGCATTCTTTATGGTCGGTTGAAAAAAACAAAAACACCTTTGAAAAAATAAAACCCAAACAAGCCATATTCGATTTTAATGTTGGTTATATTGGAACACTATTTTTAAGTGTTTGTTTTGTTATTTTGGGTACTATGGTTATGTTCAAAACAGGTCAAACCTTTTCTAGTAAAGGAACCGTTTTTGCTTCTCAACTTATTAACCTATACACTAAAAACTTAGGTGATTTTGCTCATATATTTATAGGTGTAGCGGCTTTTACAACTATGTTTAGTACAACCTTAACAACACTTGATGCTTCACCACGTGCCATGGAAAAAACATCATTTCTAATCTTTAAAAGAAAAGCAATTCTCTCTTATTGGTTATGGTTAGTCATTTTAGCATGTGGTACTTTTGTTATTTTAAAATATTTCTTGTCAGATATGGGCTTTCTAATTAAAATTGCTACAATTTTATCTTTTTTGACTGCTCCTTTTTATGCTATCTTAAACTATATTTTAATTACAGGAAAACATACACCTGAAAAATACAGACCAGGAATAGGTTTAAAAATACTGAGCATTTCAGGTATTGTGTTTTTAATTTTATTCAGTATTTGGTTTTTGCTTAATTTCTAAATCTTTTCTTCGTAAATTTGTTCCTTCAATTTTAGTAATTAAAAATGGCAAACGAATCTGTAGTTTTACCTGAAAGAACAAAGAAGCCTAAGTGGTTGCGAGTTAAATTACCTGTTGGTAAAAAATATACCGAACTAAGAGGGCTTGTTGATAAATACAAGTTGAATACAATTTGTACTAGTGGTAGTTGTCCTAATATGGGAGAATGTTGGGGAGAAGGAACTGCTACATTCATGATTTTAGGGAATGTTTGTACAAGATCATGTGGATTTTGTGGTGTAAAAACTGGAAGACCAGATACTGTGGAATGGGATGAGCCAGAAAAAGTGGCACGTTCTATCAAATTAATGAATATTAAACATGCAGTAATTACTTCTGTTGATAGAGACGATCTAAAAGATGGTGGTTCTATTATTTGGTCTGAAACAGTACAAGCAATTAGACGTGCAAATCCTAATACTACATTAGAAACACTTATTCCTGATTTCCAAGGTAACGAAAAGTTAATCGATCGAATTATTGATGTGCATCCCGAAGTAGTTTCTCATAATATGGAAACCGTAAAAAGGTTAACAAGAGAAGTTAGAATTCAAGCTAAATATGATCGTAGTTTAGGGGTTCTGAAATACCTTAAAGAAAATGGTATGAGAACGAAGTCCGGAATTATGTTAGGGCTAGGTGAATCTGAAGAAGAAGTAATTCAAACCATGAAGGATTTAAGAGGTGTTGGGTTAGACATTATTACCATTGGTCAATATTTGCAACCAACAAAAAAGCATTTACCAGTTAAACAATTTATAACACCAGATCAATTTAAAAAATTTGAAAAGCTTGGTTTAGAAATGGGATTCATGTACGTTGAAAGTGGTGCTTTAGTCCGTTCTTCTTACAAAGCTCATAAACACGCCAGCTAATCATTAGATATTTGTTAACTTTTTAACGATATTCTGTTAATTAAATGTAAAATATATAAAATTCAAATAATTTAAAATTGATATTTTATAATTTTGGCACAGAATTTGAAACTAATAGTTTGTAAACAAATTAGTTTTGTTTTCATTGTGTAAATTATTTGAATTAGTTGATTAACAAAAGCCCGCTCTGAGAGCGGGCTTTTGGATTTTATATATCATTATGTACTAATTGTAAAAATCGTCTTCGTCAACTTTGATTGTAGTCAACTCTACTTTATGACCATCAGGATCCAAGGTATAAATAGAATGAAAATAATGATGATCTTGAAATGTAAATTCTAATCCCAATTCCGAATATCTCCTTTTTGCCTTTTCGAAATTTTCATTTGTTACATTAAATGCAAAATGATCAATCTTTCTATTTTTTGATTCCATATGAACTTCTGGATCTTCAAGATTTGCAGGAAACAAAGCCACTCCTGATTTTCCTGCTAACATGAAAATTGGGTAGTTTCCCCATTTTGGTAATTGATATTTTTTTAAGCCTAGAACATTTTGATACCACTCTACTGACTTCTCTATATTCTCGACTCGTATGGCTACATGATCCAAAAACCTAATTTCTATATCATTACTCATTTCTAAAAATTTAATAACTAGAGATTTAAACTTGATTTTTTGTTCAACTGTAACAAATCCCAAAGATTTCCATATAAGTCTTTAAACACTGCAACCGTACCGTATTCAGCCTCCTTAGGCTCTCTTACAAACTCAATTCCTTTGGATAGCATTTCGTTATAATCACGCCAGAAATCATCTGTATTTAAAAAAAGAAAAACTCTTCCACCTGATTGATTTCCAATAAAACTTTCCTGTTCTTCATTGGATGCTCTCGCCAATAAAATAGTAGTTCCTGTTGAGTTAGGAGGTGCTACTACTACCCATCTTTTATCTTGCTCTGGTATATAGGTATCCTCTATCAATTCAAAATGAAGTTTCTTCGTATAAAACTCAATAGCTTCATCATAATCTTTAACAACTAATGCAACATGAACGATTGATTGTTTCATTTTTTTGAATCTTAAATTAGCCTATTAATTTAGTGATTATTCGTAATTGACAATAAAAATAATTATCAAACTAGATTTGCCTCCTTTTATAATCTCAACTATTTGTTTTAAGACATAGTGAGGTTCCGAAAAAAAATCGAAATAACGCTATAAGTTTTGTAATTATAAATTGTAAACCTAACCTAGTATAAAATTATCAGCAACATATTCATTAGCTTCTTTTAAACTAGTAAATATTTTGTCTGCTGCTTCCAATTTAAAATGTAATTCTTTTTCGCTCTGAATTGCAAAACAAGTTAATCCTGCCGCCTTTGCCGCTTTCACTCCATTCTGTGTATCCTCAAAAACAATAACTTCGGAAGATTTAACTTTTGATTTTTCAAGTGCTTGTAGATAGCATTCTGGATTGGGTTTACTATTTTCAACATCATCAAAAGTTACGGTAAAACTAAAATCATCCTTAAAATCCTTCTTCGTAAAAAAAATCTCTACACTTCTAAGTGGACTTGCGGTAACAATTCCCAAAATAAGTCCCTTTTCTTTATATTTTTTTATTGACTCCTCCGCATAAGGCATTAATATTGGATCATGTGTATTTTGATGACGAACAACTAATTCTTCTATTCTTTCGGTTAACTCCGAAGGAGATATTTCTAAACCGTACTTCTTAACTGTTTTTTCAGAATTAATATCCGTTGGTACACCGGCATAATTCAAAAAATAATCAGATTCTTCAAGGTTTACGCCAACTTCATTCAACACTTCTACAAAACATCGATAATGGAAAATCTCCGAATTAACAATGGTTCCATCAAAATCAAAAAATACAGCTTTTAAATTTCTTTTCATTAATACTTATTTATTTTATAATCACTTCATATCTATATCAAATAGATACTTAATCATCAGATTTTACTCTGAGTACATTCTCTGAAGAATATTTTTTATCTAGTTCTTTACGAATAACTTTGAGTTTCGACTCAAGCTCTTGAAAGTTAATTTCACCATTGAGCAATTCCATTTCAAAATCTAACATCGCTATCATCTCCTCAAGAGTCTTCAGATAATATTCAACGGTTCCATAACTTGATAACTTCCTTAGGTTTATCAAACAATTATAAATAGCGCCGTGAGAATATTCTGATATATTTCTTGAAACTAATTCATTCACTATAATACCTTCCAATAAATCAGGATATGGAATGGGATTATTCGTTTTTAAATTTTCAACAGACTCTTTTGTATAGTTTACAGTATCTTTTTCTATAGACGACAAAGTCTCATTGAGACTTTTACTATATTCGAACGTATTATTAAGAATTCTTTTTGAAGTTTGTAATAACTTGACCGTATCTTCTTTCTCTTTTTTTCTGACTTCTGAGTTTGTTAACCATATTGCCATTAACACTCCAAATAACGTTGCTACTAATGTTAAAATAAATGATACCCAATCACTTTGAGTAATCTTTGGTTTTCTTAGTTTAAACTTCATAAATACTAATCTTGAATTTATTGCAATAACAGACGATATATTTTGCTTTCTCTTTTCAAATATAAGCCCAAACTAAGATAAAAAGTCAATTCATTTTCCAATTAACAAACAAAAATAAATTACATAAAAAAAAGGTTAATTTTCAATATAATCCATAACAAAAACATCATATTCGGTTAAAATAGTTTAAAAAATGTAAAGATAATTTTGTAAAACAAACCCCAAACATTGATAAAATGAGATCTTTTTTTAATTTGAGTTTGTTGCTTATGGTTATTCAAACATTTGCTCAAACTCCCTTCCAAATTACAAAAATTGAAAGACCTTTTACAACAGAGAGAAAAGGCATGAAACAAAACAATTACGACTGGTCAAAAACCCCTTTTCTACATGGAGTTGCCTCTGGAGATCCGTTATTTGATCGTGTTATTATCTGGACACGCATTACCCAATCAACCCCTGATGAAGACATTACAGTATTTTGGGAGATTGCTTCAGATGCAAATTTTAAACACGTTGTAAACTCTGGTTATACGAATACCAATAGTGGTCAGGATTACACGGTAAAAGTTGATGCAGATCAATTAAATGAGAACACTTCCTACTATTATCGATTTAAAGTAGATAATACCTACTCAGTAACTGGAAAAACAAGAACAGCTCCAAAATCAACCAAGGAAGTTGAAAATTTGCGTTTTGCAATTGTTTCTTGCTCAAATTATCAAGCAGGTTATTTTAATGCCTATCAAAACATTGCGAATCGTTCAGATATTGATGCAGTTATCCATTTGGGCGATTATATTTACGAATATAAAAAAGGTGGTTACGGTTACTCAAGTAGTCGACCAGATCGAGGTCATGAGCCCAAGCATGAAATTGTTACTTTAGAAGATTATCGTGTACGTTATTCGTACTATCGCTTAGATCCCAACTTACAAGATATTCATCAACAACACCCATTCATTACCGTATGGGATGATCATGAATTTGCCAACGACGCCCATAAAGATGGTGCAGAAAATCATGATGACAGTGAAGGTGATTGGAATGAAAGAAAAAGGAACGCCAAAAAAGCCTATTTCGAATGGTTACCAGTTCGCGAAAACAGTGAGGATAGCAAAAGAATTTACAGGAAAATATCGTATGGAAAACTATTGGATCTTTTTATGGTTGATACTCGTATTGAAGGTAGAACCAAACAAATGGGATTGGGTCGTGGAACTACTTCAAAAGAATTCCTTGCTTTAGCCAACTCCAAAAAGGATAAATTGGAATGGGCAACCTACAATATGGTAGAAGATTCTTATAGAAATAACCTTAGCCATAATGAAAAAATTACCATGGCAAATTACATTGCTAAAGCTTTAAAAATTGAACTTGAAGGCAAAAGTAAAACCATGAGTCGATCAAAAGTCTTTTCAGATTCTGAAATTAAAGAAATTGAGTTTCTAATGAATAAAGCCGAAAAGAATATTCAGCACAAACTAAGTCTCCGATTAACTCAAAATCGTTCCTCACGCTCTATTCTTGGCGATCAGCAAAAAACTTGGTTAAAAAATGGTTTAAGTCAAAGTGATGCAACATGGAAAGTGATAGGTAACCAAGTAATGATGGCTCCTTTTGGCTTAAAAATTAACAGATTTAGTAACTCTTGGTACTCATTCTTGATTCCTAGTTGGATGAAAAAGTGGCATCAATTAAATAAAGATGACTGGAATTTTTATCTGGATGAAAAGAATGAAATGCTTGATTATATTAAAAACAACTCCAATAACATAGCTGTGTTAACAGGTGATATTCATATGATGTTTGCCTCGCAAATAGAAAGAAACGGAAATTGTATTGTTCCTGAGTTTACTACTCCAAGTGTTACTTCTCCTAATTTAGATATGCTACCTGATTGGGTTATCTGGCTATTAGAAAAACTTACAAACACTACTGCCGATGCCGAATTGATAGAAGACAATCCACATATCAAAAGAGCTCATACTACCGCACACGGATATTATATTTTAGATATTAGAAAAAATCAAATACAAGCCGATTGGTACTTTATAAACACAAAAGAACGTGTTGATCCAAGTGCATATTTTAAAGTTGGATTTAAAAATGAGTTAAATCAATGCGGACTTATAAACTCTCCAAAAACAACTGGTGAAGATAGAGGAAGTTATGTTGCTGATAATTCATCAGCAAAAAATACTAAAACAGTTGAGCAATTCTCTTTACTAGGAGTATATTCCGATGTTAAAGAGAAAAACATTAATGTACATTACGGTTTCAATAAAACAGATAAGTTAACTGTTCAAATATTTGATATTCAAGGTCAGTTAGTAAAAACTGTGTTCAAAGATCGTTCTCACGAAGAAGGTCTATACAACTTAAAGTTATTTTTGAATAATTTAAAATCTGGATTTTACCTAGTTCGCGCCACTAATGGGCTACAAAACTTTGGGAGAAAAGTATTTTTAAAATAATCTTACTTAAAAAAGGAAAAGCGAACTACTCGAGTAGTTCGCTTTTTTATATTCTCAAATAAAGTTAAGCCATCGCACTAATAATATCATATTTTGTGATAATATGATATTTACCATTGCTTAAATCGACTAAAACAGCCTGATTATCCTTATTAATAAGTTTTGAAACATTATCAATTGAAGTATCTTTCTTTACAATTGGATATTCTTTTCTCATAATAACTTTAATCGGCTTTTCTGCAATATTTTTATCTTCTAGATAACTATGCAATAAGGTACTTTCATCAACAGATCCAACGAAACCATTGCTATCTTTCACAGGAATTTGAGAAATTTTAAACTCTCTCATTCTTTCAATGGCATGACTTACCAATTCTTCTGTTTGTACTGTCACTAAAGGCTTGTCAATATGCGAACGCACTAAATCTTCTGCGGTAGTAATTTCTTCTTCTAAGAAACCTCTATCTCGCATCCAATCGTCATTAAACATTTTACCTACATATCTACTTCCATGATCGTGAAATAAAACTACAACAACATCTTCAGGTTTAAATTCATCTTTCAATTGTAATAAACCTTTGATTGCCGCTCCAGCAGAGTTCCCTACAAAAATACCCTCTTCTTTTGCTATTTTTCTGGTATAAACAGCGGCATCTTTATCTGTTACCTTGGTAAAACCATCAATCAAACTAAAATCCACATTTTTAGGTAAAATATCTTCTCCAATTCCTTCAGTGATGTATGGATAGATTTCATTTTCATCAAAAATACCCGTTTCATGATATTTTTTAAACACCGATCCGTAGGTATCAATTCCCCAAATTTTAATATTTGGATTTTTCTCTTTTAAAAACTTCGCTGTTCCAGAAATGGTTCCACCTGTTCCCACTCCAACAACAAAATGTGTAATTTTACCTTCTGTTTGTTCCCAAATTTCAGGTCCAGTTTGTTCGTAGTGGGCTACGGCGTTTGAAGGATTGTCATATTGATTTACGTACCAAGAATTAGGCGTTTCTTCACCCAACCTTTTTGAAACAGAATAATAAGACCTTGGATCTTCTGGCTCTACGTTTGTAGGACAAACAATTACTTCTGCTCCTACCGCTCTTAAAATATCCATTTTCTCTTTCGATTGTTTATCAGATATTACAAAAACACATTTATATCCTTTTACAATAGCGGCTAAAGCCAATCCCATTCCTGTATTTCCTGAAGTACCTTCTATAATAGTTCCTCCTGGTTTTAGTCGTCCATCAGCCTCTGCATCTTCAATCATTTTTAAAGCCATGCGGTCTTTTACAGAATTCCCAGGATTGAAGGTTTCAACCTTTGCTAAGACCAAAGCATCTATTTCTTTGGTAACAGAATTTAACTTGACCAAAGGTGTATTACCAATGGTTTCAAGTATATTTTTTGAATAGTTCATTATAAGTTATCAGTTTACACTTACAAATTAACGAAAACTTATGTTGAACTCAAGACTGATTTTTTGTGTTTTCTAAGAAATGATGTTAAAATTTTCTTTTATTCATTTTTAAGTTCTCTCTGAACAAAAATTTATTAATCATCTTCAGTTATACCATGCTAGGCAAACTTAATAGATTTAGATGGTTTTATTTTAGTGATTATATAAGATGGAATAATCAGCATTAGAAAACATAATATCAAGGTTCCAATATTAAGCAATAAGATAGAAAGAATATCTAATGAAACAGGTATGGTTGATACATAATAGTTTTCAGGATCTAACGTAATGAACTTTCCATATTTTTGAATTGCTAAAAGTGTAATCGCTATTATATTTCCGTAGAGTAATCCTTTTAATATCAAATATGAAGCGTTGTATAAAAACACTTTTCTGATACTCCAATTAGGACTTCCCAAAGCTTTTAACACTCCTACCATTTGTACTTGTTCTAATATCAATACCAGTAAAGCCGTTACCATGTTGATTCCGGCTACCAAAATCATAATTCCAATAATTACCCACACATTATTATCAAGAATATCTAACCAGTTAAAAATTAGCGGATAATTTTCTGCGATGGTAGCGCTGTTTAATGTTACTGGAATTGAACTATAAATTTCATCTCCTTTCAGCGCCAAATCGTCAAAATTATCTATTAGCACCTCAAAACCACCAATCTCATTTTCATTCCATTTATTTAAACGTTGTACTTCTCGAATATCACCGATTAGCATTGTTTTATCAAACTGCTCAAAGCCCGTATTATATATTCCAACAATAATAGGTTTTCTTTGGGCAAACTTATTCTTATGCTTTTCTGCGTTAAAAACTATTTGAATAGTATCTTGTAACTTTAAATGCAAACGATCGGCTATTGATTGAGAAATTAAAATTTCCTTATTTCTTTTCAATGAAAAATCAGGCAATCTTCCTTCTTTTAGGTATTCTTCAAAAAAAGTAAAATCATAATCACTTGTAACTCCTTTAAAAATAACACCCTCAAAATCCGTCTCAGTTCTAATAACTCCAAATTTATTGGCAAATACCTGAACGTTTTTTACCCCTTCAATATTTTCAAACTTAGGGTAAAACGGTTGATTCTTCTCTATGGAAGCTAATGAAACTTCGGAATTATTATTGTCGTAATTTACAATTTGAACATGTCCTTTAAAACCAGACATCTTATCTCTAATTTTCTTCTGAAACCCCGAACCAATAGACACTGCAATTAACATAACTGTAATTCCCAAAGTAATGGCAATTGTAGCAATTTTTATTATTGGTGATGATATACTATTTTTATACCCTTTGCCAGCAATTATTCTTTTGGCAATAAATAATTCGAAATTCAAAAGTTATGATTTTAAAGTACTCCAAAAGTACATATTTATTATTGTTTTTTTCTATCTGTTTTAAACTTGTTTCTTGTGCGCAACAATCCACAAAAAAAGCTCAACCAGAAAAAAAAACACCCAAAATATTAAAGACTGGTGCCAATAGAACCGAACTATATCTTGATTTACTGAAAAATAAGAACGTTGCTATTGTAGCAAATCAAACCTCGACTATTGAAATATTACAGCGAAAGGAAATTTCAACTAATGTAATGGGGTCTGAAAAAGTTAGTAAGCATTTAGTTGATTATTTACATTCAAATAAGAATATCAATGTGCAAAGGGTATTTGCTCCTGAACATGGTTTTAGAGGAAAAGCAGATGCAGGAGAAACGGTAAAAGATGGTGTTGATACCAAAACTGGTCTTTCCATTATATCTTTGTATGGTAAAAATAAAAAACCTTATCCCGAGCAACTAAAAGATATAGATGTTGTGGTTTTTGATATTCAGGATGTAGGTGCTCGTTTTTACACCTATATTTCCACTTTGCACTATGTCATGGAAGCTTGTGCCGAGGCCAAAATTCCTGTAATTTTATTAGATCGCCCAAACCCAAATGGGTATTATATTGATGGCCCTGTACTTGAAATGAAACATAAAAGTTTCGTCGGAATGCACCCAGTTCCTATTGTTTATGGAATGACAATTGGTGAATATGGTAAAATGATTAATGGAGAACATTGGTTAGAAAATGGTATTCAATGCGATTTAACTGTAGTTCCTTTAGAAAATTACACGCACGATACAAAATATAGTTTACCTATTAAACCATCACCGAATTTACCAAATGATATTTCAATAAACCTATATCCTAGCTTATGCTTTTTCGAAGGAACTAACGTTTCTGTTGGAAGAGGTACTTCCGAACAATTTCAAATAGTCGGTAGCCCTTTTTATAATTTAGACAGATATACACATGAGTTTACTCCTGTTCCTAATGAAGGAGCAAAATATCCTAAGCATAAAGATAAGATATGTTACGGGTACGATTTAAGAGATGTTAAGGCTCTGGACAAAATAGATCTTACATGGTTGATTGATTTTTATAATGGACATAAAAACCATTCAAAAGAAAAGGAATTCTTTAATACTTTCTTTGTTAAACTGGCGGGGACCGAAAGATTAAAAGAACAAATTAAAAAAGGTTTAACATCCGATGAAATAAGAAGCTCATGGAAACAAAAGATCAAAGAATTCCAATTAAAAAGAGAAAAGTATTTACTATATGAATAATAGAATAAAATTTTAAAGAGAGTTATCTTTTTAATGTAAAAGCCGAAGAGTATTCTTCGGCTTTTTTAACTACCAAACATGAAAAAAGTTACTGAACAGTATAAACCGCTTTAGATACTTCAGATACACTAAAATATCCATGGCAATAGTTATCCTTATTCGTAACATTAACAATATTTCCTTTTAATTTGACGGGAATTGCTTGAAAAGGGCTCCCTCCCTGCCCTGAACTGTATTGATTAATTAAAATATTCATATACACATAATATTGTCGAGATATACCTTGATGTATAATAGAAACTACATCATCCTTTCTTAGCTCCTCATTTTCATTAGTGTCTTCATCGTCAATTTTTTCCCAAGTTTCTTTAATTAAGTTACCATTTATAAACTCATCTTTGGTTAAATCGTAAGTAGTAAATAAATCTCTCTGAGATTTAAAACCTGTTAAATAGTAGTTTTCTTCGTCGGCAGCATCTTGATAAAAGAATTTAACCTCTAAAACTTCATCATCTTGCCCTTCCGATAGTGATTGAGAAATATCTTGAATTTCTGGCACCATCATTAGTCTTTCAACTCCTTCATAAACCTCTTCTTTGTATACAATTCGTATTAAATAATCATGATTAGCATTGGGTTCAAAACTGGTTGTTTTGTAAGAACCATTTTCATCATGGGTAAAGCTATACGTCTCATTAATAGTTGTATTAACTATGCGCACTGTAGCATCTGTTACAGGTTTTCTTTCATTTACATTGTAGTATGGTGTAGTAAGACTTAGTTTTACTTCTTGCTCGTTCCCTGTTGTATTCTTTTCCCATAATATGTTAGCTTCAACAACCAATCTTTCTTCTCCTTCAGGTAACTTCATCTCAATAACTTCTGTGCACGAAATTACTGTGAAAACAATGGTCAATAGGAACAGGAACTTCTTATATATATATTTCATTTGTTTCTTTTTATTTGTATTCAACTCGATGTTCATAATTCATTTAAATTAACTCTTAACTATTGAGTTATTATTAAAATTTAAAATTGTAAGATAAAGATGGTACAATGCCAAAAATGGATGTTTTAGTAGCTTCATTACGTCCTGTTGATGCATTTTGACCAAAGCTAATATCTTGGGCATTATTTCGATTGTAAACATTGTAAATACCAAACTTCCATTCGCCTCTCCATCTTCTATTCGGATCTATTCTTGGTGTATAGGTTGCAGAAATATCAAGACGATGGTAATCTGGAAGACGGCTACTGTTTCTGTCTCCATAAGTAGCTATTGACAATCCTAAATAATTGTATTGACCATTAGGTACAGTTAAAGGACGTCCAGTTTGATACACCAAGTTTCCTCCAAAAGTCCACTTTTCACTTAGTTTGTAAGTTCCTGTTAATGAAAAATCATGTGGACGATCAAAGTTCACGTTATACCATTCTCCTCCATTAATTCCTGGTCCTCCAGCGGCTCCACCAGGAGTTTGTTGCTCCGATTTTGAAAGTGTATATGCCAACCAGCCTTGAAAACTTCCTCTATTTTTTCTTAATAAAAATTCAATTCCATAAGATCGCATTTTACCATTTAGAATCTCTGTTTCTATATTGTTGTTTCCTATTAAATCTGATCCATCTATATAATCGATTCTATTATCAATAGTTTTATAGTAAGTTTCTATTTCTAAAGAATAATCATTATCCAAAAAATTTCTGAAGTATCCAACAGCATATTGATTTGACATTTGTGGTTTAACAAAATTACCACTTGGTGCCCAAACATCTACTGGGTTAATTGTGGTTGTATTTGATAATAAATGTAAGTATTGTGCTGTTCTTGCATAACTTGCCTTTACGGAAGAATTTTCATTTAATTCATACGACAAGGCCAATCTAGGCTCGAAATTATAATATGATTTCATAGAAGAGGTTTTGCCAATTACCTGACCTCTTTCATATTTTTCTAATAACTCATTATAAACAACTGCCAATCCATCTTTATAAACATTTAAGTCTTCTGTATGGAATCTATGAAAACTAGAAAATCGTATTCCATATGATACTCTGAACCTATCTGTTAATGTTTGGTTCACGTCAACATACATAGCATTTTCTAAAGCACTCTTTTTATCTAATTGTAATGGGTTGATCGGTGATGAATCGGTAGATGGCTTTATCTCTCCTGGATTAAAATCATGAAGTGTAGTGTTAAATCCAAAATTAAATTTAAATCTTTCCGATAGGTAATACTTAAAATCGTATCGAATATTTGCATTCTCAATATATGCTTTCCAGTCTAAATCAATTCCATTAAGAAGAATACTATAATCGTAATTACTATAAATGAAGGATAAATTAGAGAAAAGCTTATCATTAAAAATATGATTCCATCTTAGATTAGCGATTGTATTTCCATAATCGGTTGCTACAAAATTGGTATTAAAATAATCTCTTCCAATATAAGACGATAAATACAATCGGTTGTTTTCATTCAATTCGTAGTTAGTTTTGAAATTTACATCATAAAAAGAAGCTTTGTTATCACCTGTAATGAATAAGTGGGCATAAGATGCACGTCCTGCCAACAACATTGATCCTTTTTTGTTAAACATTGGAGTTTCCATTGTCAATTTACTCGACACTACTCCAATTCCACCATTTAATGTAAATCGCTTGCTATTCCCATCTTTTTGACGAACATCAAGCACGGAAGACACTCTTCCACCAAACTCGGCTGGAATACTTCCTTTGTAAAGCTTAACATCTTTAATAGCGTCAGAGTTAAATATAGATACAAAACCAAGCAAATGCGCCGTGTTAAAAATCGTAGCCTCATCTAAAAGAACCAAATTCTGGTCAGCGGCTCCTCCTCTAACATTAAAACCACTAGACCCTTCTCCTCCATTGGTAACACCGGGTAAACTTTGTATAGATTTTAAAATGTCAGGCTCACCCAATACTACTGGTATTTTTTCAATTTCCTTAATTTGAAGTTTTGACACTCCCATTTGAGGTGATCGAATATTGGCTTTTTTAGATTTCCCTCCTTCAATGACAACCTCCGATAATTGTGTAGACTCAGGCTCTGGTTCAAAATTTAATGTAATGTTTGCATCTCCATTAATTTGCTTATAGATGGTTTTGTAACCAACAAAACTCACTATGATTGTATTTTTTCCTTTAGGAAGTGTAATTGAATAAAATCCATATTCATTGGTCATACTTCCAATTGTCGTCCCCTCGACATAAATACTAGCTCCAAAAATATTTTCTCCATTTTGCTTGTCCTTAACAGTTCCCCTTACTGTTATATTTTGTGCAGTGACAAACGCTGGGATTAACAATAAACATATTGCAAAAAATCTCTTCATTAATTTTACTTTTAAGTTTAATTACTGGGACAAAATTGAAGTATTAAAAGGTTAAAATCGACCCAACCTATCGGCTAGAATGCAAAAGAGGTTCGAACGGATAAGTTCGAACCTCTTTTACTTATTAAAAATCAATTAATTACGAATTAATGTAATCTTTGGGAGTTTTCCCTGTAATTAACTTGAAATGTTTGTTAAATGTAGACTTAGATTTAAATCCACAATTTAATGCCATTGCAAGAATTGTAAGGTTTTTGTTCTCTGGAGCTTTATGAATTTGTAAAAATTCGTTAACACGTAAAGTATTTATATAGTTATAGAAGTTTTTATTTTCTCTTTCATTAATTACTTGAGATAAATGATTCGATTTTACCTCTAAGTTCTTTGCCAATTCAGTTAATGTTAGCTCATTATTTAAAAATAGCTTTTCTATTTCCATTCTCGACCTCAATAAACCATAAATAGTATCTGACATTTCGGTTGTTAGCCCAGATTTTACATATTGTCTTTTTACATCGTTAATATGGATTTCATTCTCGGTACTTTCCTCATTAATAACATTTGAAATTGGTAATGATAAATTTAGCTCTTCTTTATGCTGGTTTTGAGAAGTAAAAATGGTCATTTGATTGATACCAAAAAAACCGATAAAAAGAACAAAAAGAACAACTAAAGAAAAAATTATAGCAGGATTATCAGTTAAAAACACCGATAACCAAATAATTAACAAACCTATTGTTAAGTTTTTTAACCAGATTAGCTCTTTATTATCTGTATTTGAAAACCTGTGTAGTATGTTCTTTTTATGCTCTTCTATCAAAAACAACGTTGCCACACAATAAGCAAAACCAGAAATAATGACAAAAATTGTATTTAAATAGTCATACCAATCATAATCATGATTTGTACGCTTTACAACAATGTTAATTTTTGTTTCATCATCCATTATAAAAAACGGTATTGATGTAACTAATAAAATCAAAGCAGGAATTAAATGTACGAGTGTTTCCTTCAGAGATAAGCCATTTCCAGTAATACTTCTAGCATAAAAATAAAGAAACACGCTTTGTAAAATCGGAAAAGTAAAATCAACACCTATTAAATAAGGCATTTCTATCATTAATTCACTATCTCTTAAATGAAAAAAAAATAGATGTACCGCTATTAAGCAAAGCCAATAACTGAGTATTCTATCTGATCTGGTTTTGTCTTTTTTTAAAATGAGTAATATCACTAAAAAAATAGCAATGAATATTCCGAACTTAAAAAACATGGGGGATTTTCTTAAAAGGTAAAGGTTATAATAATAATCAAATATCTACTTTGAGCTCAGTTGGATATTTACTAATTCAATATCAGAAACTTTTAACAAACTTCCTTCTTCGTATAACTTATCTATCTGATAAAAATCAATATCAATGGTTTTAGGTTTTAAGTTTTGATAATCTAAAAATCTCGTTCCATTAACTTTATGTTCTTTTTTAATATCTCTAAAACGAATTCCACCTCCACTTGTATGATACTTATATGCTAGGTAATCTAATAAAAGAGTTTCCTTATTAAACCAATATAAAAATACATCGTCAAAATCATCTCCCCCACCTTCTTTATTAAATGTGACTTCAATTTTATAATAATCAACTCCTTTAATTGAAACAGTGCCTAACAATTTCTTTTTTACAGCATTATCATTTAAACCATATGGCAAAACAGAGAAATAGTGAACTGAATTCACAGAATTACTCAATTGATTAACTCGTTTATCCGTTAATTCAACTTCTTCACCATTTATAAATCTTCTAAATCCATTATTTGATAAAACATCATTGGTTACTGTACTATCTGTTTTAGCAACTCTACTGTAATTGTAGTTACCATCATTTCTTAAAGCAGCGTAGCTCTTATTTCTAAAATTAAAAGTGAGTTCAGAATTGTTAAGAACCTCCAATCCAGCGTTTTTAATAGAAATATCTACTATTTCCTGAGCTGTGTACTCGGGTTTACAAGAAAGAATTGCAAGAAAAACAGCGAGGTATTTTAAATATTGCATAAATTTTTGTTTGATTTAGTCGATATATAAATGCAAAATTACGAGAAAGTATTGCCTCACATATGATAAAATTGTGTTAATAAAAAAGCTGCTTTGAAGCAGCTTTTATTCATCGGTTAATGTTTCCATAAAGGAAACGAGATCTTTTATTTCCTGATCAGTTAGTTCTAAATTATCAAATGGTAGAGTTTGATTTGGTAAATCAAAACCTAAACCTACTCCCCCGCCTTTATTATAAAAATCAACCACCTCTTCAAGTGTTTCAAAAACACCATTATGCATATAAGGAGAAGTTTTTGCTATATTTCTTATCGTTGGTGTTTTAAAGAAGTGCTTACGTTCTTCGGTTTTAAAACTATAATATCTTCCTAAATCTTCGCTTAATCCACTTTGAGCCAAATTAGGTGTTCCAATAGCCTCCATTTCAGTATCTAAATAGTTTGGAGGCACAGTTCCATTAAAAACTGGTGCAAAATGACAAGTGGCACAAAGCGCTTTCCCCATAAAAAGATTAAATCCGTTTTTCTCGTTTTCCGTTAACGTATTTTCTTCTCCTCTAATGTTTTTATCAAATTTTGAGCTAAAGCCATTTAATGATCTGATATAAGAAGCGATGGCATGTCTTATATTATAAGGTATTCTTTTGTTATCGTATAAGTTATCAATGCTTTTCTTATAGCTTTTATTCTTTAAAACTCTAGCCACAACGGAATCCATAGAAGTATTGAATTCATTATGGTTTTTTACCACTCCAACTACTTGTCCTTCTAAACTTCCAGCTCTTGAATCCATGAAGAACCCTTTTTGATATGCCGTATAGGTTACTGTTGGTGTATTACGTGTTTGATTTTTATCAAAAACTCTTTTACCATCAGTAAATGCCAAATCTTTAATATGACAGCTAGCACATGACATAGTATAATTTTTAGATAAAGAAACATCGTTAAACAATGCCTTACCAAAAGCTATCTTTTCGTTAATTTGAGTAGTATCGCTTTGTAGATCAGAAAAATAATCTTTGTTGAGAGCAGACTCTGAAAATAAGGTATTCATTTCGTTGCTAAGTCCTAACTCAAACGGAAATTGAACCTTCCAATCTTCCTGAACTTCTAATAATAACTTTAACTGAGGATCTGTATGTTCTTTTATAAAATCAAATCGATCAAAAGTATTAAAATCGGATTTCAAAACTTCTTGAGCAACTTCGAAACTTTTAATCATTTTGTTATAAGTATCTACTGAAGAAAATTTTGATTTCTTAAATTTAAGAATGTTCTTTAAAGTTTCATAAGTATAACTAGACTCTAACAATGATTGATTTAAAACAGGAGAATCAAAACCTGTAATTCCCGTGGTAGCTATTCTTGTAATTTGCTCTCTCAGCAACCAAATAATATGGTAATCTTTTAACTGAAGTTTCAAGTTGTTTTTAATTAACTTTAAACGAGCACTGGTTACCTTCACCAAATTCTCAAGAGTCAAGGTATCTAAAGTATCCTCATAAAGTGTTTCTTCGATCACCTGAAAACCAATGGGATTCATCACCTTTAAATCCAAACTTTCTTCTCCTTTTACTATAAGAATATTCGGAGCATTCAACGATTTATAGTTATTCTTATCAGTATGTGCTAAAATTGGTTCTAAAAGCTTGAAATTTTTGCGGGCGCGTTCATATAATTCACGCTTCTTTTCAATAGCTTCTGTTACATTCATACTATCTAAGAATTTCGCAGAAGCCTTTAATTGACTTCCATAGATTTTGGTAATATCCTTTTCAAAAGAATCAACGACATCATACTTTTTCTGTTTTTGACCACATCCTATGGTCAAAAGCAAAAGACATACAAAAATGTATGCCTTAGCCTTTTGAAATATGTACTTCATAAATACTATCTCTCTAATCCAGTAATTATATGTAAAACAGAACCTTCTTTTCTACTATTAGCCACATCTGCATTGGCATTTGGATCAGTAAATGCAGTTCCATCAGCAGGATCCCATCCATGATTTTGAGTAATTACCATAAATGTGTTCTTTCCGTCATTTACAACATCAGTAACATCAATCATACCTGTAATTTCCCAAGCTTTTGTAGTATTTCCATATCCTTTAGAAGCAGCATCTTCTTGATTACACTCTAAAACAACCTTAAGTTCTCCAGTATTTAAATTATATTGGTATAAACGAGCCCAGTGCGTTTTATCAGCTGTATCAAAGTACCCGTTTGGATCTTCTTGGATATAAGCATAGTTTTCAGTTACTAAAATATTATCTGGACTATGGAAGTCTTTAGCTACACCGTCCAATTTATCTCCATCTAACAAACATGTAATTTTTGCTGGTCCAGTTGGATCATTTTCATTTAAAACTACTTTATAAATACGTCCATAAAGAGTTCCTTTTCCAACGAGCCCTGGCTTATTTCTACCTGTAACAGCCATATACAACTCTCTATTATTAGCAGCCGAACCTCTTCTCCAGTCAATATCCTCTAATCTTGAGAATCCCATCACACCTTTTGTTTTACATTCAGTATCTAAAGCTGTAATTTCTCTTTCAGTTAATTCTACGAATTCAGCATCATATGTAGCTCCCTCAGTCATATCCATTTCATAGTTGATACCTGCTGAAGTAACTTTTAAACCATATAATTTACCTCCTTCTAAATCACCTCTATTTCCAACATACATTCCTAATTGTCCTGAAGGCACGCTGTTATTACTGTTATCATCACCAATAAAAACAACCGTTTTATCGGCATAAGCATCTTTACCCAATGCTACTGCATTTTCAGTGGACCATTGTCCCATTGCAGTTAACATAGTAGCGGAACCAGCTTCAGAAGCATTTTTGTTCGTTTCAGTAGCGAAAACTCCTTTTGAAGATCCACCCCATTCACCTCCAGATAAGTATAAAGGTCCAAATCCATGCTCTTGTGGAGTAATTAACGATCCTGAACATTGAGCGGTATTTGCAGTAGCTTCAGCATTTAAAATATATTCTCCAGAAACAGGTCGTAATTTATCATTCAATTTAATTCGAGCTATCGAGTAATCTGCTTCAATATTATTAATAAATGTATACGTACCATCCGCCTCAGCTAATAACCCAGCTCCATCGGCCATAGACCCATACACGAAATCAGGAGTATTCGGTATTACATCTTCCGACGATAAAATTGGCTTTATTTTTAAGTGAGAAAATTCGCCAGTAACTTTTAAAAAGTTTGGTGTTTTTGATGATGCCAAATATAGTGTAGCGTCAGATCCATCTGATCCGTTGGCTCCATCAGCACCATCGATTCCATCTACACCATCTTTTCCGTCAATTCCATCTTGACACCCTACAAATGCAGATAATACCAGTGATAATGATAACAAGGTTAGCTTGTTTACGTTGATTTTTTTCATTGTGTTCGTTTTTGTTATTCTTTACAGGGCAAAACAACACTGATGAAATTATCTAAGTCTTATGAGAAGATTAAGTTCATATAAGTTAAAGGTTAACTAGTTTATTAAATTATAAATAACTAGAACTAATCTAAATAAAGCTTCTAAAAACACTACTATCATAGTATATACATATATTCTTTTAAGAATTACCTATATAAAAGAAAAAAACGTCGGTTTCGACGTTTTTTTAGCCCCTTCATTCATAGGCAATAAAAATTTGTTAAAAGAATCGTTTTGTAATACTCTGCAGTTAAACCTAACTCGCAACAAATAATAAACAATGAGGACGTTTCTGATTCTTAAAACACTTTTTCATAATAATTTTCCCCGACGGCTCCTTGTATTATACTGTCATTGTTTATGTAATATTGTATGTACCGTTTTTGTACACGGCAAAGATATTGGGCTTATTTTTGAAAGTGGTAAGTCAATGACTTACTTTTAGTAAGTCATTGACTTACTTTTTATCCTCAAATGTTAATTTTTGCAGATATTTAGAAAAATGTTCGTTTATATTTAACAAAAAGAATATATTCGCGCTATAATGACAAAAATGAAATTACATATAGCTTATAATGACCAAAGAAGTATTTGGCCATTTTGTGCTCTAGAAGGACTTCTAGTGCAGAAAAACCGACGTTATGTGTATGATATTAATAGATGATAAGACTAAAAATTTAAATACAACAAGCGTCCAAAATATTTTGGACGCTTTTTTTTTTGATATATTTTTTAATTAAATGATGAAAATTTAAAAACATAGTAAATAATTGAGTTTAAGAAATAAACTACTGACTTTAAGAAAGTTGTAACTCAACTAGTTTCTGGATAATTTCCGGGGAGGATTTTTATTGTCTAAAAACACACTTAAACACTTGATTTACAACAATATAAGTCAAAAATAAATTTGGTGGTTTGAAAAATAGTTTTGATATTTGCCCCATCAAATAAAAACAAATAAATAATTATTAAAAACTAAAAACATGCATTTACGAGGAAAATTTGGAAGTAAGTTTGTAATCACAATGATCTCGGATAACACGTTAGAAAAGGATGCTTTTTGGAAACCATTACGTATGAGGCGGTAAACTGCTCATAATATATTGATATTTTCCAAGGCATCTTAGTAAAGATGCCTTTTTTATTGAATTAAACTCAGGTTTTAACAACTATAACACATAATAACATAGTAAAAATGTTAAAATTGGTGAAAAATTTGGAAATATCGTAATTTATCAGTATATTAGAGTATATGAAAAAATAAAAATATTATGAAAAGTTTAAAATTGCACATACTAAATGAAAAAGGACGTTTACTCATCTATAAGGAACGCTTACTAAAATTACGTACACCGTAATCTTTTAACCCAGTATTTTAGGGTTAAGATCAACTAGCGTTCAAACCAAAATTGCAAACGCTTCCTAAATTTATGACAATGTAGAATTTCCTGAAGTCTGTTGTACTCAATAGGCCTTAGTAGTAAAAATGTCTTCAATGTTGTTGGGCAAAATCTGTCCGTAAAATTCTACTAACACACCCATTGCTATGGGGTGTATGGCTATATCGCTGTATCAAAATTTGGCGAGATAAAAATTGATCGAAAATGATTCGATGTTCTGATGCTGCTCATATGCGGCCAGGAAAACTATTGTCAACTATTTAAAATTATTAAGTTATGAAAACGCTAAAAACTATTTTTGTTATGTTATTTCTAATCGTGTTTACAACCTCTTGTACTGATCTTACTGAAGATCTTAAACTACACGATAAACTAAAAAATGAAACAGTAACTACAAAAACAACTCCTAAAACCAATATGAACATGGATACTGGTGATGGTAGTGATGGAGACACTGATAGAGGTTAATTAAATCTATACATTTTATTAAAGTCTTTGGAATATCCAAAGACTTTTTTTTTATTTGTAAGTCATGAACAAAAGACTTCAAACCTTCTTTTTCTTAGTTTTTATTAAATCTGTCCTAATTGACAGCCTCCTAGGTCAAAATACTTTAGACAGTATAAATATATTGATAAAAGAGGCTAAGTCTAGTAAAAATAATATTGAGTTAAGAAAAGACAAATTAGAAAAAGCATACAATCAAACAGTACATATAACCGCTGATTCTATAAGAGCAGATCGTCTTATTGAAATTGCTTATAGATATTATAAATTAAAAGATTCTTATAATTTTTTAAAAATTAACAAAGAAGCGGAAGTAATAGTGAAAAAGCTCAAAAGCAGCTACCTTTTTGCCTATTTATACTGGAACTACTCCTCTTATCATAAAAGAAATTCTAATTTTTTAAAAGCGTATCAATATTTTAACGGTGCTCATCAGTATTTTGACAAAATAGGAGAATCAAAAAATGCGGGTATTATGCTTTATGGTATGGCACAGATTAAAGGTTATTATAAAGATTTCATTGGAAGTGAACAGCTAAATATAAAAGCTATCAAAATATTCAAAGAGCTCAATGATAATGTCAATCTATATAAACTCCATAATCATTTAGGTCTTCTTCAACATGATATAAAGGAATATAATAAAGCCATAGATTATTATAGTAAAGCGCTTGAATTTTATAAAAAAATTCCAAAAAAGTTAAAAAAGAGTAATTACATTGCTGTATTCAACAATATAGGTGATGCATTATTTGAAAAAAAAGAATATAAAAATGCTTTAAAAAATTATCAAAAAGAATTGACTCAACAAACTTTATCAGAAAAAGAATTTGCTCGAGTAATACATAATATTGCTCGTTGCAAGCTTTTCTTAAAGGACACTTTGAAAATTTCAAATGATTTTCATAAGGCACTAGAAATTCGTATGAAGCTAGGAAACAAGACAGATATTCTTCATAGTAAAAAACAAATAGTCGATTTTTATAAATATAGAAAAGATACAATTAATGCTTTGTTTTATGCTAGAGAAGCAAATTTGTTAGCTAAAGATTTAAAAAATGGTGTTGCCTATTTAACCACTCTAAAACAACTTGCGAATCTTGACAAAAAAAATTCAAAAAAATACTTAGATCGCTATATCGAGTTTAATGACAGTTTGGTAAGCTCGGAACGTCGAATGCGTAATAAGTTTACCCGTATAGAATTTGAAACCGATGAATATATTGAAGAAACGGAGCGTTTGTCACAACAACGTATTTGGATTATCGTTACTAGTATTGGTGGAATCCTTATTTTAAGCTTGTTATACTTTTTACGTGTTCAAAAGGTAAACAATGAAAAATTACGTATTGAAGCCGAGCATCAAAAGGCTAATGAGGAAGTGTATGTATTGACCTTACAACAACAAGCCAGAGTTGAAGAAGAGCGTATTAAAGAACGTAACAGAATTTCTGAAGAATTACATGATGGAATTTTGGGGAAATTATTCGGTACTCGTTTTGGATTAGGTTTTTTACCTTTAGAGGGAGATGATGAAACTTTAGAAAAACATCAAAGTTTACTAGATGAATTACAAGATATAGAGAAAGAAATTAGAGATGTATCTCATAAACTGAGCGATAATTTTAATAACACAGATATCAATTTTACGTCTATTATTAAACAATTATTAGAAGATAAAAGTATTATTGGTAAATTTACGCACAGTATTCAGTTTTCTCAGGATATTTCATGGAAAAAAGTTGATGAAATATCCAAGGCTAATATATACAGAATCATACAGGAAGCTTTGCAAAACATAATTAAACATGCAAAAGCGAGTCATGTAAGTTTGAATTTTGAATTGAGCAATAACCAACTTATTACCACAATTAAGGATAATGGTATTGGTTTTGACACAAAAAAAGGCAAAAGAGGAATAGGAATAAAAAATATAAAATCGAGAATTGAAAAATTAAAAGGAAGCATTAAGATAGCGTCGGAAATTAACGTAGGTACGACCCTACAAATAAACACCCCTTACATCAAAAAAGATGGACAATAGACAATTAACTGCTTTAATTATTGATGATCATCCATTAATATCAGAGGCCTATAAAAGTGCCTTTAAGTTTTTTGAAAGTCAAAACAATCCCTATTCGTTTGACATTCATGTTAGACATAATTGCGATGATGCCCGAGAAATTATCCTTCATTATTCCGAAACAAAACAAAATATTGATATCATTTTTCTTGACATGAGGCTCCCTCCTTCTAGCGATGGAAAAATATTATCAGGTGAGGATTTAGGTTTTAAAATCAACGAACTCTTACCTGAATCCAAAATTATTGTTTCAACCACTTTTAACGATAATTACAGAGTTCATAATATTATTCGAAGAATTAATCCAGATGGATTTTTAGTGAAAAATGATATTACTCCGAAAGAATTGGTAACTGCTATTGAGGAAGTGTTAACAACGCCACCTTATTACAGCAAAACGGTAATGAAGATGATTCGTACACAGTTATCTAGTGAATACATTTTAGATGATATCGACAGAAAAATACTATACGAACTCTCTATTGGTAATCGAATGAAAAAATTACCAGAAGTAATTCCACTTTCTTTTGCGGGAATTCAAAAGAGGAAACGACACTTAGCAAAAATATTCGAAGTGGATAGTAACGACGATCGTGAATTAATCTTAGTTGCAAGAGATAAAGGATTTTTATAAAAAGTAAAAACGGGAGCTATTTTACAATAGCTCCCGTTTTTTTTAAATATTATACCTTTCTTAGAAATTATATCCTAGAAAAACTTGAAAAACTCTATTTTTTAAAGTGTTTTCATCACTCTTTACAATATCCGTTACCCCTAAATTATACCTTAAACCAAAGTTAATACCATTTTCTAACTTAGAACCTACCCCGAAATTAACACCAAAATCTATGCTTTCAATATGATCTTTAATATCTCTTTTTTCTTGTGTATCTCCTGGTATTGACTTGTCGTCAATAATTGATTTAGCAGATAATAAAACTCCTATTTGAGGACCAACTTCTACGCTGATTTTTTTTATAAAATAATATTTCAGCATTACCGGAACGTTGAGATAATCTAGACGTGTTTTATCCTCAAAATCCATCATAACAACACCTGTTCCTCCTTTGAATATGGCTACATTTCCCTGTCTAGAAAATAACAGTTCAGGTTGAACTGAGAATTTTTCTGACAACTTAAACTCTACAACACCCCCAAAGTGAAAATTTGTTGATGAATCGAATGATTGTGCTCCGAAGGCATTTTTAATATTCAAATTAGAGAAACTTAATCCTGATTTTGCTCCAAATTCAATGTCTTGTGCGTTTACAGCTAACCCGAAAACCATCAATGTAACAAATAATAACTTTTTCATTTATCTTTTTTAATATAGTTAATTACTTAAATTGAAAACGGGAGCTAATTAAAACTAGCTCCCGTTTATCATATAAAAAAATGTGCTTTCTTCTTAGAAGTATAAAGCGAATCCAATTAATCCTTGGAAAACACCTTCTTGACCATCTTCTAAACCGATGTTATATCTTACAGCTGGCTTGATGCTAACGTTCTCACCTAAGAAATAAGCATAACCTCCTTGTAAACCAAGCCAGTTAGTGCTACCTCCAGTATAAGAAGAACCAGTGAAATCAACTCCTACAGGAATTTGTCCAAGAATATAGTACTCAGCACCGATCTTATAGTTAAATCTATCTGCAGCACCAGTATCAGTATAACCTAAACCAGCTTTAACAGCTAAGTCATCGATTACAAAGTAACCTCCATCTAAACCAACAGACCAAGCAGTATTTCCATCAACTGACGCTAATGAAAAGCTTGTGCTTCCAGTTGTAGCAGAACCTGTGTTAGCTTCAATTACAAATTTCCCCTGAGCAGTTTGACTTGAACTACTTTCTTGTGCATTTGCAGCTAATCCAAATACCATCATAGCTGCTACTAATAATTTTTTCATATTGTTTAATTTACATTTTTGTAGAACAAATGTATGTTGAAATAGGAGATTTATTGCACTTCATCATGTTAAAAAAAGCAAGAAAATCAAGTGTATTTTTAAGTGTTTTTTAACTAGGAAAAATTGGTTATTTAGAACAAGTTATATGAATTTAATTTTCAGTGTTTTAAAAACTCATAAAACAAAAAAAGCAGGGACTCCCCTGCTTTTTACTATATTTTTTTATGAAATTTCTTAAAGAGAAAAAGAATATGTTCCTCCAATTCCGAAAGTTCCTGTGCTTACGCTAACACTTCCTAAAATACCTAAATCCTCAGACCTACTTACAGCAGCATAATTAGCATGTAATGTAATTTTATCAGTTACCTTGTATCCAACCATTGGACGATAATAGAAACCTCCATCGTTACCATCAGGTCTTACACCAATACCATACCCCAAATCAGCTCCAATGATAAACTTATCACTAACACTATAACGAGCGGCAGCGGCCAAAGGTAAAAATGCCACATCTGGTCCTTCTCCGTTAAAATGTAAATAAGAAACAGAAGGTCCTACCTTAAACTTCTCAGAAACATTAAACAGGTAATTTGCTTCAATTGCTCCAGTAACGTCAAATGCGTCACTCGCATCGCCGACAGGTAAACCAATAGTACCTCCAACGTTAAGTTCTCCTTCTTGTGCGTTTGCAGCTAACCCTATAAGCATCATTGCTGCAACCAAAAAATTTTTCATAATTTTTTAAATTTAATTTTACAGAACAAATGTAGCTATTTTCATCAATTTTCCTAACACATTTTGTTAATTTAATCTTAATTTCATAAAAAAAGACAACCATACGGCTGTCTTAATGAAAATAATTCATTTCTAAGATTAAAATTTATATCCAATTCCAACCTGTAAAAAATTACTTTTTAAAGTCGTATCCACTTGGTCTATTCTATTATTTAATCCAAACGAGTATCTAGCAGAGACGTACACATCTTCGCTAAAATCGTACCCCAAACCTGCAGCCGCCCCAACACCAAACGTATTTGTTAACTCTGAAACATCATCCAAAATTAAATCTAACATAGGACCTAGTTGTACGTTAAACCTATCGTTTATATAGTATTTTGCTAAAATTGGCACTGTTAAGAAGTTTGAATCATTTCCGTTAGTATATACAGCTGCGTAATGAAGTTCTGGCTGAATTCCAAACTTATCATTTACCTTATAATCAACAAAAAAACCAACAAAATAACCTGAATCATTGGTAGTAACTACACGGTCTTTCTTTAGCATTTTTTCGGTAAGTTTTCCAGTAGTCATATTATAACCAGCAGTAACACCAAATCTAGTTTCTTGCGCTGCCACAGTTATTCCCAGAAACATTAACGTTGCGACAAATATTTTTTTCATTTTTATATTAAGTTTTCTATAGTGCAAATGTATATTCAAATTATATGGTTTTTCAAGTGTTTCATGTTAAAAGTTGTCATTATTTTACATAAAAAATCAATCCTTATTTTAACTTTTAACGTTAAAAAAAACACCTTAAACATTATCAGGCTTTTAACTTTCTCAAATTATATTTGCCCAAATTGTAAAACAAAAAAAGAGACTCTTTCGAATCTCCTTTTTGATATAGTTTATTTCCTTTAAGACTACCACGCGTAACCTAGACCGAATCCAAAAGTTGGTAAAACACCACTTCCTTTTAAACCATTAATAAAAACAGCATCCTCTGCGTTGTCATCTTCATAATTGAATGAAGAATAAACACCTCCTAGGTTAAGATCTAATGAGAAACCGCTTTCCCATACCCATTGGTATCCAACTCTAACACCTCCATTTATAGATGTAAAATCTGTTTTTGAAGTAGTTACATCCGTAGAAAAAATTGAATTCCAATTATTCTCTACTGAACCAAATTGAAAACTTGCAGAAGCTCCAGCATACCAAGCTTTTAAAGCTTCACTGAAATAATACCTGTACTGAGCTCCAAAACCTTTTGAATCGTACTCTGTACCTCCAAGTTTAAAACCACCAATAGCACCACTAACAGATACAGATGAGTTTTCTCCGATAGCTCTTTCATAAGAAACTAAGTCAGATCCACCCAATAAAGCCAATGGGTTTGCTTTCACAACATTTTTTTGAGCATAAGCAGTAAATCCTACTGCAATCATAGCAATCATAAATAATTTTTTCATTTTTAAATTTTTATATTTGAGCGGCAAAAGTATATTTATTTTTAACATAAAAAACTTCCTTTTACATTTTCTTTAACACTATACATTTAATGAACTGGAAACAAGCTTTATATGATTTTGTAGTTTTTACAAAAATAGAAAGAGGGTTAGCTGAAAACTCAATAAACAGTTATAAAAGGGACATTAAAAAGCTTTTAAAACATCTTGATTTACTGGAAAAAAAGCATTCTCCTACGACAATAGATTCAGAAACAATTAAAGACTTTATATACGAACAAAGCAAACTCATCTCTTCTCGAAGTCAAGCTAGACTAATCTCTGGTTTGAGAAACTTTTTTGATTATTTAGTTTTTGAAGATTATCGGAAAGACAATCCAATGGATCTTATTGAAAGCCCAAATATTTCAAAAAAACTACCAGATACACTCTCGAAAAGTGAAATAGATGCTTTGATTGCAGCAATAGATTTAAGTCATCCTCAAGGTGAAAGAAATAAAACAATTATTGAAACCATTTATAGTTGTGGATTGCGGGTAAGTGAACTTATTAATTTGCAACTATCTGATTTATTTTTTGACGAAGGATTTATAAGAATTTTAGGAAAAGGAAATAAATATCGTTTTGTGCCTATACACCATACAACCATAAAAAGATTGAATTTATATATTGATGAAATTCGATCGGAAACAATACCTATAAAAGACGATGAAGATATTATTTTTCTAAATAGACGAGGGAAGAGATTAACGCGACAAATGATTTTTATTATCCTAAAGGATCTAGCAAAAAAGATAAATCTTAACAAAAAACTTGGCCCCCATACACTACGACACTCTTTTGCAACCTATTTATTACAACACGGAGCCGACTTAAGGGCTATTCAGCAATTATTAGGGCATGAAAGCATTACAACCACTGAAATATATGTTCATCTAGATAAAAAGGATTTAAGAGAAGCTGTTCACAGATTTCACCCTAGAGGGAGTAAAGAAGAACTTTAAGTTTTAGGTAACTTTACTGCATAAAAAAAGGCAAGCTACCTACATCACACTGCTACAACCTAATACCCTTGCTGCGTTCCCGCCCTGGGGGATTCAAAGGGAGCTAGTTGTGTAGGACTTGCCGCTGCAAATGTACAGTCTTTTTTCAAAAAAAAACAATAAAATTTATAGAAAATTATTGTAACATTTTTAAGTTTTTGAATACTAACACATTGTTGTCGTACTTTTTTTAAAAAAAATAATGAATTAGGAAAAGTATAATCAAAAAAATATATTTGTATCACTAACTAATTTCACACAATGGAAAATCAAATAAGCAGTAAAAACACTATTTTAAACTATGGTTTATACGCTGGAGGTCTTAGCATTCTATTAGCATTGGTCTTTTATGCTCTAGGAAAAGCAGCAGACCCAGGAATTGCACTTTCTCTAATTGCTTCAATAGCCCCTCTTACCCTATTAGTTTTAGGTATTCGAAAGTTTAAGTCTTTAAACAATGGTTATCTTACTTGGGGACAAGCGGTAAAAATTGGAGTAGGAATAGCAATGGTATGGGGTGTATTGGCTTTAGGTTTTAATTATGTTCTTGAAAATGTAATTGCTCCTGAACTAATTGAACAAAAATTAGAAGTTGCCAGAACTACCATGGAAAACTGGGGAATATCAGAAGATGATATTGAAAAGAGTTTAGAAGATCAAAAGAATCAAAGTCCTTTTTTAGGTATAGCAATGGGCTTATTATTCTTTGCTTTCATGGGGTTTGTTGTTTCAGCAATTGCCGGAGCAATTATGAAAAAAACCGAGGAAGTAGAGTACTAATTAGTTTATAAAAAAGGTTGTGTAGTCTTTAAAAGACTAGTAACTTTGAACTTTATAGATTTAAGAAATTCGTACATGAATATATCGGTAGTAATACCACTTCTTAACGAAGAAGAATCTTTACAAGAATTATATGATTGGATTGCAAAAGTTATGCAATCCAATCACTTTATTTACGAAGTTATTTTTATTGATGACGGTAGTAATGATAGCTCTTGGAAGATCATAAAAGAATTGTCAGAAAAAAATACTGAAGTTAAAGGAATTCGTTTTCAAAGAAATTATGGTAAATCTCAGGCCTTAGATGCTGGGTTCAATATGGCAAAAGGCGATGTGGTTATTACCATGGATGCCGATTTACAGGATAGCCCAGATGAAATACCTGAATTGTATAAAATGATTCAAGAAGACAATTTCGATTTGGTTTCAGGATGGAAAAAGAAAAGATTTGATAATGTAGTAACGAAGAATATACCTTCGAAATTATTTAACTGGGCAGCAAGAAAAACTTCTGGTCTAGAGTTAAATGATTTCAACTGTGGATTAAAAGCCTATAAAAACGAAGTAGTTAAAACGGTTAAAGTGAGTGGTGAAATGCATCGATATATTCCTGTATTAGCCAAAAACGAAGGTTTTAATGAAATCGGTGAAAAGGTGGTTCAACATCAAGCTCGCAAATACGGAGTTACTAAATTTGGAATGGATAGATTTATCAATGGTTTTTTGGACTTAATCACCATTTCATTTTTAAGCAAGTTTGGTAAAAGACCTATGCACTTTTTCGGTTTATGGGGAACATTAATGTTTATTTTTGGTTTCTTCTCTGCATTTTATATTGGTGCTATGAAATTGTATCGAGTGGCAAACCACATAAAAACAATTCTTGTTACCAATAATCCATGGTTTTATATTGCACTGACTTCCATGATTTTAGGGACACTGCTATTTTTAGCTGGTTTTTTAGGTGAGCTAATCACTAAAAATAATACACACCAAAAACATTATAGGATAAAAGAACAACTAAATTTATAAAGTTGTATTTTTGTTAACTTTTGATTTAACCTTATGGAAGATATATTAGTAAAAGCGAAGCAATGGCTTTCAGACACTTTCGACACTGAAACGAAAAATGAGATTCAACAATTGGTAGATACTCAATCTGAAGATATTTCCGATAGATTTTATAAGAATTTAGAATTTGGAACGGGCGGAATGCGAGGAATCGTTGGAGCTGGTACGAATCGAATTAATAAATATACTATTGGTAAAGCCACTCAAGGACTTTGTAATTACTTAATAAAGGAAAAACCCGGGAAAGAATTAAAGGTTGCGATTGGATATGATTGCAGACATGATAGTAAATGGTTAGCTAAAGTTGTAGGAGATGTTTTATCTGCTAACAATATTAAAGTAGTTCTATTTGAAGATTTAAGACCAACACCAGAACTATCTTTTGCTGTAAATTATCTAAATTGTGATGTAGGTATTGTTTTAACAGCTTCTCACAACCCACCAGAATATAATGGTTATAAAGTTTACTGGAGTGATGGTGGACAAATAGTACCTCCTCAAGATAAAGGTATTATTGATGAAGTAAATAGCTTGGACTACTCTGATATTAACTTTAATGCAAAAGAAGAGTTAGTTACTGTTATAGGAAAAGAAGTTGATGAAGCTTTTTGGGATGCTTCACTAAAAAATGGAGCCTTTAATGTAAAAGGTAGAGAGGATTTAAAAATTGTTTTTACTTCTTTGCATGGAACTTCGATTAAGTTAATTCCTGAAGTTTTAAAAAGAGCTGGATATACGAACGTTCATATTGTAGAAGAACAAGCTGAACCAGATGGTGGATTTCCAACGGTTGAATCTCCAAATCCGGAAGAACCTGCGGCATTAAAAATGGCTGTTGATTTAGCCAATGAAACAAATGCTGATATTGTTTTAGGAACGGATCCCGATTCGGATAGAATTGGAATTGCTGTTCGTGATATGGAAGGCAATATGAAATTGTTAAATGGAAATCAAACCATGAGTTTAATGACTGATTTCCTTATTAATGATTGGAAAAAGAATGGTAAGCTAAACGGAAACCAATTTATTGGTTCTACCATAGTATCTACAAACCTAGTAAATGAAATAGCCGATAGTTATGGAGTTGAAACGAAAGTTGGATTAACAGGATTCAAATGGATTGCCAAAATGATTAAAGATTTTCCTCACCTAGATTTTATTGGAGGTGGTGAAGAGAGCTTTGGTTATATGGTTGGAGATTTTGTTAGAGATAAAGATGCTGTTACCTCTGCCCTTCTCGCTTGTGAAATTGCAGCAGATGCTAAATCTAAAGGAAGCTCTTTTTACAAAGAACTGCTAAACCTATATACTCGTCATAATTTCTATAAAGAACATCTTGTTTCTTTAGTAAAAAAAGGAATGGATGGAGCCGCTCAAATTCAACAGATGATGAGCGATTTAAGAAATAACCCTTTATCAACTATTGATGGTGAAACTGTAAAGTTCTTATATGATTATAAGGCCTCAGTAAAGAAAGATTTAATTACTGGAAACGAGACTAATATCGAAATCCCTAAGTCAAATGTATTAATCTATGAAACAGAAAACGGAACTAAAGTCGCTGCTAGACCTAGTGGAACCGAACCAAAAATTAAATTTTACATAAGTACAAATACTTCACTGGACTCGATAGACAATGCGAAATCCGTTGAAGAACAACTTGATTCTAAAATACAACGAATAATTAATGAATTATTTTAAGCGTTTTTTCAAATTCGCATCCCCTTATAAAAAATTGTGGATATTAAGCATTTCCTTAAATATCCTGTACGCACTATTTACAACACTTTCATATGTTGTGCTTATGCCAACTTTGAATATATTGTTTGGTGAAACAGAAAAAGTATATACAAAACCAGTATACAAAGGCTTTTATGAGTCTTTAAACAAAGACTATTTAGGTGACCTCTTAAATTATTGGGTTACCTACACCAATGAAACCTTTGGTGCAGAAAGAACATTACTCTATGTAGTTTTAGTCGTTGTTGCTGTATTTCTTTTAAAAAACATTTTCAATTACCTAGGTCAGCTGACCATGATATTTTTGAAAAATAGCGTTTTAAAAGATTTACGAGCTATTATGTATAATAAAATAATTAGTTTACCTCTTCCGTTCTTCGCTGAACAAAAAAAGGGTGACCTTATCAATAGAGCAACGGGAGACATTGGTATTATCAATGAAACCTATTTAAATCTAGTTATTACGTTTATCCGTGAACCATTAAATATAATTTTCACGTTAATTTTTATGATAAAAACTAGCTGGGAGCTATCTATATTCATCTTTACATTTATTCCTGTTGCTGGATTTATCATATCAATTATCAGTAAGAGAATTAAACAGCAATCATCTGAGATTTTTGAAAAAAGTGGAAACCTATTAGGTATTATAGAAGAAAGTATTTCTGGTCTTAAAATTATCAAAGCTTTTAATGGTGAGGGACTATTCTCAAAACGTTTTTTAGATCAGTCTGAAGAAGTCAGAACATTATCTAATAAAATGAGTACCCGTGAAGCATTAGCTAGTCCAACCAGTGAGTTTTTAGGTATTGTTACTATTGCAGGTCTTTTATGGTATGGAGGAAAAATGGTCTTAATTGACCAATCATTATTAGGAGGTACTTTCATTGCCTTTATGGCGGCAGCCTATAATGTTCTTACCCCTGCAAAAGCAATGGCTAAAGCTAATAATGAAATTAAAAAAGGAAATGCTGCTGCTCAACGTATTTTTGAAATATTAGATACAAAAAACCTATTAGAAGATAAAAAAGATAGTATTGAGCTTAAAGAGTTCAACAGTGAAATTGAGTTCAAAGATATTTCATTTAAATACGGAGAAAATTATGTTCTAGAAAATTTTTCGTTAAAAATACCAAAAGGGAAAACCGTTGCCTTGGTGGGACAATCTGGAAGCGGTAAATCTACGCTAGCAAACTTAATAACTCGTTTTTATGATGTTAACGAAGGAGGAATATACATTGATGGCCACAACATAAAAGACGTGACCAAAAAATCGCTTCGCAGCTTAATGGGGGTAGTTACACAAAGCCCTACGCTGTTCAATGATACTGCATCCAATAACATTGCATTGAGTAATCCTGATGCTCAAGTTGAAGATATTCAAAATGCAGCCGAGGTTGCCAATGCCCATGAATTTTTGAAAGATCTCGACAATAAATACGACACTTATATCGGTGATAGAGGTAGCTCTTTATCGGGTGGACAACAACAACGTGTTGCCATTGCCCGAGCTGTATTGAAAAGTCCTCCGATTATGATATTGGATGAAGCTACATCAGCACTAGACACTGAATCTGAAAAGTTGGTACAAGATGCACTAGAAAACATGATGAAAAACAAAACATCATTAGTTATTGCACACCGTTTATCAACTATTCAAAATGCCGATTTAATTGTTGTTATGAAAAAAGGTAAAATCATTGAGAAAGGAAGGCATGAAGAACTTTTGAAAACTAAAGGAGAATATCACAAACTAGTAACCATGCAAACTTTAGAATAATGAAGTTTATTAAAGCACTGAAAAGGCAAAAATTTTATTATTATTTAACCCATATCATCATTCATGCAATTCCTAGCGTTTTTTATCGTATTCGTTTAAAAAACTGGTTGATTGACAGCAATAAGGAAATTGAAGATAGAATAAAATACTATATTTCTTCCAATATAAATACCACTCCAAATGTTGAATGGATAAATATTGGTAATTTTAAGCGTCCTAAAAAAGGAAGCATGTATTTTTTCGATTTAGTGAAAATCACTAAATACTTCCAAAAAGACAAGAAAATTAATTTTGTTTTTGGTGATGTTACAGAAACATTTGATTCTCCAACTCTTGTTAAAAGTAGGCCTATAAATCAAAATGGTAATTCTGTTTTGATGAAACTGGATTCACTAAGACATTTTCATTTTATAGATGATTCTCTAAGTTTCATGGAGAAAAATGATAAAATAGTTTGGAGAGGAGAAATACATAAAGAAAATAGGCGCTTTCTTGTAGAAAAATTTCATGACCATCCTTTTTGTGACATCGGAGACGTGAGTCCTAAAACATGGGAAAACCCAAACTGGAAAAAAGATTATCTATCTATAGAAGTACAACTTAAATCTAAATTCATTTTATCGATTGAAGGTATTGATGTAGCCACCAATCTTAAGTGGATTATGTCTTCCAATTCATTATGTTTAATGCCAAAACCTAAATTTGAAACTTGGTATATGGAAGGTAAGTTAATTCCTGATTATCACTACGTTTTAATAAAAGATGACTACTCAGACCTTTTAGAAAAAAGAGCTTATTATCTCGAAAATCCGAATGAGGCGTTAAAAATTATTAAAAACGCTCAAGAATGGACCCAGCAATTTCGCAATAATAAGGTAGAAAAAGAGCTTTCAATAAAAGTTTTGAACCAATTTTTCAAACAAACGAATCAAAACTAGGCTCTTTTTAGGCCTAGTTCTTCTCCTCTTTTTATCATAAACTCATAAGAAGCTTCATATTCATTAGGAATTGTTCCGTCTAAAATAGCTTCTTTAATAGCCTCTTTTATTTGACCAATTTCTCTACAAGGCTTTAAACTAAAGGTTTTCATTATTTCTTCTCCTGTAATTGGTGGTTGAAAATTTCGAACTCTATCTCTTTCCTCAACTTCCTTAATTTTATGCCTAACAATTTCGAAGTTCTTATGATATCTTTTGAATTTCTTAGGATTTTTAGTGGTTATATCCGCTTCACAAAGTGTCATTAAACTCTCAACATCATCACCAGCATCAAAAATTAAACGTCTTACAGCAGAATCGGTAACTTCTGACGCCAATACTATTGGACGAGAACTCAACAAAACCATTTTTTGAACAAACTTCATCTTATTATTCAATGGCATTCGTAATCTTTTAAATAACTTAAACACCATTTTCGAACCTACGAATTCATGAGAATGAAATGTCCACCCTTGTTTTTTATGGTACTTTTTAGTAGGGGCTTTACCTATATCGTGTAGAAGTGCCGCCCAACGAAGCCAAACATCTTCAGTATTTTCAGAAATATTATCAACAACTTCCAATGTATGATAAAAGTTATCTTTATGTTTCTGTCCTTCTACCTCTTCCACTCCTTTCAATGCCGTCAATTCAGGGATAATTCTATCCAATAACCCAGTTTTTTCTAGATGCAAAAAACCTACAGAAGGTCTTGGAGATTCTAAGATCTTATTTAATTCAACGACAATTCTTTCTTTGGTAATAATATCAATACGAGACGCATTCCTTTCTATAGCCTTTAAAGATTCTTCTTCAATTTGAAAATTTAACTGAGAAGCAAATCTAATAGCCCTTAGCATACGCAATGGATCATCAGAGTATGTTATATCAGGATTTAATGGTGTTCTAATTAATTTGTTTTCTAAATCAACAATTCCACCAAACGGATCTAAAAGTAATCCGAAATTTTCTGTATTTAAACTTAATGCTAGTGCATTGATAGTAAAATCTCTTCTATTTTGGTCATCTTGTAAGCTACCACTAGATACTTGTGGATTCCTACTGTTTTCCGAATACGATTCTTTTCTAGCTCCAACAAACTCAATTTCAACATCTTTAAAACGTAACATGGCTGTTCCATATGTTTTAAAAACCTGAATTTTAGGCTTATTTGGTAAAATTTCTGCTACTTTTTCTGCCAAGGCAATACCACTTCCTACAGCAACTACATCTATATCCTTTGCATTTCCTCTTTCTAAGATGAAGTCTCTAACAAAACCACCAATTACATAGCTTTCCAATTGTAACTCTTCTGTGGCTTCATTTATGTATTTAAATATTTCCTTTTCTAAAGCTTCTTTAAAATAGTGGTCTGGCATAATTTTATTCTCTAATCACAAGCACATTTCCATCTTCTATTTTTACAATAGTTGATGACTTTTCTGCTATTCTATCTTGGTGCAAATTTACCACATAATCTACATTATTTACAATAGCCAGACTAATTTCCGAAAAAGATTTTGGAGTTGGCTCTCCACTAACATTGGCAGAAGTTGAAACTATGGGCTTTCCGAACTCTTTTATCAACTTTTTACAAAACTCGTTTTGAACAATTCTTATTGCAATTGTATTATCACTTGCAACCGTGTTTTTTGCTAAATTAATCGGACCTGAATAGATAACAGTTGTTGGTTTTATAACATTATTTAAAAATCTTAACGCTTCTTTAGGAACTTCTTTCAAGTAATTACCCAACATTTCAATGGAGTCAACCAAAATAATTAAGCTTTTTGACTCCTCTCTATTTTTTATTTTATAAACTTCCTTTACAGCTTCATAATTTGTAGCATCACAGCCAATTCCCCAAACCGTATCCGTTGGATAAAGTACTGTTCCTTTATTTTCTAAAACCGTAACTGTTTCAAAAACTATATTCTGCATAGTGCTTCGATAATGTTATATTCTTAACCTAAAACTTCTTTTATCATTTGGTTCCATTCTCCTTTAACATATTCTGATGTATAAACACTCATATCCTTTTGTGCATTTATTCCAAAATCTTGTCTTAGCTTACTATCAATCATTAATTTTTCCAGATAATTTTTCATTTCTTCAGTATTTTTTGCTAAAAACCCTGTTTTATTGTGCTTAATTAACTCATTGACCCCTGAACAACTTTCAAAACCTAAACTAGGTAACCCAACAGACATCGCCTCCGTTAAAGCCAATGGGAATCCTTCATATTTACTTGGAAATATAAAAATATCTGAGCTCTTTAATTCCTCTAAAGGCGTCTCTGTAAAACCTTTAAGAAATACTCTATTCTGCAATTTATAATCTTCTATAAGCTCTTCGAGTTTATTTAAACCGTTACCTTCACCCCAAAAAAACAAATCCCAGTTTGGATATTCTTCTGCTATTTCAGCAAAAACTTTTAAGGCTAGGTCTTGTTGTTTACAATCTAGAACCAAAGAAGCCATATTAATTATACGGTATCTATCCTTACTTTGCGAATGATTGATAACTTCATTTAACTGAGGAACAGGGTTTGGAATAACTTTACATACCCCGTTAAATGTTCCTGGGAGAAAATCTTTGTAACTATTGAATAAAATTTGAATTCCCGATAAATGCTTATAAGACTCCTTCAGAAACTTCATATCTATTTTGCTTCTATACCATAATTGATCAGTATAATCATAATCTGGTCTACCATTTACTGAATTTACAATTGGAATATTAAACTCTTTCTCATAAGTAATTTCCAACAACGAGCCAATTGTCATTGTAATGATAAGATCAGGCTTAGAACTAAGTATAAATTGATTCCATAATTTCGAACGTTGATGTAAATTAAACTTGTAAACATTATCAAACCCTCCCATGCTTAGCATAAGTTTCTTGTTTGATAATTTGGCTAATTTCTTTTTTACCTTAAATTTAATCCACTTAAAAGGGTTCTTACCATGATAATTAACGTAAGGCTTTATTTCTTTCTGATTAATATCATCTGAATAAATATTAGTAATCTTAATTTTACTATCAAGGTGGAATACTGGTTGCCCAATACTATTTTCATTCGTAGCTATTTCGACCTCATATCCTAAGCTCAACAATTCATTTGCCAGAAAACAGCAAATTTTTTCAGTTCCTCCAGAACCATTTATGAAGTTTTGATGCTGAACAATTAATATTTTTTTAAGCATATTTTTCATTAATCATATCTCTTACCTTCCTCCTATAGTTACTTAAAGGAATGACTTTAGACAATAGTATTAGTAGTTTTCTTTTATGTTCCTGTTGTTTTAAATAGGTCTTGTAATAAGAGTCGAATTCGTAAAAATTATCACATTCTAAAAAACGACGAAAATTCTTACTGATCATTTCATCTTTCTTTAAACTTGGTAACACTCTATCATACATAAATTTCTTAATCAAGTTATGTAAAAACTCTTTTTGACTCTCATCAAATGGCATTTTTAAATACCGAAACTCAAAAGGTTCATGTTCCATAAATAAAGCCAAATGGTGGATATGAGTTTCAAATAAATTGTTGTTAGTGTAAAACTCCTCTAATATTTTAAACCATTGCGGTATTTGCTCAATTACTTTTGACGTGTTAGCATTTATTGTAACATGGTTTTGATTATCATGTTTTCTATAATGATAAACACTTCTAGGATTTGCTCCTATATTTTTTGTTAAGGCAAACAATTTATGAGAAAATAATCCATCTTCACATGGCTGAATTCCTTCTGGGAAACGCACATCATTATGATTCCTTAGAAAATCGTGCGAAATTAGTAACGCCCATGTAGGGAAAGCGGCTACTTTCGTAAGTCTTTTACAAAAGTATTCTCCAATTACTACGACATCATTTTTTGATTCTTGAGTAATAGTATAAGTAAAAGATAAAAAATCTTCATCTATGGTATCATCGGCATCCATAAAATAGATATAGTCACCAGAAGCTTTTAAAAGACCATTATTTCTGGCAATTGAAACTCCCTGATTTCCTTGCTCCAAATAAACTATTCTAGAATCATTTTTAGCTTTCTCTTCGCATATTTCCTTACTTTTATCAGCACTCCCATCATTTACCAAAATTATTTCAATGTTTTTTAGTGTTTGATTTTGAACACTATCAATAGTTTCTCCAAGAAACTTCTCTGCATTATAAATTGGAATAATTACAGATACAAATGGAAATTCTCCTACCTCCTTTTTAAATTTTTTATTTAGATTATTGCTACTTTCTTCCCTCATATTTTAAAGATATCCCTTTCAGCAAACGTTATTTTCTATATTTTTGTTTGAAAAATTTTTGAATGACAAAAATACTATTTTTTTACCCTGATAATCCTTTAATTATCAACCAAGGTAATAATTCAAGAGCGAATAAATTGCTAAATTACTTTAAAAGCAGGAATTGCATTGTAGATTTTGTTGGAGAGCATAAAAGAGATTTTTTACCGGAAGAACTTGAAGATATTAAAAACTCGGGCTTAGTAAACAATGTTTATATGGTTCCAAAGAGAAAAAACAGTGGATTAAAGTACTTATTTGGTACTTCTATCCCTAACAAGATCAAAGGTTTTCCTCGACAATTTCAAAGAATATCATATAATCAGAAAAAATACTTTGAAAATATTCTTAATGAAAATTCTTACGATTATATAATTATTTCTTACGTTCTATTTTTTCCTTTTATTGAGAATAAGAGTCTTACCAAAAACTCTAAGGTAATAGTAGATACTCACGATTTCTTTACAGGTCAGTTTAGTCAGATAAAAAGAACGGATTTAGGTAAACTATTTAAAACAGAAATAAACCAACTTAAAAAATTTGATTCTATTTGGGCCATATCTGCCGAAGAACAATTTATTTTTTCTCAATTTTTACCTGAGAAAGAAATTCTCACGATACCTCATGGGGTTGAAAGTAATTTTATTCAAAAACCAGAAACTAAAGAAATAGATTTATTTTATGTTGCGAGCAACAATCCACATAATTTGAATTCTGCAAAATGGTTTTTTGAAAAAGTTTACCCGCTACTTCCTAAACATATACAAATTACAATAGTAGGAAGGGTAAATCAAGTAATTGATGACTATCCAAATGTTAGAAAAATAGAATTCGCTGAGAGTTTAGATGAATTATATCAATCATCAAAAGTAACCATTTGTCCTATGCTTAGTGGTACTGGCTTAAAAATAAAAGTGGTTGAATCTCTATCCTATGGTATTCCTGTAGTATGTAATGAAAGAGGTGTGGATGGGCTCTTATCTAAAATTAACAACGGTTGTTTAGTAAGTAATAACCCTCATGAGTTTGCTGATTTCATAGAAAAATTATTAAACGATGAGGAGTATTACAACAAAATTTCGAGAGAAGGTAAAGAGTTTTTCACTCAAAGTTTAGATGAAAATATTGTATTTAAAAAGCTTGATTATTTTTTCGAGTTTGAAAAGTAAAATATTCATTGAAAATGAATAAATAAGGCTCTAATTTCTAATTTAGAGCTTTATTTTTTTTCATTTAAAACTTCATCATAAACACTAATATATTCTTGACTTGCTCTATCCCAGTTGAATTGTTCAGCCCATGTTTTAATTCCTTCTGACATTTGATCATCGACATATTTCTTTAAGCCCAAATCTAGAACTTTCCTCATATGATCACCTTCAAAGTTTTCAAAATAAAATGCATTACTACCTCCTATTTCAGGTAAACTTGTATGAGTTGACAGAAAGACAGGTTTACCAAGTAACATTGCCTCTATCACAGGAAGACCAAAACCTTCTGCTATTGACGGAAATAAAAATGCTTCGCAATTATTCAAATACCAAAATTTTTCCTCTTCCGATACTGGTCCTAGTAACACCAATTTGTCAGATACTCCTAGCTCTTTAGCTTTGCTCCAAATTTTCAAGATATAATCATCATCGGGGTGAATACCTGCAATAAATAATTTACTCGAATTTGTATTTTGTAACAAATTCAACAATACATGAAAGTTTTTCTTAGGTAAAACTGTTCCAATACTAAAATAAAACTTCCCTTCTGGTCTTATTTTAGGAGAATCAAAATCGGTATGTTTAACTAAACTAACACCGTTATATATGACCTTAACTCTTTTCCCTGAAATATTTAAATTCTTACGAACGTCTTCTAAAACAAAATTAGAAATTGTGGTAATATAATCGGCTCTATCAATAAGTTTCTGAACCTTCTTTAATAATTTCTCTCGCTTTTTTTCGCTCTTATTTTCATAAAGAAAATTCAAGTCATGGATAGTTAAAACGAACTTAATTGGTTTTGAAGGTATATATTTTGCGGTTTGATAAGTGGCATGCCATAGTGAAAATTTTCTCGAAGGCTTTACAAAAAGCTTATGTCCAACTTTAGTATTTATTCTATCAGGATTATGCTCTAACTTCACTTTTTTAGGCAAATAAAAAGTATAATCATAGCTGTTATTTTTTAATAAAGATTCTGCTAAATTTTTGCAGTAATTAAATAATCCTGTATTCGGATATTTCATCCTTTCAATATCAACTATAATATTTTTTTTCTTCAAACTATTCATGAAATTTATTTATAGTCAATCTTTCAAGTTTTCTTATTATTCTTTTCACACAAACAAACGAAGACTTACTGACCGTTCCTTTCTAAATATTCTCGGCAAAATTAAACTTTAAAACGGTTTATTGCTGTGTATTCTTAAATTTTTATTTTGAACTAGTAAATAACAACGAGCTAATTGGTAAAAACAAATCGACCGATTCACCATGAATTTCAGATGAAAAAGGACGTTTATAAGTTAATCTTCAAGCAAATTTCTATAAACATTATTGATTTCCTGTACAATCACTTCATCTCTAAACTTTCCAGCATACTTATACCCTTCTTCAGTAATCTCATCTCTCAATTCATTTGATGACAACAACAGTTTTATTTCATTTTCCATTGCTGTAACATCTGTGGGATTAACATATCTAGAATGGCTTCCTCCTGCTTCAGGAAAAACACCGTCATTTGTTGTAATCACAGGAGTTTTTGAAAATAGCGATTCAATAATTGGGATACCAAAACCTTCAAAAACACTTGGATAAATAAAAATCTCAGCCAATTGATACAACGTAGATAACTCCTCCATACTAAGACCTTCTAGAAAAATAACCTTGTCTTGTAGATTATTCTCTGTAATATACTCCTCTATTTCTTTATAGTATTTTGTTTTTCTTCCTACAATAACTAATGGAATATCAAGATTTCTTATCGATTTAATTATTGTTAAAGCATTTTTTCTTTTTTCAACGGTTCCTACATTTAATAAAAACTTCTCAGGTAAGTCGAGCTTCTTTTTTAAACTATCCTTTTCCTCATTGGTTCTTTCAACCTTAAAAGCATTATGACATCCTTGATAAATCACTTTTATTTTAGATTCGGGGATTTTTAGATATGTTATAATATCTCGCTTAGTTTGCTCACTAATGGCAATTACGCAATCCGCATTTTCAGCAGCATATTTAAACTTAGAAAAATGAATCTTTCTATCAAAGTAAGAATACCATTCTGGGTATCTCATAAAAATTAAATCATGAATAGTAACTACTGATTTTATTCCGTTTTGTTTGAGTTTACGAGGAATTTCCCCAGACAAACCATGGAAAACATCAATATTATCACTTTTAATTTGTGAAATCACCGCTTTTTGACGCCATAATGAAGACAGCTTCTTCCAAATCCATGATTCGGGTAAAACCTCTTTCATTGATGGCTTTAGCTTTAACCTTTTTACTTTTTTAGGTTTAGGGTTGTATAAATAGTAAAAATTCGAAGGATAATACTCATCTAATATTCGTACTAAATCGCGACTATAATTTCCAAGTCCAGTAGTATTATGAAAAATACGTTTAGCATCAAATCCTATTTTCATCTATTTATTGTTTAATTTTTTTAAAAGTTGAAACCTCTTCCATACACCATAAGAGATTAAATACGAAAAATGTAAACCTTGTTTCCCATCAAAGCATCCTAACTTAATAATATAGTGTATTACGAACCTTGCTGCGGGCTTAACCCATTCGTGATACAAAGTTACCTTTTTATGTTTTGAATGAAGCTCTAAAGCTCTTAATTGCGCATAATGTTCAATTTTCGTTTTGAATTGAGCAAAATTGGCATATGTATAGTGATTTAAGCTTCCCTTAAGTTTTCCAATAGAGCCTTCTATGATAATTTGCTCATGTACCATACCTGTATAAAAAGAGCCATTTTTTTTAAATAAACGAACAATATTATTTCGAAAACCTCCAAAATTCAGTTTTTGTTCCTTCATAAATGTTTCTCTTTTCAAAAGAAACCCTGAATGCGTTGTATCACAATTTAAATTTAAAAGTATACTTTCCCTAAGTTCTTTTGTAATCTCTTCATCAGCATCTAATAAAAAAACCCATTCATTAGAAGCTTTATCAATAGCATAATTCTTTTGAGATGAAAAATTATCAAACTTTCGCTGTAATAGAATTGCTTTGTTTTTTTTAACAATGTCAACAGTGCGATCCGAGCTAAAAGAATCAATCACAATAATCTCATCAGCAAAAAAAGCAGAATCCAACGCTCTTTGAACGTTGGACTCTTCATTTAATGTTGGTATGATTACTGTTAATTTTGTCAACTATATTTTTTTGTCAAAGATTACTAAAAAACTTAGTTAATCAAAATATATTTTTTAATTCTTGATTAGAATTATACCGCTACATCATACTCACGAAGCGCATCGTTTAATGATGTTTTTTTATTTGTACTTTCTTTACGCTTTCCAATTATTAATGCACATGGAACGTTGTATTCTCCAGCTGCAAATTTTTTGGTATAGCTTCCTGGAATTACTACAGATCTTGCTGGAACTCTTCCTTTCATCTCAACAGGTTCGTCTCCAGTAACGTCTATAATTTTAGTTGATGCAGTTAATACAACATTTGCTCCAAGAACTGCTTCTTTCTCTACTCTAACTCCTTCAACAACGATACATCTCGATCCGATAAACGCATTGTCTTCAATAATTACTGGTGCTGCTTGTAATGGTTCTAAAACTCCTCCAATTCCAACACCTCCAGACAAGTGTACATTCTTTCCTATTTGAGCACATGATCCTACAGTTGCCCAAGTATCAACCATAGTACCTTCATCTACATAAGCTCCAATATTCACATAACTAGGCATTAATATAGTTCCAGCTGATATATAAGCTCCATGTCTTGCAACCGCGTTAGGTACTACTCTAATTCCTTTTTCCTCGTAATTTCTCTTTAAAGGAATTTTATCGTGATATTCGAAAATTCCAGCCTCTAAAGTTTCCATTTTCTGAATTGGGAAATATAAAACCACAGCCTTCTTAACCCATTCATTCACTTGCCAACCATCGTTGGTAGGCTCAGCAACCCTTAATTCACCACTATCTAGTAAATCAACAACTTTTCTTATCGAATTAATTGTTTCCTCTTCTCTTAATAATTCACGGTTATCCCATGCTTTTTCTATAATAGATTGTAATTCTGTCATCTTAAAACTTATTTCTCGCAAATATAAATTGTGTTCTTGAATTGGACACGAAGATACATTTTTTAAACAGAAAACGAGCTCTTGTTAAAATTCATTATTTTTGCCAAAAAAGAACGAATAAATGGGTAGAATCCTTGCCATTGATTATGGAAAAAAAAGAACCGGTATAGCGGTTACTGATGAGCTTCAAATTATTGCTTCTGGACTTGCAACTGTAAGCACAGATGAGCTTATTTCATTTTTAAAAGATTATATCCAAAAAGAAAATGTTGAGCTTTTTGTAATCGGAGAACCTAAACGATTAAATAACACGGCAAGTGAAAGTGAAAGTCTTATCATTCCATTCTTACAACAACTTTCCAAAGAAATTCCGACAATACCCGTACAGCGTGTTGACGAGCGTTTTACTTCTAAAATGGCTTTTCAAACAATGATTGATAGCGGTTTAAAGAAAAAGCAACGTCAGAACAAAGCATTAATTGACGAAATAAGCGCAACAATCATCTTGCAATCTTATTTATACAGCAAATAGTTTTTTTTCAGAACTCCATTCTTTGTATTTTTGCCCACATTAAAAATTAAATAAATGATATTACCCATAGTAGCATACGGTGATCCGGTATTACGTAAAGTTGGAAAAGAGATTGATGCTGATTATCCTAATTTAGAGAAATTAATTAAGGATATGAGACAAACAATGTACAATGCTCAAGGGGTTGGACTAGCCGCTCCACAAATAGGAAAGGATATTCGTTTATTCTTAATTGATGCTACTCCATTTGCTGAAGATGATGATGTTACAGAAGAGGAGAAAAAAGTTTTAGAGAAATTTAATAGAGTATTCATCAATGCTAAAATTCTTAAGGAAGAAGGCGACGAATGGGCTTTTAACGAAGGATGTTTAAGTATTCCTGAAGTAAGAGAAGATGTTTTTAGACAAGAATCGGTTACAATTGAGTACCAAGATGAAAACTTCGATACACATACTGAAACTTTAACAGGTTTGGCTGCAAGAGTTTTTCAGCATGAATATGATCATATTGAAGGAGTGTTATTTACTGATAAACTATCATCACTAAAAAAGAGACTTCTTAAGAAAAAACTAGAGAAAATTTCTAATGGGAAAATTGATCCTGGATATCGAATGAGATTCCCTAATAGAAAAAAATAAAACGACGTTAAATTTTTAAATAATATATGGAATTTAGTAAAATTATTGCCGTAACTGGAAAGCCTGGTTTATTCGAGATTTTATCTCAAACAAAAACTGGGGTTATTGTAAAGTCGATTGTAGATGGTAAACGTTTTCCAATTACTGCAACTCACAATGTAAGTTTATTAGAAAATATTGCTATTTATACTTATGAAGAAGAGGTACCTTTAGCGCAAGTAATTAGAAATATTGCAGACAAAGAGGATGGGAAAGAGAGTATTTCTCACAAAGAAAGTAACAATACTTTATTAGCTTACTTTTCAGAAGTTTTACCAGGTTTTGACGAAGAAAGAGTATACGCTTCAAACGTTAAAAAAGTAATTCAATGGTATAATATCTTAGTAAGTGCAAATTTTGACTTTAGTACTCTTGCTGCTGAAGAAGCTGTGGGGTCTGAGGAAGAAGAATAATTTAGAGATTTAAAATTATTATTAAAGAATACGCAAATGAATTCTCGTAAGGAACAGTTGGATGCTTTTAATCGTTTGTTAGACATTATGGATGATCTTCGCGAGAAGTGCCCTTGGGATAGAAAACAAACCTTGCAAAGTTTAAGACATTTAACTATTGAAGAAACTTATGAGTTGGCTGATGCAATTTTAGATAATGATTTAGAAGAAATAAAAAAAGAATTAGGCGATGTGCTTTTGCACATCGTTTTTTATTCTAAAATAGGAAGTGAAAAAGAAGCTTTTGATATTGCCGATGTAGCAAATTCAATTTGTGATAAACTTATCGAAAGACACCCTCACATCTATGGAGATGTTGAAGTTTCCAATGAAGAAGAAGTAAAGCAGAATTGGGAGAAAATTAAGCTAAAAGAAGGTAAAAAATCAGTTCTAGAAGGGGTTCCTAAGAGTCTGCCTGCCCTAGTTAAATCAAGTAGAATTCAAGAAAAAGTTGCAGGTGTCGGCTTCGATTGGGAAGAACCGCATCAGGTTTGGGATAAAGTTCAGGAAGAACTTTCTGAACTTAACGAAGAAATAAAAAATAACGATTCCGAGAAGATAGAAAAAGAATTTGGAGATGTTCTATTTTCCATGATAAACTATGCTCGTTTTATCAATGTTAATCCTGAAAATGCTTTAGAAAAAACGAATAAAAAGTTTATCAATCGCTTTCAATATTTAGAAAAAGAAGCAAAAAAAATTGGAAAACCATTATCCGATATGTCATTGGCGGAAATGGATATTATTTGGGAACAATCTAAAAAGTTTTTTAAATAAATCTATTTCATACTTCTAAAATCAGGTTTTCTATACTTTACCTGTTAATAATGGAAGTCTAATAACAGCCTTACTACCAGCAATAGAACCATCATCACTCTTCAAATCTTCAATAAAATAATTTAAAGTCAATTTTGTCTTTTTAGAAAGAATTGCCAATCGTTCTCTAATAATATTTGTGGCAAATGACTTCTTATGCGGATTGCGGTGTTCAACAGTATTGCTATAACCTCTACCATTATCTGTAATTATACATTCAATATAATCTTCCATGTCTGCAATATCAATATTAATCTGGGCATTTTCAACACCTTCTACACCATGTTCAACAGCGTTCTCTACAATAGGTTGAATAAGCATAGCTGGAATTTTAAGCATGTCTTGTTCTATAGTATCATGTATCTCAATACGGTAATTAAAATCATTTCCAAGTCTCAGTTTCTGTAATTCCAAGTAATCGTATATCGATTTAATTTCTTCGGAAATCAAAATGCTATTCAAACTTGTATTTTGAAGATTATGCCTCAACAACTTTGCGAACTTAACAAGATATTTAAAGGCCATATCGTTCTCTTTCTTTAAAATATTCGTTTGAATATTAGACAAGGCATTAAAAATAAAGTGCGGATCCATTTGCGATCTGAAAAGCCTCATTTCAAGAGACAAGCGTTCGCTCTTAACTGTTGTTTTTTGATTCTGAATATATATAAAACCAAGTGATATACTCACCAGTATTAATAATATCAAACCAATTATTATGTAGATATTTTTTTTGTTTGAAACAGCCTGAAGTTCTGCTTTATCTTTAAGTAGCTTTACTTCCTTTTCTTTTTCCTCTGCTTTTAAAATTGCTAATTCTTTCTGATGTACTTGATCCAAATATTTCACTTGTAAAGCTGCATAATCTTCAACATTACTTAACGCTTCGGTTAGTTTTCCTTTTCTAATGTTCTCTTTTAATTTTGCATCAAGTTTTTTAAGATCATCTTTAACCTTTGGTTCTGATATTTGAGCTGTTGTATTTTTATAATCAAAAATTTCATTTAAACTTTTCACTCGTTTTGATGGCTTCTTTTGAGATACTTTACTAATATCAAATATCATTTTTTCAACAGGAGTTTTACTCAAATGATTTCTGTAGTTCTTTTGATTAAAACCATACTCAGGATATGAGTGAATCATTTTATTATAAGAATCTACCATATCATTATAACCAATTAATAGAGGACTTAATGATACTTTCTGATTGTCTGATTTGGATTTTGATCTTATTACTTTTATAAAACGCTCGTACTCTCTATAAAAGTCTTCATAAATCGATCTATAATAAATATCCTTTAACGCATTTAAATCTTTCTTTTTAGTGTCCTTTTTCGATTCCATTTGGTTTTCTTCCACTATAGCCAAATGCTTCACACTTTCATTTTTTCCATCAAATAAATAATCAAGTATTTTCCCTGCAGTTTTTAAATCTTTCTTCATTGGTCCTATCCACTGATTTACAGGATCTGCCTTAGCAATTTCAGGTTCAGAACTAACTGCTAACTTATTGAGATATTTAAACACTTTAGTAAAACTTTCAACACACTCGAAATAACTAAACCTAGAACTTTTATATAAATCATTGTAAGTTTTAAAATCATCTTCCTTTAAATAAGTTTTAGAACTAACATAACTACTCATTTTAGAGCAATTCGTTGAAATAATAGCAAAATGATCAAAGCTCTTTTTTAAGTTTGTTAGAATTACTTTTTGATAAGGTAAAAATGAAGGTGGACTTAAAGCATCTTCCTTTAACTTGGCAATATCTTCATGATGAATTAAAAACTTCTCTTTGCATGATAAGTAATATGGCCTCCTTGCGGGATATTTCTTATACTCTTTTAACAACGCCTGTGTGTTACTTAAATTAGAACTATATACTTCAAGTGCATTATTATAAGAATTGAAGAGCTTTTTAACTGAATTACAATAGCGAGCAATCGTTTTGTTTTTATCGTTTGAAGTATTTTGGCTATATATATTTAATGCACAGCAAAAAAATAAAAACTTCAGGAATTTCATTTTCAACAATTTAACGTAGGTATTTCAAGAATACATAAAAATAATCATTTAACAATAATAATTAGATAATTCATTAAACTATCATAGTTATTATACATTTCTGGGCAAAAAATAGAACTTATGTATAAAAAAACCTTCAAACAGTAGTTTGAAAGTTTTCTTTTCTTAAATACTTTTCAGATACTTAATAATTGCTTTCCTGATATCAAAAGCAGTTTCATTTTTATTAGGTTCGTAAATATCTAAAACTTGTTTATTCTTTTCACTTAAAAAAGGAATGTCAAATCCTTTTAATAAATAATCAGAAAATGCTACATGATATTCTTTATTTTCATCAAGCTCTTTTCCTGAGATAATCCACTTCTCTCCTATTTTCTTTGCATTGTATTTCTGTAAATAAGCCCCGGTTCCAGCTGCCTCTACACCATAATCTAATACTTTTTTAAGCAAGCTTCCTGTCAACCTAACTTTTAAAACCGCTCCTCCATAGGGCAACACTCTAAAAATATCAACGGCATTAATATCACCACTTAGTACGTCATCAATTCTTACCGATCCACCATTAACTAAGGCGCAATCTACGTCATTATTATAGGCATAGCTCATTGCTTTTGTGATGATATCTCCCATATTTGTTTGTATGCTTCTAATCGGTGTATCACGAGCGTCTAAAGGTTGTTTAGCGTTATAAATTACCTCTTCCGGATTATCCACAACCTCCTTTATTTTAATGGTTAAAATATCCTGCCATTTCTTTACAATTTTATCTACATCAACATCCGATCCTATCTTATCATTAATCTCTTTCAATTCCGATTTAAAAGAGAGTTTTTTCGTAATTGGGTTGTACTTAAATCTATGAATATAAACGGTTTTAGCATTAGCATCGGCTTTCGCTATAGCAACATTCCCTACATGATCATATGAGTTTGTATGTTCATGCCCTCCCATTATTAAGGGAATGTCAGGTAACATTGCTGCTACTTTTTTATCCTGATCAATTGAAAGATGAGTTAACCCTAAAACAATATCAACTTTAGGTTTAAGTTCTTTGTATGATCTTTGTATTTCTTCGAACATATTCCCATAAAACACATAATCTTTTGGATTTGAAGGAATACAAACACTTAAAAAACCAACTTTCAGTTTATTTCCTCCCTCAAAATTAAATTCTTTAATAAATGTTTCTTCTAAATCATGCTTAACTCCACCAACCTTCTTATAAAACTTTTCTTTTTTACCAGAAACTTTATGAAGAACATTGGATGAAATCCATTGAAAAGTACTTTCGTTAATTCTTTTTTGTAGATCCTTATAACTCAAATCAAACTCATGGTTTCCAAAAGCTACTACCTCAAAGTTCATTGCATTCATAACTTCAACCATTTGCTTACCCCTTACCCTTTCACCATTAAATTTAATTGTACCTAACAAAGAAGGGTTCAAAAAATCACCTGCCAGTACGGCCATAGTATTTTTGTTTTCCTTAAGTAAGTTTTTATGAACTGTTTCAACTCTTGCCATCCCTCCATATTTGCCTCCTTGAATGGGAGCAATTTCATAAACATCATTTAATTGGAGAATAGTAAACTCATATGAGTTATTAGCTACACCAGAAGATGGTAGGTTTTTATTAGAACATCCATTTAAGAGTATAATGAGTGCTAAAAGCAGCAGTAATTTTATTGATTTCATTCGTTTAATTTCATGTGTTAGTATAGGATAAACAAACCCGAAAGATATGTTCAAGAATTACACCTATCTAATCAACTTGTTCCCCCGATATGAAATCAAAATTACTAAAACTAATGCAAATAAAATCGTGTATTATACCTAATCTGCTTTCTATATTCAACCAATTCAGGAAATTGGTAGAAGAAGTTTATTTTTTTCTGTGCAATCGTTTTTGGATTCTTAATTTTCTTCTTTAATACAAAAAACGCCCAGCTTTCAACAATATCTTCCTCTGGGCTTTCAGCTGCATAATCAGTAACAAACTCAGAATAATTTTCTAAATAAAGTCTAGAGAGTTTTTCCACACAACTTTCTTCTGTAAAGCAATGTCTTTCCTTTATAACATCCCATTTTTCAAGAAGTTTTCCTTTCCAAAATAACGTGACAAATTTGTTTAAATAACTGTTTTTATAGGCTTCACCTTCTGTTGTTAGATAAGGTTCTCCCTCTTCTTGACGAACTTTATTGGTAGGTCTAATTTGGGTACTATTAAGTGTTAATAAATGTCCAAATTCATGTATTAAAGTATATACAGATTCTTGTAATCTTCTTTTGTTACCTGATCTAAAATTTACATCTATAGTATCTAAAACAAGTTGCCATTTATCATTTTTTTTATTTAAAGCACCAAGGGCTCCTGTCTTCTCATCAAGTCCGTCAGATATCAAAACTAACTTTTTCACATACTTTTTCACCATTGGTTTCGGAAAAATGTCATAGAACGTCTTCCAATGAAGAGCCGCTAAATCATCATTTTTAGTATGATTTTTAATAAAACTACCGTTTTTAATATTCCACTCACCAATTTTTTCATCATCAGAAGAATAATGTGACAATGAAAACACCAAGAAAAAAGAAACAATTATTAACCTCATAAACCTTTAAAACCGTCTTGCTCCTTACTAGAAATTGTTTAACATTTAACCTTGTTAAAAAAGGAGAAGAATATAATTTTTATAGTTGCATACGCTGACAAAATACAAAGAATACTCGAAATAGCGATAATTTTGTAGCTTTTATCGTTAGTATTTGCTCTTCCGGCTACACCCAAAACAACCATATACCTAAAAATCAAACATTTAGACTTTAAGCATTTTTTAATCTTTGGTTTTGTAAAGATTCAGCTGAATATACTGATCAAGAACTCCCAAATTTAATGCAAATAAAAACGTGTGTTATTTCTAATTTGCTTTCTATATTCAACCAGTTCAGGAAACTGATAAAAGAAGTTAATTTTCTTTTGAGCAATCGTCTTTGGATTTTTAATTTTCTTTTTAAGCACAAAAAATGTCCAGCTTTCAACGATGTCTTCTTCAGGGCTTTCCGCTGCATAATCTGTTACAAAATCGGAATAATTTTCTTTATAGAGACCAAACAACTTCTCCACACAACTTTCTTCTGTGAAACAATGTCTTTCTTTAATAACATCCCATTTTTCGAGAAGTTTTCCTTTCCAAAATAAAGAAACGAATTTATTCAAATAACTATTTTTATAAGTCTCTCCTTCAATAGTCAAGTAAGGTTCTCCTTCTTCCTGACGTATTTTAGTTGTAGGTCTAATTTGAGTACTATTTAGGGTCAATAAATGTCCAAACTCATGTACCAATGTATATACAGATTCTCTCAATCGTCTTTTATCATCAGTTCTAAAGTTAACATCTATAGTATCAAGCACGAGTTGCCATTTATCATTTTTCTCATTTAACGCTCCAAGTGCACCCGTTTTTTCATCTAGTCCATCAGATATTAAAACTAACTTCTTAATGTATTTTTTTACAATCGGTTTTGGAAATATATCATAGAAAGTCTTCCAATGGAGAGCTGCTAAATTATCATTCTTAGTATAATTTTTTATGAACCTCCCATTTCTAATACTCCATGCACCAATCTTTTCATCATCAGAAGAATAATGAAACAATGAAAATGCAACAAAAAAAGATACAACTATTAACTTCATAAATCTAAAAAACTTCTAGTGCTTTATTATAAGCACTTTCAAAACTCATTGGCTTAATATTGGTTTTCACAGTATTTGACGTAAAATATGACAATAATTTTTCAGTTGGCATATTTCCTGTTAAATCATCTTTTGCCATTGGACATCCTCCATAACCTTTTATAGCACCATCAAAACGCCTACATCCTGCTTTGTATGCACTATCTACCTTTTCAAACCACGAATCGGGAGTTGTATGTAGATGAGCACCAAATTCTATATTTGGATATTTTGGAATCAAGTTTGAAAACAAATACTCAATTACTTCAGGAGTTGAACTACCTATGGTGTCAGATAAAGATAATATATTTACCCCTAACTTACAAAGCTTTTCTGTCCATTCTCCAACAATATCAACACTCCAAGGATCTCCATAAGGGTTTCCAAATCCCATAGATAAATAGGCTACAACTTCTTTATTTGTCCTATTTGCTATAGATAATATTTCTTTTAACGTTTCAATAGATTGTTCTATTGTCTTATGTGTATTTCTCATCTGAAAATTTTCAGATATAGAAAAAGGATACCCTAAGTAATCAATTTCATCAAAAACTGAGGCATCATTAGCTCCCCTAACATTAGCTACAATGGCCAACAGTTTACTGCTTGTTTCTGACAAATCCAATCCTGCCAAAACCTCCGCAGTATCACGCATTTGTGGTATTGCTTTGGGCGACACAAAACTACCAAAATCTATGGTATCAAACCCAACTTTTAATAAAGAATTTATGTATTTTATTTTTGAATTCGTAGGAATAAAATGACTTTTTATTCCTTGCATAGCATCTCTAGGGCATTCAATAATTTTTACGCTATCACTCATTGCTCAAATATACATAATTTCAATAAAATTAAGTTTGTTTTACCATTATCCTATTTGTTAAATCAATTATTTTAGTAATCACTTTCAAGTACTTTTCTATTTATTAGACAATTTTTTTTCAAAAGTGTCACATATTAAAAAAAGTATTGTCGTTAGAGTAGAATTTAATTTTTTGGAAAAACAAAATTCACATATCAATCAACTAATCGAACGCTCTAAAAATAATGATAGTAATGCTCAGATGTTAATCTACCAGCAGTATTACAAAGCAATGTACAATAGTGCTTATCGTATTTTAAAGGATGAGTTCGAGGCAGAAGACTTAATGCAGGAGGCATTTTTATCTGCTTTTTCAAAGTTACATACTTTCAAAGGTGAAGTTACTTTTGGAGCATGGTTAAAACGAATAGTAATAAATAAAAGTTTAACACAACTCAAAAAAAACACAAGATATGACGTAGTCAAAATGGAAGTTATTCCTAATTACGAAATCGAAGAGGAAACTATTGATTATAGCGGTTTAAATGTAAAACAGGTTTTGAAAACTATTGAAAGTTTAAAAGAAAATTACCGAGTTATTTTAACCCTAAACCTCATTGAAGGTTATGATTATGAAGAAATTTCCGAAATATTGAATTATACCAATGAAAATGTAAGAACTACAATTTCAAGGGCAAAAAAGAAGTTAAAGCAAGAATTACTTGCTACAAACACAAAAAGTAGTCTGTATGGAAGATAAATTACAATCTTTTTTTAACGATAATGATTTTGATATTCATGAACCTCACTCAGGACATCTTGATCGTTTCCAACGAAAACTAGAAGCTCCAAATAAGAAGAAAGGCATTTCTTGGAAATGGATGGGAGCCGCAGCTTCGATTATATTAATCTTAGGATTTTATTTAGGTAAAATGCAACCAGATGGTCCGGAGTTTAGTATTTCTAAGTTCGATCCTGAAATGGCCGAAACTGAAAGCTTTTTCGTTACAACAATTCGTCAAGAGATGAAAGAAATAGAAAGGCACAGAAATATTGAAACAGAGTCACTTATTGAAAATGCATTGGATGAAATAGAAGAATTGGAAGAGCAATACCAAACTTTTATCAAAGAGTTATCAAAAAACCATAATAAAAGATTAATTATTAAAAGTTTAATTGACAACTATCAACAAAGATTAACTGTTTTGGAAAATTTACTTGCTAAACTTGAATATCAAAAGAATCCCGCAAAATTTGAAATTAATTATGATGAAATTATTTAATATAACGTTAATACTGGCTCTATTTACTACAATGAGCTATGCCAATAATACTCCAGAAGTAATACGACATGAGAAAACTAAAACCATTAGAAAAGAATTCTCAGTAAATAAAAACGCTACTTTATTTATTGATAACCGATATGGTAATGTAAATGTAACCTCTTGGAATCAGAACCGAATTGAAATTGATGTAAAAATTACGGTTAAAGGTGGTAGTTTAAGCAATGTAAACGATAAATTAAATGGAATTGATGTAGAATTTCAATCAAGCAAAGACTTGGTGAAAGCAAAAACCATTATTGAAAGCAATAAATCAAGTTGGTCATGGTGGAAAAAGAATAATACTTCTTTTAAAATTCATTACACTGTAAAAATGCCTATTACAAATAATGCCGAGTTTCACAATAAATATGGAAACATTGAATTAGATGAATTACGAGGTAAATCAAATATTAACTGTGATTATGGTAATATTGAAATAGGAAAGCTTCACAACGCAGATAATATGATTGAAATCAATTATTGCGGTTCTTCAGAAATTGATTATATGCGCTCAGGAAATGTATCTGCTGACTACTCTACCCTGAAAATAGACGAATCTGAAAAGTTAAAGACAAGTTCAGATTACTCTACCATTAAAGTTGGTAATGTTGAATCGGTATATTTTAACTCTGATTATGGTAGTGTTGTTATTAGAGACGCTGTTGATATTCATGGAAACTCTGATTATGCAGGAGTAAAAATTGGTACAGTTAGAAAAAACCTAACCATCGATACTGATTATGGTAGTGTAAAAGTTCAAAATATTAAAAAAGGATTTGAGCAAATAAACATTGAAGGAAGTTATGCCGGAATTAGACTTGGAACGGAAGCCGATAACAACTTTACTTTTAATGTTAGTCTAAGCTATGCCGGATTCAGCTATCCATCGGATAAAGTAGACATGAACAAAAGCATAAAAAAATCAACTAAAAAATACTATGAAGGAGTATTTGGAAACGGTTCTTCAAGCTCTGCTATAAATATTAAATCAAGTTACGGAGGTGTCACTCTAAAATTAAACGATTAACTAAAATTATATAAAAATGAAAAAAATTACTCTATTATTGATATTGATGCTTGGCATCACATTACCTAGTCAATCTCAAGGTTGGTGGGGATCTAAAAAAGTAAAAGGAAACGGAAATGTTGTTACCAAAAAAAGAAAAATTGCACGCTTTGATGAAGTAAGTGTAGGTGGCTCTTTTACTGTTATGTTGGTTGAAGGGAAAGTAGGTTCACTAACCATTGAAGGAGAAGAAAACATCATTCCTTATTTAGAAACCGAGGTGAAAGGTGGTGATTTAAGAATTGGGTTTAAAGAAAATGTAAATATTAGAACTACTCGAAAACTAATTGTTACGGTTCCTTTCAACAGCTTATCTGGAGTTTCATTAGGAGGCTCAGGAGATATTGATATTACCAAAGAAATTGAGAATAGCAGCGTTGCTTTTAGTATTGGTGGTTCAGGCTCAATTAAAGCAAAGGTAGACGCTTCTAGCGTAAAAACTTCAATAGGAGGTTCAGGTAATATTAAATTGAGCGGTAAAACAAATAATTTTAAGTGCGCTATTGGAGGTTCTGGAAATGTTAGAGCTTTTGGATTAAAAACTAATAGATTAAAAGCTAGCATCGCTGGATCAGGAGATGTATATGTTCATGTTACTTCTGAGATTAAAGCTGCAATGGTAGGTTCTGGAAACATTTATTATAAAGGAAAACCAAATGATATTGACACGACCTCTGCTGGATCTGGAGATGTTGTTGATAGAAATTAATTTGATATTTTAATTATTCTTAAAAAGCCCTGTAGAATGAAATCTGCAGGGCTTTTTTATTGTTTTTACACAAAAAGTATAGATATGTTTATTTCTTTAAATTAATTTTCATACCTCCTACTGTTTTCTAATTTTGACGTTTTAAATTTATAATAATGAATAGAAAAGAATTATTACGATTGGCAGATACTTATGGCTGCCCTTTATATGTTTATGATACTGATGTTATTATTAACCAGTATAAAAAAATTACTAAAGCTTTTTCTAAGGTTAAGAACGTAAAGATTAACTATGCAACAAAAGCACTTTCTAACATAAATATTTTAAAGGTTTTTAATTCTTTAAAAAGCGGTTTAGATACTGTATCTATTCAAGAGGTTAAACTTGGTCTATTAGCTGGTTTCGATCCGAAAGACATTATTTACACGCCCAATGGTGTTTCTTTACAGGAAATTGAAGAAGTAGCGAAATTAGGTGTACAAATTAACATTGATAACCTATCTATCTTAGAACTTTTCGGACAAAAACATCCGAAGATTCCGGTATGTATTCGTATTAACCCGCATGTAATGGCTGGAGGAAACAGCAAAATTTCTGTTGGTCATATTGATTCAAAATTTGGAATATCAATTCATCAGGTTCCACATATTAAGCGTGTTGTAGAAAACACTGGTATGCGAATCAATGGAATTCATATGCACACAGGATCTGATATATTAGATATTGATACTTTTATACGTGCAACTGAAATTCTGTTTGAAGTTGCAAGACAATTTAAAAACATTGATTTTATTGATTTTGGAAGTGGATTCAAAGTTCCATACAAAAAAGATGATATTTCAACCAATATTGAAGAATTAGGTGAAAAGTTATCAAGTAGGTTTAATGAATTCTGTAAAAACTATGGAAAAGACATTACCTTAATGTTTGAGCCAGGAAAATTCTTAGTAAGTCAATCAGGATATTTCTTAGCCAAAGTAAATGTAATTAAGCAAACAACATCTACTGTTTTTGCAGGAATTGATAGTGGATTAAATCACTTAATTAGACCGATGTTTTATAATTCTTATCATTATATTGAAAACATATCGAACCCAAAAGGAAGAGAGCGTTTTTATAGTGTAGTAGGTTATATATGTGAAACAGATACTTTCGGTTCAAATAGAAGAATTGCTGAAATTGCAGAAGATGATATCTTATGTTTCCACAATGCAGGAGCATATTGTTATTCTATGACATCAAATTATAATTCAAGATACAAGCCTGCGGAAGTAATGCTTTATAAAGGGAAAGACTACCTAATTAGAAAACGTGAAACCTTCGAAGATATATTACGTAATCAAGAACAAGTAACGATATAAATTAAAAACTCCAATTTCTATGAAATTGGAGTTTTTTTACATACTTTCTTAAAAGTAATTGCGTAATTTGATTTGATTGTGTAAATAAACTCCCCTAAAATTTATTTACATATGCAATATCAGTCTTAAATATAGAAAAATTACAGGAAAATCACCCTTTATTAACCAAAAAAAACCGCTTAATAAGCGGTTTTTATTTATTATAAATAAAGATTAATTACTTTTCAGCAACTACTTCAAATACGATATCAGCAACAACTGTTCTGTGTAAACGAACCGCTGCATTGTATTTTCCTAATCTTTTTACATTACCTCCAGTAACTTTGATAAACTTCTTCTCTACTGCAGTTCCAGCTTTTGCTAAAGCTTCAGCCACATCTGCATTATTTACAGATCCGAATAATTTATCACCTGAACCTACTTTAGAAGCAATCTTGATTTCATATCCTTTAACAGCTTCAGCTAACTTGTTAGCGTCTTCTACTAATTTAGCTTCTTTATAAGCACGTTGCTTTAAGTTTTCTGCTAATACTTTTTTAGCTGAAGAAGTAGCTAAAACAGCATATCCTTGAGGTATAAGGTAGTTACGTCCATAACCATTCTTAACAGTTACGATATCGTCTTTAAAACCTAAGTTTTCTACGTCTTGTTTTAATATCAATTCCATGTTTCTACTTCTTTATTATTTTAACATATCACCAACATATGGCATTAACGCTAAGTGACGAGCTCTTTTAATAGCTTGAGCAACTTTACGTTGGTACTTTAATGATGTTCCTGTTAAACGTCTTGGTAAAATTTTACCTTGTTCGTTTACTAAATACATTAAGAAGTCAGCATCTTTGTAATCGATATACTTAATTCCGTTTTTCTTAAAACGACAGTACTTAGCTTCTTTTTTAGTTTCAATATCAAGTGGAGTTAAGTAACGTACCTCTCCTTGCTTATTTCCTTTCGCTTGTTGATCTATAGACGCCATAGGTTATTTTTTTGCAGATTTAACACGTTCTTTTCTCTTTACAGCCCAAGCAGCAGCATGCTTATCTAACTTTACAGTTAAATAACGCATAATGCTATCGTCACGTCTGAACTCTAATTCAAACGGAGCGATTACATCTCCTCCAGCTTTAAACTCTAATAAGTGGTAAAACCCACTTTTTTTCTTTTCAATTGGATAAGCTAATTTCTTTAAGCCCCAATCTTCTTTGTGAATCACTTCTGCGCCCTTTGAAGTCAAATAGTCTTCAAATTTTTGCACTGTTTCCTTTATCTGACCTTCAGATAAAACGGGATTCAAAATGAAAACAGTTTCGTAATGGTTCATATTTAATTATTTAAAATTTAATTTTAAGCGTGCAAATATACGTATTTATTTTTAAAATATAACAGTAGCCAAACCGAAATTAAAGAACCTAGCTAAACATTCCCATTAAACGTCTAAAATTAAAAGCATTGTAAAGATGTTTCATTTGCTGTATATTTAACCGAACTTACTGACAACCAATGCAAATACCCGATTTACCTAATATTATTCACTATGCAATTCCATTTTTTGTACTTACTGTTATTATCGAAGTAATTTTAACTGTTAGGGTAAAAATGGAGCAGTATGAGTATAAAGATGCCCTTACTTCTATAACTATGGGACTAGGCAACGTATTTATTGGATTATTTACTAAAGGTATAATACTTAGTGTCTTTTTATTCATTTATAACTTTCGATTTTTTACGATTCCTTTTACTTGGTGGGCTTGGTTCATTTTACTATTTGCTGAAGATTTTGTGTATTACTGGAATCACAGAGTTGGTCATGAAAGCAGGTTATTTTGGGCAAGTCATGTAGTACATCATTCTTCTCAAAAATATAATTTAGCCACAGCTTTACGACAAACATGGTCTGGTAGTTTCTATACCTTTATCTTTTGGATTCCTCTGGTATTCATAGGGTTTCATCCAGTAATGATTTTAATGCAAATGAGCATTAGTCTTTTATATCAATACTTGATTCATACTGAATTGATTGATCGAATGCCTAGCTGGTTTGAACGTATTTTTAATACACCTAGCCATCATAGAGTTCATCATGCAACCAACCCTCAGTATTTGGACAGAAATCATGGAGGTATTTTTATCATTTGGGATAAACTATTTGGCACATTTGAACCAGAAAGTGAAAAACCTATTTATGGCTTGGTTTCTAACATAGACACTTACAACCCCTTAAAAGTTGCTTTTCATGAATGGTTTAATATGCTTCGTGATGTTTTCGCTTCAAAAACTTCTTTTTTAAACAGATTCAAATATTTTATCAAGCCACCTGGCTGGAAACATGATGGTACTGGTAAAATTTCAAACGATTATCGAAACGAATGGTTAAAAACAAAAAAAGAGAGCTAAAATGCTCTCTTTACAATCTATTTAACGATATTTTTAATTCTGATTTCCGAGAATTATTGGCATTCCAGACTTTCCTGAACCAATAATAACCACTTTACTATTTGGTGATTCTGCTAATTTATTTGTTGCTTCAATCCCTTTATCTTGAAGAATTTTATCTGTTAAAGAAGCACTTAAAATCTTATTCGCATCTGCTTTACCTTTCGCTTCAATTCTTTGTCTTTCAGCTTCCTTCTCTGCCTTTTCAATTCTAAACTGATACTCTAAAGACTCTTGCTCCTGCTTTAATTTTCTTTCAATAGCATCTCTAATGGTTGTTGGTAACTGAACATCTTCAACTAAAACTCTTTCCACTATTATGTATTGATCTTTTAACTCCTCTTGAGCTACTTTTAAAATTTCCTGCTCAATAACATCTCTTTTACTTGAATACAACTGCTCTGGAGTATATCTTCCTACCACACTTCTAGCGGCTGCATTAATCGCAGGGTCTAAAATGTCAGAAATATAATTTTTCCCTTTTGTTTTTATTAGACTTCCTAAGTTATTATAATCTGGTCGAAACCAAACAGTACCATCAACACGAACCTCTAATCCGTTTACAGATAATACATTCATTTGATCAGATATAGATTGCTGACGTACCTTTTGTACAATCATTTCATTCCATGGAGCTACGATGTGAAAACCTTCTCCGTATGTTTTTTCTGTATTAATACCATCTCCGAATCTTTCAAAAATAACTCCTGCTTCACCTGGACCAATTGTTTCGGTAGATTTCACGATAAAGATTAATAAAAATACTGCTACTGGTATTAAAAAAGAACCTTTAGGTATATTAAACCCAACTTGATTTCTTGCCATTATTAAAGTTTTAATTTACTCAAAAATACGACTAAAAAAACTAATTACAGCCTAAATATTCGCAATCTGTACCAACCTGCTCAAATTCAATTGTCGTGTGTTCTAATTTAAACTTATCATGCAGTGTTTTCTTTATTACACACTTTAAAGATTCCAGTTCCGATAAGTTCAAATTCTCATTTACCACAATATGAGAAGAAAAAACATTGTACTCTCCATCCATAGTCCAAACATGGCAATCATGAACACTCTCTACTTCTTCCCTCTTTAAAATTTCTTCTTTAATCTTTTTTGAAGAAATGCCTTCTGGAGTACCTTGTAAAATTATCTGAACACATTGTTTCATATTTCGAAATACGTTAATCAAAACATATATTGAAATAGCAATAGATAAGAGTGGATCAAGTATTGGAGCATTCCAAAATTGCATGATTATACTGGCTATTAATACTGCAGCCCAACCTAATACATCTTCTAATAAATGGAGCATTACAACTCGTTCATTCAATGTATTTCCTTTTTTTAACTTTAAAACCGCCGCACCGTTAACGAGTATTCCAAGTATAGCCAACCACATCATTCCTTTAGCGTCAGTATGCTGAGGGTTTAATAATCTGGGAATTGCCTCAGAGATTATAAATATTGACCCCACGATTAAAACAACAGAATTAACTATAGCCCCTAATAAAGACAATCTTTTGAAACCATAAGAGTACTTTTCAGTAGGTTGGTCAGTAGATCGTTTTTCAAAATACCAAGCAAGCCCCAAACTTAAGCTATCACCTAAATCATGAAGTGCATCTGACATAATGGCCAAGCTATTGGTAAAAAATCCTCCGATAAATTCAATAATGGTAAATCCAAGATTTAGAAAAAAGGCAGTTGCCAAATTTTTCCCTGAAGAATGATGGCAATGATGATGGTGTGAATGATTATGACCCATTGTTTATGTGAATAGACAATAAATTTACACAAAAGATGCATGAAACTACAATTTTATCTTCCAGATTTAATGCAATTCTATAGCTGCTAAATGAGAATAGCAGGATAATCTATTTGAAACAATGCTTATACTTCGAGAATTTTAACTTTTATGTAAAACTCTACTTTATTTTTGTCAAATTCAATAAATATATTTCCTTTTTCGTCAGCTTTCTCAGCATTTGCATACATTGATATTTGAAGTGTATAATTCTTATTTATTTCTAGAAGTTTTTTACTATCAAAATATCCAAGTTTCCCTTCTTCTGGTTCCCAACCACAACAGACAAATTTAAGCTCGCCCATATCAAATGAGTCAATTAAAAACCTCTCTACATCTTCATGTTTTGTTTTATCAACTAAATAATCTGCCTCTAAAATTGTTTGCCCATTACCTCTTTCACATTTTAAAAACTGTACATTTTGAGGTTTCTTGGCATAAGTACTTAATAAATCCCCGCATTCTAAATTACTCTGTGGAAGGATAATCGAAATGAAAAACAAGTAAAAGAGTGCTTGAAACTTCATCATAGCATTTATTTTTTCATCAAGGTTTAAGTATCATTTAAACATACTAAATAAGATCAATAAAAGATAACTACATATTCTGAGTATAAAAATTATAGTCTTTTAAAACTCTATCAATAAACTGAATATCCGATTCTTCTTTGGATTTTATCCCAGTAACCTCCTCTATTTTCGTTCTTAATTTTATCAAAGTTTTATAATCTCTGGTTTTTCGAGCAGAATGAAAGGTATCTTTTATAATTCGGGCATCATTATCAGAAAGTTTTATTACGCTGGCATACTTTGGAACATACTCTTCTGCGAGCTCTTCAATAATTGTATGTGAAAAAGCGGCAGCGTCTTTCAATTGAATGACTACGGTATTAGCAGATAAATCTCCAATTCTTTGGTTATTCTTTGTGGTTAAAACACTGAAAAAACCAACCAATTTCCCTCCTAAAAACATAAGCCATAATAATACCAAATATTGATCCAATCCTAGTGAATAGGCATAAATAAAAACCAATATAAAGAAATTAAAATCGACAATTCGCATAAACCATCTCATAGTAAAATCAACAAATGACGGTTTAAATCCGTCAACATTAATCACCTTTATTTTGGCTAGCTTCTTCCCTATTGTTTGTCCATTCAACAAAACTTCTGAGTATAAAGAGTAAAAGGTTATTGGCAAAAACATTAAAATGTCCAAGGCTCTAATTGACCAAGAATCACCAGCCACATCTCTAAGTGGTGCGAAATTAAAAAAACGTACTATCAAATATACATAGGCGAATTTAATAATATTGTCAACAAAAAAAGCAAGCATTCTATGTCCAATATTTGCTAATTCAAAGTCAATTTTTACATTTTGTGTAGTATTTACTTGCAGTCTTTTCATACATTAATTACATTTGTCTCAATGAGAGAGGTAGCTTTTATTAAGCAAAATAAAGAAAAATGGCTTGAATTTGAAGAAGTAATTTCAAATAAAACTGAAAAAAGCCCTGACGAAATTGCTGATTTGCATGTTAAAATTATGAACGATTTATCTTATGCTCAATCGTTTTACCCTAAAAGTAAGGTAGTTTTATACTTAAATAAATTAGCAAAGAAGAGTTATGAAAAGATTTATCACACTAAAAAACAGGATAAAAATACTTTATTAGAGTTTTTTCTAGAAACAATTCCTTTGTTGGCATATAAACATCGTAAATACATTTACATATCCTTTATATTTTTTTTCATTTGCTTCTTCATTGGATTACTTTCAACTTTTAATGATGAAACCTTCGCTCGTCAAATATTAGGAGAATCTTATGTTGATCAAACTCTTGAAAATATTGAAAGCGGTGATGCCTTAGCAATATATAAAGGTGGTAGTAATTGGGGAAGCTTTATTGGTATTTTTGACAATAATCTAAGGGTTGGACTAAACATGTTTTTATCTGGCTTATTCATAGGTCTTGGTACTGGATATTATATAATTTACAACGGAATTATGGTTGCCGTTTTTCAAGCTTTCTTTTACCAAAACAATACCTTTATTGATAGTGTTAAAGGAATATGGATTCATGGAACTTATGAAATTTTTGCTATGATTATCGAAGCAGCCGCTGGATATATTATTGGTGCAAGCATTTTGTTTCCGGGATCGTTGAAGCGATGGATTTCATTCAAAAAAGGACTGAGAGAAGCTTTCTTCATTTTTTTAAGTACACTTCCTTTTACTTTTGTAGCTGCGTTTTTAGAGGGTTATGTTACTCGTTATTACAATCAAATGCCTTCAATTTTTTGTTTCGCTATTATTCTGTTTTGCCTATCGTCTATATCCTTTTATTATCTAATTTTACCTTACAAGGTAGCCTCTAAACACAACTTGCGATAATGAAAAGATTAGTGCTCTTAGTTTTTTTGTTTTTTTTCCACAACTTTCTTTATGCCAGTGCCAGTTCTTTTGAAAAAGAATCTGATACTTTGAATTATGCAAGTAGCAAAGAACTTCAGGTAAATCGACATTTTAAAGACAACCTCAAAGAGAAGTATAATAGTAAAGACTTTACATATACTGAAGAGAAAGATAAACCTGTTGAGGAGAAGAAAAAAAAAGAAATAGATCCAAATTCAGGTAAGGCTTTTGCTAATTTCGTAACATTTTTAGCAAGTGTTTTTCCGTATATTCTAGCTCTTCTGGTAATATTTATTTTAATAAAAAGCTTCGTTTATAACGATAAAGACTTTTGGAAATTCAAAAAAACCAAAATACAAACCAAGAAAAAACTAGTGTACGAGGATGAGGAAGAAGACATTCATGAAAATGATTTTGAAAAACTACTTCAAAGAGCAAAAAAGAATGGTGATTTCAGACTAGCAACAAGGTATTACTATTTACTACTGCTTAAAAATATGAGTAAAAACAATCTTATTGATTATCATAAAGATAAAACGAACTCACAGTATATTTTCGAATTAAAAAATGCTGAAACCAGAAAGCAATTTTCCTATTTGCTCTATATTTATGATTATGTATGGTATGGTGAATTTCCTATTGATATAATCAAATTCGAAACAATTGAAACTAGCTATTCAAACTTTATAAAAAAACTATAGTGAACAACTTCAAAAAAATAGCATTTTTATTTGTCCTTACCTTAGTTTTTGTAGGTTGTAAAAAAACAAATTGGAACGAAAACTACAGAGAATATTCGAAAGATCCTTTTGGTACGTATATCCTTCGTGAAGAAGCCTCGGAACTTTTTAATAATAATGAAGTTATTTATCTTAAGAAAAATATTTACGATTACTTTTATAGTATCTACTATCAAAATGAAGAAAACTTTGCCAATTATATTACGATAAAACATAACGCTGTTAAACTTGATAAGGAATCTATTACGAAGTTATTAGAATTTGTAGAGGATGGAAACGAAGCATTTTTATCACTAAACTTTTTCCCTATTGGTTTAAAGGACTCTCTTAATTTTGAAACGGAAAATCTTGATAATAATGCTTATGGCGTAAAAGAGTTAAAAAAATTGAAGGGTAAACTCTTTTTATATCCAAATGACGACAGGTTTACTTCAGAAGAATATACATTTGATAGAAACATTAGGCGTCATCATTTTTCCGAGTTCGATGCACAAAACACTATCGTACTTGGTTCTCAATATATTGATGGAAAAAAGCTACCTAACTTTATAAAAATAAAACATGGAAAAGGTGCCGTTTACCTTCATTCGCAACCAATTGCTTTTACCAATTATTATTTGTTAAAAGAACAAAAAGCATATACTGAGCATGCGCTATCATTTTTATCTGACAACACTATTCTTTGGGATCCTTTAGTTAAACGTAGAAAGAATACGAAAGAAAAAGAAGATAATTCCGTATTTAAGTTCTTTTGGCAACATGAATCGCTAAAATGGTCTTTATACGTTGCTCTTTTTGGACTACTACTCTTTATTGTTTTTAATGCTAGAAGAAAACAAAGAGCAATTCCTATTATAGAAAAGCTTAAAAATTCTACTGTAGATTTTACACATACTATTGCTAATCTTTATCTTAAAGAAGATAACCATAAGAATCTGGTAGATAAAAAAATTACGTACTTTTTAGAACTGGTTAGAACAAAGTATTTATTAAATACTCAAAAGTTAAATGGCGATTTTATTGAAAAACTGGCGTCTAAATCAGGAAATAAATTGAGTACTACACGATATTTAATTAACACGATAGTAGCTTTAGATAAAAAATCTACTTGTACACAAGATGAACTAATGCGTTTGAATACGCTTATCGAAAACTTTTTTGAAACTCATTAACTATGGAAGATAATACTATTAACGACAATAATTTAGAATTTGAAAACCGAATTGATTTATCGGAATTACAAGAAAGTGTTTTCAATATAAAAAACCAACTAGGAAAGGTTATCGTAGGACAAAAAAATATGATCGATCTTTTAGTAGTAGCTATTCTTTCTAACGGACATGCCCTTATTGAAGGAGTTCCTGGAGTTGCTAAAACGATTACTGCAAAATTATTATCAAGAACAATGTCGGTGGACTTTAGTCGTATCCAATTTACTCCAGATTTAATGCCTTCTGATATTTTGGGTACTTCTGTATTTAATGTAAAAACTTCAGAATTCGAGTTCAAAAAAGGACCTATTTTTTCGAACATGATTCTAATTGATGAAATCAATAGAGCGCCAGCAAAAACACAAGCTGCTCTTTTCGAGGTAATGGAAGAACAACAAATTACTATTGATGGCGATACTTATAAAATGGATCAACCTTTTATAGTTTTGGCTACTCAAAACCCTATTGAACAAGAAGGTACTTATAGATTACCAGAGGCTCAACTTGACCGTTTCTTGTTTAAAATAGCTGTTGAGTACCCAACAGCTGAAGAAGAATTAGAAATTGTAACAAGAGAGCAAGCTCTTATAAACGGAGCAAAAATCGATAAAATAGAAACAGTAATTTCGGGTGAAAATATTCTAAAATACAGAAATTTGATTACTCAAGTAAAAGTTGAGGCTCACCTATTGCAGTATATTTCAAATATTGTTGTTAATACACGAAATAACTCATTCTTATTCTTAGGGGCTTCTCCTAGAGCTACAATAGCCATCTTAAAAGCGTCTAAGGCATTTGCTGGGATAAATGGTAGAGATTTCGTAACTCCGGAAGATATTAAAAATGCAGCTATTCCTGTTCTTCAACATAGAGTAATTGTTACTCCTGAACGTGAAATGGAAGGCCTTACAAGCAAGCAAATCATTGAACAAATTATTGAATCGGTAGAAATTCCAAGATAAATCAATGAGCAAACTTTATCATTCTTTATTTCTTAATAATCGGCTGTTTTATTGCCTAGCCATTATTGCGGTGCTATTTGTTATAGGCTTTTTTATTCCTATTTTCTTTAACATTGCCAAAATATCACTTTTTACAATTAGCATTATTGCCTTAATTGATATCGTACTTGTTTACAGTGTAAAAAGTGGATTTGAAGTAAAAAGAACGCTTCCTGAACGATTGTCTAATGGAGATGATAATAAGATTACCCTAGAATTAAAAAATAATTACGGTTTTAACACTCATTCTACTATCATAGAAGAACTTCCATATCAATTTCAAAAACGAAACTTTACTTTTAAGCAACTTTTAAAACCAAAGCAAGAAAAGCTTATTCATTATGATTTACACCCTGTAAAACGTGGAGAATATCATTTTGGTCATATTAATGTATATGTAAGCTCTCCTCTTCAACTTGCTACCAAAAAATATATATTAGGAATTGAAAAAAAACTGAAATGTTATCCTTCTTTTTTAAGGTTAAACGACTTTAGTATTAAAGCTGTTTCTAACGATTTAACTTCTCAAGGAAATAAAAAAATTCGACGTATTGGGCATTCTTTGGAGTTTGAACAAATAAAAGAGTACGTTTCAGGAGATGATATCAGAACTTTGAACTGGAAAGCTACTGCAAAGAGAAATCAGTTAATGGTGAATCAATATATTGAAGAAAAGTCGCAGCCTGTGTATTCTATTATTGATAAAGGTAGACCCATGCAAATGCATTTCAATAATCTTTCGCTACTTGATTATGCTATCAATGCTACACTCGCCGTAAGTAATATCATTCTTAGAAAACATGATAAAGCGGGAATGCTAACCTTCTCCAAAAAAATTGAAAATTTAATTGTTGCGGAACAAAGAACCTCTCAAATGAATCTTATTTCCGAAGCCTTGTACAATGTTTCTACGAATTTCTTAGAAGCTGATTATAGTTTACTATATGCCTCTATAAAAAGGAAAATCACTAGTAGAAGCCTTTTAATTTTGTATACAAATTTTGAAACATTAGATGCCTTAAAAAGACAACTTCCCTACTTAAGAGCTATTGCTAAAAACCACCTTCTGTTGGTTGTATTTTTTGAAAACACTGAGTTAAATACTTTAATCAAACAAAAAGCCAAAACAGTTGAGGATGTGTATGACAAGATAATTGCTGAAAAATTCATGTATGAAAAGAAGCAAATTGCTAATGAATTAAGAAAATACGGAATACAATCAGTACTTACAAAACCTGAAAACCTAACAGGTAATACTATTAACAAATATTTGGAATTAAAATCGCGAGGTTTGTTCTAACCAAAAATTAAACTACGAATACTAAATTATTATGAGTAAACTAAAATTAAAATTAACAAAAATCGATCCTGTAAAGTACGCTTTAATTACCGCAAGTTTAATGGCTTTAATGGCTTTTATTATGATTGGTATAATGACCTTATTTGGCAGCATATTCGGAGCTTTAGGTGCAGGTGCATCAAGTGAACTAGGTCCCCTAGCAATGATAATGGGTGGTGGAATTTTCGCGTTAATTCTTTTCCCTATTATCTATTTTGTTTTCGGTTTTATAATTGGCTTCATAGGTACTATGCTTTTTAATTTTGTGTTAAAAAAAGCAGGAGGTCTTGATTTAGAGTTTGAAAAAACCGGAGTTGAAATTTCTAGCATAGGACAAGAATAAGGGAAGGGAATGGAATGGTATGTATATTGTTTAAAAAACACCTTTAACTTCCATTCTAGAGGGAGAAGGAAAGAGTTTTGGATGTTTACTTTATTCAATATTCTTATCATTGCTTCTATTTTAGGCAGTGGATTGTTCTTTTCTAAATCCTTTGATCATGAAGATCTTACTTTTGGTATTGCAGGGATCTATGTACTTTTAATACTAATTCCAAGTCTTGCAGCTGTGGTTAGAAGACTCCACGATACTGGCAGATCTGGATGGTGGTTTCTGATTAGATTTATTCCTATTATAGGTAATATTTGGTTGTTAATTCTACTGGTCGAAGACAGCCAACTAGGAAAAAATAAGTGGGGCAATAATCCAAAAGGAATTGGAAATGACACAGAAATCGATCAAATAGGTCAAGAATAAAAGTGTTTATATAAACTAAAAAAAACCAACAGTTTGTTGGTTTTTTAGTTTTTTCTCTTTTTAATTAAACAATACCCGAAAGTTGGGGTATTTGGCAATATAAATAAGATAACGGTTATATTTGTTTAGATATAACTAGTTGTAACACATTTGAGCAAACCAATAAAAATTGAGTGAATTAAGAAAACTTATAGACCAAATCACAGAATTCGGAATCAATCCAAAAGTGGAATTGACCGAAAAAAACGATATTCTAAAAAAGCTGTTAATCGGAATTTACTTTGAATTTCTAAATGTGGAATTTGAATATGATGAAATGGATTATGACGAAAAACCTGATTTTAATTATAACAAAATAAAGGAAAATGTTAAATCCAACTTCCCTGATTTTGATTGGTATAGTATGGTTTTAGATTCAAACAAAATGGAACCTAATATAGAAATCGGAATTGGAGACGAATTAGATGATTTGACTGATATTATAAAAGATTTGTTAGAAGTAAAATGGCGTATGGAAAATACGAGCGAGAAAGATGCTATTTGGCATTTTGAACTTTTAATGAGAACTCATTCTGAAAAACATTTCGTAGATTTATTAAAACGACTGAAAGAACGGGATGGATAAATTACTCAACAGCAAATCTATAAACGGAATAATTCAAGTAATAGCCTCTTTATTTTGGGTATGGAATTTTGTAGAATTATTATATCTATACCATTACACGGATATTTTGTTTAACTTTATGTATCCGAATTGGACACTCGTTCTTTTCATTTTAATGGGTTTAATAGGAGCTTTAATTGGCTCGTCTGTATTTTTGAAGAAAAAGAAAATCAAAAATGGATACTTTCTATTAATTGGATTATTTGTTATTGGACTTATAATCAACTTAATTGTAGTATCATAAAAGAATAAAAACAGTATTACAACACCACCTGAACTACATTAAAACACGGTTTAACAGAAGAGTTAACAACAATATAAAAATGGAAGAAATTGAAATTGAAAAAATGATACATTTTCTGTATCGGATGCCAATGTATTTAGAAGATATAACAAAAGATAATATTATCTCTTTCATACATGGAGTAGATTTTGGAAAACAATACAGACCTTTTTGGACTGAGCTTTTAAAAGAATCCAGAAATTAAATAATGAAATGATTATTAAGGAAATCAAGCTAAGGAAAAGATATAATAGCTAAAATCAGTATGAATAATTGCTAAACTCAGTCTATTTTTCAAAGTTCTTCTCTAAAATAGAGAACTAAGATTTTTTAACTAATTTTGGTGCTAAATTGCAATATTTACATACCAATATATTGGCTCTAATTTGAAGATATGAAGATAAATCAAATTTTTACTTTAATTTTTACGTTTGTGGTTTTGACAAACTGCGGGGACGACAACAAAGAGCTAAAATTTCAAGAAAAGGATAAGGAAAAAATAGTTTTGCAAAGAGATATTCTTTCTGAAAAATACCTAAAAACAGTTGAATTTAAAAATCATCTTTATTCAAAGTTTTTTGATACGATTTCTGGAAAAATGACCTATGAATACGAATCTGAACTCTGGAAAAATGATAAAATAATTGGCGGATTTATTGTTTCTACCTTTATATATCCAAAGTCTGACTTAAATAAAATGGACGAGCATTTTTTTAATTACTTAGCTGGGTTTAACTTTGGGGAGTTCATCTCTTCAGGCATAAGATACCAAAGAACTCACAAAATTGAATTACCCTTTCGAGAATATCGAATTTATGAGACGTACAAAAATGACACTTTAAATATGGGGTTATCATTTAATGTTTTGAAAAAAAATAAGATAATATTTGCTTCGGTTGTGACACATGATCCGTTTGAATTGGAAATTAAAAAACTAATAGACAAACTAAATAAAATATAAAAACTTCATTCAAAAATCGTATTAAAAAGCAGCTTAGCCAAACCGTAAGCAAAAATGCCTTGGAATGATATTTGATAGAAATCAGAAAACATAAATTATGAAAAGAAATATTCTACTACTATTCTTGATTTTTGGAGTTAAATCGCTTTTCGCAGAATGCTCAATGAGTGGAATGGTATTCTACCCTGAACAAAAGGAAATTAGTCTAAATTCAATGTTCATTATTCAAGGCTATGCTGACAGCCAAAAAACAATAAACAGTTTTAAAGAAAGAACAATCTACCTTGAAAGTGAAAATGGAGAATTAATTAAATTAAACCTTCAAGAAATTCTAATAGGCCAAATGAATTTAACTCAGGCTATTTTTAGGCCTTCAAAAAAATTAAAACCAAATACTACCTACTTTCTAAAGTATTCAGAACCAACCGAAAATGAGGTCAGAGAAATGAAACAATTCAACAGAGAGAAAAAAGTTAGAGAAAAAGTTTTTTGGAGAACCACCAAGAAGAGCCAATTTAAATCCTTGAATTCTAATCTGAATATTGTATTTGAAAAAACCCAAGTTATTCAATATGGTTGCGGACCATCTAGCAATGCTATTTTTAAAGTTAAAAACAAACCTGAATCTGAAGTTTGGTACAAAACAGAAGTTGTTGACTTAAGCGATAATAGCAAAAAAGTATTTTATATTAAAGAATGGAATGGTAGGTTAAACGTTGGACATGGTATGTGTTCGGGAGCATTTACTTATAGGAATAAAGGTAAGTATAAGGTTAGGTTCACTCCAATGAACACAGACGGAAAATCATTAAAAACTACCCAATGGAAAACTTTTAAAAGTCCTTATATGAACTACAAAAATCCATTTGGTAATTAAAGCACTATAAATTACAATACACTTAACTGTATTAAAGTGCAGTTTAGTTAGAACGTTGTGCTTAATTAAAAAACAAAAACCGAGAAATTTCAGCTATTTTTAATAAAAATGGTTCGACCAATCATATCCTTAACTTTCAAAACTATTTAACCGAACAAATGTGTATTGAGAATGAAAAACTAACCTTTTGCACCTGTGCTAAAAAGAAAATTAAGTCATCAAATAACTATGATGGTGATATCTATTATTGGTGGAAGCTTACATCATATTTAGGATCAAAAAGAACTACTTTAATAGGTAAGGTTTTGAAACCTTCAAAAGATTTGGGTAATGGGTTAAACTTAAAGAGGGTATTAACAATGCTTAATTCTAATGAGAGCTATTTTGATTTTGACTATCAGCCTCAAGAATCAGATTGTTTAAGCTTCAGCAATGGACTAGAACACCCTCAATATGAATATTTTCGAGTTATTTATAAAAATAAGAAATGGCAAGAAGGTGGACATCCAATTTTTTCTTCAGTAATCAAAACGATTGCACAAGGTAAAATATATAGAGAGGTATCAGTACCAATAAAGACGTGTAATTGGTTAATATCTCAAAAACGACTTTCTGAAAAAGAGTTATTTCTTAAACTGTACTCCTTAGAAAACTTTAATAAACAAAAGAAATTCATTACCGCTTTAGTTAAAAGGTTTCCAAAAGATACTTATCAAAGAGCTCTTAACCTATGTGATTCCGATTCTAGACTGGATAAAATTTTAGGGTTCCGTTTAATAGCAGAATTACATAGTTCTAGATATAACTTCGCACAAATAAGACAATTTCTTTTTGATAAGGTAGATTCAATACTTGACAAAGAAATTTTAAAAATTATAATATTCACATTAACATCAGATTTAAATTTACTTAATAATAAAGAAATAAAAAGCTTATTATCTCTAAAGAAAAAAGGAAATGACTTTAAACTTATCTTGATGGATGAATTCATCCATCTTGATCACTCTTCTGTTACCAGTTTTTTCATAGAATTATGCCGAGATAAGAATTGGGAGGTGAAAGAAAATGCTGTTATCAACTTGAGTTATGCTAAGCATTGGAATACCTCTAAAATAAATGAGATCCTCTGGGAGAATTTAAAGAGCAAAAAACTAAATCAACACGCTGTCTATGGTCTTGCCTGCCGAAAGAATCAAAATATTAAACCAATTTTAGTCAAAAAGCTACAAATCATTGATCATAATGATTCCCTTATTCTCGAAGCCATTGAAAAATTGGGGGATTCTAGTATGATTCCTCTTTTAGAATCTAAGTTAAAAACGGTATCCCCTAATAAGTATCTTTCGGAATTACTATTAGAAACTATTCAAGAATTAAAAATGAATGGCAACATAATTTAAAAAAACAAAATGTAAGAGAAACTATTAATCGTCTGAAACCAAATCAGTTCAAAAAATAGAATATTCCCCATTTACAATTTTAACTAATATTAAGATCGAGTTCGCTGCTTAACCCAACAGTTTAGCGTAATTTTACCAATCCGTAAAAACATTAATACCAATTAAACTAAGTTAAACCTATAAATTCCTAAGTTAAATGGAAACCACTTGTAACAGGTCTGAATTCGCCCCAATTTTGCTTCAAAATAATTAAATAATTAAAACAGAAGTAATATGAATACAGACTCTAATTATAGTGCTATTAAACAACAAAATCGTTTGTTAAAAGGAGTGTTAGCCGCAGTAGGTACATTATCTCTTACACTTGTTATATCAGCCTTTAAAAGCTCAACTAGTAATGTTAAACATTTTGATGAAATTGTTGTTAAGAAATTTACAATGATTGATAGTTTGGGTACAGAACGAATCAGAATGACAACCGATCTTTCTACTGGTCCTTTTGGAGGAGAGGAAATAAAACGAAACATGCCCCCTAATATGGCTGCGATTATATTTATGGGGCAAACCGGTGATGAAGTTGGTGGTATCGGTTATGGAGGTACGAAGGAACAGACTTTTGCTTTGAATGGTCTAGACTACACAGACATTCCTTTGGAGGCAATTGGTTATCATAGATTCCAAACTCCTGATGGTTCAGTTGCAAAATTTGTCGTTGCGGACGGCCCAAGAAAAGATTCTGGTTTTGATAAAAAGAAATTTATCGAAGAAACCAAAAGCCTGGATTATAAGAACGGTAAACTAGGTGAACAAATGAAAATATTACAATCTCAAATGGTTTCAAGAGTCAATTTAGGTGTTGAAAATCATAACGCTGCACTAACGCTTTATGACAGTAAACAAAATGCCCGAATCATTTTAAAAGTAGATGATAATGATGAAGCTATATTCGAAATTTTAGATGCAAAAGGAAATGTGGTACACAAATATTCGAAATAGTAAAACAAGTAAAAATATTTTAATTGGAGCGCTCCTAATTACCTATGCTGTAATTTGGAGTGCCCTCAATTACTATATAAAACATACATATACAACCGAAGGAGATGTGCCATTTTATAAACTAGAGATTCATTTAGTTTTTATATTCTATTGCCTCCTAACTCCAATCGCATTGTTTCATATCATTAAGTATTTTGATGCCAAAATATATTATCCGCGTATTAGACAATATGTTTTTTTGTTGCTTTTGGTTATATTTATAACTCTAATTTGGTCTATAATTTATTTCGTTCTTATCAGACTTATTTTTACTGGAGGTATAGGTATCCCCTTTAACTTGATATTACTAAATGCCTTTGATTGGGAGGTATCCTTTGGAATTCCAATAGTACTTTTAATGCTCGGTTATTTTTACATGCTTAAAAATGTAAAGCAAAAGAAGCAGATAGATGATAATGAAAAAGCACTACTGAAAAATCAACTTGATTTACTCAATAAAGGTTTTGAACCTCATTTTTTATTTAACAACTTAAATATATTGCATCATCTTGTAGATACGAATCAAAATGAGGCGAAAGACTTTATAACTGATCTTGCTTTTTTATATCGTCATATAATAAAATCAAATACTCAAGCTATTATTCCCTTAATTCAAGAAGTTAGTTTTGCGAAAAAATATTTAAACATTATCAATGTCAAATTCAACAATTGCTATGATATAAAATTCCTTATTGATGATTTCAGAAATATATTTTTAGTTCCAAATACTCTTCAAGTTTTAATTGAAAATTTTGTAAAACATAATACTTGTGACGAGGGTGAAAAAATTGAATTGACTATTGAAAAAAGACATGAAACATTGATAATAAGTAACCCCAAGAAATTATCAAAAAAACCTATGTCAGCATCCAATAAAACAGGGTTAAAAAATTTAATTGAACGGTATGAACTTAGCCTTGGAGCACAAGTAATTGTACAAGACAATGAAGACATCTTTACCGTAAGTATTCCTTTAATTGTAGAAAACTAAAAACAACATGAACATTATCATCATTGAAGACGAAATTCAATCGAGAAAAAAAGTAGAAGATTATATTCAACAATATGACCCTAAAGTAAATATAGTGTTGAGTACCGGCTCTTTTAAAGAAGCTATAAACACTCTTGTGAATCATTCAATTGATTTAGTGCTTTCAGATATTGAAATTTTGGATGGTAATGTTTTTGATTTATTAACAGAAACACCTATTATTTGCCCTTTTATTTTTATTTCTGCTTATGACCATTATTCATTTAATGCTCTTGAAAATCATGGATTTGGTTATTTATTAAAACCGTATACATACGAGCAATTTTCAATAGTAATGGATAATTACTTTAACTTAAAAACAAAAATCTCAAATTCAAATGAACGCCGTATAGAGGCCTTGCAAATGTTTCAGCAACCCGATTATAGAAAGCGCATTGTAGTACAATCTGGTAAAGAAAAGGTTATTATTCTAAAGGTAAGTTCGGTCAAGTTAATCGAAATTGAACAAGGTGTTTTATTTGCTCATACAGAATTGGGTGAAAAATTTGTTATAAAGGAAACTTTAACTCTAAGCAATATTGAATCAACACTTAACCCACAAACGTTTTTTAGAATTAATAAGTCTCAAATTGTCAATATTGACTTCATTTCAATGTATGAACAATATGGTAAAAATAAGGTTGTTGTTAAATTAATTGGAAACAAAAATGGAACATTAATCACATCCGTAAATAGAACCCCACTGTTTAAAGATTGGGTAAAAAAGTAACATACGAATTAAGATATAAAATAGCAATTTAAAAATCCTGATTAACACTAAATGTAACCAATTCCGAATTTATAAAGGAAGCATTAATTTGCATAGGGTTACAACAATTTTCACAATCTTCAATATAGCTTTGGTGTTCAATACTCGAATCTATCAACATGGAAATCTGTTGCCAGCAATAAGGGCACTGAAAAAAGTGTTCTATCATGATAACAATATAAATTTAAGAAGATAAAAAAGTAATATTCGGATACCTGCTGAAATCAGATTCGTCCGTAATATTTTCTAATAAACCACTCTAAAGATAATAAGAAAACGATCAACATTAAAATCCAATACCATTCAATTAAGTTCTTTTTAGATGTTGTAGATTTTTGAATTGTGAAGTACTCTGTATCTGAATTTAGTTCACTGATTAAAGATTCTATTTCATTTTTATAAAACAGCTTTCCCTTTGTATTTAGTGCCAATTTCTTAAGCTTTGCTTCATTTGCATTTACAAATTGATCCTCTATTTCAAATTCTGTAATATTAAATCTTCCAAATTTCTTTATAGTTTGGTTTTTGACAGAAACTTGATAAGAATAACTTCCTGGTTCTAGACCTTCTACAGAAACTTGATACGAGTTATTCATTAAAGAAAATGGCAAGTTTACAACCTTTTTTGTTTCCTTATTAGTTATCCTTAATTCTAAAGAAGCTCTATTGTCAAAACGATAGTTTTTATCTACATAAAAAGCTGAAAAAGTAATACTTTCGTTAGCAGGGTAAATACTTTTTGCCTTTACCTCTAACCTACTTCTCTTTTTGTTTGTTGCTAAGTATTGAACGATATTTCCTGTAAAGGCATCAAAACTTTCAAAAGTTTTATCTTTCATAAAGCTTGCTGCTCTCCATTTCCAAATACCTTCACCAAACAAAATCATGGTATTGTTTTCCCCCTCCTCTAACGTAGCTAACAAAGGTTGTCCAGAATCTACTCCTCCAATATTTTGACTTAACAAAACCTGATTGCTTCTTGTAAGCTCTATTTTCCCAAAAGTATCTTCCAATGGCGGGAATTCCTCAAAACCAATATTTTCCTGTAAAAAAGTTAAAAATTGATCGTTGTAGGAAGCGGTAGAAACTTCTTGTTGATTTATAACTGTTCTATTAACACCCAAACCAAGAGTGCTCAAAAATCGCCAATCCGTTTTTGTTCCAGAAATTAAAAGGTAATCGGTCGAAATCTGTTCAAAAACTCTCCTAAAATGAAAATTAGGTTGATAAAATACATACATCTGATAATCATCTAGAACAAAGGTGTCTTTATTCATGATTTTAATATCTACCTTTCGTTGCTTGTTACTTTCAATCGATTTCTTAAGAGCTCCTAAATCTGGATGTAAAATCGAGCTTAATAACAGAACTTTCGTTTGCTCATCAATTACTTCAACTGAAAAACTTTTATAGTTGTTCTTTGTATTTTTTTCACCTGATAATCGACTAATTGAAGCTTGATAATACTGTACTCCTTTTTCATTAGAGGTTAATGTTGTACTAACCGTTTGAGACGTTTGATTAGGAGAAAACTCAAGTTTCTTTGTAAAAACTCTTCTTCCTTTATGAGTAATTGTAAACACAGAGCTCACGGACTCATCCCCTTCATAATGAATTAGTGCTTCAACTGGAAATTTATTCTTTATATAACTATATTTATTGACATTTAGCTGAGTTAGTTGGATGTCTTGATATTTAGTTGTATCTCCTAAAACAACTGGATATATCTTATTTTTAGTAGAATAATATTCATAATCGTTTCCAGTTGTTTGGTTACCGTCTGTAACCAAAATTGTGGCTAGCTTATGTTTTGGATATAATTTATTAACTGTCGCTATTGCCTCGTTAATATCAGTATTCCCTTTCTCAAAGGTTAAACTATCCAAAGGTTTTAAAGATTCGCCAAAACTAAAAGGAATTACTTCGAACTTTTCATTTAATTTCTCATTTGCTTTTATTGCTTCAACAATGTTTTCTACATTTTTTTCTTCATTAAAAATACTAGTAGATTTAGAGTCGTCAATTAATAGAGAAACAATAGGTTTTATATTCTCAGTACTTACAACATTAAATTGCGGGTTAATCAAAAGAATTCCAATAAAAAATAGGCTTAACGCTCGTAAAGCAAAAAGAGCTATGGTTATTTTAGGTTGTTTTCTTTCTTTATAAAAATACTGAAAAAAAGCGACCGCTAAACTTACAAGTAAAGCTACTACAACGTAAATTAATGTTAATGACTCCAAAGAATATTTTTTAAAAATGTGAAGATAAAAATATCTTCTAAATATGTGTTATCCATTTTGTTCTAATTTATGATTGAGGTCATAAATAAGAAAGAGACTATCCATTAATTTTGTAGTATCAAATATTAAAATATGGATACCACAAATTCAATACCCGCAAACATTACAATTTCAAAACAGCGAAACTTCTCATTGGTTTCAGCTATCAATAATTGGGTTAAAAAAGAACAAGAAAATGCTTTTGGAATTTCCATTTTATTTATCATGGTAGGTACAATGGTTGCTTCTATCTCCGCTGCTCTAGCCATTCATGGCGATATCGCATATTTTCCTTTAGCTTTTACCTGTTTATCAGCAATGGGAGCTAATGTTACCGCTATTAGTCAGCGTCCGTTTAAAGTAGTTACTTGGGCATTTATTATCAATATTGTTGGAAACTTGTTACTTATTATTTATCAACTTATTCCTTTCATGTAGAAAGTAGGTGTTTTTTTAAATAAAAATTTTCAGATATACCGGTGTATCTGAAAATTTAAAACAGTAATTAATAATTTATTCGAATAAAAACTATTTCATTGAAGACTTAGGTCTGTTTTCAAACATTTTAAAAAACAACATAGAAGCTATATTTCTTGCTCTCTCTTTAGCGTTATTTGCTTTTTCTCCAACAAATAACTCGTCTATGGTCGAAAACCATAATTGCAGCCAACGACCAAAATGGTTTTGAGAAATATTGTATTCAAAATTTCTATCAACATCCTTATGGGTTTTAACTGGGTTTCCTTTGAATTTTCTTACAAAAAACAAATTTGTCTCCCAGAAATCGGTAAGTTTTTCTAAATGATCCTTCCATTCAGCCTCAGGTATTGTTTCAATAAAAATAGGTCCAATAAAATCGTCCTTCTTTATACGATCATAAAATGTTGAAACCAATAAATAAACGTCTTCTCTCGATTCTATTTCTCTTTTATTCATGTAAAATCCAATTAATAAGCTCCAAAAGTATATATTTACATCAACCTTTTTTATGACCTAAATCATAATGATTCCAGAAGATATATTATTTGAATATAACGCCAAGATTAAAGCTTTTGATAAAGATGAAAAAATATTTTCTGAAAACGAAATTGCTCGAAACTATTATCAGGTATTAAAAGGGGCTGTTAAAATGAGTAATTTTAACGATGATGGAAAGGAATTTATTCAAGGCATTTTTTATAAGGAGCAAAGTTTTGGAGAACCTCCATTATTTATTAACGTTCCTTATCCTGCAAATGCGATTACCTTATCCGATTCAGAAATACTCATATTACCCAAAGAAAGGTTACTTGATTTACTAACGAAACATCATGATATTCATTTAAAAATAACGGAAAACCTAGCAAAACGACTCTATTATAAGGCAATTATAGCTTCTGAAATTTCGGGCCAAGAACCTATGCACAGAATCCTCCGTTTTTTTGACTATCTAAAAAATGATGTTCATGAACTTACTTCGAATTCTTCATTTAAAATTCCTTACACAAGACAACAAATTGCCGATGTTTTAGGATTACGCGTTGAAACCGTAATTCGATCTATAAAAAATTTAGAAAAAAAGGGAGAGGTAAAAATAATTTCCAGAAAAGTATACAGGTAACTCATTGATAATCTTTACTATAAACAAACCTATAAGAAATAGAGTAGTTTAAGCTAAGGTTAAGTAAGATTCTTTTTCCTTTTGAAACAGTCTATCTACCATTTATTTTTCTACATTTGCTCGCTAATTAATTTAAAATTAATTCTATATGAAGAAAAACTACTTATTTACATTGCTATGCTTATTTCCTCTTTATTATTTAACTGCTCAAAACAATTTTGTTCCAAACGGAGATTTTGAAAATTGGCAAAGTCACAATGGAAGCCCAACAGAATGGAGCAGATATCTAAATGGTATATGGAGAGAAAGCAATATGGCTCAAAACGGAAATTCAAGTCTCGAACTTGAAATTGATGCTGGTTATACCCAAAACTTCGTATTTAGCCCAGACATTAGCTTCACACAAGGTACTACCTATGTTTGCAGCTTTTATTATAAGGTTATATCGGGTACTTTTACTAAAGTTAACTATAATTTAGTTCATAAACCAGGAGTTTGGCCACAGGACCTCTCTACCAATGAGTTTACTGACTTTTCAGGAACTAATTGGATTAAAGGGGAATTTGAATTTACGGCTCCTTCAACAGAAAACATTCAAGTTTATATTAAAACTTATGGAAACGAAGGCGCTAAAATATTAATTGATAACGTATCATTAGTAGATAAAAACCCTATCGTTACTATTCCTGATGCTAACTTTAAAAGTATATTATTAAATCACAGCCCAGTTATTGATACCAATGGTGATGGAGAAATTCAAGTATCAGAAGCCGAATCAGTAACAGGAACAATTAATGCCGAAGGTAATAGCAGACCTGACAATGAAAAAATTAGTGATTTAACAGGAATTGAAGCCTTTGTAAACATTAAAGACCTTCATTGCCAAGAAAACAACTTAAGCTCGATTGATTTAAGTAAAAATGTATTACTGGAGAATGTATTTATGACTAATAATCAAATTACTTCATTTGATGGGGCTAATTTAAACAAACTAATTAGGATAAATGCCGACAGTAATAATCTTACTAGTTTTAACTTGGCCAATGGAAGTAACGAACTAATACAGCAACTATTAATAAATAATAATGCCCAGCTATTTTGTATTCAATTAGATGCTGATTTTGAAGCTCCATTCGATACTAATTATTATTGGCAAAAAGATTCTAAATGTAACTACAATAGTAATTGTGACGTTAATAATGTGATAAACATTCCTGATAATAACTTCAAACAAAAGTTACTTTCTAATGAATATATAAACACAAATCAAGATAATGAAATTCAGTATTATGAAGCCATTGATTATAACAGAACAATTGATGCCAGCAATAATTACGATACTCCTGATAATGAAAAAATCTCGGATTTAACAGGTATAGAACACTTCAAAAAAGTAACAGAATTATATTGTTCTTATAACAAATTAACTTCTTTAAATGTTAGCCAAAACGGTTATTTACAAAGACTATATTGTTCAAATAACGACTTAACGCAATTAGACCTTAGTCAAAATAGCAACCTAACAAGAGTTTTTTGTGGTGAAAATCAGTTGACTCAACTAAACTTCAGTCAAAACACTAATTTATCGGAGATTCAATGTAATGATAATCAAATAACTACTTTAGATTTAAGCCAAAATATTAATTTAACATTACTTAGAGCACAACGTAATCAGATAGCTACTTTAGACTTAAGTCAAAATACTAATTTAACGGAATTATCGTGTAGTAATAATCTATTAACGCAATTAGATCTAAGTCAAAACGTCAATCTAACAGAAATATACTGCCGAAGTAATCAATTGACAGAGCTAGATCTTAGTCAAAATAATAAAATAGTAACGTTTTATTGTGATAACAATCAACTTACTGATCTAAATATAAAAAATGGTGCCAATGAATCTATTGAAACTTTAGAAGTAAGAAGTAATAGGTTATTTTGTATTAAGGTAGATAATCCAGATTATTCCAATACTCAAACAAATTGGTTTAAAGACGATGCAGCAAGTTACAATACAGATTGCTCTAATATAACTTATGATATTATTGCCATTCCTGACCCAATATTCAAGCAAAAACTACTAGACAATTCATCTATCAACATTAACCAAGACAATGAAATACAAGAAGTTGAAGCAAATAGATATACAGGAAGTATTTATGTTAGTAATTCTTATTCTACCCCAAATGAAGAACGAATTTCTGATTTAACTGGAATTGAACATTTTCATAATTTAACCACGCTTTTCTGCCAATATAATAGCTTAACTAAATTAGATTTGCGTAATAATTCTTCATTAAAACAAATAGAATGTGGATGGAACGAAATTGATGAGTTAAAAATTAACCTTAATGCACCTTTGGAAAGACTTCTATGTTATGGAAATGACTTAAAAGAGCTAAATTTAAAAAACGGGAATAACAACATTTTAACAACTTTAGATTTACAGGGTAATCAACAATTATTATGTGTTGATGTAGATGACGTGGAGTTTGCTTATAACCAACCTTCTTGGTCAGAAGCTCCATATATGTCTTATAATACAAATTGTTCTCAAGCTTTAACTCAAATAGCAACTATACCAGATGCTAAGTTCAAAGAAGATCTTTTAGCTAACAATCGTATTAACATTAATGGTGATAATGAAATACAGCTTATGGAAGCTGAAAGAGTCACTTCTTTAGATGTAAGAACTAATGAAATATTAAACGTTCAAGGGCTTGAGTATTTTACAGGTCTTACTAATTTTAGATTAATTGGAACTCAAATTGTGAATTTAGATTTAAGTGCTAACACAAATTTAAAAGAGCTTTATTGTCGTTCAGGGCATTTGACTAATATTAACCTTAAAAATGGGAATAATGCCAACATATCAAGTGTAGATGTTAGATTTATAAATACATTATCATGTATTCAAGTTGATTCTGTAACAGATGCCGAAAACAATACTAATTGGCTAAAAGGTAGTACCGCTACTTATAGTTTAGATTGTTATGCAACAGCTGGTATCGATGAAGTATTTTCAAAGGAAATCAGTATATATCCTAACCCGGTAGAAGAAACTTTAACTATTTATATTGCCAATAATCAGTCAATTAAATCAGTACAAATCTTTAACTCATTGGGCTACTTGGTTATTAAAAGTAAAAAGACTGATATAAATACCGAGGAGCTTCCTACTGGAGTATACCTTGTAAGAATAGAAAGCCTCGATAATAAAGTCGGCTTCAAAAAAATTATAAAGAACTAGTTTGTAAAATAGTTTATTAAAGGTCTCTTTTAAAAGAGACCTTTTTTTATTTCCTATTACCCTCCATGAATTTAGAATCAATGCTTTTTAAAACAACAAAATCTCTTGATAAATTTCTTTAAAAACAGAAAAATATGTGATTCTAAAAAATTAAAACACCCCTATAAAATTTCCACTTTTAATACTTAATATCAATTGTAGAATTTTTACTTTTGTTGTTTCAACACAACAAATAAACATGAACTTAACACAATTAAATGCCATTTCTCCTATTGATGGTAGATACCGTAACAAAGTAGCGAGCTTAGCAAACTATTTTTCTGAAGAAGCGTTGATAAAATATAGAGTTAAAGTTGAAATTGAATACTTTATTGCTTTATGTGAAATTCCTCTTCCTCAATTGACGGAGTTCAACAAGGATTTATATGGTGATTTACGTAAAATTTATGAAGATTTTTCTGCTGAAGATGCAGGAAAAATTAAAGAAATTGAAAGCGTAACAAACCATGATGTAAAAGCTGTAGAATATTTCATTAAAGAAAAATTTGACGCTTTAAATTTACAAGCATTCAAAGAGTTTATTCATTTCGGATTAACTTCTCAAGATATAAATAACACGGCTATTCCATTATCTATTAAAGATGCCATGGAAGAAGTTTACTACCCTACTTTAGATACATTAGTTTCTAAATTAGCTGATTTAGCTGAGGAGTGGGATGATGTACCTATGCTTGCACGTACTCATGGACAACCGGCCTCTCCTACTCGCTTGGGTAAAGAGTTTTTTGTTTTTGTTGAGCGTATTAATAACCAAGTAATACATGTTCAACATGCACCACATGCAGCCAAGTTTGGTGGAGCTACTGGTAATTTCAATGCTCACAAAGTAGCATATCCAAATATCGATTGGAAAAACTTTGGAACTGATTTCGTTGAAAATATATTAGGATTGCACCACTCTTTCCCTACTACTCAAATTGAGCACTATGATCATATGGCTGCTTTGTATGATGGTTTAAAAAGAGTAAACACAATTTTAATCGATTTAAATAGAGATGTGTGGACCTACATATCAAACGACTATTTTAAACAAAAAATAAAAAAAGGAGAAGTTGGTTCTTCTGCAATGCCTCACAAAGTAAATCCTATAGACTTTGAAAATTCTGAAGGTAATTTAGGTATTGCCAATGCTATTTTTGAACACTTAGCAATAAAGCTTCCTGTTTCTCGCCTACAACGTGACTTAACTGACAGTACCGTTTTACGTAATGTTGGTGTTCCTTTCGGACATACCCTAATTGGATTTGCTTCAACCTTAAAAGGGTTAAATAAGTTATTATTGAACAAAGAAAAGTTTGAAGAGGATTTAGAAAATAATTGGGCTGTAGTTGCGGAAGCTATTCAAACTATTTTGCGTAGAGAAGCTTATCCAAATCCATACGAAGCTTTAAAAGGGCTTACACGTACTAACGAAAAAATAACACAGAACTCAATTGCTTCTTTTATTGATACGTTAGAGGTTTCTTCTGAAATTAAAGACGAATTAAAAGCGATCACCCCTTCTAATTATACTGGAATTTAAGGTTATGAACGTTATCATTTTCGGTCCTCCACTTGCTGGTAAAGGAACTCAATCGAAAAATATAATAGAAAATTTTGGCCTAACACATCTCTCTACTGGAGATGTGTTAAGAGCTGAAAAAGATAAAAATTCAGAACTAGGTAAAAAAGCCGAGCAGTATAGTAAAAACGGGCTTCTTGTGCCTGACGACTTAGTCATGAAAATTGTAGAGAATTTCTACAAGCTTAATATTGGGAAAGGCTTATTGTTTGATGGCTATCCAAGAAATATTAAACAAGCAAAACATTTGCTTGAATTTTTGAATACCGATAATAATAAAATCGACTTAGTTATTTATTTAAAAGTTCCTAAAAATATTCTTTTGGAAAGAGCAAAGAAAAGAGCTCTTGAAGAAAACAGAAAAGATGATGCGGACGCCGATACTGTAATTACTAGAATAAATGAGTTTAGTAAATTAACAATTTCTGCTATTGAGTATATAAAAGATACCGGAGTTAAAACTGTCGAAATAGATGGTACTCAAACTCGAGAAGATATTTTTAACGAGATAATTCAAATTTTAAAAAAGTGAAAGGTTTAAGAAATATATTAAAAAGGAATATTACCAAAGTTGTTTTTCTTGTTGTTTTGGCATGCTTAATAGGATGCAAATCAGAGCAAAAAGGAAACCCTGATCGCTTTAAATATGGAGTTTTCGAATTTCCCCCAATAGGAAATCTTAGCAAGATTAAAATTACCAGAGCAGATAGCTTACAAATTGAAGAGTATACTGAAAAAATTAGCATTTCGAATGATAGTATGAATACCGAAAAGCTAATTAAACATATTGATACTTTTTATATCAAATGGAAAAATAATTTCAATTATACTTGCATTATGAAAAATCCAAAAACAGATTTGGATAAAGATCCTATATTTGTGCAAATTACCAAGGTTAAAGATAGTTCTTACGATTTTTCTTTAAGAATTGGTTATTCAAATTATAAACAAACAGGAACCGTATATAAAGTGAAATAAACTATGGAAATTTTCTTACAAGCAGACACCTGGGGAGCTCTTGTCACCCTTACTTTTTTAGAAATTGTATTAGGTATTGATAATATTATCTTTATTTCAATAGCTGCAAACAAACTTCCTGAAGGTGAACAAAAAAAAGCAACAAACATTGGTCTTTTATTAGCAATGGTGCTTCGTATTGTATTACTCTTCGGAATATCATTATTAATAGCAATGAATGCTCCTTTCTTTCACATAGACTGGTCTTGGTTTAAAGCTGGATTTACAGGACAAAGTTTAATATTGTTTGCTGGAGGATTATTTCTTCTTTATAAAAGTACCAAAGAAATCCATCATAAGGTTGAAGGAAGTGAGAATCATTTAGAAGATGATGAACCTAAAAAAAAATACACGATAGGTCAAGCAATAGTACAAATTACATTGATTAATATCGTATTCTCATTTGATTCTATTTTGACCGCTGTTGGTATGACAAATGGTGTTGAAGGTGCTATGATTATTATGATTACTTCTGTTGTATTATCAATGATCATCATGATGTTATTTGCCAATCCTGTTGGAAAATTCGTGAATAAACATCCTACTATTCAAATGTTAGGGATGGCGTTCTTAATTCTTATCGGATTTATGTTAATTGCTGAAGCGGCTCACTTATCGCATGCTAAGTTATTTGGTCAAGAAGTAGGTGCAATTCCAAAAGGATATTTATATTTTGCTATTACATTTTCTTTAGTTGTGGAAATGTTAAATATGCGAATGAGAAAAAATAAGAAGTAGAAGAAAAACGTCTACTTTAACAGAAAAAAAGCCTCAATATTTTAATATGTTGAGGTTTCTTTTTTTTACTTACTTTTGTTCTGTGTTAAAACTTAAAAAGCACATAACATTATTTTGCTTGGTTGTATTATTGATTCCTTCAGTACTGCAATCTATCCATGCATTCGAAAACCACTCACATAATCTTTGTACTTCATTAGATGAGCATCATTTTCATGAACAAGAAGTTGACTGTTCTTTATGGCATTTTCATTCAGAAATATTTTCTTACAATTATGTAAATGACTTTGATATTGCTTTTGAGCAATCGTATCAGCTTATTGTTGAGCAAACGAAAAATGTCATGGTTTTAGATAATGCTAAAAAATCTCCAAGAGCTCCTCCTGCTCTACAATAATTATTCAACAATCTGTATATAATTATAATAAAATCATAAATGAATTTAAAGAGTATCGTTTTGGTACTTTTAATGATATGCACTTTTGCTTCATTAAGAGCTCAAGACTGTAAACACACATTTTCTGGCTTAGTAGAAGATTTTCATGATAAATCTCCTATTATTGGTGCTACTGTTTTTATTAAAAACTTAAATAAGTACACCACCACTGATACCGATGGAAAATTTTCTATCAAAAATATTTGTTCAGGTAAAATAACTGTTGAAATTTCTCATGTTGCTTGTGATCCTCAAATTTTTGAGCTACAAGTAAATGGAGATACTTATAAAGTTATTGATCTTGAGCATCATATTGAAGAGTTGAATGAAATCAGTGTCAAAGGAAGTGTTGGATTGAAAACCAAAACATCTCAGGAAACATTATTGAAAACTGAAACTTTAGAAAATTATAGTAATGCTAATTTAGGTGATGCTATCAAAAAAGTTTCTGGGGTCTCATCCATTAATACCGGAAACTCTATTGTTAAACCCGTGATAAACGGGCTCCATAGTAGTAGAGTTCTTATTTCATTTAATAATGTAAGGCTTCAGGATCAAGAATGGGGTATTGAACATGCTCCGAATATTGATATCAATGCTGCAGGGTCAGTTTCCGTAATTAAAGGAGCTAACGCACTTCAATATGGAGGTGATGCCATTGGTGGTGTTGTTATTGTTAATCCAGTAAGAACATTTAGTAAAGACACGTTACTTGGTAAAACTATAGTTTCTCAACAATCCAACGGTCACTTATTTTCTGCTACATCGAGTATTCGCAAAAATTACCGCTCTGGTTGGTTTATAAATGGTCAAGCTTCTTACAAAAGAGCTGGAGATTTTAGAGCTCCTGATTATTATTTAACTAATACTGGTATTGATTCAAAATCTTTTACAGTAGGTACTGGTTTTAAAAAGTTCGATAAAGGGTTTGAAGTTTTTTATAGTCATTTAACTAATGAGCTTGGAATTTTAAGAGCATCTCATATAGGAAATGTTACTGATTTAGTAAATGCTATTAATACTCAAAAACCTTTGGTTGCTGAAGATTTTAGCTTTGACATTAACAATCCTAAACAAGATGTAACTCATCAACTTTTAAAAGCCACTGCTTATAAACGTTTTAAAGGTTTTGGAAAAGTTTCTTTTCAATATGATTACCAACGAAATAAACGATTGGAATTTGATATACGTCGTGGAGGTAGAAGTACTAAGCCAGCTTTAGATTTATTACTTCAAACACATTCCGCCAAAGTTGACTTACACTTAGATTCAAATTCTGAAAACATATACAAGTTTGGTATCAATTCAGGTTATCAAAATAACTTCCCTGAAGTAACGGGAGTAAGAAGGTTAATTCCAGATTATGATCGTTACTATTTAGGTGCCTATGCCATTAGTAACATTAAACTAAATAGAATATTTTTAGAACTTGGTTTACGATATGATTTTGATCATATTAACGCCAAAAAGTTTTATAAAGATTCATTTTGGGAAGAAAAGAATTATCAACAAGACTTCGGACATACGGTCCTTAGAGACGATGTAGATGGTTCTCAATTGCTAGCCAATCCTAAATTCAATTATCATAATTTTTCTGCTTCTATCGGTGCATCCCATAATCTTAATGATAAAAACTCCATCACTATGAATTATGGCTTGTCAAATAGAGCACCCAATCCATCTGAGCTATTTAGTGACGGCTTACATCATTCTGCTGCGAGAATTGAATTAGGAGATTTACGCATACAACCAGAGACTTCTCATAGAGTCTCGGCTACATATCAGTATGATGACGATAAATTTAATATACGTTTAGAAGGTTTTTACAATTATATTTCAGATTTTATTTATATAGAGCCATCAGGAGTAGAAACAACATTAAGAGGTGCATTTCCTGTTTGGAGTTATAAGCAAATTAATGCGCAATTACTGGGGATAGATACCCACGTGCAATACCAATTAACACAAGATATTTTATTCAGTAATAAATTATCTTATTTAAACGGAAGAGATTTATCAACAAAAAGATCTTTGATAGACATCCCTCCCTTTAAATCAACCACATCCTTACTTTTTAAAAAGCCTAATTGGAAAAACTTTTATGCTTCTTTAGAAAGTGAATTCAATGCTGAACAGACACAATTCCCCGACAACAATTTTGAAGCTTACATACCTACTTCAGATAGTTTTGAATTGGTTGATGTCAGCACACCTCCATCATCATATCATTTATTAAATTTTTCTTCGGGATTTGAATTCAATTTATCTCAAACAAAATTTGGTTTGAATTTTTCAGTTGATAACATACTGAACACGTCCTATAGAAATTATTTAAATAGATTGAGATATTTTACTGATGATTTAGGCAGAAACTTTAAAATTCAATTAAAAATTTATTATTAAAAATTTAAAACTAAAACATTATGAAACATATTAAATTATTAGCCTTTTTATTTATTGCTACATTAACTTTTACAGCTTGTTCTGATGACGAAACACTTCCAGAAGAAGAGCATGAAGAAGAGGTAATTACAAACATGGATATCGTTTTAACTCCACAAAGTGGATCAGTAGTATATCTTTCTAGTGAAGATTTAGATGGTGAAGGTGGTGTTGATCCTACTATTACTGGAGGGACTTTCGCTGCAAACACTACTTACACTGGAGTAATTACCTTAACTAATAAGGCAGAAGACCCACACCATGATATTACAGAAGAAATTGAAGAACATGCTGATGAACACCAATTTTTCTATAGTGCTTCTGCAGGACTAAGTAGTACATTTGCTTATGCTGGAGCTAATGATTCTAATGGAAATCCTGTTGGTCTTTCATTTACTGTAACAACAGGAGATGCTGGAACTGGAACTTACACGGTAACTTTAAGACATGAGCCAAATAAAACAGCTGCTGGAGTTAAAGACGGAGATATTACCAATGCAGGTGGTTCTACTGACATTGAAATAGTTTTTCCAATTACTATTCAATAATCTTTCAAGATTGTAAATTTTTAAAGGCTGTCAGGAAAAATCCAGACAGCCTTTTTAATTTTTTATTGATTAGAGACTTATTCTCTAACACATCTTTTTTCGAGAGTGTTTCTTCCATATTACTCTCATTTTTCTAGTACAAGGGGAAAAATATATTGTTATATATTTATTAACTTAAAAATACACATCCAAAGTCTTTAATCATATATACTTGATTAAATAAGACCTCATTTGAAACTAAGGGAATCTCAATAAACACATAATTCTGTGTGGCTTCGTATCCGTTTTTATTGACTAGCTTTATTTTAATGACTTCTGTTCTCATATATATAAGCTTTAATTACACTGCAAATTAGTGAGTTATCGGAATGTGAAGCTTTGGTTTTAGTTGAAATCCTGTTAACCTCCTGTTAACATGCTATTTGAGTAGATAAAACGTAAATGATCTTAGATAAAAAAACCCACTCAAAGATTGAGTGGGAAAATTGCTATGAAAAAGAAAGTCTAAGGACGTCTCCAAAGACTCTACAAATATACACAAAATATATTAATCACAAAATAAAATAATGACACTTATGTAATTTTTCTAAAATTTAGTTAACATAAACCCGATTAATATGCATCTACATCTATAGTAAAACGAATAGGACGATAATCTTTAATAGCCTCAAACGCAACTCTAATTTTTTGAATTTGATCTTTTGTTTTCACCAAAGATTGCTTTGGAGGTATTTTTATAGTCACATTTTTAATATATTGATTTCGTATTCTAGATACAACTGGCTCAGCAGGTCCTAATACATGCTGTCCAAATGAATTCCTTAGTGCCGTGGTTAACCAATTTATTCCTGAGTCTACTCTTGTATAATCTCGGTGTTTTAATGTAATTTTAATTATTCGATAATAAGGCGGATAATGAAACTGCCATCTATCTTGTAATTGTTCCTTATACATTTCATGATAACTATTCGTAGAAACCTGTTGAAGTATTTGATGATAGGGGTTATAGGTTTGAATTACAACATTTCCTTGTTTTTTTGACCTTCCCGCCCTTCCTGATACTTGTACCATTAACTGAAATGCTCGTTCATGAGCCCTAAAGTCAGGAAAATTAAGCATGGAATCAGCATTTAAAATTCCCACTAAAGAAACATTATGGAAATCTAACCCTTTCGAAAGCATTTGAGTTCCCACTAAAATATCAATTTCCTGGGCTTCAAAGGCGCCAATAATCTTTTGATATCCATATTTTCCTCTTGTGGTATCCAAATCCATTCTTCCGATTTTCTTATCAGGAAAAAGATCTTTAAGCTCTAATTCAATTTGCTCCGTTCCAAAACCTTTGGTATCCAAAGTACTACTTCCGCATGCTCCACAAGCATTGGGCATTGCTCTGTGGTAATGACAATAATGACATTTTAATTCATTTCTATACTTATGGTACGTTAAGCTAACATCACAATTAGGGCATTGAGGAGAAACACCACAAGTTTTACATTCCACCACAGGAGAAAATCCTCTTCTGTTTTGAAACAGTATCACTTGTTCCTTTTCATTTAAAGCCTCAGTTATCATTTCTAAGAGACGATCTGAAAAATGACCTTTCATTCGTTTTTTCTTATACTTCTCTTTAATATCAATTAACTCTATTTTGGGTAACTGAATATTTCCATAACGCCTATTCAAAGGAACAAAGCCGTATTTCTTTTGAGAAGCATTGTAAAAGCTTTCTAATGAAGGAGTAGCGGAACCTAATAAGACGTTAGCTTTATGTTGATATCCTAAAACGACAGCAGCATCTCTTGCATTATATCTTGGAGCAGGGTCGTATTGCTTATAAGAACTTTCATGTTCTTCATCCACTATAATTAATCCTAAATTGGAAAAAGGTAAAAAGATAGAAGAACGTGCTCCCAACACTATCTGAGCTTTAGTTTTTGATTCTAAAACATTATTCCATACCTCTACCCTTTCATTCATTGAATATTTTGAATGGAATACTGATAAATAATTTCCAAAATAACGTTGAAGCCTCGTAATGATTTGAGTGGTCAATGCTATTTCTGGTAATAAAAACAAAACTTGCTTTCCTTCCTCTATTACTTCTTTAATTAATTTTACATATATTTCTGTTTTACCAGATCCAGTAACTCCATGTAATAAGGATATCGGATTTTCCCTAAACGATTCTTTAATTTTTAAAAAGGCTTCTTCTTGAAACTCGTTTAACGTTTTTAATCCATTTGATTCACCTTCAAAACTAATTCTATCTTGTTGAATATGATAGTACTCAAATATTTCCTTATCTACCAATGCTTTTAGAACAGCGGAAGAAACTCCTGCCTTATCTTGAAGTTCTTTGGTTTTTACCGGCTTTTTGCTTCCTGCTAATTGAAAATAATGAAGTAATGCTTCGCGTTGCTTTTTTGATCTCGACAATTTCTCTAATACAACCTGTAACCCACTTTCATTATTATATTCACTTGTAAGTTTAACATACTTAATTAGCTTAGGTTTGTATGTTTCGTATATTTCTTCCTTTATATATATAGCATCTTTTTGAAGGAGCTCGTCAATAATAGGTAATACCTTTTTCTTTCCTAAAATATCTGATACTTGGTGTATGGTTAATTGAGAATGATGCTGGAGTGCTTCAAAAATTAAAAAGGATTCATCTCCCAAAGAAACATCATCAGTAAATGAAGCGTTTTTATAAATAATCGTTTCACTTTCCAATAAAAATGCAGAAGGTAATGCTGCTCGATAGACATCACCTAATGCACACATATAATAATTAGATATCCACTCCCAGTGTTTCAATTGACTCTCATTAACTACTGGATGTTCATCCAGAATTTGATGGATATCTTTTGCTTCATACAACTCCGGAGCCGTTTGGTGAATTTTAAAAACTAGAGCCGTATAAATTTTACTCTTTCCAAACGAAACCGCAACACGCATTCCTCTTTTCAAATACTTAGCTTCAGCTGGAGTAATAGCATACGTAAAAGTTTTACGCAGAGGAATTGGTAATATAACATCTATAAAATTGATAGGAATATAAATTTAAAGAAATCAAAATTACAACAAATTGATAACATTTGCGAACAGTTTTCTATTTGTTAACAAAAGAGCAAAACAAAACACAAAATACTGTTTTACAAAGCATTAAAAACAAAAAGTGTTAAATTTATATTAAACCACTACTCAAACTGAAACATAAATCAAACAGAGTAGTCTTATAATAAAATCATTAACACAACCATAATATGAAAACCTTAATAAATATTGTAGTCGCCATTGGAATCACGATCTTAACCATGGTATCAGCAGTGGCTAACACGAATCCAACTTCTCCAGAAAATAAAAAAAATATTAGAAACCAAGTTGTTGCACTATTAGGTAAAGAAATTCCTGCCGATAAACTAAATGCTTCAGAAGCTCATGTTAATTTTATAATTAATGCTAAAGATGAAATCGTAGTAATCGAGGTTAACTCTAAAGACGATAACTTGAGTCTAATGATAAAAAATAGATTGAATTACAAAAAGATCAACATCTCTAAATCACAAAGAGGAGCATTTTATGAAGTTCCAGTAAAAGTAAATGTCCTTGAATAAAATTCTTTCCAAAAATTAGTAAGATAAACTCGGAATTTAGACACGAAAATTAGATACTATTTTTTTAACATATTAACTCTTTACGAAATTATCTAAAATTTAATATTTAGTTAAAAGTATTTAAACCCAAACCCATTCAAAATTAAAGATTATGTAAAAAAACACCTTTTCATAGACTAAAAAATATAGTTTTATTAAAAAAACGTTAATTATATTTTTAAGTTTCTATTTGAAATTTACTCTACATATCTTTGCCGTATCATTTAAAACCAAAAATAAAAACTGTAAAAAAACGATTATGAAATCAATATTTAATACCTTATTAGTTGCTGTAGCATTATTTGTATCTGTAGGTGCATATGCTAATGACAAAACTCCAAAAGTAGCGAATGCTTTACGTTCTGAAATAGTTGAATTAATTGGAAAAAAAGTTCCAATGAATACAGCAGAAAACTTTATTGTTCGTGTTTCTTTTGTAGTAAACAATCAAAACGAATTAGTAGTTGTAGATGTTATTTCTAAAGACAAAGAAGTAAACTCTTATATCAAAAATAAAATTAATTATAAGAAGGTATCATCTGCCTCAGAAATAAAAAATCAAGAAATTTATATTTTACCTATTAAAATTAAAAAATAGTAAAGCATAAATATTTTAGCAGAAAAAAAGTGGCTCAACGCCACTTTTTTTTATTTCTGAGAAACTAATTGAGTCAATAGCTCTCTAATTTTATTAGAATTCCAGTTTGCCGCACCATTTTTTGATACTACTATTTCTCCATCTCCATTAATTATAAATGTTTGTGGTATTGAAGATGTTTCTAACATGCTAGGAAGTTTACTTCTTAAACTATATGTGGGCAACAGATAACCTTCCTTTTTGTAATATTGTTTTACTTCTTCCCATTTTTCATTAGTTATAAAAACAAAATCGACTTTATCTTTATAATCATTATATAACTTTTGAATGCTTGGTAATTCTGCTCGACATGGAGGACACCAAGTAGCCCAAAAATTTAAGAAAACAACTTTTCCTTTTAGGTTACTTCCTTCTATAGACGTTGTATTCAAACCTTGCAGGGTCCAATTGTAATTAGTTAAAACCTTCCTTTCACTTTTTTCTATAGCTGAAGGGGCAAAGGACACCAACCTAATGATGCGTTCTTTGGTTGGTGGATATAGCAATAATGCTATTACTAAAATAAATAATATGTTAGACACTAATTTTTTGGTTACTTTCATTTATTATCTCATTTCTTGATTGGAAAATACGCAAAAACACACCTATTTTAAATAAATACTTCAATAAGGTATTTTATTCTTTAGTCATAGACTAAAATTAATCCTTACTCAAAACTAAAATCATAAAAATATTCAACAGTTTCAAAGAATTTGTTTCTCATTTTTTAGCTACTTTAGCAGTATTATAAAACAAACAATTCTACATAATGAAAAATACTGCATTAACGCACATTCATGAGGCTTTAGGAGCAAAATTAGTTCCTTTTGCTGGTTTTAATATGCCTGTACAATATGAAGGTGTGAACATTGAGCACGAAACTGTAAGAAATGGAGTTGGTGTTTTTGATGTGAGCCATATGGGTGAGTTTTTTTTGAAGGGTGAAAATGCGTTGGCTTTAATTCAAAAAGTTACTTCAAACGATGCTTCAAAATTAATTCCAGGAAAAGCACAATACAGCTGTATGCCAAATGCCGATGGTGGTATTGTTGATGACCTAATTATTTATATGATTAGTGAAAATGAATACATGCTGGTAGTAAATGCATCAAATATTGAAAAAGATTGGAACTGGATTTCACAACATAATGATTTAGGTGTTGAAATGGAAAACCGTTCAGACGATTGGTCTTTATTAGCTATCCAAGGTCCAAAAGCTGCTGAAGCAATGCAATCATTAACTTCGGTAAACCTTTCTACTATTAAATTTTATACTTTCGAAATCACTGATTTTGCTGGACTTCCTAATGTTGTAGTTTCTGCAACAGGATATACAGGATCTGGTGGATTCGAAATTTATGTTAAAAATGAAGATGTTGAAGCTGTATGGAAGAAAGTATTTGAAGCTGGAGCTGACTGGGGTATTAAACCAATTGGTTTAGCTGCTCGTGATACTTTACGTTTAGAAATGGGGTATTGTTTATATGGAAATGATATTAACGATACTACTTCTCCTCTTGAAGCTGGTTTAGGATGGATTACTAAATTTACAAAGGACTTTGTTAATGCTGAAGCTCTAAAAAAGCAAAAAGAAGAAGGTGTTACTCGTAAATTAGTTGCTTTTGAATTAACTGAACGTGGAATTCCTCGCCAAGGATATGATTTAGTAGATGCAGATGGAAATGTAATTGGAAATGTTACTTCTGGTACTATGAGTCCTTCTTTAAATAAAGGTATTGGATTGGGATATGTAACTATTGCAAACTCAAAAGTTGATAGTGAAATATTCGTTCAAATTCGTAAGAAACAAGTTCCTGCTAAGGTAGTAAAGCTGCCTTTTTATAAAGGATAAAAACGAACAACTAAAAAAATACAAAAGGCTATTCTTAATTGAATAGCCTTTTTATTTATTTCTGTTTTTCTAAAATTTCTTCTGCATAACTGTTGCATAAAAGAAAAGTAGATTTTACATCGTCGAATGTAGTTTTCGGATTAATCAAACACATTCTTAGTACAACTTGCTTGTTTAAAATTGTTGTTACCAAGAAAGCTTCTCCTGATTCCATTACTTTTTCTGAAATTTTCTGATTTAACTTGTCAATTTCATGTTCTTCTAAATTTAGTCCAATTGGATTGTATCTAAAATTAATTACAGCTAAAGTAGCGGGTGATATAATTTCCCAATTTCTGCTTTTACGTAACATTTTTTCTACGTCATCTGCCAATTGAATATTATAGCTTACCGCCTTCTTAAAAGTATCCAGTCCATATGTTTTAATAGACATGTAAAACTTTAATGCTCTAAAACGACGTGTTAGCTGAACACCGTAATCGTAAAAATTAATTTCAGATTCATTTCCTTCAATATCTCTTAAATATTCAGGAGTTTCACTAAAGGTGTTACTTAACCAAGAGGCATCTTTTACTAACAAGCATCCGATTTCATAAGGCTGATAAAACCATTTATGAGGATCTACAGTTAAAGAGTCTGCTCTTTCAATTCCTCTTAACGCTTTAGCTCCTTTATCAGATAAAATCGCTGCACCTCCGTAGGCACCATCAATATGAAACCATAAATCTTCTTCCTCACAAATATCTGCGATATCATTTAAAGGATCTACTGTCCCCGTGTTTGTAGTTCCTGCAGATGCTATAAAACAAAATGGTTGTAACCCTTCTAACCTATCTTTAGCAATAGCATTCTTTAATTTGTTAATGCTAATTCTAAACTCTAAGTCTGTTGGTAATACTCTAATTTGTTCTTTTTTGAATCCTAAAACTCTAATTGCCTTAATGTTTGAAGAATGTGCTTGATCTGATAAGTAGATTACTGCTTTTGAAAAATCATCACCACATTTAATTCTTCTCGCGGTAACTAAAGCAGTTAAGTTCGCCATTGAACCTCCACTTGTAAAAAGACCTCCTCCCTTCTCTACTGGGAAGTTGTACATTTTTAATAACCAATTCATTGTAACAATTTCCAACTCGGCAGCAGCAGGAGAAACCATCCATCCTCCTGAAAAAATATTAAATCCAGTTGCTAAACTATCAGCCATAGTACTAATAAAGTTACTAGGTCCAGGTACAAATGAATATGCTTTTGGGTGTGATATAACGGTACTATTAGGCATTACGTTTTCCATTACAAAATCCAAAACTTCCTCAGCAGGAGTTCCTTGTTCAGGAGCCTCTTGCAAGAAAACTTTGTCCATTTCTTTTCTGGTAGCACGCATTACTGGTTTTTTACTCCCAATACTGTCCCAATGCTCAGCAATTAAATCAACTATTTTATATCCATACGACTTCATCTCTTCTTTTGACAAATCAAAATGAGCGCTCATATTTTTAAGTATTTTAAATTTTGTGCAAAATTAAGATAATTCAAGGCGTTAACCAGCTTTATTCCTAATAATATTTTAAGAATATTACATGAAAAAATAAGCCCACATAGCATTACTCCCTTTGGGATTGGCTATTAAAAATTGGTTAAACAATTCTTCCTTTTAAAAGGCCTTAAAACTTGTAATTTATCTTTCTATTTTCATGTTAATGATACTATACATTTACTTATTTACCTTATTAAATTTCTGGGGAAAACTCTTCTATTTAATAGGAGCGTATTTTCAGGCATACCTCTATGGAAAAATGATTGAAGATTCAGATTGGTAATTTTATACTCTCCTTAAGAAATTTAGCATCTGTTTTTCATTACTTTTGTTCACTTAAAACAATACTATTTTGAAAAGATTATTTGTTCTATTCTTTTTATTAATTACTGCTGGTAGTTTTTCACAAACAAAGAAAATCAAAGTTTTATCGAGTGAATATTCTGAAGCGGATGAAAAAAAATATCCTGGAGCCACTATTTTAATTGGTAATGTAAAAATTGCACATGAAGGCGCTACCCTAGATTGTAAACAAGCATTACTTTATAAAAAAGAAAATATTTTTAAGGCTTTAGGAGAGGTTGTCATTGAACAAGGAGATAGTATTATTCAATATAGCGATTTTGCTGTTTACAATGGAAATACAAAACGAGCTACTTCTTGGGGAAATGTTGAGGTGAATGATAAAGAAATGAAAATGAGTACCGATACTCTCTATTTTGATAGAAAGGAGCAAGTATTGTATTATCAAAGTGGAGGAACCATAACGGACAAAAAAAACACTTTAAAAAGTAGAAAAGGTACTTATTACCTAGAAGAAAAGAAATTTTCAGCTAAATCTAGAGTAACTGTTGTCAATCCAGAGCACTTTTTAGAGTCAAATCATTTAGATTATTATACAAATTCCAGCTTAGCTTATTTGTATGGACCAAGTACTATTACCAACTTAAAAGATAGTACGAAGATATATTCGGAACGAGGATTTTATGATACAAATACTGAAATCTCATATTTCGTAAAAAGAGCAAAACTCTTTTTAAAAGATAGAACTGTTGAAGGTGATAGTTTATACTATGATAAGAGAAGAGGTTTTGCCTCAGCTACAAACAGAATTAAGGTTATTGATACAATTCAAAATATGGTTACCAAAGGTAATTATGCAGAATTGTATGAAGAAAAAGACTCTTTATTTATCATAAAAAAAGCTGTTGCCATTTCTGTCCATGACAAAGACTCTATGTATGTTCATGGCGATAAAATTTTGGTTACTGGGAAAAGTGAAGAACGTATTGTAAGAATATTTAATGATGTAAAAATCTTTAAATCGAATCTACAAGGTAAATGCGACTCAATTCATACAAGTCAAATAACGGGGCTAACACGTATGTTTAGAAACCCGGTTCTCTGGTCAGGGAAAAGTCAGATAACAGGTGATAGTATTCAACTACTTTCAGACAAGGAAACGAATAAGTTAGATTCTTTGTTCGTGCTTCAAAATGCCTTTATGATAGAAAAAGATTCTCTTGCCATTGATGATTATAACCAAATTAAAGGAAGGAATATCTATGGAAAATTTGAAGGAAACGATTTGAGAACTATGTTGGTTAAAGGAAATGCTGAATCGCTATATTACAGTAGAGATGAAGAAACTAAAAAGCTAGAGACCATAACTAAAGAAATTGCCAGTGATATTGAATTTACACTAGAAAACAACGAAATCACACAAACGAAATATTTCAAAAAATCTGAAGGAAAAACATTTCCCCCTTCTGAGTTTCCTGAAGACCAGAAAAAATTTAGAGGTTTTATATGGAGAGGTAAAGAACAGCCTTTGACCATGGAAGACATATTTATTAGTGATAAGGACAAAAGCAAAGTTAAACTGAAAGATAAAAAGCCTATTTTAGATAAACCTAAAAAAGAGGTTTTAAAAGCAAAACGACAGTTTTCAAAAGAGCTTGAAAAGAAAGAAAAAGAAAAGGTATACAAGTTTAAAAAAGAGTAATTGATATGAAAGACGACTTCTTTAAATATCAAGGTCAAACATCTCCTCACCCATTAGCTATCGAGATTTCTCATGCGAATGGTAGTTATATTTACGATGTTGAAGGAAATGAAATGTTAGATTTTGTTGCTGGGGTTTCTGCAAATAGTTTAGGACACAATCATCCAAAAGTAACTGCAGCTATTCAAAATCAATTGACTAAATATACTCATGTGATGGTTTATGGTGAGTTTATTCAAAAACCTCAATTAGAGCTTTGTAAATCGTTAGCCAACACCTTACCAGAATCCTTAAGTTCCGTTTATTTGGTGAACTCAGGTACAGAAGCAACTGAAGGAGCTTTAAAGCTTGCCAAGCGTTTTACAGGACGAAGTGAAATTATTGCTGCCAAAAACTCTTATCATGGAAACACACAGGGGGCAATGAGTGTATGCGGCGCTGAGCAACAAAATCAAGCCTATCGCCCATTAATTCCTGGAACGCGATTTATTCAGTTTAATGACGAATCTGCTCTGGAAAAAATAACAACCAAAACAGCTGGTATTATTTTAGAAACCATTCAAGGAGGCGCGGGTTTTATTGAACCTAAAAACAACTTTTTACAAAAAGTAAAACAAAGATGTAAAGAAGTTGGTGCCCTTTTGATCTTAGATGAAATCCAATCAGGAATCGGAAGAACAGGTACCTTTTGGGGATTTGAGAATTACAATGTGATTCCAGACATTATTATTACCGGAAAAGGCCTTGGTGGAGGAATGCCTATTGGAGCTTTTATTTCTTCGCATGAAATAATGTCCAGTCTTAAAGAAAATCCAAAACTAGGACATATTACCACTTTTGGAGGCCATCCAGTTATCGCTGCCGCTAGTTTGGCTACAGTTAACGAAATTAGCAATTCAACTTTGATGCAAGATGCATTACGGAAAGAGAATATTATAAGAGATTTTTTCAAAGACCATCCGAAAATTCAAGAAATTCGTGGTAAAGGATTAATGTTAGCCCTTATTGTAGATTCCTCTGATTTTGCCACGCAAGTTATTTTAGAGTGTATGAATAAAGGACTTATCTTATTTTGGCTGTTATTTGAAGGAAGAGCTATAAGAGTTACTCCTCCTCTAACTATCTCAGATGAAGAAATTATAAAGGGCTGTACAATAATTCTTGAAGCTTTAAACAACTAAAAATCCCATCATAACATGTTGGGATTTTTTGTCTCTAATGAAAACAGTTTATCTTTTTAGTAAAATACATCATATTTTAAAAATTAGTTGATTTTTAATTTTATTGACCAAACATTCAATAAAAATTTAATTTTTAAAGTATCAATTAATTATCAACAAGAAATAATTACCCCTAAAAACAACAAAAAACCGCAATTATTCTATTAAAAAATTAGGTAATCACCAATAAATCAGTCATCAAGACATTTTTTGTGCAATCGACCTATTTTTCCTATTTTGCATTACACTAAACATTGATTATATGCCGAGCGAAATTAAACGTCTTTTTGATTTTCCTTATTACCAATTAGAGACTTATAATTTATCGAAAGCATTTACCACAAAATATGACGGCAAATGGCAATCGATATCTACAAAACAATACATTGAACAAGCAAATACTATCAGTCGTGGTTTGTTACGATTGGGAGTTGAACCAGATGATAAAATTGCAGTAATTTCAACCAATAATCGAACTGAATGGAATGTTTGTGATATTGGTGTTTTACAAGTTGGAGCGCAAAACGTTCCGATTTATCCAACAATTTCTAAAGAAGACTACGAATACGTTTTAAATCACTCTGAAGCTACTTATTGCTTTGTTTCTGATATTGAAGTTCTTGAAAAGCTAAATCAGATAAAATCAAAAACTAAACTAAAAGGAGTATTTACTTTTGATGATATCGCTGGTGAAAAAAGTTGGAAAGAAGTACTAGAGTTAGGTAAAGATGAAAGCAACCAATCAGAGGTTGAAGAAAGAATGAATGCAGTTACACCAGATACTTTGGCTACATTAATTTATACCTCAGGAACAACTGGTAGACCAAAAGGGGTTATGCTAACTCATAAAAACATTGTTTCAAATGTAATTAGCAGTGAAAAGCGCGTACCTTTTTCTTATGGAAAAGAGAAGTCTTTAAGCTTTTTACCTGTTTGTCATATTTTCGAGCGAATGATCTTGTACTTATATCAGTACTGTGGTGTTTCTATTTACTTTGCTGAATCTATCGAAAAGCTTAGTGAAAATGCTCAAGAAGTAAAGCCTAATGTAATGACTGCGGTTCCTAGACTTTACGAAAAAATATACGATAAAATATATGCCAAAGGAAGCGAGTTATCAGGTATTAAGAAGAAGTTATTTTTCTGGGCAATTGAACTGGGATTAAAATACAAGCCATATGGAGCTAATGGATGGTGGTACGAAAAACAACTTGGTTTAGCTCGTAAACTTATTTTTTCCAAATGGCAAGCTGCCTTAGGTGGTGAATTGAAGTTGATGGTATCGGGTTCTGCTCCGTTACAAGCAAGATTGGGTAGAGTTTTTGCAGCAGCTGGAATGCCCGTTATGGAAGGATATGGTCTTACGGAAACCTCTCCTGTAATTTCAGTAAATGATCAGAGAAATGGAGGTTTCAGAATTGGAACCGTTGGTAAAATTATTGAAGGTGTTGAGGTAAAGATTGCCGATACTGGTGAAATTCTCGTGAAAGGTCCGAATATTATGGTCGGATACTATAAGGATCCAGAAAAAAGTGCTCAAGTTTTAAAAGACGGTTACTTCCATACAGGTGATAAAGGTGAAATTTGTGAAGATGGCTTCCTGAAAATTACTGGTAGAACAAAAGAAATGTTTAAAACTTCTGGAGGAAAATATGTTATACCCCCATTATTAGAAGGAAAATTAAAACAATCAAGATTTATTGAACAAGTAATGGTTGTAGGTGAAGGTGAAAAAATGCCAGCGGCACTAGTTCAACCAAATTTTGCATTTGTAAGAGAATGGGCAAAACGCCATGATATTACTTTAGGTGATAATGCTGATGTTATTTCCAATCAAAAAGTTATTGATAGAATTCAAGAAGAAGTTGACGAATGCAATTGTAACTTTGGAAAATGGGAACAAATTAAACGATTTGAGCTTACACCTGACGAATGGTCTATTGACGGTGGTCAACTTACCCCTACTATGAAAATGAAACGTGCTGTTATTAAAGATATTTATAAAGATTTATATGATAAAATCTATAAAGCATAGATAATCTGAAATATAATTCGAGTTAAATAAACAACGTCACTGTATATTTGCAATGGCGTTTCTTTTTATAACAACCAATGAATAAACTTCATTCTTTCCAAAGTAATATTACCGCTATTGAACTTCCGAATAAAATAGCTTATCCTCATTACTATACTCCACATAAAATTGCTCAAATTGCTTCCAAAGAACTTCAAATGTACTTAGAAAAGCAAACTGATTTCAACCATGATTTTGGATTAGATTCAAATGAAGGGGTTGGGAAAATGTTTGGAGTGCTTGTTGTTAAGAACGAACAAAAAGAACTTGGTTTTTTAGCCGCTTTTTCTGGAAAGTTAGCTGAAAGAACTACTTATGAGTATTTCGTCCCTCCTGTTTTTGATGTTTTAGATACTCGTAATTTTTACCTAGAAGCAGAACGTAAATTAAACAAGCTAACTAAAAGTATTGAAGCACTAAGTTCGAATAAACAATATCTCGACCTTAAAGACGCTTACAATCGAAAAAGCAAACTTCAAAAAGATCTTTTGGAGACTGAGCAAATCAAAATAAAACAAAGAAGAAAGCTTAGAAAAACTCAAAACTCCATAGACAATCAAAAAAACATTAATGAGGAATTTTATTTAAGAGAATATGAAACATATCTCAACAACAAAATAAAGGCATTAAGAACTGCTTATTTTAACGAATATGAAAGAATTGAGGAGTTAAAACGAGAAAGAGCTCAACTTTCAGCTAAAATTCAACAAAAGTTGTTTCAAAGTTATCAGTTTGTAAACAACAATAATGAAGTAGAAAACCTGTTACATATTTTCAAAGAAAGTCCACAAAACATTCCGGCTGGTGCAGGTGATTGTTGTGCTCCAAAGCTTTTTCAATACGCCTATTTAAACAAACTCACTCCTATAGCAATGGCAGAGTTTTGGTGGGGAAAACCCTTAACCTCAGCGGTTCGAAAACATAAGCAGTATTATCCTGCTTGTACAGGTAAATGTAAACCTATATTAAATCACATGCTTCAAGGGCTTTCCGTTGAAACTAACCCTTTGTTGGCTACCATAAACAAAACAGACTCTTTAGATATTCTTTATGAAGATGAATATTTATTGGCTCTAAATAAACCACATGACGTATTAAGCGTTGAAGGAAAAGAAATTGAACATAGTATCGAATATTTAGTAAAAAAGAACTTTCCAAAAGCAACGGGTCCTTTAATCGTACATCGATTGGACATGTCAACCTCAGGAATTTTATTAATTGCTAAAAGTAAAGAGATACACAAAAAACTTCAGGAACAGTTTATTAAAAAAACCATTAAAAAAAGGTATGTCGCCCTTTTGGAAGGTGTTATACCCGATATGCAAGGAACCATTGATTTACCTCTCCGAGTTGACTTAAACGACCGACCAAAACAAATGGTTTGTTACGAGCACGGAAAAAAAGCACTGACAAAATGGGAAGCAATAGCCGTAGAAAATAATTGTACAAGAATATACTTTTACCCTATTTCAGGAAGAACACACCAGTTACGGGTACATGCGGCTCACCCGCTTGGATTAAATTCACCTATTGTTGGAGATGATTTGTACGGGAATAAATCGAAAAGATTATGCTTACATGCAGAGCAAGTAAAATTCATTCATCCTATTCTAAAGAATGAAATTGTTATACACTCTCCTGCTCCCTTTTAGGCAATTTTAATTTCTCAAATTTAAGACAAGAAAAAATCTCCTTTCGTACGAAAGGAGATATCCCTTAAATATTAGCAGAATGTATCGTATTTGTATCTTCGGTACAAACACATTTGCAAGGTAGTCAAAATCATCATATTTCCTTGTAAGGGTTAGCCCTAGAAATAGAGTCAGGGTTTTCCCTAGTTAGCGTTACCCATTAACCATTACCCACAAAAAAAGCCCTCCGAAGAGAGCTAAAACTAAAAACCAATTTAAAAAATCTAATAATGAAAAAACTTTTGTTTAAAGATACATCGGAAGCTCTCTTAGGACTGGAAAAATAAGACAGTATCCTTTGTATCTTGCGATCAACAAAGTCTTATTTTAGATAAATGGTTTTTTACCATTTATCGATCTTTAAAGCATTTTTACCGTATCTTTACCCATATGAATATTGTTATTATTACTGGTGGTAGTAAAGGAATTGGAAAAGCCTTGGCCCAAAAATATGCTTCAGAAAATTACAAAGTATACTCTCTTTCAAGAAGTATAATTAATATACAAGATGTCGTTCAAATCGCTGTTGATTTGAGTGATTTTAATGAGATGAAAAATCAATTCTCTATGCTTCTTGACGAGTTAAAGAAACTTTCTCTTTCCTCAATAACACTAATCAATAATGCTGGACGCCTTGGTACAATTGCTAATATTGAAAACATTAGCCCAAAAGACATCGCAGAAAGCGTGAATTTAAACTTAACAGGACCAATGGTTCTTTCAAATATGTTTATCAATTTCACTAAAAAGCTATCTTGTAAAAAAGAAATCATTAATATTTCTTCTGGAGCAGCTACAAAACCCTATGAAGGTTGGAGTGTATATTGCGCTTCTAAAGCCGCCTTAGACATGTTTACAAAAACAGTTGCGGCTGAACAGGAAACTTTAAATAATGGTGTAAAATGTATTGCTCTTTATCCTGGGGTAGTTGATACCAGTATGCAGGCACAAATAAGAGGGACCAAAAAAGAAGATTTTAAAAATCTACAACGTTTTGTTGACTTAAAAGAAAACAACGATTTGTATTCTGCTGAATATGTAGCAGAAACTATATATAATATTGCCTTAGAAAATAAACTAGAAAACGGTTCTGTTTTCGATATAAGAAATATCTAAAAGACTACTACCTGAAAATAGTATTATCCTTAATAAAAGCGTTTTTATAACGTTCACTAAAAGGTATTTGATTACCATCTTCTAGAATGATTAAATTATCTTCAAAGTAAATTTCTCTTACTTTTTTGATGTTAATCACGTAGTTTCTATGAACTTGTCTAAAATCGGTTTCACCAAGTATTTCCTTCAATTTTGTAAGAGATAACTTTATAAGATAGCTTCCATCAGCACATGTGATACTACAGTACTTTTCTTTTACTTCTACAAAATTTATGGAATCAACATCTACCTTAACCACACTCCTTTTCTTCTTAATAAAAAGGTATGATGGACTAATTACTGCACTCTTTTCATTAAAACTAATGCTATTTGATTGTTGGTAACAAGACTCTATGGCTAATTCCAATGAATACAACAATTCTAATTCATTATAAGGTTTTAATAAATAAACCATAGGGTTGGTAAGCTTTGCCTCATCAAACACTGCTTTACTTTGCATACTTGTTAAAAATAAAAATGGAATGTCTACTCCTTGTCTATTTAAACGTTGTGCAAGTTCAATTCCTTCTGGCTTGCCATCAATCATGATATCTAAAATTATCACATCGAAAAAACGATTTTTAATCTCTTTCTCAGCTTCTAAGGAATTATGAGCTCTAATTACTTCATAACTATTACTCTCAAGAAAAGAAATTAACTGAGTGGCTTCTTTATCTAAATCTTCAAGCAATAATAATCTTAGTCTATTCATAATATAAAAGTAAAACTAATTTGTTAAGAAACCCAATTTTTACGAGGCTTTATAATAGGCATTAAATACAAACACAAATTTATTTATCACTATTTTTATCAAAAAGAAAGTTATTGTTCAGAAAATTTGAGCATTAAGCTCTTGATATAAAAACCGTTCTGAAGTTTTAAAAACGGATAATATAGGTATTTCCTTTTCCATATGATATTAATTAAATACCATTTTTCAATACATTCAATACTGTAACTTTTTTTAATGCTAGCCTAAATAAGGTAAAAACAACGCTAAAAGAATGTTTTTGATTATTAAAACGTTGTGAATTCATTGAAAACAGTTATAAATTCATCCTCCTGTTGCGCAATACCACAATGAATAACTAATACCAATATAGCAGAAAAGGATAAGAAGTTTACTCTCAAAGTTAAACCTTCCTATCCTTACACTAAAGCTTACTACACTAATACCAAAACTAAAGGTATATATGATACTTTTTGAGTTATTTAGATATTTTGTCCTTTTTTCTAGTTAAATGGTTGGATTTTATCGATGAATAAAATACCCTATAAAACCACTAGACTTTTAAACAACTAACTGCATATGGTCATTAACTTGAATTACCAATTTCCTTAAAAATGTCTATAACACAATATACAGTTAGTTTTGAGTGATACTTAAAATTAAAAAATCATTTGTTCTAATTTTACAAAATCAGTTTAACCACTTGCTCTTATATGATTATTCGCATTAATAAGTCGATTAAGCGTTTTTCATCCAAGATTAAAGATATTATTAATTTTTTCATACTACTTCACATATGGACGATTTAAAATACCTATCCATAGGTAGTTACACTTCCAAAACACTTTATACCTTTACCCTACTTAACTGAATCTACAAATTATGATAACAACCGAACATTTACAAAGCAACACCCGTTTAAAAAACTTGGAAACGGAGATGAAAAATATAATTGAAGCAAGCTCTACCAAATTGTCTCTTGAGGATTTAAAGGGAAGTTTCTATAAACGTGCCTCTCTTCAAACGGTGAAAGGCATTTTAGAAGCTTCCAATGTTATTGGAATTAGTTCTCTGAATAATGTTGGGACTCTTGTTGAAGTTAAATATTCTATTTCAGGAATAGATTTAGATACTATTTATATTGGCGGGGAAGGATCAACAAGCGCTTTTGGAATTCTATCCAATGTATCTATGAACTCTGACAATACCATTGATTTAGAGGTAAATCAAAACACTCCGACGAATAGCTACTACACCTTTAGTACTGATTACATTCGCAGTCATTCGCAAGAATATAATCATACAAATAATCCTATAAATGATAATGATGATTATGTTCTTATAGAAACAGAACCTGCATAAAAACCTTACTATTCAGTACGAAGGATTACAAAAAACTATAAAAAACAATACACATGAAAAATCAAATCAAACTTTGGCTTGGGAGGACTCTTTTGATCTTATCCAGTCAAATATTTAGTCAATCACTCGGGCAAGATACTGAAGGCTTCAGTACCTTAGTTTTTCCATCAACAAATATTACTTTGAACCTAAGTGAAGATGTTGCCAGCTTTAGTCTCTATAGAAGTTCAAGATTTAATAATAATAACGTTGCTTCTCTTCCAACAATATCAAGTGCTTTTAGAGGAAGCAATGATCCTAAGATTATAAGCGGTAAACTGGAAAAAATACTTAAACAAAGAGAAGCTATTCGAAATAAAGAAAAGGCTAGCAAATACTTCTATTATGGAGTAGATTTAAAAGGTAGCTCTGAAAACGGACTCGCTCCCATATTTTCTTCAGAAAAATTAGCTTCTTCAGCTAGTATTAATGGGCTTGTTGGGATAAAATGGATGACTCACCATCATACTAAAGAGCATTTACTCGACTATGTTCAAGCAAGATTAAATATGCAAGAGTATTCAAAAATTAAAAAACAGTTAAAAAAACTTGTAAAAAACAGAGTTCTTACACCTACGAATCAAAAATACCTCGTTACAAAGTTGAATAATGATTCCATAACTGTTAAAGAAAAACTCAGTAAAGTTCATAGTAATATAAACGTACTTGAAAAGCTAAAAGCGAACTATATTCCTACCATGGATGATGTTATTAATCACTTGCAATTATTAGTATCACATACAAAACGTTTACAAGGAGTTATTGATAGAAATCAACCCGATGGCGATATCTTTTCTCATAAAAAATCTTTAGAAAATCTTATAAAGAAAAAGGAATTCAAGTTTCTACTCACATCAGTACCCTATGATAAAGACAACTTATTCGCCTCTGAATGGGATAAGGTTATTAAAAAAATTGATCAATTAATCTTACAAAAGAAAGATGAAAAGTACAACGCTAAAGCTGGCTTTAACCCTACACAGGAAATAGATAAAGTAATTACTTCATTTAAAAAATATGCAACTGGCTTAGACTTACTTCAAAAACTTGATGTAGAAAGTGAAAATGATATTATTAATACGTTGAATTACAAAAACAAATATTTAGTTTATGCTCGTGGCGGATTTTCAGGATCTGAATTTAAACTCGATCTTCAAAATAATGGAACTAGTATTGATTCTCGATTTGCTGATACTTCCTTTAATGGCTACAACGTCGAATTAGGTACAACCATGCAATTCAAAAAACAAAAATTCTTTGGAGCCAGCATTGCTTATTCCTATACTCATAATTTAGGTAGTTTGGAAAACAGAACCTTTGCTTTTCAAACCGTTGATCCAAACGTACAAGGAGGAAACTTAGTGAATGTTGAACAGATAAATGCTCTTACAGGAAGTTATGATCGCTTTCATCGTTTAGATATTAACTTTGATTATGTTTATTTGTTTAAGCTTCTTGAACAAAGAAATCCTGATAAACCAAGTCAAATGTATTTAAGTGTAAACCCTTATTTAAGGCATAGAATATACAACAATGCGAATGTTTTAAAAAATAATACAATCTTAGGAATTGGTTTTCATGCCTATAATAGTAAAGACAATAAACTTATGGGAGGTGTATATGTTCAAACCAGAGATTTGTTTGGAGTGCATAAAAATGATAAAGGCTTTTTTGATGAAGGAATTTCATTCGGTTTAATTGTTCAATATAATTTTGACGGACTAAAACTATAGTGTCGGAATTAGGTAAAAAAAGAGGTTGTTCATAGCAATAAACAACCTCAACTCTACAAATGAGAAATCAACCATACAGGTACCCCCATACCTGTATTTTATCCCCAGATAAAACTTAAAAAATCTAGGGCGTAGTTTTCCATTGATCTCAAAAATGGAAGAACTACAATATCTTTATTGCTGTTTAGAAACATTTATCTACAGCAACATACACTTTGAATATTTGAAATATTCAAACATTATTTCTTCAAAATTTTATGATTGAAAGCAATTTTTACGTTCGTTTAGAAAGTAAAGCACTTCCATAGCTGGCGCAATATACAAATATTAGCGACTAAACGTGACTTATTTAATGTTAAAATTAACAAAAACCTACAGTACTAACATTATTCTACATTTAAATAAACTACGAAATAAGCTAAATACACATATAAATAAATCATTTATTTCCATAATTTTGATATTAAATCAAACCTAGAAATGAAAATACCTTTTTAGTATTTTCAATATTAAAACTAAAAATGAAAAAATTACTATTACCATTTGCTATTCTCCTTAGCTCTTTATGTTATTCTCAAATCAAAGATATTCAGCTACCAAAAAATGGAGGGGAAATGAATTTTAAAAAAAGCCGTCGCATCATTTCTCTTTTTGATGTTTACTTAAAAAAAAATGGAGATGTTTATGTTCAAGACTCACTGGTGAGCTTTGAACAACTCGGAAATATGGCCTATAAATTTATTATTAATCATCCTTTCGACAAATTCAATACTATTGCTCCTTTAAATATAGATGTTAATACTCCTTACAAATATGTAGACAAACTAAAAAAAGAGTTAAAAAAAACGCAGATAAGATACTATTACAGAACGGATAACATTGAAGATTTCACTTTAGGAATTTACCTCTTTTCTTTAGAACCTACTTTATTTTATAGAACATCGGATGAAAAGTCTCCTGATGGAATTAAACTAATAACTTTTGAGGAATACCAATCATCCGGTACTTCCAATCACGAGAATTTTATCTATAACTTGTATTCCAAAAAATATAAGTTAGCCAAAGAGTTTTTTGTGAAGATGAAAATAAAAAAAATGAAGTTTATAGACTCAACAACATTAACAATTGGTGGGAAAAAATTTAGCTCAAATGATACTGAAGCTATTCATAATGAAATAAAAGAAGCAGATATTTGTTTTATTGAATACCAACCAGAACTACCCTATTCAATTTATTTTGAAAACATACAATGTATTAGAAAGGAACTAAAATTAAGAAACAAGCTATATAACAAAAAAGACAAAATGAGAATCCCTAACTATTCATTTATTTCACATGAAATGTTAGAGTTATTAAAAAATGCGGACATTAAGATTTAACAAACTCCCCATATAACACTTTCACTCTTTTAAATTTCAATTTTTATGAAGCCCCTTCCCAACATTACCATCTTTATTTTCATAGTTTTTATTCTATTTTCTTGTGGAACAGTAAAAACGTTAACAACTAAAGATAAAACCTGGTTAAATCGGGTAATTGATTCAATGTATGCGTTAGATCAGAAACATCGACATAATTTAATAGCTGTTGACTCAAACTTCAAAGTAGATACTAAGAATAATGGAGGGAAGTTTCTTACTTTAAAAGCGAAAAAGGAAAAACTAGGAAAAAACTTTAAGAAGTATCAGAAAAGCAAGGATAGTGTTAATAATATTATCGCTAAAACGGATGATTCTAATACCAAACTCCTACTGAAATTAACTGAAAAATATGGTTTCCCTAGTAGAAATCGACTAGAAGTATATCGAGCATCCGCTTATTCTATTTTCGTTCATTCTCCCAAAAAGTATTATGATACCATAAAAGAAGTCATTACCAAAGAGTTTAAAGAGAATAGAATTTCAGAATACGAAAAAGCCTATATATTCTGGCATATCAATGGAAGAGCCGGTATGCCTCCAAGATTAAAGAAAGATGGAACTGTTTTATATGGTAAATAGATAGAAGTGTTTTCATTGTCAAAATAGTGCAAGTGAAAATATATTTCACCAACGTAATTGATAAGCAATAAAGGCATTACAACAATCGTTAGAATAAAAAGTATTGCATATGAAACCCAAGACATTTAAGAAGCATTTAATATTTTGGATTGCTCTTCTATCATCATGGATATCTTTTATAATTATTCCTTTTTTCTGGTTTTTACCTTTTGCCTTTTGGCTAATAATTCTTTTTGTTTTATGGATTAAAAAATCTAATCTAAAATGGTATTTAATAGGATTATCTTCTTGGACTATACTTCCCTTTCTTAGCTTTTGTTTTGGTATAAATTTTTATTTTAACGGTAATGCCCATTTAAAAACCACTGGGTATCCATTCTTAGGATTTGGTAACTTAGATAAGAAATATAGAGTATACAATTCTACTTCCGGATGTTTAGTAACGGGAATTGAACCTCTTTTACATACTCCAAATAATCTTGCAATAAAGCTTTGCACCAAAATATTTGGTTACCAAAAAGGGGCTTATTCAGGATTCTATCCAACGTTTAAACAATCAAATGAACTCATTAATCAATACGGTCAAGAGCTTCCTTATACAATTGGAAAAGATTCATTATACTTTACAAACGAAAGTTACAATTATAAACTGAGAATGATTACGTTTTTCCATGGATATGAAATGGATCCTTCGATTGCAAAAGTTAAAATGGTTTCACATAAAAATGAACTCATTATCGTTGGAATAACTTCGGATAGCTTAAAAGTTTTTCATTTAATAGATCGTAAAACGGGCGAGAATTTTGCTAAATACATTGGCAATAGAGAAAATAATAGGGCTTATTAACATCATTCCACCTCGAAAGGAATTGTAATTTCCTCCGACAGAGTATTCACAAACTCAATTATCATGAAGCTCTTATCTTTTCTTATTACCATCATATTCTTAGCTACTAATCTTCATATATTTTCGCAACAAAAGGAAATCCAAATAAAAGTACACCATGTTTCTAAAAATGTATATATGCTGGTAGGACAAGGAGGAAACATTGCTATTTCAGCAGGCGAAGACGGTATTTTTATGATTGACGATCAATTTGCACGATTGACTCCCAAAATTTTAAAAGCAATAAAAACAGTTAGTGAAAAAGAAATTAAGTTTTTATTAAACACCCATTGGCATGGCGATCATACAGGAGGTAATGAAAACATGGAAAAAGAAGGTGCGGTAATTATAGCTCATGAAAATGTAAGAAAACGCATGAGTACTGATCAATTTCAAAAGAGACGTAATCGAACAATAAAAGCTGCTCCAAAAGATGCTCTACCCATAATAACCTTTACAAAAGACCTCAACTTTCATTTTAATGGGGAATCGATATATGCTTTTCACGTGCACAATGCACACACCGATGGCGATGCTATGGTGTATTTTGGAAACAGTAACGTTCTTCACATGGGAGATACTTATTTTCAAGGAAAATACCCATATATAGACCTAGACTCAGGAGGAAGTGCTCAAGGATATATTGACGCTATTAAAAAAGCTCTTTTAATAATTGACGATGACACCAAAATAATTCCTGGTCATAGAAACCTCTCTTCCAAAGCCGAACTAAAAGAATACTTAACCATGTTAGAGGAAATTAAAACGAGTATCCTTACAGAAATCAGTTCTGGAAGAACTGAAGAAGAGGTAACTAAAAACCCTAAGCTCACAAAAAAATATGACGATCTTAACTACGGTAATTGGTTTATTTCTGGTGAAGCAATACGTAGAACATTTTATATAAGTTTAAAAAAATAGTTCAAACATTACCGACGAAAAACTCTGTATTTTCAAAAAGTAAGTTCGTCCTCTTACCTCAAATTATTATGAGCTAAAAATTTACTAGTTAATGGATGTGCTTCACGAAATCAAACATCTATAGATTAAAAAATGTTACCACTTATTTTGTTTAATAATACAACATAAATGTTAAACAAAATATTTTATCTTTGATATCAAAATCAAAGACGAAAGAATAATGCAACAAAAAACAGCAGTTGTATGGTTTACAAATAATCTGAGAGTAAGAGATAACAAAGCTCTGTATGAAGCCTGTTCTCAATATTCCAGTGTGATTGGTGTTTATTGTTTTGACAAAAATCTATTTAATAGCTCACAATTTGGATTCAAAAAGATCGAAAAGTTTCGAGCCCAATTTCTAATTGAGTCCGTTAGCAACCTTTCAAAAAATCTAAAGAAGTTAAATATCCCCCTATTTACTTATTTTGACCAACCAGAAAACAAAATTCCAACCTTTTGTGAACTCCATCAAGCCGAAGCACTATTCTTTCAAAAAGAGTTTACTCTAGAAGAAAACAATCTACTTAATTCCGTAAAACAGAAATTATCAAAAACCATAACTACAAACTGTTATTATGATCAGTTTTTGTACCATCCTGATACGATAAATTTTAAGATTAGTAATACTCCTGAGGTTTTTACTGTTTTTAGAAAAAAGATTGAAAAATATGTTGCTATTCACTCCGAAATAACAGTAATTCCTAAAGAAGCCAGTAATTGGATTCCTGTTGATACTAAACTTCCATCTTTGAAAGATCTAGGGTTTGAAGATTTTGAAAAGCATCAAAAGTCTGCCTTCCCTTTTAATGGAGGTGAAACCGAAGCACACAACCGCTTGCTTGATTATTTTTATAAAACTAAAAAACTCCAAGTCTACAAAAAAACAAGAAACGGATTGTTAGGGATCAATTACAGTTCGAAATTCTCACCTTGGCTAGCCAATGGTTGTATTTCGGCAAAAACAATTTACTGGGAAGTCAAAAAGTTTGAAAATGAATTCGGAAGCAATCAGTCTACCTATTGGTTGATATTTGAATTAATTTGGAGAGATTATTTCAAGTTTTTATCTCTTAAACATGAAAACAGTTTGTTTAAAGTTACTGGAATTAAACGTGTAGAATATACTTGGAGTCGAGATGAGAACCTTATTTATAATTGGATTCATGGACAAACTTCCAACGATTTTGTTAATGCCAATATGTTAGAACTTAAGAAAACGGGATGGATGAGTAACAGAGGGAGACAAAATGTAGCTTCTTTTTTCGCTAAAAAACTTTTACTAGATTGGCGTATTGGTGCTGCCTATTTTGAAAGTATGCTTCTTGATTATGATGTGCATAGTAATTATGGAAACTGGCAATATGTAGCTGGTGTTGGCAACGATCCTAGAGATAGAAAGTTCAATGTGCAATTGCAAGCTGAACGATATGACACCAAAGGAACTTACCGCAGAACTTGGCTACAATCTTCCTTATTTTAAATAACTCAATACAATTCCCCAATGAAACAGGTAACCTTTGTTTTTCCTCACCAAATCTTTAAGAACACAGAAATCTATAATTCGAAGTATACAATCTATCTAATTGAAGAATCTTTATTCTTCAACCAATATAATTTTCATAAACAAAAATTGGCCTTCCATAGAGCTACTATGAAGTATTATGAAAACTACTTAAAACAACAAGGATTCGACGTTAATTATATAGAAGCAATACATGAAGAAAGTGATGTAAGAATACTTTTAGAAAAACTTATTCAACAAGGTTTAGAGAAACTACATCTAATCGATCCTACAGATAATTGGCTCGAAAAAAGAATTACAAGTTTTAAAGATAAAATTAACATAAGCATTCAGGGTTCCCCCCTATTTATAAATAATAAAAATGAGTTATCACCTTTCTTTAAGCCAACCAAAAAGAAGTTCTTTCAAACCTCGTTTTACAAAGAACAACGAATAAAAAGGAATATTCTCATGGAAAATGAGAAACCAGTAGGTGGAAAATGGACCTATGATACCGAAAATCGCAAGAAATATCCAAAAGGAAAAGTCCCTCCTTCTATTTCATTTCCGAAGACAAGTTTATATTATGAGGAAGCAAAAGAATATGTTCAATTACACTTTTCAAAAAACTTAGGTACACTTAAAGAGGTCCCAATTTATCCAACAACCTTTGAAGAAGCCGAAGTTTGGTTAACCGATTTCTTTGAATCAAGATTTCATGAATTTGGTATTTATGAAGATGCTATAGTTTCCAATAATCACTTTTTAAATCATAGTGTTTTATCACCTCTAATTAATGTTGGACTATTAAGTCCAGAACATGTTATTAAAAGTTCGATTAGTTATTCCGAAGCAAATAACATACCGATTAACTCTTTAGAAGGCTTTGTAAGGCAAATTTTAGGCTGGCGTGAATTTATACGTGGAATTTATGAGGTTAAAGGCACTGAAGAAAGAACCAAAAACTTTTGGAAGCATAATCGAAAAATTCCAGCGTCATTTTATGATGGAACCACAGGCATTTTACCAGTGGATACTACTATCATAAAACTAAAATCTACTAGTTATGCTCATCACATAGAACGCTTAATGATTCTTGGAAACTTTATGCTCCTTTGTGAATTTGACCCGGATGAGGTATATAAATGGTTTATGGAGTTTTTTATTGATAGTTACGATTGGGTTATGGTACCAAATGTATATGGCATGAGTTTGTTTGCCGATGGAGGATTAATGTCTACGAAACCTTATATCAGTAGTAGTAATTATATAAAGAAAATGAGTAATTATCCAAATGGTGATTGGCAAAATATTTGGGATGGATTATTCTGGAGGTTTATGGATAAAAACAGAATTTTCCTTTCTAAAAACCCGCGACTTAAAATGTTAATTGCAAATTTAGGTAAAATGGACTCTGAAAAACGTGCAAAGCATTTTGATAACGCCGAAACCTTTTTAAATAATCTCAATCAACCCAAAAAATCTAACCAATTGAATTTACTGTAAACAATTACCTCAAAATCTAACATTTACTTTCTTTTTTTAAAATGTAAAGCGTTATCTCTAATTCATCATGTATGTTTACAACCTTAAATCCAAGTTTTTCATAAAGTGGTATATTCCTTTTATCAGAAGTCTCTAAGTATATTGTATAATCTTTGTCATAATAATTCATTACCTGATTTATCAACTTTGTTCCTATACCTTTTCCTTGATCTTTTTTAAAAACTCCTACATAATATAAATGAAGGTACTTACCTTCTGGGTGATTTTTACTAATTGCTTTTTCACGTTGTAAAACATTCCTAACATTGTTAATTCCTAGAATATTGAAAAATAAATTTATCTTCCAAATCAATAAATGCAATTTTTCTGACACATTTTTTTTTCTTTCTTCTCCATTGGTTAGCATTAATAAACACCCATTAGCATCATCTGTAATAAACACATCTCCATTACAAAAAGTGTTTAAAGAGAAAAATCTCATTAATTTTCTAATTCGAGTATCTTGCTTTTTCCCTTTTCTTGTAACATTTATAATGGATTTATTTTCTTTAAAGGCATCTGTTAAAATATCAGTAATTCTATTTATATCTTTTATTGTAGTCTTTTTCATAAAATTCATCTTCAATAAGAACGGGCGAAATTAACAAAACCTAAATGAAAACTACGCTCATTATCCCCTCAAATTACGAGTGCATAACTATTAAAAGAATGTCTCGAAATTTATTAATTCACATATTTTATTTGGCATATTTTTTGATTTAAATAATTTAAATAGCATTTTTTTACAAATATGTGACCTATGAAAAAAAAGTGTGTCATAATTAATGTAAACGAAAAGTTCTTATTTATTTCGAAATAGACATTTAACTAGATATCATAATTGATAGCAAAAAATGAAACATAAAGTAAACCTCATTGGATAGACCGAGGTCCCTAAAAAGAAACATTTACCAAACGCTAAAAACTACGTGATTCTACATAAAATACTTAATTGCTATGTCAAGAAATAGGGCTTACTACTGCGTTTATCACTAATTACTTACACTACACCACATACGAATTTTACTCGATATTAATCGATTGATAACAGATAGATGAAACATAAAGTAAACCTCATTGGACAGACCGAGGTCACTAAAAAGAAACATTTACATAGGTTGCAATCTACCAATATTAAAAAAATACAGAGCTAATTGGTAAATTAACTTACTACAAATTCATATCCTTGCACACTACGTAACATGTTATCAAACACTCTAAGTTACATGACAACAATATCATATCTACCTTACAAGAAATAAAAAGCTTCTGTAACAAATGTTACACGTTATCAGTTAGTTATTAACTATATTTAACTCATCGAGAAAGTAAAAACATAAAATATTACAATATACCTTGGATGGCTATTAAACATAGTCAAAGGCTTGCTATTTTGAGTAGGCCTTTTATTTTGTTCTAAATTCACATCCACATCTCTTTTATTCTTTTTATAATTCAATTTCAATTGATTATATTTAAGAAAAGAATATTTGCATGCTAACCAAACAAGAAAAATCTCACCTCAGAAATCAATTATTTAGACATTTAGATGGAATCGTAACTTGCCCTTCTGCATTTGTGCTTTTCGATAAAGGAATTACCAAGTATCTTTTAGAAAATAAGAAAGCAACTTTATCTGAATTAGCTGAAAAATTCAAAGCGAATGATGGTTATTTAAATGTTGCTCTAAGAACACTATGTTCGCAAGGATGGTTGCATCAAGAAGTTGATAACACAACTAATATTGTTACATATACTTGCAATAAAACCTCAGAAATTGCTTTCAACTATTTTTACATTTATAAAGAAGCCTTCGAGTTATTGAAATATTCCGAAAATTACAGTTCAAGAAAATTCGAAAAAGAACCTTTTTATAAATTAGAAAACCTATTTAAAAATTTCACTAAAAACTTTAATGTTTCCGTAAAAGAAAACTCAAAAGAGAAAACTATTCTATCACAAGTACTTCAGCATATTGAAGGCATTATTGTCGGACCAACAATTGTTTTACTTGGAATGAGTGGTATGTTTCATAAATACTTTATGCAAACAAAATTTAAAGCAGAAGAGTTTCATAAAGATCCTGAGAGTTTTGGACGTCTATTAGATATTCTTAGTAAACTGGGTTGGTTTACAAAAAACAATGAATCTTATGAATTTACTGATAAAGGACTGTTTTTTGCCAAACGAGCGAGTGCATATGGTGTTACTGTATCGTATATACCTACACTTCGAAAACTTGATAAATTAATTTTTGGTAATCCAAGTATTTTTAGAACAGAAGGGATTGGCAATCAAGAAATTCATGTAGATAGAGAGATGAATGTTTGGGGAAGTGGTGGGGCGCATGCCGCTTATTTTAGAGTTATAGATGAGATTATTATCGATTTGTTTAACGGACCGATTGATGAACAACCTAAAGGAATTTTAGATGTTGGCTGTGGAAACGGTGCTTTTTTGAAACATCTTTTCAATTTAATTGAAAACAGAACCAATAGAGGACAGCAATTAGAAGAACACCCGCTCTTATTAATTGGTGTAGATTACAATGAAGCTGCCTTAAAAATAACTCGAAAGAATTTAGTACAAGCAGACATTTGGGCAAAGGTGATTTGGGGCGATATTGGAAATCCTGAAGCGCTATCGAATGACTTAGAAGAAAAATATGGTATCAATCTTTCAGATTTACTAAATGTGCGAACCTTTTTAGATCATAATAGAATTTGGGAAGAACCGTCTATTTCAAAAAATATGTCTTTGTCAAAATCTACCGGTGCTTATGCGTATCGTGGAAAGCGACTCGATAATAATTTAGTTATAGAATCGTTGAAACAACATTTTACTAAATGGAAACCTTATATTGATAAATTTGGTCTTTTACTAATTGAACTTCATACTTCAGATCCTAAACTAGTATCTCAAAACCTTGGAAAAACAGCTGCCACAGCTTATGACGCCACTCATGGATATTCCGATCAGTATATCATTGAATTGGATGAATATATGGAAGCTATGGAGTCAATTGGTCTGTTGCCCGATGAGAAAGCTTTTAAAAAGTTTCCAAATTCTGATTTAGCTACGGTTTCTATAAATTTATTTAAAACAAAGAGTCCATAATCGGAAATATAATTTTCCGATCATGAACTCTTATATTGGTTTAAAGATTTTTTTCTATTGAAACCGCGGTATCTATAATCGTTTTTTCGAATGGAATTGGTTTCCATTTAAAAATTTCCATTGCAGGTGAAATATCTGCACTAACCAAAACATCAACAAATGGTAACATTCCTTTCATTTCACTATCAAAAAGGCTCATAAATTTTACCATTAGACTTGGTGCTCTTTTCGGACTTGCCTTCTTAAAACCATTATCCTTTAAAATTTTTGCAACTCCAACAAACGAATAAGGTTTGGCTGATGAAACGATAAATCTTCTTCCTTCGGATTTCAAGTTTTCTAAAGCTGCAACATGAATTTTTGCAATATCTCGAACATCTGACATTACATAATTACTGTTTGGTAGCATTGGCATTTTTCCCGTTATTACCTTTTTTATCAGTTCCATCGAAGCTCCTGATAAATTTCCTGTGAGTGTTGGTCCGTAAATAGGTCCAGGATTTACTACTGTAAGTTGAATTTTATTCGGACCTGTTTGATTATTATAAAAATCCCAAGCGGCCTTTTCAGCCATTGTTTTACTTTTAATATAAGCTGATACTTTATCTTTTTTAGCGTTAGTCCAACTATTCTCATGTAAATGATTAACTTTTTTGTCTCCCGCCATTGCAACTGTCGAAGATGTTAATACAACTTTCTTCACTCCTGTTTTCTGAGCAAACTTCAACGCTCTTAATGTTCCATCAACCGCAGGTTTTATTAATTCATTTTCATCCTTTGGCTGTGCTATAACAAAAGGAGATGCCACGTGTAATACATAATCACAATCTCTCATTGCTTGTTCCCATCCTGTATCATTTAATAAATCGAGTTTACAAAATTCAAGATTATCTTTTACATCAATAACCTCTGCCAGTCCCCTCCTAACCTCTTGCTCTTTTGATAAATTTCTTACCGATCCTTTTACTTTATATCCTTGTTTTAATAATTCAACAGCACAATGTTGCCCTACAAACCCAGATATTCCCGTCAACAAAACCTTTTTTTTCATGATATGATTTCCCTAATTATTATTACTTTTGTTTTGCAAGTAAAAATACATAATTACTTTCATTTTGCAAGTAATAATAAAACTTTTTAATCATGGACACTAAATTTCGATGCAATTGCCCCATAACTTCTACTTTAGATATACTCGGTGATAAATGGATGCTTGTTATTATAAAACAAATTTTGATTGAAAATAAACACACATTTAAAGATTTTACAGAAAGTGATGAGGCCATAGCTACCAATATATTATCAACAAAATTAAAAGTGCTTGAAGAATTTGCTATTATAAAGAAAACCAAATTACCTCATAATAAAAAAACGAATCTCTACCTACTAACCGATAAAGGACTAGCACTAATACCTTTAATTGTAGAATTGGCGGCATGGGGTGATGATAACTTAAGAGAATTAAACCCTACATTAATTGATAATGAAGCTATGGAGATTTTAAGAACCGATAAAAACACTTTTGCGAATATGCTTGAAGAAAGATATCGAAAAAAAGTAGCTTCATTAAATATATAAAACCCATTTGTAATGTGTGAGAATGAATTCAACAGTAAACTTAAAAATGAAGTAGAAAAATAAAGATAACACATCAAGAGCGCGAAAGAGCACTCTTGATGTGTTGATTTTAATCTACAACCAGCTTTGTTGTTTGTACCTCCTCATTTGTATCATTAGGATAGTACACAATTCCATATAAGCCCGGTTTTAGATCTGCTAATACATTCGTTTTAGTTTTTAAGATTTGTTGACGGAACACCAATCGACCATCTAAACTGAATATCTCCAAACGACCTCCATTACTGGTTTTATTAACTTGCAAAGTAAATTTACCCGAATTGGGATTGGGAAATACCAACAATTTATTTTCAGTCAATTTATCGGGGGTATCTGTCTCTATGCTATTTTCTAAATCATCCAAATTACTATCAGTAGCTGTTGATGTTTGCTCTCCATTCCTTGGTCCATAATAATAACAATCATACCATGCTGAATTATCTCTACGCTTCTGATCTATATACGCTAGAAAAGTACCACCAGGTTCAACGCTAAATCCTGGTTCCAAAGTAACAGCTCCTCCAGAAAACGATGTTATATCACCAGTTTTTTTAATGATATAATCACCAGGATCTGTTTTGTATGTAATATTACTTCCAAATGAAACCTTTTTCCACCCTTTATACCATGCTTTATAACGGTAATTTGATGAGAGTGTATGGTTTTCTCCAATAACTTTATTTTGAAGAGCAACTTCTTCTGCCTCCACCTCATTAACTAGAAAATCAACAAGTGGGTTAAAATCTGCACTGGTTACGCTGCCATAATCTTCCACTGTTTTTTTCATTACAATATGATCCCAACTATGAATATCAGCATAAATAGCTTCAAAAGGTGTAATCTTAAAATGATCCGAAGGATGCCCTAAGTTCGGATATCCAAAATTGTTGGTTACAATATTGGATCCACTTGGAGTAAGACCTGCGATAAACAAATCATTTGCCTGTAAATTATATTTGATGTTATTGTTTTGCCAAATTGTAGGGTTTATAGCCAAAGAAGATACCAATGGTAAAAACGACATTTCATCCTTATAATGCTTTGTACCAAATCCAAAAGCCCCTAATCTTAAAATGGTTGTAGCTCCACCTGCTGCTCCATCATAAAAAAGTGTTTTATACCCTCCTTGCGCCAAATCCCATTCATAAGCGTTTTGCATATGATATTCCTTTCTAATATAAAGAGGAATAAATACTGCCAGATAAAAATCTCGCCTTCTGAAAATACGCCTAGGAGAGCTAGTTGAGTAATAAGACGCATTTATATCTCTATTTACCACTCCTACTCCATAAGGTGTTATACCTGGAGCATTTTGAGAGAAGAGAAGTTTCCCTGGGTATAAATTCCATTTATCTTCATAATCGTCTTTATAGCTTCCTGTTGACACCGCTACATTTCTCGTAAAAGCTGGAAAAGTCTTTCGAGTGTCTCCTGTGTTCGAATAATGGTGATTAAAATCACTTACAATTTCATTTTGATAATCGATTGCATTTGAATGAGGATGCGGTATTCGTTCTTTTCTAAAAATATTAGTTCCAGGTAAATCAGTATAACTATTAATACTATAAAGTCCCATGTCAGTCGATGCTGGGTCAATCAAACTACTATAAGCGATACTAGCTACAATATTCGTATTAGCGAATGTTTTATAAGTAGCCTGAGCGAATAGTGGAATATTGGCTCCATGATGAGGTGAATCAAAAGGAATGTATAACCTTGTATGATGATGTTCCCCTCCTGCTTCCATATGTTCTTTTTCTAATTTAAGTAAGGCATAGCGCGCATTTTGTCCTCCCATACTATACCCCATTAAAATATTTTCCCAATCCTCATTCGGATAATTCGTTTTTTTGAGATTATTGATGTATTTGATAAATTCAGCTAACTCAGCACCCGTTTTCTGCAGGGATAAAAAACCAAAATTTTGCCTTATGAATATAATGTCATAACCCAAGTTTACATATTTATCAAATAACCCTCCAACATTAAATTGATTCCAATATTTTTTCATGGAAAAGGGTTGAATTAGAGGTCTGTAAGGTGGTGATATAATAATTGGTCTTCTAATCTTACCATTATTACCACAACCATATTTAATACCTACTCTAAACTTAAGTCCATTAAAAGGTATGGGATTCACATTTCGCCAAATTTCATCCCAAGGCCCATCGCTTCCTCTGTTTTCATATCTAACAGATTCATTGCTTTTTGTGGTAATGTAAAATTTAATGTTGTCGGTAAAATGTTGACCATTTAATTCATACGATACTCTTGCTATTGCTTTCGAATAATCGACTGTTCTATTATATGATAAACTAGGATTACGTTTCCCAAACATTTGAAACCCCTTACCATCGTTAAGATTTATTTCAATGCTTTTAATACTAATGTCTTTGCTCGTATTTATAAATTTTGAATCGTATTTCAACTGACCTACCTCATATCCATTATCAGGATATAACTCAATAACTCCTGCCGCTTTAAGTAATACTTTCTTATATAATGATCGACTCTCAAAGTTTGGAACCAATCGCCCTGATTTATCTCTAAATTTTGTTTCTCCTGTTTGCTCATCAATAAAACTAGCATTGTTTAAAATCAGCCCAAAGGGCTGAACCAGCTCATCTTCATCTGTTTGATTTTTAAAAAAATCTAAAATATCATTCGTAACACCTTGTATGTTCGAAGTTTTTTTCGAATTCAAAGAGGAGACTGAAATATTTGAGAAAACATCTAGAAAATCATTTGATGTAAAAGTCTGATCATACTTTCCTTTGATTTGCTCCATTGTAATCGGACTCTTGTCAAAAGATCTATTTAACAATACACCATCAAAATAAGAAGGGTTTAGCTGACCAAAAATGTAATCGGCAGCCTCTATCTCATCACTAAAAGATTTTCCTTTTCTTTGGGATAAACATTCGAAAGGAATGATCAAACCCAACACAAGAACTATGGATATAAAAACCTTATTCATGACTACATTTTTTATTCTTTGCTTGATTTTGTTTCTCTATCTTACTCTCTAACTCAATAATATATAAGGTTAGTTCTTCTATTTTTTGTAGAAGAAGAGCGTCCATTTTACCAAGATCAATTCCTTTTTCAACAACTTCCTCAGCGCTCGGAACACCAGGTAAATGCTTGTTCTTTTCAATAAACGATTTTACATAAGAAAGAGGTTTTAAGTCATAATTTTCCTCGAATACGTAATCGGCCCAGTCACTTGAATCACGCAATGCTACTTTAACTCTTTCTGTCATAATACCATCAGCCACATAAAGCTTATAATTACCGTTATAGGTAGATGGTTCCAATGGATCAAGACCAATACTTACTTTTCCATTATTTTTAATGAACATATAATAATTACCATGCCCAGTACTAGCTCCAGCTGGCTTCCAGAAATTCAGTCCCTGAGCTCCTTGGTTGTATTCAATTCCCCATTCACCATAAGGTGCATTAGTTTCAGCTCCTAGAAGTAAAGATGCTTGATTCCCATCCATTAAAGTAAACCCCTCTAAGTGAGAATCCAGACCTGTGCCGTTATTATTCTTTACTTGTAAGGTGGCATCAGGGTTTATAACTCCTACACCAATTCTTCCATTAGATTTCATAGTTAATAAAGTGCGATTATCGTTTCCATAGTGAAAAAAGAGATGGCGATTAGATGCAGCGATTTCCCAATTATAATTTTGTTCTGGACTAGGTCCAAAAGCTGTTACATTATGAACTATTTTTAAACCAGTAGTGTAACTAGACAAGGGTGCTCCTAAAGGATAAGCGAGTCCTCCTATATGCTTTCGAAATATGTTCAATTTTCTTTCTGGCAATACTATTGGCGACGGAACGCCTACTGGAGCAATACCAAATAACTGGTTTCCAATGGTTAGGTTTTTGTTTATTTTGGCTGCTCCACTTTGAATCACAGGATCAGTTCCTGTCCATTGTGAGAATGCAGTATAACTAAATAAAATCAGTCCAAAGGTTACTATTCGTAGTTTCATGATTTGCGGATTTAAGTTTAAAATTTGGATGAAGCTGTAGAACTTCTATCAAATATCATTATTATGATCGTTGATCGTTATCTCTTTCATTTCTAATATTATATCACTTGATACTTTTTTTGATCTTTTTGCTATATTTAGTATATGGTTAGCATTAAGCAGATTAAAAGTTTTATTGTTGTTGCCGAAGAGCTTAGTTTCAGGAAAGCTTCGGAAAGATTGTGCATTTCTCAACCTCCTTTAACCAGAATTATTAAAAGTTTAGAAAGTGAATTAAGAGTAACACTATTTAAAAGAGAAAAGAAAAAAATTTCACTTACCTATGAAGGCTCTATTTTTTTAGAAAAGGCTCGAGAAGTCCTTTTAAAACTAGAGGAAGCTACTGATTCTTTAAGATTGTTTGATGAAGATACTATTGGTACTTTACGTATTGACTTTACTTTTTTCGGAATATCTGAATGTATGCAGAAATGCATCGATAGCTTTAGAACGAAATACCCTAAAGTAAAACTAATTATAAGTGAAACAGAGGGGACATACAATGTGAAAGAAAAAATTTTAAGTAACAAAACTGATATAGGAATCACTTATGGTTTTGGATTAGATACAAGAATTGAGAGTGTAGTTATTGAACATGACCATGTTTTATATGCCATTCCTGAAAGTAATAAGTTTTCTAAAAACGAATCAATATGTTTGGGTAATTTAAAAGATGAAAACTTTATTTTGTTTCCTAGATTGGTTGACCCTATATGGTACGAAACTTTTCTAGCAAGGTGTTATTCGTTCGGTTTTTCTCCAAAAATTGTTCAACATGTTGAATCTATGTGGAAAAAAATTAATCTAGTTTCTTTAGGAACTGGTATTACATTTACGGGAAAAAACTTTGCGAAGTATAATATTTCGGGAGTTAAATTTATTTCTCCTACAAAAGAACAGGCTCAAGAGTTACCTGTTAACTTATCGTATCGGAAAACTAATGACAATCCTTTTCTTGATAGTTTTCTCAAAATCGTATTGGATAAAAAAAATTAAGAAAATAGAATTAACAACAAGTTTAAAAAAAATCCCACGCCTGATTAATACAAGCATGGGATATATTATTCTATTTATTAATAAGTCTTACAAAGACAATAAATTTGTAAATAATTTGTAGGCTCCAGAAACTCCTGCAGGAAGTTCTCTAAAGAAACTTACTCCTGTATATACATAATTTCCTTTACCATATTTTGCAATTAAAAGACTCCCCTTTTTTGGTGATTCTCCTTTATCATTCATTGATAAAATTGGCACATACTCCTTACTCCAAGAATTTGGGAAATACAATCCACGTTCCTGAACCCATCCTTCAAAATCTTGATCTGTTATTTTGTTTGGATATTGTAAAGCTCTGTGATCTTTTGCTAACATTGTTACTTTTGCATACTCGTCAGTAACTCTATCTCTAGATAATTTCAATTCAAATGGAGCCTTTACATCAACACGACGATTTGTATTGTATTGAACAATCATGTTCCCTCCATTTTTAACATACTCCAACAAGTACTTTTGTTTAAACTGAAGTTCCTTTTTGGTGTTATATGCTCTAATTCCAACAACAACTGCATCGAACTGAGAAAGAATTTTGTCATTTATTTCACTAGGAGTAATTTCGGTTACCTTATAGCCAATTTGCTTTAAGCTTTCTGGTACGGCATCACCTGAACCCTGAATATAACCTATATGAGAACCTTCCTTTTTAATATTTAAACGAACTACTTTTGCTCTTGATGGAAGTAAAACAGTTTGTTTTGGTATGTGGTCATAATTTATTTCTACCAATTCCTTATCATACGTTTTTCCATTTACTACAGCAATTGCATTAATATAACCTTCTGATTCATTTGATGTAGGGGTAACCATAAAATCGGTCATTCGAACATCTCCCTTTTGTTCTATTGAAAAAGAAATTTCTGCTGGACTCACCTTCCATCCCTTTGGAGCTTGAATTTTTACAATTCCATTTGAGTTGTCTGCTCCTGCCTTTACTTCAACACTAACTTTTTGTGCATCTCCTTTTGAGAAAATCAATACTTTATCGGTTAGTTTTGTTGATACCTGAGGTACGATTTCAAAAGGCTCATAAATTTCTCCTTTATCTCTCTGAGAATATCTGTAAACAATAGGCTTTACAAATGAAATGCTCTCTCCATTAATTGAAAGGTTGTATTTGACATTGAAAGGTCTTTTACTCTCAGGATTTCCAATTTCGGTTTGATCTGCCACTTTATACATTCCTAATCCCCAAGGTTGATCTAACCAATAAGGGGCAGAATATTTCATATTTCCGATATTTAGAGTTTCCGAAAAATTCTCTTTTTTATTTGAGTTCAATTTCAAATTTTTCAATAGAAGTCTTTCTTGAGGTTGAACTTCCATAGATACCAACTCTATTGGAGTATTACTTCTATTTAGAGTTTCAAAATTCACTTTTACCGTACTATTTGGTGTAGCACTTGAACTTGATGCAGAAGCTTCTAAATACAAACCTGCACAAGCTTTTATAATGGCTTTAAGTTCTTTTGACTTTATTCCTTTCCAATGCTCATCTTTTAACCCTTGAACCAATTTGTAAGCCTTCATTAGTTCTGGTAAATGTTTTGATGGATTTATAAAATCAAATTCGTTTTCAACTTTGTTTAAAATATCTCCAATTTCTTTACCTCCTTTTACACGACTCCAAGTAGTATTAATCCCTGAAAAAATATCCTCTTTACTTGTTGGAAAATCACCTTTCAAAAACTCTACATACTCTTCTTGACTACCTCTAGTTGTCAATCTTCCAAATCCTTGGCATAAGTGCTGACTACTTGCAATTGAAGCTAATTCATTGTTTGATAATCCTTTTAAAGGGTAATAAGTTCCAATATCGAACTTCAACATTTTCGACTTATCAGCTTTAGCGAAATTATCACGACTTCCATAAAACCACCATGAGGTATTAAAAAACAATCTATTTGGTTGCCAAGTCTTCGTATAATTCAATTGATCTGAATATTTCGATGGATCATTTGCTAAATCAAATGCTTCTACACTTAACATAGCTGAAGTTGTATGATGACCATGAGTTGTTCCTGGTGTTCTATGATCGAACCTGTTTATAATTACATCAGGTTTAAACGTTCTAATAGTCCAAACAACATCTGCCAATACTTTATCCTTATCCCATATTTCCAAAGTTTCATCTGGGTGTTTTGAATATCCAAAATCATTCGCTCTTGAAAAAAGTTGCTCACCTCCATCAACATTTCTTGCTGCAAGAAGTTCTTGTGTTCTGATTACCCCTAACAATTCTCTAATTTCAGGTCCAATTAAATTCTGTCCTCCATCTCCCCTTGTTAAAGACAAATATCCTGTTCTTGCTTTATCATGGTTTGCCAAATAGGCTATTAAACGTGTATTTTCGTCATCTGGGTGCGCTGCTATATACAAAGCCGACCCTAAAAAATTTAACTTTTGAATTTTTTCATAAATCTGGTTTGAAGTTAGTTTTTGTTGTTTTTGGGCTATTATTGATGAAGTCATCAATAAAAATGAAAGAAAAATGGTTACTTTTTTGTTCATTTTTAAGGTTTTGATTGCTAACAAAAATAAGTTTTTTGTTTCGGCATTCCATCAAATTAACAAAACGCTAACATTTAAATTATAGAAAAAGTAAATTTTCATAGATCCCTTTTTAAATTAGTTAAATGATACAACAAAAAAACTCCTTGATTAAACAAGGAGTTATCATGTGTTTATTTAGGGGAAGGATTTATTCACGCAAAAGTATTTTAATGAATCTTAAATTCCATTGGAAAGCTATAAGCTACTCCTACTTCCTTACCCTTATGTTTTCCTGGGACAAACTTTGGAAGTAATGATACGATTCTAATAGCTTCTTTTTTCAATATTTCAGTATTTTGAGGTGCAATTGTTGTAAGATCTGTTACATTACCATTATTATCGATAACAAAACTAACTAAAACAATACCTTCAATTTTATTTTCTAATGCCTCTTCTGGGTATGAAAAATTGGCGTTAATATGTTGTTGTATTTCGTAGTTAAAACAAAGTTCTCCATCAATGTTTCCTTCTTTACAAGACTCAAACGCTGGTAAGGTTTCTACTTCAGAAAAAGAAACCACTTTTTCTTCAGTCTTTGAATTAACAACATTGTTTATATTCTTTTTAATATTAGCTAACTCTAAGTTTTCAACGCTTTTTTCGCTTTCAATTATATTCGCTACAATATCCGCTCTTCTAGAGTTTCTTCTTCTTTTTAAATATCTCGTTCTTAATGGAAACTCTTTTGTAGCTTCTACTTTTTCATTATCTTCTTTATCAACTTCACATTTACTTAATGAAATTGAATTTGGGTCGTTGATCTCATCTTTAGGAGATGTACAGTGTTCTTGGGCAACAATCTGTTGAGCGATTAATAGGGCGATTAAAAATGTTAGTTTCTTCATGATAAAATGTTCTAATTCTTTTACTTAATTTTATCTTAATAGTTTCAAGAGGTTTCTACTATTATGACGCAATTTCCGTAAATAAGTCACATTCAAAACATTAAATCGGTGAAAACAATTTAATAATCGGTGAGATGTATTGATTTTTTATATAATAAGTTGAACGCCATTTATCGGCTAATTGTTCACAAAATACTCGTCTTTAAAGCCTATTAAATACAACTTTTCTTGAGCACGAGTTACCGCTGTATACAGCCAACGTAAATATTCAACATTTGGACCGTCTGGTAAATAAGGTTGTTCTATAAAAATGGTTTTCCATTGCCCCCCTTGAGATTTATGACAAGTCATAGCATATGAAAACTTAACCTGTAAGGCATTGAAGTATTTATTCTTTTTCACCCCCATAAACTGCTTGTATTTCGATTTTTCATGAGCGAAATCTTCTTTTACCGCTTCATATAACCGATTTGATTCTTCATATGTTAGTGAAGGGCTCTCGCTTGTTAAGGTATCAAGTAACAATACCGTTTCAAAAGGTTGCATATCAGGATAATCAATCATTCGAACTTCAACTTCAGCAAATTTGAATCCATATAACTCTTTAATATTACGAATTCTTAAAACTTCACATATATCACCATTGGCTATAAAACCAGCAGAAGATGAATCTTTTAACCAGAAATAGTTGTTTTTAACAACCATAACATAATCTCCAGTAGAAATTTCACTTTCCTGTCCTCTAATTTTGGTTCTTATTTGTTGGTTATATTGATTTGCTCTTTTGTTTGAACGAACAATAATAGCTGTATCTTCCACCCCAATATCTCCATCATAGGCAGAAGTTATCGCATCTTGAATATCATATCCGTCTTGTAATCGAACAATGTCAGGGAAATCAGTATCAAACTTAAAATCAACAGCATCATTTTGTATAAGTAATCTTAAATCTGTTGCGTTAAACAATATTCCTGAATCTCCTTGTTGACGAACAACTTCATTCAATTCAATTTCAGTAATTTCTTTATTGAATTCAAAAGAAAGTTTATCTGCCTCTAAAGCAGGACTTACGTTTAACTTTACTGGTGGTAGCTGAGCCGTATCTCCAATAAAAACGATTTTGCAGTTTTTTCCTGAATAGACGTAAGAAATTAAATCATCTAATAACGAACCGTTCTCGAACAATTTAGAATTTTGCTTTTCATCCGAAATCATTGAAGCTTCATCAACAATAAAAATAGTATTGGTATGTTTATTAGGTTGCATTACAAAACTTACTCCACCACTACCTTGTTTTTTAGGAAAATATATCTTCTTATGTATTGTAAACGCCTGTTTCCCAGAGTATCCAGAAATTACCTTGGCTGCTCGTCCAGTTGGAGCTAATAAAACAGCTTTCTTTCCTGCTCTCCACAAATTATTTACTACAGTACTAATTGTTGTTGTTTTTCCAGTACCTGCATACCCCTTTAAAACAAATAAGGCACGATTATTGTCTTCAAAAATAAAGTTGGTCAACTCATTTAATAACTCATTTTGTCTGTAAGTTGGCTCGTATGGAAATTTTTTAAGTATTTCAGTATAAAATTTGTGTGCTGATGCTATCATAAATTCAAATAATTTTCAAAGATAAATCTATTTATAGTTAAAAATTTTCATCATTAAAAAAAAATTGTAGATTTGCGAATATCATATATTAAAAAACTAGAAATAAAATGAATTTATTATTGATTTTAGCAGCGGTTGTTGTGGCAGTTTTACTGGCAATCGTGATTGTTAAGTTTGTACCACTAAAATTAAGATGGTTAGTATCTGTTGTATTATTAGCACTTGCTGTTTTCTTGGTTTTCAAGATTTATAACGGAATTATGGAGCCTATTAATTTTGCCAAGGAGAAAAAGGTTCGCTACGCTAAAGTTATTAAGAATTTAAAATTAATACGCGACGCTGAAATAAAATATAACGAAGTTCACGGACAATATACCAATAACAAAGATACTCTTATCAACTTTATTGAAAATGGGCAATTAGTTTTAACTAAAACAAGAAACCAGCCTAAAGTAATTGAATTAGGTGGTGGAATTACTAAAGAAATTTCTGAAAAGGTTATTGATACTATTGGGTATGAGCCAGTAAAGAAATACTTTGAAGGTAAAGACTACTCAAACATGTTTAAAGTACCTGGTACTGATGCTGAATTTGAATTAGCTACTGGAACTGTTGAAAAAGTACAAGGATTAAACGTACCAGTTTTTGAAGCCAAAGTAAGTAAAGAGCCTATCTTAAAAGGGTTGTCTCGTTCTTTAATTAAACAAGAACTTGAAGCAAAAGAAGCCGACCAAATTAAAGGAACTCACGTTTCTGTTGGATCTTTAGGAGATGTAACAACAGGAGGAAACTGGCCTCCTTCTTACGACAAAGCTGATGCACTTGCAAAAAAGAAGTAAAAAAATTAGCGCAATAGCGCCACATAAAAGTCTATCCATCCAATTCAGTTTGGATGGATTTTCTTTTTGTATTCGAAATTCGGAGTCTAAAGAAGTATTAAACTATACTGAATATTCTTTTGAGAAAACAGTGGCTTCTCCGGAGTTATTGCTAGAAAAAATCATGTTTATCTTTGGAAACGATCCAGAATTACAACAAGATTTCACCAATGTTTTCGCTATTCATCAGAATAGTTTAGCCACTATTGTTCCTAGTGAATGTTTTGATCGAAACAATTTAAAGCCTTATTTAAACTTTTCGGTAAAAACATTATCTACCGATTTTTTAACATATGATAATCTTGAGGCTATTGAAGCTCATAATGTTTATATTCCTTATGTGAATATCAATAATTTTATTTTTCAAAATTTTGGAGAGTTCGAATATCAACACCATGCCTCCATCTTAATAAACAAACTACTTCCATATTCAAAATCAGTAGAAAAAGAGATGTTTGTTTATGTAGGTGTTTCTCAAATGGATATTTTAGTTGTTCATAATAAACAGTTAGTACTGTATAATTCTTTTTTGTTTGAAACAAAAGAAGATTTTATTTACTACATTTTATTTGTTGCTGAGCAACTGCACTTAGATCCCGAGTTATTTAACCTTACCTTGCTCGGAAATATTGAAGAGACATCAGATTTATATCAAATTACTTACAATTTTGTAAGAAATATTAATTTTATAGAAAGTTCAACCGTTTTTTTTAATAACAATGATGAGCTTTCTAATCACTCAACCTATCTATTACTTTCATAATGCGTATTATTTCTGGAAAACATAAAGGAAAAAGATTTTCAGCCCCAAAAAAACTGCCTGTTCGACCGACTACTGATATGGCTAAAGAATCTTTATTTAATATTATTAATAATCTGTATTACTTCGATAGTATTTCTGTAATGGATTTATTTGCTGGTACAGGAAACATAAGTTTTGAGTTTGCTTCACGAGGAACCCAAGAAATATATTCTATCGACGCTCATTATGGATGTGTTAGATTCATCAATGAAACATCAAAAGAACTCGATTTGAATATTTCTACATACAAGAGTGATGTATATAAATTTTTAGAAAAAACACCATTAAAAACGGATTTAATCTTTGCTGATCCACCTTATGACTTCAAAGAAGAAGAGTTTATAAAAATTGCCGATCTTGTTTTTGAAAGAAACTTACTTAATGAAGAAGGAGTATTAATTATTGAACATTCAAAACATACCAAATTATCAAATCACCCAAAATACAGCTATGAAAAGCGATATGGTGGTAGTGTATTTAGCTTTTTTGAAACAGAAGTAGAAGCAGAAACTGATTAACTACAGTAATTGGTATTTTAACGAATTTACGGGAACATTAAACTAAAAAACATTAAATCCTTATTCTTTATAAATAGTTTTAAGTAACCTTAAACATTTATACAATGCCCCTAAAAATTACAAAAAGCGACGACCTTTTTTATTTAAAAGGCGACTTAAACGTAACGAACTTCAAAAAAGTTGAGAAAAAAGTCAATAATTTTTTAAAAAAGCAATCTAATGTTACTCTTAACATCAACGATGTAAATGAAATTGATACACGTGCAGTAAACTGTATTGCTCAAATGTTTACAGATGCTTTAAGTCATAAAAAGCAGGTAAATATCGTTGGCTATGGAACAAAAGATATATATGATGAGCTAATTGCTCGAGATATACTTTAAAACTACCTTAATATTATTTCTTAAGAGATTTATAATAAGCTATTAAAGCTGTTGAATATAAAAAACCCTCGAACTGGTAAGGTTCGAGGGCATCTTAATCAAAAATGTAAATAGTTCCCTATTTATTTTAGCTAACCAACTCGCTGCTCAATCTTTTGTCAATAATACTCTGAACTACTTCAGGGTTTAACAAAGTAGATACATCTCCTAGGTTATCTAACTCATTATGCGCTATTTTTCGCAAAATTCGTCTCATAATTTTACCAGAACGAGTTTTTGGCAACCCCTCGGTAAATTGAATTTTATCTAATTTGGCTATCGGGCCAATATGTTCCGTTATAATTTGGTTTATTTCTTTTCGTAGATTATTATGATCTCTTCCTTCTCCTGTTTCCTTTAAAATTACATAACCATATAAAGCATTTCCTTTAATGTCATGTGGAAAACCAACAATAGCGCTTTCTGCAACTGCTGGATGCTCATTAATAGCATCTTCAATTGGAGCTGTTCCTAAATTGTGTCCAGAAACAATAATTACGTCATCTACTCTACCTGTAATTCGATAATAACCTACCTCATCACGTAATGCTCCATCTCCTGTGAAATACTTGTCAGAAAATGCAGAAAAATACGTATCCTTATATCTCTGATGATTTCCCCAAATAGTTCTTGCCATTGACGGCCATGGAAATTTTACACATAAACGTCCATCAACCTGATTTCCGTGAATTTCATTTCCTTGCTCGTCCATTAAGGCGAGCTGAACTCCTGGTAATGGTAAAGTAGCATAGGTTGGTTTTGTAGGTGTCGCATAAGGAATCGGTGAAATCATCATTCCTCCTGTTTCCGTTTGCCACCAAGTATCAACGATTGGATTTTTCTTCTTTCCTACGTTGTCATTATACCAATGCCACGCCTCTTCATTAATAGGCTCTCCAACTGTTCCTAATACTTTAATTGATGATAAATCATATTTATCTACATATTCTAAATTTTCTTTTGCTAAAGCTCTAATTGCCGTTGGAGCAGTATAAAACTGTGATACCTTATGCTTTTCAACAATTTGCCAAAAACGTCCAAAATCAGGATAACTTGGTACTCCTTCAAACATAACAGTCGTAGCTCCATTAGCTAAAGGTCCATATACTATATAACTATGTCCTGTAATCCAACCGATGTCTGCCGTACACCAATACACATCATTTTCTCGGTAATTGAACACATTTTTAAAAGTGTAAGCTGTATACACCATATAACCAGCTGTTGTATGAAGCATTCCTTTAGGGCTTCCTGTAGAACCTGAAGTGTATAAGATAAATAAAGGATCTTCTGCCTTCATTACTTCTGCCTCACATTCTTCAGATGCTTTATCTAATAATGGCTGTAACCATTGATCTCTTCCTTCTTTCATTGGAATATCGGAATGAATTCTTTTAGCTACCAACACCGTTTCAACGGTTGTACAATCCTCTAACGCTTCATCTACAATCCCCTTTAAATCAATAGTTTTTACTCCTCTAAATGATCCATCTGAAGTAATGACCATTTTCGCCTCACAATCATTTATTCTTGTTCCTAATGCTGAAGATGAGAATCCTGCAAAAACAACAGAATGTATAGCCCCTATTCTTGCACATGCTAATAAAGAAATAGCTAATTCAGGAATCATTGGTAAATAAATACAAACTCTATCACCTTTTTTAATTCCATTGTCTTTTAAAACATTTGCAAACTGATTTACTCTTTTGTGTAATTCCGTATAACTAATTTTCTCGGCTTCTTCATCTGGATTATTAGGTTCAAATAAAATAGCCGTTTTATCACCACGAGTCGCCAAATGACGATCAATACAATTTTCAGTAATATTTAATTCTGCTCCTTCAAACCACTTTACTTCAGGCTTTGAAAAATCATAATTCAAAACCTTGTCCCATGTTTTTTTCCATACGAAATGTTCTTCTGCCACTTCTTCCCAAAATAACTCTGGATTTCTTACTGACTTTCTATAAACTTGATAATATTCTTCTAAATTCTTTATATGATAATTACTCATTAATTCAACCGTTTACATTTTTCGAAACCAAACTAGGTCTTACATATTAATTTGACATATTTTTTCTACTAACAACATATTTTTAGCATCTAAATGCATATATAAATCAACTATTGTCATAAATATCACTCTAATAGTTTTGAATGCACAATAAAACGGACTCCCAAAGGTATCTCCAATGAAAAACTAGATCCTCTACCCTCCGTCACATCAATTGTTAAATAAGTGTGTTTCCAATATTCAAACTGATCTTTGTTCATGTAAAACGGGACTTCTAATAGTTCACCCAGTAAAACATCGCTATCATCCAAGTAGAAATCTTCTTTTGGTAAAATCATTGGCGCCG
>NZ_CAZEQU010000033.1:693911-824431 GCF_964513065.1 Tenacibaculum xiamenense
ATCCATCGCAGCAGCCTCCACTTTGATGAAATATTAAATCTCCATGTTTTTCCTTTAATTCTTGCACTATTGCTTTGGCTTTCTCTGTAATTGCTATTCGTTTCATAAAGTTCAAATTTGATTTTTAACCTTTTCATAAGGTATTCCATATCATTTTCTTCTACTAATTACATTTGTTACTCATAATCTTTCTAAGTAAAAAAAGGCTGAATAATAACTATTCAACCTTTCTGGGGTCCTTTTTACATTTTAATATAAATCACTATCTACCTAAAAAATAGATTTATAAAGACTTTCATATAAAATGATTTTTTACATTAAAAGATGTATAAACAATTTTCCTCTAAAAGAACCCCAATTTATTCTTATCATATGATATCAACATATTTTTAGTTTGACGATAATGATCCATCATCATCACATGTGTTTCCCTTCCAAAACCAGATTTTTTGTAGCCTCCGAATGGTGCATGAGCTGGATAAGCATGGTAGCAATTACCCCAAACACGTCCTGCTTTTATTTCTCTTGGAATTTGATATAATTGATGGGCATCACGTGTCCAAACACCAGCTCCTAAACCATAAAGTGTGTCATTTGCTATTTCAAGAGCTTCAGATTCATCTTTAAATTTCGTTACACACACAACTGGTCCGAAAATCTCTTCTTGAAATATTCTCATTTTATTATGACCTTCTAATATAGTTGGCTGAATGAAAAACCCTTTAGACAAATCACCATCCTTATTTGCTTCTCCCCCACACAATACTTTGGCTCCTTCTTCAACACCAATTTTAATGTATGATTGAATTTTTTCATATTGATCATTTGATGCCTGTGCTCCAACCATGGTATTTACATCATATGGATCTGCCTGTATAATTGCTTTGGTTCTTTGAACAACCCTTTCCATAAACGCATCATAAATATCTTCTTGAACCAACAAACGAGACGGGCAGGTACAAACTTCTCCTTGATTAAAAGCGAACAATACTGCACCTTCTATTGCCTTATCAAGAAAAGCATCATCTTCGTCCATAACACTATTAAAGAATATGTTCGGAGATTTTCCTCCTAACTCCATAGTTACGGGGTTTAAATTTTTGGAAGCATACTGCATAATTAATTGTCCAGTCGTAGTTTCTCCCGTAAAAGCAACTTTATCTATTTTCGAACTTGATGCAAGTGGTTTTCCCGCCTCTGGTCCAAATCCATGTATAATGTTTAAGACACCAGGAGGAAATACATCCGCTATTTTTTCTAAGAGTAACGTTGCCGAAGATGGTGTTTGCTCAGCTGGTTTAAGCACAACACAGTTTCCTGTTGCTAAAGCCGGAGGCAATTTCCAAGACAACATTAATAAAGGAAAGTTCCAAGGTATAATTTGTCCAACCACCCCCAATGGCTCTTTTATATTCATAGATAAGGTATTGGCATCTAACTCCGTTGCGGTTCCTTCTTCTGCTCTAATACAAGCTGCAAAATATCGCCAATGATCAACTGATAATGGCACATCAGCATTTAAAGTTTCACGAATGGGTTTACCATTGTCACATGTTTCAACTAGTGCAAACTCTTCCAAGTTTGCCTCAATAACATCAGCAACTTTATTCAAAAGGGTTGCTCGTTCAGTAGCCGAAGTTTTTCCCCATGAATCTTTTGCTGCATTGGCAGCATCAACTGCCAGTTCAACATCTTCTTTTTGAGATCTTGGATATTTTGCGATGACACTTCCGTCTATTGGAGATGTATTTTCAAAATACTCCCCACCAACAGGAGACACAAATTTTCCATTAATAAAATTCTCATACTTATCTTTAAATGTAGGTTTTGAATATTGCATAGATCAATAGCTTTTAAATTAACGATTCGCTATTTTAAATCCGTCTTTATACGAATAAAACAACATTTGTAAAGATATTTTACCAATCACAAAATGAAATGAACATATTTATTAATTCATTGAACATATCTATCATATTTTTCTTTTATCCTTTATATTTCGTAATATTGTGTATGAACCCATTGTTAAGTCAGCATACAAAACAGAGAAAGCTTACTACTCTAATTGAAAATAGAACTACCTATAATGCGGAATTTGCAGAGTTAAATATTTTCGAAACACATAGCTATGCTGAAAAGGTTTCATTAACTTTTGATTTCCCAATTATAGCAAGTATGTTATCTGGAAAAAAAAGAATGTATTTACCTAACACCCCATCTTTTGATTTTATTCCTGGAGAATCTGTTGTAATGCCTTCCAATAGAGAAATGATTATTGATTTTCCTATTGCCACCAAAGAATCACCTACACAATGTTTAGCTTTAGGAATTGATGCGCAGAAAATTGAAGAAGTAGTTTATAACTTTAATCAATCTGTGGCAATTGAAAATGAAAACAATCAATGGAGTTTAAGTGAACAGTGCTCACACTTGTTACACAATGAAGATATAAACCATTTGGTTTCTAGATTAACACATACCTTTATTCAAAATAGCTCTTCTAAAGATGTTTTGTTGAATTTAATGATTCAGGAACTAATTGTTAGATTACTTCAAACCAAAGCCAAGTCACTAATTCTAAATGATAAAGACCAAACCTTTTCAGATACCCGAATTGGAACCGTAATTAAGTTTATCAAAGAAAACTTAACTAATAAGAATATTACCGTTGACTTGTTAGCAAAGAAAGCTTATATGAGTGCTTCACATTTTCACAAACAGTTTAAGAATACTTTAGGTGTTTCTCCAATTGATTATATTAATGCTGAGAAGATCAAGTTTTCAAAAAAACTAATGAGGGAGTATAAAAACTATAGAATGTCGGAAGTTGCTTTCAAATCAGGTTTTAACAGTACTAGCTATTTTAACAGGCAATTTAAAAAAATGGAGTTAATGACTCCTCAACAATTTAAAAAATCGATTCTACTTTAGTATTTTTAGGCTTTTTAAGAATCTATGACCTTAACTTTAGTGACCGACCTTTTTATTCATCACTGGTATCTAATACTTTTATTCTTTGCAATTGCAGTTATTTATTCTTCTGTAGGTTTTGGTGGAGGCTCTAGTTACTTAGCAGTTTTAGCATTAACTGGTATGGTCTATTCACAGATTCGTGCCACTTCTTTATTATGTAATATTCTTGTTGTTTCCGGAAATGTATTTTTATATATGAAACACCACAAGTACAACTGGAAAAAAGTTATTCCTTTGGTTGTTTTTAGCATTCCTTTAGCATTTATAGGTGGTTACTTAAGAATTAAAGAAACCTCTTTCTTTATTTTATTAGGTATTACGCTTCTATTCGCTGCTATTGTTATGTGGAAATCTCAAAAAATCGTCTCAAGTGAAATAAAAAAAGAAATGAACATCTCAAAAAATGCATTCTATGGAGGTACAATTGGTTTTATTTCTGGAATTGTGGGTATAGGTGGTGGTATTTTCTTAGCTCCTTTTTTGCATTTAATAAATTGGGACACTCCAAGAAAAATTGCTGCGACCGCCAGTTTTTTCATTTTGGTTAATTCGATTAGCGGTTTGGTAGGGCAATTTTCAAACCCTGATTTTCAAATAGAATGGTTTCTTACTTCAATTTTATTAGTAACTGTATTCTTAGGAGGTATTTTGGGAAATCGCCTAAGCAATAAGCTACTAAGTCCCATCAAATTAAAAAAAGCTACAGCTATCCTTATAGCCTTTGTTAGTTTAAGAATATTATGGAAATCATTCCTTTAATTCTAACTTTGTGCTTCATCTACACTTATCTACACAAAAAAACAAACACCATTTACAACAATAAAACCACCATTTAAACACATAAAATTACCACACATACATATTTTAAGTAGTTGATCTTTTTTTTCATCTATAGTTAAATGCAATTCATCGATTATATAAAACAGGTTAACTATAAAAAAAAATAAGACTGAAGTACTATTCTATATTTGAAACTAATTACAAGACCCCCCGGTAAGATTTACCATTAAAATCTAAAAGAAGTACGGTTTATGTTGAATAGAGTAATAATATTAGTTTTTTGTTTTGTAATCCAACAAAATTTCGCTCAACATTGTTCTGAAGAAAGTACAGAACAAGTAGATGTGAATTCAATTTCTTCAATTGAAAAATGTAAAGTAGAGGATAACAATGATACTACTTCTTCAAAAGACTTTTCTCTAAACAATAGATATTTAAAAAGAAGAAAAAACTCTAGTAAAAACTTATTAACTATCATCACAAAAGAGGATAAAGAACATAATTCCGTTGAAAATTTAGAATTAACAAGTATTAGGAAAAATATAAATAGTTTAGCCAATTCAATTTACAAAACAAACAAAGAAGACGTAATTTCTTTTTCAGAGGTAGACCATGTTCCTGTTTTTACCAATTGCAATGGGGGATATGAAGATGCGACAAACTGTTTCAATGATAAAATGCAAGAACATATTAATATGAACTTCACTTATCCTGAAGCAGCCTTAGAAAATAAAATGGAAGGAGTTGTTTTGGTAAGTTTTATAATTGATATCGAAGGAGATGTAACTGACATTAAAACCATTTCTTCTCAAAATAATGAGATATTGAAAAAAGAAGCTGTACGTATTATTTCAATGCTACCAAAATTCATTCCCGGAAAAACAAATAACAAAAATATAAATGTACTTTATAGTTTTCCTATGGAGTTCAAAATAAACTAAAATCAGCATGTACTAAAAGATTCCCATTTTAACACATAACATGATGATTTAGCAAATCCCCTTAATTAATCCCCTATTTTTTCCCCTTCCCCCCTTTTTTCCCCCCCTCCTTAACATAAAAAATGGAATGAGATATTGACCTGACTACCCTTATCAATTTCTGTCCATGAATATTCCGTATTATTCTTGCCTCATGAGTTACTCAACCAACTTTTACAATAGCTAATTTTAGGACAATACTTCAAAATCAATTCATCTACCTTTCATCTACAAATCCATTTACAGTTAAAAACAAGCCATTTATACATAAAAAACAACACCATGTAACCAAAAACAACCTTTTAACGTTTTTTTCGTCTATAGTTAAATGCAACTCACCGATCATCTGAGTCCAATCATCTATAAAAAAATTAAATTTTAAAACAATAATATATATTAGAGTGTATAATCAAGTCCCCAGCAGGTAACACCATTAAAATTTAAAGAAGCAGGATTTATGTTGAAAAGAGTAATAATATTAATGTTTTGTTTTGTGATCCAACAAAACTTTGCTCAGCACTGTTCAAGTGAGCAACCTGAGCAAGTTGATGCTAATTCAATTTCTATGGAGAAATGTAAGGCTGGTGATACTGACAATGATGATACTACTTCTTCGAAAGACTTTTCTTTAAACAACAGGTATTTAAAAAGAAGAAAAGGCACGACAAGCAAAAATTTATTGGCTGATATTAACGAAGGTAAAAACCCTAACCAATCAGTAGAAAGTGTTGAGTTAGTAAACATAAAACAGAATATTAATAGTTTGGCTTCTTCTATCATGAAAACTTCTGAAGAAAGCGCTATACCTTTTTCTGAAGTTGACAATGTGCCATTATTTACTGAATTTGATGAAGACTCTGAAGATCCATACAATTCTTTTAATATAAAAATGCAAGAACATATTAATGACTATTTTAATTATCCTGAAGAAGCATTAGAAAATAAAATGGAAGGTACGGTTTTAGTGAGTTTCGTTATCGATGCAAATGGAAACATAACAAACATTAAAACTATTTCTCCTCAGAATACTGAAATACTCAAGAAAGAAGCTGTTAGAATTGTCTCAATACTTCCTAAATTCATTCCTGGAAAACAAGATGGTAAAAATGTAAACGTTACTTATAGCTTTCCTATGGTGTTTAAAATTGATTCATCGAATTGATAAAAATAGACCAGAGCTACAAAATAATTTATAATTTCTTTCTCCAAGAATATATAAGCAATTCAGTATCGTTATCATCAAATAAACTATCCCATATTAAAAGATTCCCATTTTTAATTTTTCGATACTGATATACGCGAATCCCCTTTCTCAAAACTTCCCTCTCCTTTTTGATGAGGGATTTTTAGTATCAAATTCTAAGCTTTCAATTGCAATTCTACCAACTACTCTCTGAATTTCAGTATATCTCCAAAAATCATCAAAACCAATAATACCTAAAAACAAACAATCTACACATATAAAAAGCTATTTCACACACAATCAAACCATCCCTTTCTTTTTTCGACCTTCATTAAATGCAACTCACCGATCATATTAGTTTAACTGGCTATAAAAAAGATTTACATGGTAATACTCTTTTATATTTGAAATAAGTTATGAGATATTCTTTGTAAGGAATATCATTAAAAATTAAAAGAAGTACGACTTATGTTGAAAAAAGTAATATTAATATTGTTTTGTTTTGTGGTTCAGCAAAACTTCTCTCAGCACTGTTCTGAAGAAAGTGCAGAACAAGTTGATGTGAATTCAATTTCTTCTATAAGTAAATGTAAAGTAACAGAAAAGGAAAGTGAAAAAAATGCTACTTCTAATGATTTTTCATTAAATACAAGATACCTTATTAAAAGAAAAAGAAGTAACAAAAATAGAAGCTTAGTTTCAGAAATTATCAATGAAAATAATGAACAAAACTCTGTTGAAGACCTTGAACTAGCCAATATAAAAAAGAACATCAATAGTCTTGCTACTTCAATAACGAAAACATCTGAAGAATATACTATTTCTTTTTCAGAAGTAGACAGTATTCCTTTATTTCCAAGATGCGATCAAAACTCTGACGATCAAAACAATTGTTTTAATAATAACATGCAAGAACACATAAACAAGAACTTTGTATACCCAGAAGAAGCCTTGGATAACAAATTAGAAGGTGTTGTTTTAGTAAGCTTTGTAATTAATACGGAAGGAAATGTTACTAATATTAAAACAATTTCTTCTAAAAATACCGAAGTATTAAAAAAAGAAGCAGTTCGTATTATATCATTATTACCAAAATTTATTCCTGGAAAAAGTAATAGCAAAAATGTAAACGTTACATACAGCTTCCCTATGGAGTTTAAAATTGACACTGCCAATCAAATATAATAACGATGTACTAAGCTACATCTAAAAAGTTTATTTACTTGTATACTAAATCTTTTCAAGAAGTTTAATCTCATCATTTTTACATAAAACTAGCACATAGTTTTTATTTGAAATAGCTATAGACTTTAGCGCCTTTACTTCTAATTCATCGAAAATATTTAAAGCCTCTGCCTTTAAGATATCTCCTTTTTGATTTAGTAAATACCCTTTATTACCATCATACCTTACAGTTTCCACTTCCGCTTCATAAACGGATCCAGCTCCTAAAATTAAGTTCTCTTTGCTGGTAGAATTACTCAAAGAAATAAAACTTGTTGTTGGTCCAAATTGTGATTGTGTAGGCAACTTCTTTAACTCAAATGAAAAATCACCTTTATTTTTTAATACAAAAGAACTAAAATCATTTGCTTCAAAATGAATTGAATTCTCTAAAGCCATTGCCCCGTATATATCCGATAAACTGGCACTTGCAAATTGTTTGTACGTTTTAAATTTTGCATTTAGCATGGGTAGTTGTTCGGATGAACATTCTTTTCCTCTAACTGGAAGTAGCCCTCCGTCTTTTGTTGCTTTACTTAAAACAACATCAACATTCTTATTTTTGTCGAAATCATTTGCATAAATATGAAGTGGTTTATCTACTGTTGGTTTAAACTTATTGTTATCGCCTATATTCCCAATTAGAAAATCCATATTCCCATCAGAGTCAACATCGTTTGCGTATACAGAATAATGCCACCCCGTCGTATTTAATACTGTATCTGAAATTCTCTCGAACTTTCCTTTGTTATTTTTAAAGACAGCTATTGGCATCCATTCTCCCACAATAATTAAATCAATAAATCCATCCTTATCAATATCGTTAAACACAGCATCATTTACCATGTTTATTCCATCTATGTCATCTATTAACTCAGAAGTTACATCAATTAACTTTCCGTTTTCATTTTTCAAGCATTTTAAAGGATAAGCTGATGGATATTTCCCTGGTACAACACCTCCTCCGACAAAAACATCTATATCTCCATCATTATCAAAGTCAATAGATTTAACAATAGAGCTAACCATTTTTATTGGAGTATGATGTTTTTCTGATCTCGTAAAATTGCCCAGTCCGTCATTTAAATATATTCTATCTATCAGATCATCACTATTCAAATCATCTTCATAACTTCCACTAGCAACATACAAATCAAGATCTCCATCAGAATCAAGATCAAAAAATTCAGCAGAATTATCCTCATATTTCGAATCCTTTGCAAACGAAGTTTTACTACTTTCTTTGAATACTCCATTAGCCGTTTGTATATACAACTGCGCAATACTTCCTTTTCCATTACCTACAAAAAAATCATCTAATTCATCCCCATTAACGTCTCCTACACATAAAGCTTTTCCCTTTTCACTTTGTTTTTGAGGTAACAGTAATTGCTTTCCATAATCATTGAATAACCTATCATTATGTTTAAAACTTATCCCGAAATCACTTCCATTTAAAAGCTTAAAACCAGAGGATTCAACATCTTTATTTATACCATCTTTTGCTTCTTCTTCACTTAGCCTTAAGAACTGATTCTTCTCAATATTTTTCAAGCTTGATACTCTTCCAGACGGCCAATACACAAACAAACTATCCACCAAATCTTTATTTCCAATACCAAAATGTAATAAAGGACTCACCGAAGATTGAAACCCTCTACTGGGGTATGATTGTTGACTTTGAATATTTCCATCTAAAAATAGCTTCACTTTGGCTCCAATAGCTTGCTTATTCTTATTTATGCCTTTTAAAGAGATGTTTAGAAAGTTATTAGTTTGAGTATTTTTATAAACACTAGCTTCCTCCATTTGATTATTAACCACTAAATCCAGATCACCATCATTATCTAAGTCTGCATAAGCAACACCATTGGAATTAATAGCTTCATTCATTCCCCAAATATCATTTGCTGGTTTAAAAACATATCCATTAGAATTTCTAAAAACTTGGTTCGGAATTTTTGTAGAAGGCATCATAGCAATAGCTTCTTCCAGAGTCACCTTCTTTCGATTCATAATATTGGTTCTCATTTGATTTCTAAAATCTTGATTCGAAAGATCATGGTATATTCCGTTTGTAACCAACAAATCCTTATAGCCATCATTATCAAAATCGGCTAATAGTGGTGACCAACTCCAATCTGTTTTGGAAATACCTGATAATTGCCCAATTTCACCAAATACCCCTTCTCCTAAGTTTAGCTGAAGCATATTTGACATGTATTGATAATGGTAACCTTCATCTACAAGCCTCTGAAAATTGGCTGTGCTCATAGTAGCCATATTCTCTTTACTTCTTTTATGATCTGAAGAAACCATATCTACCACCACCAAATCGAGTTTATTATCATTATTAACGTCAGCAAAATCCGAGCCCATACTGTTGGCTGTAATATGCTCAAATGTAGAATTTACAGTATTCTTAAATGTTCCATCTCCATTATTAAGATATAGGAAATCGGCATCTAAAAAATCGTTAGCTACAAAAATGTCTTCCCAACCATCATCATTGAAATCACCAATTGCAGCACTCAGTCCCCATGCTTTGTTTGTTATATTCGCTTTTTGAGTAACATTTACAAACTTTCCATTGATATTTTCGAATAATTCATCTGTCATTAAAGGGTGAACATTATTCTTTATAGAAGCTTCAATATTTGTATTGTTTCTAAAGTCGGCTCTATGGTTTACAAGAAATACATCAATATCACCGTCCTTATCATAATCCAAATAATAAGCTTGGGTTGAAAAGGCTGGGGAATCTAATCCATATTCTTTTGCACTTTCCTTAAAAGTACCGTCCTGTTTATTAATAAAGAGTTTATTCCTTCTAAGATTGTTATCCTGCAAAGAGCCTGATTTACATACATAAATATCCAACCATCCATCTTGATTAATATCTATCATAGAAACTCCTGTTGTCCAACCTTGAGCATCTTCAACTTTTGCTGATATTGTTATGTCTGAAAATTCAAAATCCCCTTTATTTAAATACAACTTATTTGAACCTTGATTAGAACTAAAATAAACATCCTCTAAACCATCGTTATTAATATCACCTACAGCTACTCCACCTCCATTATACACATAAGGATAATTCAAGAAGTTAAAGTATAGGGTCTCCTCAAAGTTATTCTTAAAATTTATATTCGTTTTTTCTTTACCTAGCTTTTTAAAAAGATAATTCGATGAAACCTGTTCTTTATCTTTTTTTGTTAATGTATTATTCTTACAACCTGTAAAAATTAAAAGTAATAATGTTAAAAAAGATAAAGATGCCCTCATATGTAGTTTTAGTTTGTTTGTTGTAAAGCCCACTAAATTAAGAATATTCTTGATGTTCTTTTAATCTTATTCCTAAAAAACCAAGAATACCCGACAAATAACTAAATCAAAAGTATCAACTCAATTACTTGACGTATTTTAATTCTTGTAGATTTTAAGTATATCTTCATTTTTTATATTTTCGTTCATTATGACAAACTACGCATATTCAAAAGTTTTTTCATTGATACTATTATTGGGTCTTTTACTTTCCATTAGTTGTTCGGAAAAAGCTAAAAAAAGTAGCTCTTTCAATAATTCAAAAAATACTTTGGCCAGTGAGTTAAGTCCTTATTTAAGAAAACATTCTGACGATCCCGTTTTCTGGAATACGTGGAATGATGAAAGCTTGACCTACGCTAAAGAAAACAACAAACTTATTATTTTAAGTATTGGTTTCTCTTCTTGTCATTGGTGTCATGTTATGGAAAAAGAAACTTTTGAAGATGAAAAAACTGCTAAAGTAATGAATGACAACTTTGTTAACATAAAAGTTGATAGAGAAGAAAGACCAGATATTGATCATTTATATATGAGCGCCTTGCAACTGATGACAGGAAAAGGTGGATGGCCTTTAAATGTTATTTTACTTCCCAACGGTCAACCAGTTTATGGAGGCACTTACCATTCTAAAAAGCAATGGAACTCAGTTTTAAAGAAGCTATTAGAATTATACAAAAACAAACCCGAAGAGTTAACTTCTTATGCTCAAAGTTTATCAGAAGGAATTAAATCGAATAATATCATAGAAGTTAAGAGTGAAGAATCAAGGTTTTCAAAGCAGGATTTTAATGACAAAATGACTTCTTGGAAATCTTCTTGGGATACTATTAACGGTCAAGAAATTGCAAAAGAAAAATTTATAAAAACAGGAAATTTAACCTTCTTAATGGACTATGCATATTTGTTTAAAGACACAAATGTTTCAAAACAAATAAAAACAACTTTAGACAAAATGTACGAAGGCGGAGTCTTTGATCATTTAGAAGGTGGTTTCTTTCGATATAGTACCGATAGTAAATGGTTGGTTCCCCATTTTGAAAAAATGCTTTACACCAATGCACAAACACTTAGTATTTACGCAAATGGTTATTTAAAATATAAGGATTTAAGATATAAATATGTAATAGAAAAAACCGTTCAATTCTTAGAACAAAACATGCTAAATTCAAATGGAGGCTATATTTCTTCTATTGATGCTGATAATGAAGGAAAAGAAGGAGCATATTACATATGGAATAAACAAGAATTAAAAGAGATACTTGGTGCAAGTTACAAGGAGTTTTTGAAGAGCTACAAACTTACGCCTATAGAAAAGGAAAGAAATACTTATATTTTATCAAAAAACTCTTATGATCCATCCATTTCTAAAGAGAAATTAGAATGGGTTAATCTTTTAGTAAATAAAAGAAAACAGCGTACTCCTCCAAATAGAGACATAAAAAAAATAACCTCATGGAATGCTTTACTCATTACTGGATATGCAGATGCCTATAGAGCATTACGAGATATAAAATACTTAGATTTGGCAGAATCTTTAGCTAAAGATTTGCATGCTCAAGCTTTTAAAAATGGAAAGCTAAAACACATATTCAATAATAACTCGAATAAAAAGGATGTTTTTTTAGAAGATTATGCTTACTTGATTTCCGCCTATTTAAAACTCTACAGTATTACTGGTAATTCCACTTATGCTACTTATGCTTCTGATCTGACAAAAATAGTCTTAGAAGATTTTACAGATACGAAAGATAACATGTTCACTTTTACAGAGAAATCAAAATTAGTTTCACCATTAGTAAAGTTGAGTGATGGCGTACTTCCTTCACCTAATTCTGTAATGGCCGAGAACCTTAAAAAATTAAGTATTCTTTATAGAAACCAAGTATATGGAGATCGATTTTCTAAAATGATGACAACAATAACGCCCTATTTAAAGGAAGATTTTTCCAATTATTTGAAATGGGGTAATCTTCATTTACAAGAGTTATTTCCTCTTAAAGAAATTATTATTGTAGGAACAGAAGCTAAACGTAAATCTAGAGAGTTTCAAAACACCTACTTCCCTAATACATTAACTTACTTTACAAGAGAAAATTTCTCAAATTCACTTCCTGTATTTAAGAACAAGTACGTCGAAGGTGAAACCTATATTTACATTTGCGAAAAAGGCTTCTGTAAACTTCCTGTTACATCGGTTAAAAAAGCTAAAGAAATGCTAAACTTATAAAAATCAAAAAGAGGTAACGTATTAATGTTACCTCTTTGCTTCCCCCTAAAAAATGGATATGAGCTTAGCCTAACCAAGCATTCATCATCCATAATGTTTTTTCTTGTTCTGAAATAAAATCGCTCATCATTGAGTTTGTTCCTTCATCATCTGCCTCATCTGATAACTCAAGTATTGCACGCTCTATTTTTAATAATTCTGCTAAAGAATCCACTATTAATTTAACAGCTTGCTCATCATTAGAAATATCTTTACCTACTGGTACCGATGCCAAAGCTTCATAATCAGCGAAAGTATGTAAAGGAGTACCTTGCAGTGTTAAAATTCTTTCAGCAATTAAATCTACTTTTTCCTGAGCATCTGTATAAAACTCCTCAAATTTTAAATGTAATTCAAAAAAGTTCTTCCCCTTAATATTCCAGTGTAAACCTCTTGCATTTTGGTAATATACTTGAAAGTTAGCAAGTAACGTATTTAACTCTTTTACTAACTCTTCTGTTTTGTTTTTATCTAATCCTAATATTGAAATTGCCATATTTTGTTGATTTTATGTTTACTAGTTTTTCTATGTCAAAATTACCTCAAATTAACATGTTTATGATATAAATTATATTGATTGTTTTAATATCTTTATCAAAAAATATTATAGGAATGACTATTACGCAATTGAAATATACATTAGCGGTTGCAGAGTATAAAAACTTTACCGTGGCAGCTGAAAATTGTTTTGTTACGCAACCCACGTTGAGTATGCAAATACAAAAACTCGAAGAAGAATTAGATGCCAAAATTTTCAATAGATCAAAAAAACCAATCGAACTTACAGAGGTAGGAAAACGTATTGTTGAACAGGCCAAAGTTATTGTTGACGAAAGCAATAGAATTGTTGATATTGTTCACCAACAAAAGGGATACATTGGAGGAGAATTCAAATTAGGTATTATCCCAACAATTATGCCTACTCTTTTACCTATGTTTTTAAAAACCTTCAATAAAAACTATCCTAAAGTTCAACTAATTATTGAAGAACTTACTACTGAAGAAATCATTAGAAAGCTAACAGATGGCTATATTGATGCCGCCATTGCGGCGACTCCATTAGAAAATGAAGCCATTAAAGAACGTGTTTTATATTATGAGCCTTTTGTTGGATTAATTCCTGAAGAACATAAACTATATCAAAAAAATAAGATAACTGTTGATGAGTTAAATGTGGAAGATATTTTACTATTAGAAGATGGCCATTGTTTTAAAGATAGTGTTCTAAACATTTGTAGATCGCCTAAAACTAGTAAGAACATCCATTTTCAATTAGAAAGTGGAAGTTTTGATACTCTGATTAAACTTTCTAAAGATGGATTAGGAATGACACTACTACCTTATTTAAATACTTTAGATTTAAACGACCGAGACAAAGCACACTTAAGAGAATTTGAAACGCCTCCTCCAGCAAGAGAGGTTAGTTTAATCTATCACAAATCACAGCTTAAAATGCAGCTTATTGAAGCACTAAAAAGTACCATTGACGGAGTTGTAAGAGGTGCTATTGCTTTCAGCGATGTAGAAATTATAAGTCCACTAAATAAAGCATAAAATAAAAACTCCCGCAATTGCGGGAGTTTTTATTTTATTATGATGTTTGAACAATTTTTAAGAGTTAAACTCTTCGCTATTCTCCTACAATTAAAACTCATATTCAGATAAAGGTTTCGGGAACTTTTCAGGATTTTCAGCTAAGTGATATCTCGGATCATCAATATCTTCTTCAATTATATTATGAAACTTTTCACTTGCTTTATACATTAACACTTTACAATCTTCACTCAAATGCTTCAATACAACCTTCTTCCCTGCTGTTTCGTATTTTTCTACCAAATTAAAAATAGCTTCAATCGCGGAATGATCAGAAACTCTAGATTCCACAAAATCAATCTCTACTTTCTCTGGATCGTTTTTAATATCGAACTTTTCATTAAAAGCTGTAATACTTCCAAAGAACAATGGTCCCCAAATTTCATATACTTTCGTTCCGTCGGCTTTCATTCTCTTTCTTGCTCTAATTCTCTTAGCATTTTCCCAAGCAAATACTAAAGCTGAAATAATCACCCCAACAAATACCGCAATTGCTAAATCAAATACAACCGTTACTGCTGATACAATAATTAACACAACAGCATCCGATACAGGTATTTTATTCATTATTCTAAAACTTGACCAAGCAAAAGTTTCTATTACCATCATAAACATTACGCCTACTAAAGCTGCAATAGGAACTTGTTCAATATATTTATCTGCAAAAAGAATGAAAATTAAAAGTGTTACAGCCATCATTACACCTGACAAACGACCTCTACCACCGGCATTAATATTAATTACAGTTTGACCAATCATACCGCAACCACCAGTTCCACCGAACAAACCACTCACTATATTTCCAGCTCCTTGCGCTACACATTCCTTATTTCCATTACCACGCGAATCTGTTAACTCATCAACTAAATTCATAGTCATTAAAGTTTCAATTAATCCAACTGAAGCTGCTAAGAATGAATATGGAGCAATAAATTTTAACGTATCTAAATTAAAAGGTAGATTACCCCACAACTCTGCTAAATTTAATTTTTTAGATAACTCATCGAAACCATTTAAACCGGCTCCTCCTCCATCACGAATAAAGTCTCCTACATTAATAGATTCAATCCCTCCAAAAACAACAATAAATGTGATAATTAATATAGCAGTTAACGCGGCAGGAACCTTTGTTGTTAATTTTGGTAATCCCCAAACAATTAACATGGTTAACAATACTAGACCAATCATTGTGTATAATTTGGTTCCTTGCATGGTCGATTTTACAACACCTTCATCTTTTACCGAATAAAATCCTTCATCTCCAACGTTAAAAATAACTTTCTTAGTATTTACATCAAAAACCTGTCCTTCTGACATCAAGAACATTTCTTTATTCGTCCCATTATTAAAAACTGATTTATCTTTTATTGTAAAAATAGTATTGTTTGAAGCAATATCTTTTACTTCCGTTCCTTCTATCTTATACACTAATTCTTTATTCTCAGTTTTTCTTTTATTTTGACCAAAAATATCTTTAGAATTCTCCTTGAACATTCCTAATTGTGCCATAAAAATCACAATAGCCAATCCGTTTACAAATCCCATCATAACAGGATGAGGAATTAAACGAACAAATTTTCCTAATTTGAAAACTCCTGCTAGCACTTGAATAATTCCCATTAAAACAACTGCAGCAAGTAAATAGAAATACCCCATATTTTCAACAGGTGTATCAAATAAGAGTCCTTTTGCATGACCTTCCTGAATCATATGTACAAAAATTACAGCTACTGCTCCCGCTGCTCCAGAAATAAGACCAGGTCTTCCTCCAAAGATCGCCGAAATGATTCCAACAACAAAAGCTCCAAATAAAGCAACTATAGGACTTATCTGTGCAACAAAGGCGAAAGCCACCACTTCAGGTATCATTGCCAAAGAAACGGTAATTCCAGCTAAGGAATCATCCTTTATCTTAATCTTCTTATTTTTAATGTATTTCATCATAATGTTACGAGACTTTTCTAAAAGTTGGCAAATGTAAAGATAATTTTACTGATATACTTTTATGTTTCATTAACTTTAATTTTGCTACACTATTTTTTTGTAGTAATTTTGAACGTTGAAACTATCAAACAAATTTGGTAGCAACAATGAGCAGAAAAATACTACTTACTTCAAAAGAAATTGAAATCATTCTGCATCGATTAGCGTGTCAGTTAATCGAAAACCACAACGATTTTTCTAATACCGTTTTGATAGGACTTCAACCAAGAGGCACCTTTTTAGCAAAACGTTTGGCTGAATTATTAAAGAATGATTATTCAATTACTGATTTACAGTTAGGGTTATTGGATATAACCTTTTACAGAGATGATTTTAGAAGAAGAGACGAACCTTTGGAAGCAACATCAACTCAAATAGATTTCCTTATTGAAGGGAAAAAAGTTGTGTTTATTGATGATGTTTTATATTCTGGGAGAAGTGTTCGTTCGGCTTTAACCGCTATTCAATCTTATGGAAGACCAGAAAGCATTGAACTTTTGGTTTTAATAGATAGAAGGTTTAGCCGCCATTTACCAATACAACCGAATTATAGGGGTAGACAAGTTGATGCCATTAACGAAGAAAAAGTTGCTGTGCATTGGAAAGAAACCCACGAAAAAGACGCTATTTATATTGAAACCAAGCAAAAGCTTGATTAACCTTATGATTAAAAAATTACCTTAAGAATGAAGCAGTTAAGTGTAGAACATTTATTAGGCATTAAGTACTTAAATCAAACAGATTTAGAACTTATTTTTGAAACTGCCTCTCATTTTAAAGAAGTTATTAATAGACCTATTAAAAAGGTACCTTCATTACGTGATATTACTATTGCTAATCTGTTTTTTGAAAATAGTACTCGTACCAAATTATCCTTTGAACTTGCTGAAAAAAGGTTATCTGCAGATGTAATCAATTTCTCTGCAGGACAATCTTCAGTTAAAAAAGGAGAAACCTTAATTGATACTGTAAACAATATACTTTCAATGAAAGTTGATATTGTTGTAATGCGTCATTCAAATGTTGGTGCAGGGATTTTTCTATCTAAGCATGTCGATGCTAAAATAGTAAATGCAGGTGACGGAACTCATGAACATCCAACCCAAGCATTACTGGATAGTTTCTCAATGAGAGAAGCGCTTAACAGTAATTTAAAAGGAAAAAAAATTGTAATTGTAGGTGATGTTTTACATTCGCGTGTAGCTCTTTCAAATATTTTTGCTTTACAATTACAAGGAGCTAAGGTTAAAGTTTGTGGTCCAACTACATTAATTCCAAAATACATTACAAGTTTAGGTGTAGAAGTGGAAACAAACTTGAAAAAGGCGCTAGAATGGTGTGATGTTGCCAACGTACTTCGTGTTCAACACGAAAGAATGGCCATCAAATATTTCCCATCAACAAGAGAATACACGCAATTATTTGGTATTAATAAGGAAATATTGGATAATGTAGGTAAAGATATTGTAATCATGCACCCAGGACCGATCAACAGAGGAGTAGAATTAACTAGTGATGTTGCTGATAGCGATCAATCAATTATATTAAATCAGGTTGAGAATGGTGTTGCTGTAAGAATGGCTGTAATATATTTGTTAGCTCAACAAATTAAGAGATAGTGATGAAAATAGTACAGAAGGATCATTATAAATTGGTTAGTTCAGAAGAAACTTCTTTTGATGATTTCTTAAAAAATTTCGAGCAAGAATATGAAAATCTCAAAGATTCACATATTGTTTTAGAAATTTCTTCTGAAAATAATTTTACTGAACAAAATATTTTGCTATTTTTGAAATACGCTGATATTCAAAGAGAAAATGGCATGTCTTTTGTAGTTATCAAAAAGGGTGTAGAAGTTGATAATTTCCCTGAGAACTTTAATATAGTTCCAACCTTAATTGAAGCAGAAGATGTAATTGAGATGGAGGATATTCAACGTGATTTAGGTTTTTAACTATTAATTTATTCATCACCCCCTAATGAATTATATATGATAAAAAAATTACTCTTCTTTATATTGTTTTCGGTTTCGGCGATTATATACGCCCAGGAAACTCATTCACTTAAAAGTTTGGGAACTCACCCAAACCCATTTAATTTTGAAACTAAAATTTCTTTTATATCTGAAAAAACACAGCCTGTTATTTTAACTGTTAAAAATATTTTAGGAAAAACCATTTTAGCTAAAGAGATTAAAGCTGAAAGAGGAAAAAACAGCATTACTTTTAGAAGGAATGATTTAAAATCGGGCATGTATATTTATTCTATTCAGACAAGTGAAGAGGTACATTCAAAACGACTTGTTATAAGGTAATGGATTTAAATCTTACGATATTGGGATGTCATTCAGCTACACCTCGTGCTAATGCCTTTCCAACCTCTCAATATTTAGAAATTAATAATCGTCACTTTTTAATTGATTGTGGAGAAGGAACGCAAAGACAAATGCGTAAATATAAAATAGGCTTTTCTAAAATAAACCACATTTTTATTTCTCACCTTCATGGCGATCATTTTTTCGGTTTAATAGGACTTATTTCAACATTTGGAATTCTAAATAGAGAAAAACCTCTTCATATATATGGTCCTAAAGGAATTAAAGAAGTAACTATCCTGCAATTAAAACTATCTAAATCATGGACAAAATATGATATTATTTTCCATGAATTATCATCTAAAGAAAGTGAAGTTATTTTTGAAGACGAAAAAGTAACCGTTAAGACAATCCCATTAGACCATAGGGTTTATACTAATGGTTTTTTGTTTACAGAAAAACCAAAACTGAAAAAACTTCATATTGAAAAAATCAAACAATATGATGAGATAGAAAAATGTGATTACAATAATTTAAAATCGGGAAAAGACTTTAAGCTTTCTTCTGGTGAAATTATTCCTAATAATCAATTAACTCTAGAACCTGACACACCGAAAAGCTTCGCCTTTTGTAGTGACACTTCGTATAAACCTGATATTGTTCCAATTATTAAAGATGTTGATGTTTTGTATCATGAAGCTACATTCTTAAAAGACAGAGAGGATTTGTGCGAAAAAACGAAGCATTCTACTGCCGAACAAGCTGCTTCTATAGCTGACCAAGCAAATGCAGGCAAACTTATTATCGGGCATTATTCTAGTAGATATAAAGATATTGCAGAGTTTAAAAAGGAGGCCGAAACAGTGTTCAGCAATGTTGAGTTGGCTGAAGCGGGTAAACGATATTCTATTAACTCCTACCCTATTGAAATTCTTAATTAATTGTTTTTAAGTACTAATTTTGGTAAAAAGGAAACCTTACTATTAAATATTTTTTTTGTAACTAACCAATAGTCTATCATCGCTTTCAATTCCAATTCCCAAATCGGTTACTTCTTCATTATAAATCCATGTTAAGTAGTAAACTTCCGATTTAAATAAAATTTCCAACTCCAACTTTGGTGATTCATTTCCACTTAAGTCCGTATAAACAATTTCGAAATTTCCCTCAAACTTTCTAGTTCCATTTAACTTTGTTAATCTTTTTGCTACACCTATCCCCTTTTGTAAGCTATTATTTTCGTTAAAAAGCCACTCAGCTTCAAGCCCTTTATGAGTTAAAGTATATATAACGCACCCTAAGTTGAGATTATTTTTATCAAACATTGTTATTATTATATATACACTAATTATATTGATTTATTGACAACAACACTAGGGTACACGCCTCTTCCACAAGTATATTGTTCGATCTTAGAATATTTATAAATTCAATATTTTCCGTTCCGGGGTTAAAAATAACTCTTCTAGGTTTTAAGTTCAATATATAGTCATAGTAGTCTTCTTGTATTTTAGGATTGATATATAAAGTTACAGTGTCTATATTTTTAAATAATTCTTTTTCATCCGAAATTTGAACTCCAGACACCTCTCCTTTACTTGCTCCAATAGCTAAAGTATTAACTTTATTTTCAACAAGTGACTTTATAGCTCTATTCGAATATCTTGATTCATTTAAAGAAGCTCCTAACACTAATGTGGTATTTTTCATATTGTTAATTATACGTTAAATTGGATTATTACAGTAACAAAAATACGACTTGGATTGTCTATTAAGCATTAAGACAATTCAAAAACTTACGAAATGAGAAGATTATTACTGTTATTTTTAGCCTTTATGAGCTTATTCTCCTATGGAAATGATTTACCCAAACCAGGAGTTATATCAGGAAAGGTTATTGATAAAACTACCAAAGAACCTTTACCTTATGTAAACATTATTATCAAAGATGCTGCCAAAAAATTAATAACTGGTGGTATTACTAACGAAAGTGGTGCATTCACTATAAAAAACATACCAAACGGGAACAACACCTTAGAAGTTCAGTTTATTGGATATAAAACGTATACAAAGTCAATTACGGTTAGTAAGAAAAATAAAAATATTCAATTAGGAACTATTCAATTAGAAGAAGATTCTACTACTTTAGAAGAAGTTGAAGTAAGAGCTGAAACTTCCACTGTTACGCAAAAAATAGATAGAAAAGTTATCAACGTAGGAAAGGACTTAACCTCTGCCGGAGCTACCGCTTCTGAATTATTAAATAACGTACAATCAGTTAGTGTAGATAGTCAAACAGGAGATATTAGTCTTCGAGGAAACGACAATGTAAGAGTTTTAGTTGACGGGAAACCTACAAATGTTCCAGCGGCCCAATTACTGAGACAATTACCTTCTTCTTCGATTAAAAGTGTTGAGTTAATCACCAACCCTTCAGCTAAGTATAACCCAGAAGGAATGAGTGGAATTATCAATATTATATTGAACAAGAATGCTAATATGGGCTTTAATGGATCTATTAATACAGGAGTTGAAGCTGGGCACTATGTTCGTTACAACGCCTCTACTAATATGAATTATAAAACTGGAAAAGTAAACTTTTTTGGGAACTATGGATTTAATGGAGGTGATCGTTATAATTTTGGTTTCGTTAACAGAGCAGGAATAAACAATCAAGATTTTGTTTTTATAAATGACAACGAATCTCACTTAGTGAAATTTGGTGCCGATATTTACTTAGACGACAAAAATACATTGTCATTTTATACCACTCAAAATTGGTTTGACAGTAATGCTAATGGACGAGTAGAAATTACTGACAACTCAGGTGTTCTTACTAACATATCTCCAAACTCACAATTATCAAATAGTAAAAATCAAACCTACAACGTTAACTATAAACACGATTTTGAGAAAAAAGGACATAATATTGAACTTGAAGCCACTTATTCGCAAAACGATACTCCCCAAGATCTATTTAATAGTGACCTAATTAACCCAAATGATGGATCTTTAAACTATTTTAATGATATATTCAATGATCGATCAAATACTTTGATCAACCTTGATTATACAAACCCTATTTCAGAAAATGGAAAATTAGAGCTTGGTCTTGAATATCGTGAAAATAACACCGATAACACAAACATCACAAACCAAACAGGATTTAACAATTCTTCTTTTTCTTACGACAGAAAGATTTATTCAGGATATGTTAATTACGGTCATCAGTTTGGAAAGCTAAGTATGCAATTAGGTGCAAGGATAGAGCAATTCAATATTGAGGGAATATTTAATCAAGAGACACAAGCTAGCCAAACGGTTACTGATGATATTTTTACAATATATCCATCTGCTTTCTTTACTTATAGCCCTTCTGAAAAGAATCAATTTCAGTTAAGTTATAGTAAAAGAGTTGATAGACCCAATATTCAACAGGTAAATCCAATTAGAGAGTGGAGTACTCCTTTAATTACTTCAGTAGGTAATGCAGAGCTACTTCCTCAATTTACAAATTCAATTGAGTTTAATTATACAAGAAAAATAAAAGGTGGATCTATTTCTTTTGGAAGTTTCTACAGAAATGTTAACGATGTGATTTCAAGAGTTACTTATAAAGATCCTAGTGATCCAAGTAATGTTCGCCAAATTCTAACTTTCCAAAATTTTGATGATACCGATTTTTATGGTTTAGAATTATCAACCAATTATAAAATCGCTAAATGGTGGAGAGCCAATGCTAGTGCCGAGTTTTACTCTCAAAAGCAATTTGGGACGGCCGACTTAAACAACCCTAACGCACCGAGATTAGAAGTACAAAACGAAGTATTCAGTGCACGTATTAGTAACAGTTTTACTGTATCTAAAAAATTACGTTTACAATTGTTTGCTATGTATAGAGGTACTGAAAAAGATATTCAATGGGAAGTATCTCCTATGAAAATGGTTAACATTGGAGCAAATTACAGTGTTTTAAAAGGAAAAGGGAATATTACATTCAGAGTAAACGATATTTTCAACACTATGAGGTTTCAATTCCAATCTGAAAATCCATTTACTCAAAATGGTCGATTCAAATGGGAAAGTAGAACTACGTATCTTGGATTCAACTATAGATTTGGTGGAGGTAAAAACCGTGCAAAATCAAGAAGAAAAAGAGATAATAACGAAAAACAAGGTGGAGGTGGTTTTATGTAATAAACCAAACTCACGTACAGAAAAGCTCCAGATATTTATTTATCTGGAGTTTTTTTTTTATTATTGTACAGTATTCTCCAATTTACTTGAGAATTTGTTACTCGGCTATATACTGCATAAGATATTGTTAATATCTCCCCACTATACTAATTATAAGTGTACTATTTCATTAGTTACCCTAAAATGAAAAGACTATTACTACTATTTCTATGTCTTAGTATATCTAAACTTGTTGCTCAGAAAAAAAACTTTGGTGAGGTTCATGGTTATATATACGAACAAACAAAGCAAATCGCTATTCCCTTCGCAAGTATAACACTTAAGTCGGAAGAAGGAGAGATTATAGCTGGAGTTGTTTCCAATAAAACTGGAAAATTTTCCCTAAAAAAAATTCCATTTGGAACTTACGTATTAGACGTCCAATTTATGGGGTTTGATTCACTTGTAAAGAACATAAATTTATCTAAGTCCAACGCTAAACTCCAACTAAACAAACTCTATTTAAAAGAAAGTAATGTTATCCTCGATGACGTTACAGTTAAAAAAGATGAAACCTATATTGTTCAAAAAATAGATAGAAAGGTTATTAATATAGGTAAAGATATTACCGCTACTGGAGCCAATGCATTACAAGTTTTACAAAATGCACCTTCCGTTAGTGTTGATGCACAATCTGGTAGTATCAGCTTGAGAGGAAATGAAAATGTTAGGATATTAATCAATGGAAAACCTTCCAATATGGATCCTGCTCAACTTTTAAGACAAACTCCTTCCACTTTATTAAAACAAATAGAAATCATTACCTCACCTTCTGCCAAATATAACCCGGAAGGAATGAGTGGGATTATAAATTTTATTTTGAAAAAAAATGCGGATGCAGGATTTAACGGAACTATCATGGTTGGATTGGAACACAGTAAACATACAAGACCCAATAGCTCCATTGATTTAAATTATAATACGGGTTCTATAAACCTATATGGAAATTATAGCAGCTACTTTGGGAAATTAAGAACCATTCAAAATATTGAAAGAGTTGACAAGTTTTTAACCCAAGATTTCGACTTTTTATATGATTATAATGACCACTCATTTAGAGTCGGTGCTGATCTATTTATCGATAAGAAAAACACAGTTTCGGTTTATACGTACCAAACTGTTAGTAGGAATTCTTTAAGTAATAATGCATTATTTCAGTCAGATACTGGTAATTTATATACGCCCAACATTTCGAACTACGACTTCTCAGAAAGGATTTATAATATTGATTATAAGCATACCCTGAAAAATGAAGGTAGTATTGAGCTGGAAGTCAATTATAGTGATTATAAAAATCCTGAAGAATCAATTAACCGCTTACCTCAAGATCCAAGTAATAGACTTTATCACTATAATAACGATATTGATGACACTCAAAAATCATGGCTTATCAATTTAGATTTTGAAAAAATCATTCTTGATAGTGTAAAACTTGAGACAGGACTTGAATATAGAAGTCAACTAATGCATAATAGTATTATTACAAATCAAGAAATTGAAGTAGGATCACCAGTAACTATTGTCCCTAGAGGTAATACCAACTTCAATTATGATCGTTTCATATATTCTGCATACTTCAATCTTAACAAAGAGTTTGGAAAGTTATCACTCCAAGCAGGAATGCGTTTTGAACAATACAATGTATTTGGTCTGTTTTCAAATACCGAGCAAATAGCTAATGTACCTTACTCTGATAAAGAGTTTAATATCTATCCATCAGTATTTGCTTCTTATGCTATCACAAGTAAAGATAATGTTCAACTTGCTTATAGCAGAAGAGTAGAAAGACCTTCATTTACGCAGGTAACACCTATACAAGAATGGGTATCTCCACTGACCACCTCGCAAGGAAATCAAAATTTGAGTTTACAATTTACTAATTCGTTTGAGATAAACTACACTAGAACAATTCCTAAAGGATACATAATTTTCGGAACTTTCTACAGACGACTTTCCAACAGAATTGGAAGAACAATTCAACAAAGTGAAACGAATCCTGACATTCAAATTATGTCATATGATAATTATGACTTTGCAGATAACTATGGTGTCGAACTTTCTGGTAGCTATAAGATTTATAAATGGTGGAATATTGTTCCTTCTGTAGAAGCCTACATTCAACAATCAGAAGGAATTATTAATAACCAAATGGAATCTGTAAAAAACACCTATTTTAAAACGGTTTTTCGAAACAGCTTTAAAATAAACAAGGGATTCAACGCTCAGTTAACCATTAATCACAGAGGTAGGAGAAAAAATATACAATTTGAGGTAGAACCTTTTACTACCGTTGATCTTGGAGCAAGTTTGAATATTTTAAATGACAAAGGAACTATTTCTATACGTGGAGCAGATATTTTCAATAATTTTAACTATAAATACTTTTCTGACAATCCTTTTCCTCAAAATGGAAGCTACAGTTTAGAAAATGACCTTTTTTATATTGGATTTAGCTATGCCTTTGGAGGTTCGGAAGGAAAAACAAGATCACGAAAAGAGAGAGACGATAATGAGTCCAGAGGTGGACTCTTTTAACAGACAAACCCCGAAGCAATTAATTGCTTCGGGGTTTGCTTTAAAACATATTTATTGGAATATACTCTTTCTTACCAACGAATCACAACCGATCCCCAGGTAAATCCACTACCAAAAGCAGCTAGTACTACCAAATCTCCATCATTAATCTTTCCGTTTTCCCATGCTTCTGTAAGGGCTATAATAACAGAAGCCGCTGTGGTATTACCGTACTTTTGTATATTATTGAATACTTTATCATCAGATAACTGGAATTTTTTCTGAATAAATTGCGCTATTCGTAAGTTTGCTTGATGAGGAATTAGCATGTCAATATCTTCCTTCTTTAAATTATTCGCTTGTAGTCCTTCAACAATAGCTTCCGAAAACCTAACAACCGCATGTTTAAAAACAAACTGACCATTCATATAAGGATAGTAAGAAACATCTTCTGGATCGTTCGCTTCCATTATTTCAGGAACCCATCTACCTGTAGATGGACCTTCTAAAGCTAGCTCCTTTGCATGCTTCCCTTCAGAATGTAAATGAGATGATAAAATTCCCTTACCTTCTTCTTCACAACGAGATAAAACGGCAGCTCCCGCTCCATCACCAAAAATTACAGTTACTCCTCTTCCCCTTGTCGATTTCTCTAGTCCACCAGAATGATTTTCAGAACCAATTACCAAAATGTTTTTATACATTCCAGTTTTAATAAATTGATCGGCTACAGATAAAGAATATATAAAACCAGAGCATTGATTTCTAACATCTAATGCTCCAATAGTTGGCATTCCTAACATATCTTGAACACGTACTCCACCTCCTGGGAAGTACATATCCGGACTTAAAGTAGCAAATATTATAAAGTCAATATCATCTTTTGTTAAACCAGCTCTTTCAATGGCTATTTCAGCTGCCTTTGCTCCCATTGAAGAAGTATTCTCACCAGTTTTGGGATCAATCCAACGACGTTCTTTAATTCCAGTTCGCTCTTGAATCCATTCATCACTTGTCTCCATCCACTGGGTTAAATCATCATTGGTCACCACGTTGTCGGGTACATAATACCCCAATCCTGTAATTTTTGAACTATACATAATTTTTTATGTTATTTTTTTACTTGTGTGCAAATTTTTGACTATCAAAAGTAGCAATTTATAATTTTTAAAACAATTTAAGAAACCTTTTGGCTTAATTACATGTCATATTGTCATTATTTCAGTTTTGGTATTTTTTTTGACTATTTCATTCCAGAAAATAATATCAAATAAAATATATAAATTATGAGTAAAGGAAATATTAATGTATCGGTAGAAAACATTTTTCCTCTGATTAAAAAGTTCTTGTATTCTGATCATGAAATCTTTTTACGCGAACTTATTTCTAATGCTACAGATGCTACTACAAAGCTTAAACATTTAATTTCAATAGGTGAAGCACAAGTTGAATATGGTGCCCCTAAAATTGAAGTTAAGATTGATAAAGACAATAAAACTTTAAGTATTACCGACCAAGGTTTAGGTATGACAGCCGAGGAGGTTGAAAAATACATTAATCAAATTGCTTTTTCAGGAGCTGAGGAGTTTTTAGAAAAGTATAAAGATGATAAAAACGAAACTGGAGTAATTGGTCATTTTGGATTAGGGTTCTACTCTGCTTTTATGGTTGCCGATAAAGTTGAAATTATTACAAAGTCATTTAAAGAAGAGCCAGCCGCTCACTGGACTTGTGATGGTTCACCTGAATATACTTTAGTAGAGCATGATAAATCTGATCGTGGAACTGAGATAATTCTACATATAGCTGAAGATTCAGTAGAGTTTTTAGAAGACGGAAAAATAAGAGGACTCCTAACTAAATATAACAGATTCAACCAAGTACCTATCAAATTTGGTACTAAGAAAATTAATGATCCTGACTTTACTCCTCAAACAATTACTGATGAGGAAGGAAAGGAAACGAAGGAGCCTCATAAACAAATCGATGTTGATGATATTATCAATAACACAGAACCTGCTTGGACCAAAAAACCTGCAGATTTAGAAGCTGATGATTATAAAAACTTCTACCGTGAGTTATATCCTATGCAATTTGAGGAATCTTTATTCCACATTCACTTAAATGTTGACTATCCTTTTAACTTAACGGGTATTTTATTCTTCCCTAAGTTAAGTCAGAATTTAGATATGCAAAAGGATAAAATTCAATTATATCAAAACCAAGTATTTGTTACGGACAATGTCGAAGGAATTGTGCCTGACTTCTTACAAATGCTTAAAGGTGTTATTGACTCTCCAGATATTCCTTTAAACGTTTCTCGTTCTTATTTACAGGCTGATGGTGCTGTTAAGAAAATATCAGGTTATATTACTAAAAAGGTAGCTGATAAATTAAGCTCTTTATTCAAGAAAGATAGAGAAGATTTCGAAAAGAAATGGAATGATATTAAAGTAATTATTGAGTATGGTATGTTATCTGAAGAGAAGTTCTTCGATAAAGCAAAAAAGTTTGCACTATACCCAACAGTAAACGATGAGTATTTTACTTTTGATGAATTAGTTGAGAAAACTAAGGATAGCCAAACAGATAAAGATGGTAATCATATTATCCTTTATGCGGCAAATAAAGATGCTCAACATGCCTATATTGAAGCTGCTAAGGCAAAAGGCTATGAGGTATTATTATTAGATTCTCCTATTGTGTCTCACTTAATGCAAAAACTAGAGACTTCAGGTGGAGACACCAAAGTTCAGTTTACTCGTGTTGATGCTGACCATGTTGATAATTTAATCAAGAAAGATGATACCGTTATTTCTAAATTATCTGATGAAGAAAAGGATAAATTAAAGCCTATTATTGAAGGTTCTGTTCCAAAAGAATCATATACGGTTCAATTAGAATCTATGGACTCTGACGCTTCTCCTTTCTTAATCACTGTTCCCGAATTTATGCGAAGAATGAAAGAAATGAGTGCTTCAGGTGGAGGCATGATGGGAATGGGTAACTTACCTGAAATGTATAATTTAGTGGTAAACACAAATCACCAGTTGGTTAGTGATATCCTAAATGCTGATGAAGACAAACAGAAAGAATTAATTTCTCAAGCTTTCGATCTAGCGAAATTATCTCAGAATCTATTACACGGAGAAGAATTGACTAACTTCATTAAAAGAAGTTATAATTTAATAAAGTAATAACAATATAATGTTACCATCAAAAAGCTTACCTAAACGGTAAGCTTTTTTGTTTTAATACAGTTATCATACTACATTATTTGATTAATAAAAAGATTTTTATATTTTTAATGCACAAACAAAAATCAACTACCCCTTAACTATGAGAAACTTTTTAAAAGCTTTTCTCGTTTTTTTGTGTTGGGCAACCGTAGCTCTTCTCGTTCAGAGTCGTAACTTTAGTTATGAGGACTCCCCTACGCCGACCGATGAAAATTTGACAAAAGAAACCTCAGATAAGAAAATTAAACAAACTTCTAAACCTTCTGAAACTCCAAAAATAGTAGAGAAAAAAGCTTCTGAACCAACTACTATAGAAGAAAATCCAACGAAAGAAATTAAATCGATTAAAAAAGAATCAAAATTAACCCATCTTAAATTCAAACATAAGTTTATTACAAATGCGGCACATACCAGGGTTTTGTTTCCTCAAAACTTTTCTTACTTCAAAGATTCTATTTTCAATTTTTTAAATAATAATCCTACTAAAGAAATAACTGTTGTGGGGCATTATTTACCCAATGAATTTTTATCAAATAAAACCTCTTTCGGTGAATCAAGAGCCATATATATTAAAAATCGATTAGCCAAATATGGCGTTAATCCGAACAGACTTAATATTAAAGATTCTGTAGTGAATTATAATTATGACTATGATGGCTTTTATGCAGAAGGAATCACTATTTATTATGGAGAAGTTTCAAACCAGAAAAAAGAAATTCTGGATAAGTTTATTGTGTCTAAAACCGTACAAAATGTATTCGGAAGAAACACAATAAGACCAGATAAAAGTTTAATAGCTTACACGTTCGAATTAAAAAATTACTTAGCCAACAACCCTAATAAAACAGTAAATATTGTTGGGCACTCAACTAAAACAAGGAATCCAGAGACCAGTAATTCAATTGGTTTACAATTAGCAACCCAATTATCCAACTATCTAATTGAAAATGGAATTCCTAAATCAAAATTAAAAGCAAGTTCTAAAGGAGACACCCAGCCTTTAGAAGGACATAAATCAAATAATTTAAAAAACAAAAGAATTGAAATACTAATCAACTAACATTAATCCCTTGAATATGGCACTCTTTTTAGCAGAAAAATCCTCTCACCTTCTCGGACTCTTTTTCTGGATGTTTGGCTCATTTTTAATTGGCTATTTATTTTCTTGGTTTTACTACAAAAATAAGTACGAAAACCAAATAGAAGAAAGTAAAGAAACCATTACTGAGTTACGTACAGAAATGCAATCTACAATACGGGCAAAAAAAACCGTTGAGCGTGGTGGAATTGAGATAAAACACCCTAAAAAACTTAAATTTGACAATATTGGTAAGGCCGATGAAGACAGCAAAGATGACCTTACTAAAATAAATGGAATTGGAAGTTTTATAGAGAAAAAATTAAATAGCATTGGTATTTATAATTATCAACAAATAAGCAAATTATCTAATGATGAAATTGAAACTGTAACAGATTTAATTCAATTTTTTCCAGGTAGAATTGTAAGAGATAATTGGAAAGGTCAAGCAAAACAACTTTTAGAAAATAATGAAGAATAAAAAAAATGCTGGTAAAACCAGCATTTTTTATTCCTCATATTGCTTCATTTCTTCATCGTAAAACGTTCCAGCCAATTCTATCAAGTTTTCTAACTCATTGGCCAAATCTTGCTCATTTTCTCCTGACACGTCCTCAAACCACTCCACTTCATCATCTTTCAAATTGATTAAAAATCTAGGATATTCAGTATGCAATACAAAAATATCTTCAGGGTTATTACTATTATCTGCCAATAAAAACTTAGGTAAATTCATTCTATTTTGTTTTAATCAATTTTAATGTTAAATAATTAAAGCGCAAATATAATAGAATTGAAGCTGATGTAAGCCCTGCTATTAAGCCTAACCATATTCCAAAACTTCCATACATTTCCTCACTTCCAAAGTAAAAACTTATTGGAAACCCTATAATCCAATAAGAAATAAGTGTCATAATTGTAGGAATAACAACATCCTGCAAACCTCTCAGCGCTCCTAAAACCATCACCTGAATACTATCACTAATTTGAAAAAATGCTGCAGCAATAAGTAATTGAGAAGCTATTTCCAAAACCTCCATATTATCAGCATAATTAGTAACATCGTTTGAATCTATATATAAATGCGGTAAGGATTTATGAAAGGCAAAGAAAAATCCACAAAAAATTACTGCCAAAATAGTTCCCATCAAGAATATTGAAAACGCAATCCTTCTTAATTCCTTATATTTTTTTAATCCTTTCTGATTCCCGATTCTAATCATAGAAGTAACCCCTAAACCAGTTGCGACCATAAATGTCATTGATGACAAGTTAAGAGCGATTTGATTTGCAGCTTGTGGATTTTTTCCTAATAAACCACTCAACCAAATCGCCGCCGTGAAAATTGCCACTTCAAATAGCATCTGCATAGCACTTGGAGCTCCTAAACTTATAATCTTCTTTATCATGCGACCTTCTAACACAAAAATCTTAATTCTGGTTACTAGTTGTCTCGTACGTTCCTTTCTTGTTAAAACCCACCATAAGAAAATTACCATAACTACCCTAGATAATAAAGTTCCATAAGCGGCTCCAACAATTCCCAAGGCAGGAAAACCAAACTTTCCAAAAATCAACAGGTAATTAAATATTACATTCAAAATATTAGCCAACAATGTTGCATACATTGGATATTTTGTCATGGACATTCCATCACTAAATTGTTTCAACGCTTGAAAAGTAATCATTGGAATTAAAGAAAATGCCACCAAATCCAAATAAGGCAAAGACAAAGTAACCACCTCTTCTGGCTGATCCATATAGTACATCAATGGTTTTGCAAAGTAAACACCTAAAAACATTACTAAGCCCATGCAAAAACATAGAACAACCCCATGCTTGAAAGTAGATTTCGCGTTTTTAAAATTGTTTGAAGAATCGGCTTCTGCCGTTAATGGTGTAATCGCTGTTGAAAAACCAATACCTAAAGACATTGCTATAAAAAGAAAGCTATTTCCTAAAGATACTGCTGCCAATTCAGCTGTTCCCAACTGCCCTACCATAATATTATCAATAAAACTCACAAAGGTATGCCCAAGCATCCCTAACATCACAGGAGCTGCCAATTTCCAATTGTATCTAAACTCCTTTGTATACTCCCCTAAACTCAACTTTATATCCTTAAAATTCTGGCTACGAAGATACTTCTTTTTACACCTGATAATGTTTGATTCCAGTCATTTTTTTTAAATTATTTAACTACCTTTGAATTCTAATTAAAATGAAAAAATGGCAACTATTAACTTACAAGGAAATCCAATTGAAACAGTTGGAAACCTTCCAAACTTAAACGAAAAAGCTCCTGAATTTACGTTAACTGCTTCTGATCTTTCAGATAAAAAATTAAGTGATTTTGCAGGAACAAAACTTGTATTAAATATCTTTCCTAGTGTTGATACTGGAACATGTGCTACTTCGGTAAGAGAATTTAATAAAAAAGCCTCTGCCCTTGACAATACTAAAGTAATTTGTGTTTCAAAAGACTTACCCTTTGCCCAAGGAAGATTTTGTGGAGCTGAAGGTATAGAAAATGTAGTAATGCTATCTGATTTTAGAGATGGTAACTTTGGAAAAGAGTATGGTTTAGAAATTACTACTGGACCATTACAAAGTTTACATTCACGTTGTGTTGTTGTAATCAACGAGGAAGGTAATATTGTATATACAGAACAGGTTAATGAAATTGTAGACGAGCCTAATTACGAAGCAGCTTTAAAAGCTCTTTAATCTTTTATGAAAGATCATAAACTAGGGTTTATAAGAGGTAGACTACGGAGCATAAAATTTGCCGTAAAAGGTATGTGGTTACTTCTGACCACAGAAGATAGTATAAAAGTACAAGCTTTTTTCGCTATCCTCGTTACTTTTATGGGGTTTTACTTTTCCATTTCAACAAATGAATGGTTGGCTCAAATTTTGGTTATTGCTTTGGTATTAGTTGCCGAAGCATTAAACACAGCCATTGAAAAAGTAGCCGATTTTGTACACCCAGATTATGATAAAAAAATAGGTTTTATCAAAGATATAGCTGCTGGAGCACCTGCTTTCGCAGCTTTCTTCTCTTTGATTATTGCGGGTATTATTTACATCCCTAAAATTATCGCTATATTTTAGCGTTTTAAGTACTGATTAATTTTTATTTATGGCAAAAAAGAAAACATCTGTTAAGAAAAATCAGAAATCCGTTTCGACTATTTCAAAAGTCAAGTCTTTTGTTCAAAATAGACAAAATCAAACTATTTTTGGAGCTTTTCTAATATTGTTTTCTATCTTTTTAACAGTTGCCTTCATCTCTTTTTTTTACTCTTGGCAACAAGATCAAAGCTCTTTGAATCAATTCTCAGATCGAAGTATTCCCACCAGTAATTTATTGGGAAAAATTGGGGCTAAATTAAGTAATTTACTTGTTTTTAAAGGGTTTGGTTTAGGTGCCTTCATTTTAAATGTTGTATTATTCTTTACTGGAGCAAGAATCTTACTACAATCAAACTTAAAAAAAATTATTACCTCTTGGAATTGGGGGTTACTCGGAATGCTATGGGCTTCAATTTCTTTAGGTTTTGTTAATACGAAATATGCCATTTTATCTGGAGTTGTCGGTTTTGAACTTAATGAGTACCTACAAACCTTTATCGGTAAAACCGGACTTATCATTTTATTACTATTCTTCTTTATTTCTTACCTAATCATTCGTTTTAGTATTGATCCAGACACCATTGTTGAAAATTTGGAAGCTAAGAAAAAAGAGAAAGAACAAGAGCGTCTAAATAAAATTAGTAATAGCGAAGATGAGCAAAATTATAATTCCAGTACTCCTCAAGAAAAGCACGAAAGTGATAATTTAAATGCTGAGAAGGATGAAAAGTCAAATTTTGAGCTTTCTATTGAAAACTTAATGCCAACAATCAAAAACCATTCTGACGTCGCTCAAAATAACGACCATCAAAATAATGATTCTAACGAAATTGATTTAGACATTACTCTGTCGGAAAATGAGCCAGAATTAAAAGTATCAAAAGATACGATTAAAGAAGTTGAAGTTGCTATTGAAAAGATTGCTGAAGAAAAAAGTGTTACTGAAAACTTATCAGACAAACTACTAAAAGATTTTGGTGAATTCGATCCTAAACTTGAATTAAGTAATTATCGTTTCCCTACCTTCAACCTTTTGAAAGAATATAACGAAAGTATTTCTGTTGATCCTACGGAACTCGAAGCCAACAAAAATCAAATTGTAGAAACTCTAAAAAACTACAAAATTGGAATCGAACAAATTAAAGCAACAGTAGGACCAACTATTACTCTCTACGAAATTGTTCCAGAGGCTGGAGTAAGAATTTCTAAAATTAAAAACTTGGAAGATGATATTGCTTTATCTCTCTCAGCTTTAGGAATTCGTATTATTGCTCCTATCCCTGGAAAAGGAACCATTGGTATAGAAGTTCCTAATAAAAAAGCCACTATTGTTTCAATGCATTCTGTTATTTCTTCTAAGAAATTTCAGGAATCGCCTATGGAATTACCAATTGCTTTGGGAAAAACCATCTCAAATGAAACTTTTGTGGTTGATCTAGCTAAAATGCCTCACTTATTAATGGCTGGTGCTACAGGGCAAGGTAAATCTGTTGGATTAAATGCCATTTTAACATCACTACTTTATAAAAAGCATCCCGCCGAAGTAAAGTTTGTTTTGGTAGATCCGAAAAAAGTAGAACTCACGCTATTTAATAAAATTGAACGTCATTACTTGGCTAAATTGCCTGATGAAGAGGAAGCGATCATTACAGACACTACGAAAGTTGTTAATACTTTAAACTCATTATGTATTGAAATGGATGCTCGTTACGACTTGCTTAAAGATGCTATGGTTCGTAACATAAAAGAATATAATGCTAAGTTTAAAGCTCGTAAGCTAAACCCAGAAAATGGGCATCAATTTTTACCCTATATTGTTTTGGTTATTGATGAGTTCGCCGATTTAATTATGACGGCTGGTAAAGAAGTAGAAACACCTATTGCTCGTTTGGCTCAGCTTGCACGTGCCATTGGAATTCACTTGATTGTTGCTACTCAGCGTCCATCCGTGAATGTAATTACTGGTATTATTAAAGCCAACTTCCCTTCTAGAATTGCCTTTAGAGTAACTTCTAAAATTGATAGTAGAACCATTTTAGATGCTCCAGGTGCCGATCAGCTTATTGGTCGTGGAGATATGTTATATTCTGGAGGAAACGACCTTACACGTATTCAATGTGCTTTCGTCGATACGCCAGAAGTTGAAAAAATTACCGACTTTATTGGTTCTCAAAGAGCTTATGCTGAAGCTCATTTACTTCCAGAATACGTAGGAGAAGAAGGTGGCACAAATGTTGATATAGATATAGCAGATCGAGATAAATTGTTCAAAGAAGCGGCTGAAGTTATCGTTACGGCACAACAAGGTTCAGCTTCTTTATTACAAAGAAAATTAAAGCTTGGGTACAACAGAGCTGGCCGATTAATTGATCAACTTGAAGCCGCTGGAATCGTTGGTCCTTTTGAAGGAAGCAAAGCCCGCCAGGTTTTAGTACCAGATTTAATTGCTTTGGAACAGTTATTGGAGAACGAAAAAAATAATTAGAATAAAATACATGCAAACAGAAAATATAGGACGAATGAAGTATATCAGTTTATTTTTAATGGGAATTCTTATAAGCTTTAATGCAATGGCTCAGAATTCTTCCGACCAGGCAAAGCAATTACTTGATGAAGTATCTTCTAAAATGGGAGCATACAAAAATATGATTATTGGGTTTAATTCAACTTTAGTGAACCGAGAAGCTGGTATAACCAATGATCCACCTATTAGAGGAAATATCGTTATTTCTGCCGATAAGTATAATTTAGAATACTTAGGGAATAGCTTCCTATTTGATGGAAAAAAATTAGCCGTTATTAATCATGAGGATAAAGAAATAGCAATTTCTGGAGGTGATTTGGAGGAAGAAGATGGCTTTATTTACCCTTCAAAATTATTAACTTTTTACAAAGAAGGTTATAATTACACTATGGGTAAACTTCAAAATAACAAGGGAAGAAAAATCCAATATGTAGATTTAACTCCTATTGATAGTAACTCCGATATTGTAAAAGTAAAATTAGGTGTTGACGCAAAAACAAAACATATTTATGAGTTAATCCAAATCGGATCAAATGGAGCGGAAACCACTTTTACGATCACAAAGTTTAAAAAAGATCAACCTATTTCTGAAGAGTCATTTTCATTAAACAAGGATAAATACTCGAACTTAGGTTACCTAATAGATTAATTTCATAAAACTTTTGTTATAATTAATACTTATTAACAAAAGTTTTATGTTTTTATATGATACTAACACACTACCTTTGCGTCTGTGAAGACATTAGACAGATACATACTTAAAAGTTTTTTAATTCCTTTCCTCACAACCTTCTTAATCATACTATTTGTATTGATCATGCAAATGTTATGGTTAGCCTTTGATAGTTTTGCTGGTAAAGGAATTGGTGTTGTTATAATCTTAAAGTTTTTATGGTACTCTGCCTTGATGGCTGCTCCACAAGCACTTCCCATTGGTGTATTGCTATCATCAATTATGACTTTGGGTAGTTTATCTGAAAACTATGAATTTGCCGCAGCCAAGTCGGCAGGGATCTCCTTACCTCGAATGGTAAGATCTTTAGTTTTCTTAGCTGTTTTTTTGAGCTCTATTAATTTTCTTTTCTTGAATTATGTTTATCCGTATGCTGTACTGAAGCAATTAAATCTACGTCATAATATCAGGAAAAAACAACCTGCGTTAGCATTAGTTCCAGGAAGCTTTAATACCGAAATCCCAAATTATCAAATCAAATTCGAGGAAAAATATGGTGATGAAAAGAACCTTCTAAAGAAAGTTCTTATTTACGATTTATCTTCTCGAAAGGGAAATAATAAGATAATTACTGCAAAAAGTGGTAAGATTATATCTGAAGAAGGTAGCAGGTATATGACATTGGAACTTTATAATGGATATTATTTCGAACAACATGAAAAAAAAGCAGCCAATTATCGTGAAAGAAAAAAAATGCCTGCATCTCATGCTGATTTCGATGAATATACCATCAATATTGATGTTTCTTCACTAGATGGAACAGATCTTGACGATTTAAAGTACACGAAAAACTTTAATATGCTTAGTTTAAAGCAACTTAAAGATACCATTCCAACATTAAAGAAAAATTATGATACTTATATAAGCAATAGAGCAAAAAATTTATTTTTAACGTTAGATATTGGTGATCTACATGAGTATCCAGATTCATTAAAGAACAGTGAATTATCCCAAGATATTCTGTTAAATTTTGAGCTTGATCAACAAGATGAAATTATGAGTACTGCCAATTCGAAATTGGAAAGAACGCTTAATAACCAAAAATCTTATAAAAACAATTTGAAGGATAGAAGAAAATGGCTTAACCTTCACGATATAGAATATTATAACAGAGTAGCTTTTTCTTTATCGTGTTTGCTTTTATTCTTTATTGGGGCTCCACTTGGCTCCATTATAAGAAAGGGAGGAATGGGACTTCCTATGATACTGGCTATTTCCGTGTATGTATTATATTTCTTTACCAATACTTTTGGTCGAAATATGGCTGAAGAGAGTACTGTTACTGCAATCGCTGGTTCGTGGATAGCCGTCGCATTGATGCTTCCCTTAGCCTTAACATTAACAATAAGAGCAACGAAAGATAAAGGTCTGTTTGATATAAACGGATTCTTTAATTCAATTATAACCTTTTTTAAAAATATTTTCTCTAAAAAAAGAGAAACAACACACAATGACAACACAGACCTCATCTAAAATTCAATTAAATTCAATTGAAGAAGCAATTGAAGACATAAAAAATGGTAAAGTAATCATCGTTGTTGATGATGAAGACAGAGAAAATGAAGGAGATTTTCTTGCAGCAGCAGAGTTAATCACTCCTGAAATGGTCAACTTTATGGCAACTCATGGTAGAGGTTTAATTTGTACTCCTTTAACAGAAGATCGCTGTAAAGAATTGGAATTAGGAATGATGGTAAGCAATAATACGGATCCTATGGAAACTGCTTTTACCGTATCTGTTGACTTAAGAGGAAACGGTGTTACTACTGGAATTTCTGCTTCTGATAGAGCTAAAACTATTCAGGCTCTTGTTAATAAAGACACTAAACCTTTTGAATTAGCTAGGCCTGGGCATATTTTCCCTTTAAAGGCTAAAAATGGAGGTGTTCTTAGGAGAACTGGTCATACGGAAGCTGCAATTGATTTCGCTCGTCTCGCTGGCTTAAAACCCGCAGGTGTAATCGTTGAAATAATGAATGAAGATGGAACTATGGCTAGATTGCCTCAGTTGATTGAAGTTGCTAAAAAGTTCGATCTTAAAATTGTTTCGATTGAAGATTTGGTTGCCTACCGAATGGAACATGATTCACTTATTGAGAAAAAGGAAGATTTTAATATTCAAACTCGTTTTGGTGATTTCCGCTTAAGAGCTTACAAGCAAACTACAAATGATCAAATTCATATTGCTTTAACAAAAGGAAACTGGACAAAAGAGGATCCTATTCTAACAAGAATCAATTCTACCTTAGTTAATAATGATATTTTAGGAACTTTAACCAATAATGCTGACAAGAAGTTAGATCAGATGTTTAAAGTGGTAAATGAAGAGGGAAAAGGTGCAATTCTTTTTATTAATCAACAATCTCAATCACTTAATCTTTTAAATAGATTACGTGGTTTAAAAGAGAATCAAAGTAAGGGTGAAATGAAAGCACCAAGTGTGGTAATGGATAATAAGGATTTTGGTATTGGAGCTCAGATATTACATGATTTACATATTCATAAACTACGCTTAGTTTCAAATACACAACAGAAAAAACGTGTTGGAATGATAGGTTATGGACTTGAAATAGTTGATTACGTGTCCTACTAAATTCAACAGTTAAGATATTTAAAAAGGAGTAAACTAGTTTTGCTCCTTTTTTTGTTGGAAGTGATTAATAATTAATTTACTACAAACAAATACAGAAACCATAGCCAATACAACCCATATCATTCTGAAGTAATCAATTTCTAAGGTTACTGCTTCTGTATTTCCAGTTAAAACTAATGCACCCCAATAATAAGGTGATTTTTCACTCAATTGATGGTTTTTTAAATACTTTTTCTTAGCCATTTGTAATGCTTTTGATTTCGTTTGTCCTTCACTTAATTCTTCGTAAAAGTTACTTAAAATTTCTGTAACTGCCTTCTCATTTGCTTCCCATTGACTTGTGATAACACTTTTAGCCCCGCCCCTAAAAAAGCCACGTGCCAAACTCATAACTCCCTCTCCCACTTCATGCTCTCCTATGGCTCCATTACACACATCAAGTACTACTAAGTCGGCATTATTTCTTAATTCAGATATCTCCTTAAAACTTAAACTTTTATCATGAAACATAAGCCAAGGTTCATTTTCAATTTCGTCAATTCCAGCATGCGTGTTTAAATGGATAATATTGTATTTTTCGAGCTCTTTACTAAAAGAAATTGTTTGGGCATTTTTCCCTATGAGCATATGACTAGGATACAAATTAGATATCTTATTCATGATTAATGTACTTCTATCTAAAGATGGTAAATTACTGTGCTTAAAATCAATCGGAGCAATTCCAAAAACACCATACTTAGAATTATTGTTTTGTTTATTTAAATGATCGGTTATTGATAATGATAAGAAATATAGAATCTCTATATTTTCTACAAGATACTCATCTGAAGAATTTGGAGTTATTGTTTCAAAATTGATGTATTGTAATAAATAGTCTGGAACAATAATTAATTTCTTATTTTTAATTCTTTCAAAGGATTTCTCAAATGGAAACAGAGTCTCATAAACCCTTTTTGCTATAGCTGTATACTCTTCCTTTTCTTTTTCAGTTTTAAAATATTGTATCACCTTCTTTTTCAAATATTGAATATCTGAAATTAACTGAGGCACATTATTTAGTTTGAAAAATATTTCTCCTTCATCGTCATAAAACAGTCCATAACCTTCATCTTCATCTAAAATATACTCGATAAATGATGTATCATTACCTATGTACTCATGTATTTTACTGGATAACATTTCTGGTGTTGGCTCTTGAAAGTATTCTTTTTTAGATTTATGAAGTCCTTCCAATAATAGCAACCCTTTATTCTTCTCCATAAAATAAAAAGCTAATGAAGAATTACTGGCATGATAAGCCAAAGTGACGCCATTCATGTAAAACTTGCTTGCTTTTTCAATCCAAAACAACTTTGACATATCAACAACACTCTCCTGCCTAACAATTGATATTAATTTATCAACCAAAATGACCAATTCAAGAGTTTTTCCAATTCCTCTGGTATTAACCGTATCTGTGTATAGCTTGGTTCCGGCATCAACACTTTCGATCATATAATCTAAAATGTCAATTGCATATTCAGAATTCTTAATAGCTTCAAACTCTGGTACCTCTTCATAAGTATATCCTAAAAGTGTTTCGATTGCCTTTTTATTGTTTAACAACTTTATTGATGTATCCATAACATCTCCTTGGTTGTTGTAAACAGCAGCTTCAGATCTTTTATCATTGCAAAAATTTAAGGCTTTTACAAAATAGTCATCGGCAGTTGTTGGCTCGTTAATAACGTTATGAACCCTTCCTAAGTTATTATAAATTCGACTTAAACCTAAGCTATCCTGATAGTGAAGACATATTTTTTCTGCTTTTTTATAAAATACTATCGCCCTTTCATAGTCCTTTAAACCGTCGTAAATATTTGCTAAATTATTGTCATGACCAATACTAGTGTTTAAACTAGAGTGAGTTTTCAAAATAGTATCAATACTGGTGATATGTTTAAATATTTCCTCCGAATATTTTTCAGATTTATCGATTTCACTATATGCATATATAGCACCCTCATGGGCTTTTAAGAGAGTTTTGGGGTCTCGATATCTATTATAACTATTAACAACCTCATTGAACTTTTCAAGTGCTCGAAAATAATCTCCCTCCTCAGATATTAAGTATGCCAGATCTATTAATGCCTTGTATTTGAACTTATTTTCTACTGAATAACTGAAAATTTCTTTAATAATGTCTTTTCTCTTATCTTCATTGTTCAGTTTTCCATAATAGTAGTTTATATTGTACAAACTGTTTAAGAGCTTATAATAAGCTATTGAATCACTTTGCCTTCTTAAATTAACGGACTTTCGAGTGAATTCTATCGCTTTTTCATAATCACCGATACTGTTTTCTAACAGACCGAGTTTATGATAAACATCAGCCGCTTTTGAAGTACTCATAGACTTCTCATTCTTAAGAATATCAAGAACTATCTCTATTTTACTCTTTTCACTCTCTTCAGAATGAAAAACAGAATCGATTCTTCTTATTTGATCAGAATTTTGAGCATATAGTTTTATGCTAAAACACAGAAAAATCAAGAAAAATCGACTCATAAAGTGGTTAGTTATAGTTTAACCACTAATTTAATAATTTATTATATTTTACAGGCCTTGTTGGATCATAAGAAATAGAAATTCCATCTAAATTTAACTGATATATTATATCGTTTGGTGAATGTGACATTCCTGAATTATACAATATTTTGGCAGAAAGTGCTGAAACCAGAGGAGCTGAATAAGATGTTCCTGATATTGGTACTAGATTTAATGAAATATCATAAAAAGGAACCTCCTCGCCAGGAGCATAAAAATCGACCGTATTTAATCCAAAATTTGAAAAGCTAGCGATATCGGAGCTATCAACATTTGAAGAAGCAATCGACAAAATATTTCTTTGAGGATAACATGACGGATAATGAACAAAATCATCGGTGTTTTTTGTACTATTCCCTGCGGAAGTTACAATTAAAACGGTTCTTTGGTATTGTTCAACCAAAGAACTAAAGATCGTGTTAACATCAGTATTTGTTTCATACCATCCCAAACTAATTTGGATAATATTGGCTCTTGGTAATGCATACTTTAGCCCGCATAAAATATTGAAGTAAGTCGCAATACCATTTTTATCACACACTTTTACAGGTAAAATTTGATGAGGCACTCCTTCATCACATAATTTCTTATTTATGATATAGCTAACTTTTGTTCCATGAATTAAATCGAAATCATCAAAGAAGTTGCTATTATTATTAACAAAATTCCATCCAGAAGCAGTTCCTGGAGTATTTGTCCCGAATGAATTATACAGAAACGGTTCTGGAAACAATGGATAATTTGCATCAATACCTGTGTCTAAAACAGCAATTGTAACACCTTCATTTGACTCAACAACTTGATCAATATACGCTCCTTGTCCCCCTCCTAATCCGTAAACATCATTTTCACCTTCTAATCTAAAAGAAAACTCATAATCAACATCAGAAATATCACCCTCTGGACCTCCACTTCCCCCTTGAATAGATAACTTTTTATCTTCTACATTAATCCCTTCTCCAAAATTCCATTTTTCAATTAACTCATCGTCACATAAATCGCATTGTTGATATCTAACCACTCGATATTGATTTCTTAAATACTGCTTTCTGCGTCGACTTACATTCGGCTTATACTTAATAATCAATTCATCTGAAGAATACCTAGGAATATTTCGCGCTTTTTTTGGTTTTGTAACCCTTTTTCGCTGTTGTAACTCTATATTATCCTTATTTTCACTACATTGATAACTCACACAACCAACCAATAAAACAAATAGTAATTTTAAAAACTTCATTGCTCTTTAAATTTTTAATTATAGTTTTCCCCCTTGACAAAAGACAATACTTTTGTACCATATAGTCTAAATTTAAGAATTTTATTACCCAATTTTTCTATGGAATTAGTTTATTTTTAAATTCTCAATAGTAGTTTATGACAGAAAGTAATCGATATTTGAGTGCCTTATTGAACGGAAATGAAGAGGTAACTGCAGAAATTTACTCTAAATTCTACCCTAAAATTAGCTCCTTTATACTAAGAAATAAAGGAAAAGAAGAAGACGTTGAAGATGTTTTTCATGATGCTCTTATGTACTTAATTATTACTCATAAAAAAAAACAGTTATGTATTAACTCTTTTGAAGCATATTTTTTTACCATTTGTAAAAATATTTGGAAAACTTCGTTAAAAAACAGAAAAAATAAGGTAATGAATGAACAAGTTCTGACACTAGATATAAAAGAAGACAATTTAAGCTCATTTATAGTTGAACAACAAAGAAGAGAACTTTATACTGATGCTTTCCAAAAACTTTCAGATAATTGCCGAGAAATTTTAAGTAATTATTTTAATGGAATGAGTTATGAGGAAATAGTTAAAGATCTTTCTTATTCGTCTGTAAACACTGTAAGACAACGTGTTTTTAAGTGTAAATCGAAACTAATTTCAATTATAAAAAAAGATCGTCGTTATAACAGTTTAAAGTAATGAAAGAAAAGAATCAAGAAAATATAGAAAGGTACATTCACAACCAAATGAGTGATAACGACAGGAACTCGTTTGAAAATGAAATGAAGCTTGACAGTGAATTAAGAGAAGAAGTACAACTGCAACTAAACTTGCATAGAGTAATGAGCAAGCAGAATGAACTTTATGACATATCACCATTTAACTTTAATCAAGAGAAAGATGCTGTCAAAGAGCTTCTTAAATCTGAAGAGTTAAAAACTACTTCAGAATACATTCGAAAAAGTACTGCAGCTTACAAAAAGCGAAAAAAGAGATTCCGTTTTTACAAGTATGCTGCTTCCATAGCTGCTACGATTTTATTGCTTATTACGATTAAAAGCACTATTTACTCAGGTAATATAAATTTCTATGAAGAATATGCCGATTGGAATGACTTACCTTCATTAGTAGAAAAAGGGGCTAATGAAAATTCGTTAATTACAATTGAAAAACTTTATAATGATAAAGATTATAAGGCTATTGTTGAATTGAAAGATGGTAATACAAACGATCCATATACCTTAATATATAAAGGAGTTGCTTCGGCTCAGTTAAACGATATTGATAGTGCCAATCGTTTTTTCGATCTTCTAATAAACAATGATAGTTTGGAAAGTTCGAGAGGATATTGGTATAAATCATTACTTCTACTTAAAGAAAACAAATACGAAGAAGCTAAAAAACTTTTAGGTTTTATCTTAAAGAACAAAAACAATTACAATTATAACAAAGCCCAAGAAATCTATTCCAAAATGAAGTAAGAATTATAATTGATATTGCTTTTTTAGAGATTTTATTAACTCTTTTGATATTTCCGTATTGTGCGACTGCAATTCAACAATCATTCTTTTAATAGTCTCAATTTCGTAAGTAACCTTCGGTTTTGTAAGTAGCTGTTCTTTTTTACAAAGTGAAAAGAAAACCTCATCAGACCACTGATTTCTTTCAAGGTCAATTACTAAATGAACCCTATCTATTTCACTGAAATTAGATACCGAATGCGTATAGTTTACGTTAGTATACCAACATTCACCAGGCAACATAACCACCTTTTTATCTTCAATAAAAAAGTTTACATTTTCAGCTGTAATTATAGGTATATGGATACGAAAACAACCATCTTCATACCCTAAATTAAAGTCTTTATGAGGTTTTATTTCAGAACCACTTTTTAATTTCAATAATCTAGCCGATACAATCGGTGCTTTAAAAGTAGTAAGCACTTCTTTAAAATATTTACTACCCCTCAAAGCTTCCGTTTCAAGTAACTTTTGTCCATCTAAAGGCACAGAAATATTTTGTAATTCACCATCTACAGACAATAAAGCTATAGAACTCCATACACCAGAGTAGCCATTTCTATTAAAATGACCACTCCAACTTAATTCTTCTATTTTGCTTAAATCTTGAGTAAGTTTTTCTGTGTTAAAATTGAAAGGTAATTTCAAAGACTTAACTACTTCTTCTAATTTCATTTTACAAAGAATTTAATTCGAGCTTTACTTCGTTAAACTCTTTCATTATATCCGCTATAACGTCGCCTGCTGACTTTATTTCATGAATTAATCCTGCTATTTGCCCTATTTCAAGCTCTCCTTCATCTAAATCTCCTTCAAACATTCCTTTCTTAGCTCTAGCTCTTCCTAACAGTTCTTTTATATCCTCAATGCTTGGATTGTTTTGGTAAAGTTCTTGAACTCTTTCATAAAACCTATTCTTAACCAACCTTACTGGTGCTAATTCTTTTAAAGTTAAATGTGTATCTCCATCTTTTACATCAACAATTGTTTTTTTAAAATTATCATGTGCTGACGATTCAATTGTTGCGGCAAATCTACTTCCTATTTGCACTCCATTCGCTCCTAATGTCATCGCTGCCAACATTCCTCTTCCTGTTCCAATACCTCCTGCAGCTATCACTGGTATTTTAACCTGTTCTCTCACCATTGGAATTAAAGTAAAGGTTGTAGTTTCTTCACGTCCGTTATGCCCTCCTGCTTCAAAACCTTCACAAACAACAGCATCAACACCAGCTGCTTCAGCTTTTAAAGCAAATTTTACAGAGCTTACCACATGAACTACCGTTATTCCTTGTTCTTTTAAAAAACTAGTCCAAGTTTTAGGATTTCCTGCTGAAGTAAACACAATTTTAACCTCTTCCTCAACAATAATATTCATGATTTCTTCAATGTCTGGATATAACATTGGAACATTAACGCCAAACGGTTTATCGGTGGCTTTTTTACATTTCTGAATATGTTCTCTCAATACGTCAGGATACATTGACCCTGCTCCTATAAGTCCCAATCCTCCTGCATTTGAAACAGCTGAAGCCAATTTCCATCCAGAAACCCAAATCATTCCACCTTGAACGATTGGATATTTAATATTAAAAAGTTCAGTGATTTTATTCATTATAATCAATAGTAGATTCCACGAATCAAAGCCAATCCTATTTTATAACATTTAAGCTTAATCATTCGTTTTATCAAAATATGTTTAACGAGTTATTGTTTAAGAAATTTAATTTTTTGAAAAAGACCATTTTTTTCAATCTGCAATATATACATTCCTTGTGACAAATTGGAAACATTAACTCCTTGCGAAATACCTTCCTCTTTCTTTACAAATTCACCCAAAAGGTTTATTATTGAAACGTTAACATTATCATACTGGCTATCAATAAACAATGTATTTTCAACGGGATTTGGATATACCGTAAAATCGTTGTCATTAGGTAGTTTTTCGGTAGATAATGTTCTATATGCTTGTTCAAAATCAGGTACTCCATATCCGTGTTGATCGGTAGGGTTTGCATATCTATCTGCTGACTCTCGGATCTTCTGCATGATTTCCGTATGAGTCATATTAGGAAAAGCCTGCCAAAAACAAGCCACTGCACCTGCCATTACAGGCGATGAAAAAGAAGTTCCATTACTCGTTGAAGGAGATCCAGAAATATAATTAACTACATAAACACTTTGGCCATGTGCCAATACATCTGGCTTCACTCTACCATCGGCTGTTGGTCCATAAGAACTAAATGAAGCGATGTTTTCAGAACCGTTCACAGCGCCTATGGTAAAAACAGAAGCTGCATCTGCTGGTGCGGAAATGTATTTCCATGATTGATTTCCACTATTCCCAGCAGAAGTAACAAAGATTACCCCTCGTGAAGCTCCTATTTCAGCTCCCCTCGATATAAATGCGGTTTCTCCATTCATATCATTGTAAGTGTAATTATAACTTGAATTATCAAATGTCGTATAACCTAATGAAGTATTCACCACATCCACACCTAAACTATCAGCTCTTTCGGCAGCTTCAACCCATAAACTTTCTTCTAAAGGTGTTTCATTTGCTGCATCTTCAGTAATAAACAAGTAAAACGAGGCATCAGGAGCCGTTCCTACAAATTGATTTTCAATATAACCAGCTATATCGGATAATACATGCGTTCCATGATTATGACCAGTGTAGAAGTTTGTACTTCGATTGACAAAATCGTATCCTCCTAAAATTTTATTATTGTCTCTTAATCTCTGAAAAGCACTTAGTGTTTGAACATTCGGAAACCCAGCGTCAATAACTGCCATATGCATTCCTTCTCCAGTAAACCCTTCACGATGTAAATAATCTGCTTTGATCATGGTTACTTGAGTGTTAGCAACACCGTAATCAAAATCGGTATTTAACCCTCTGAATTTGTCTAAATGATTACTTTTCTTAGTTTCTTCAGAAGCGCTAATAGACCTATTTAATGATTTATTCGCAAACTCAATCTTTTCTATAAAATTAAACGAAGTCGACAGACCGTCAATCACGGCTTGAGTACCTCTAACATGAATAGCATTTAACCATTTCGATTTCGCCATTATCGTGATACCAGCAGTATTTTTTACCTGATCGTAGTAACTTGAATGGATAGGTACATCTTTTGTATCAAGGGCTATGTTTAAACGTGTTCTTCTATCAATGGAACGCTGCGTTAACATAGATGTAGGATTGGACAAATAGGTACTTGCTTCTGGCTTATCTTTAAAAAACACCCAAGCATCTTCTGTCTGAGAGAATGTAAAATTACTCAGAAGGGAAACAATAAAAAAAAGTAGTAATTTATTCATGTCAACTAAATTACTACTTTTCTATTTTATTTTTAAATAATTGGTTAACTAATTACACCAGAACCTAATAACTCTTCATTCTTATACCACGCCACAAATTGGCCTTCCTGAATAGCCGATTGGGCATTGTCAAATTCTACATATACCCCATTTTCAACTTTATGAAGTATGGCTTTTTCCAATGATTGTCTGTATCTAATTCGTGCCTCTACCTCCATTGTCTCACCCGAACTTAGTGCTAAATCTTCGCGAACCCAATGTAATTCATCATTAGAAACAAATAAGACATTCCTATATAATCCTTTATGCTTTTTCCCTTCTCCTGTATAGATAATATTCTCTTCTACGTCTGTTTCAATTACAAATAAAGGTTCTTTTGTGCCTCCAACAGCTAAACCTTTTCTTTGACCTTTGGTAAAATAATGGGCACCTTGATGCTTTCCTACTACTTTACCGTTTTGTTTTACGTACTTATATTTTTCAGAAAAATAAGCTAGCTCTTCCTCTTTATTACCAAAATCAGGAACCGTTTTATTAAACCCTTCAAAACTATCGGGTATTTGAATTATTTCTCCTTCTTTTGGTTGTAATTTCTGCTGTAAAAAGTCAGGTAACCTAACTTTTCCGATAAAACACAAACCTTGCGAATCCTTTTTATCCGCAGTAATTAAATCTGCTTCTTTAGCAATCTCTCTAACTTCAGGTTTTGTTAATTCTCCAATTGGAAATAACGCTTTAGCTAATTGCTCTTGCGATAATTGGCATAGAAAATATGATTGATCTTTATTAGTGTCTTTTCCAGCTAACAATTTATATACTGGTTTTCCTTCAATGATTTCTTCTCCTTTTCTACAATAATGCCCTGTTGCTACATAATCAGCTCCTAAACTTAAAGCAATATCCATAAAAACATCGAATTTAATTTCACGATTACATAAAACATCAGGATTAGGAGTTCGTCCTTTTTCATATTCAGCAAACATATAATCGACAATACGTTCTTTGTATTGACTACTCAAATCTACCGTTTGAAATGGGATATTTAATTTTTCAGCTACGATCATAGCGTCGTTACTATCTTCCAACCATGGACATTCATCGGAAATAGTTACCGAATCATCATGCCAGTTTTTCATGAATAACCCAATAACCTCATATCCTTGTTCCTTTAAAAGATAGGCTGTTACACTACTGTCCACCCCTCCTGAAAGTCCTACGACTACTCTTTTCATGTGTTTATTTTTACTGTTTTTCAATGGTCACATGTAACCTTGGATGTTTAAAATAATCATTCATCTGAGTTTGATAATTATTTTGAACATGCCGGTTTCATTAGTTTCGTTTTAAGGCGACAAATTTACGAATTTGTTTTCGTTTAAAAGTATGATAAATTCTAATAGCTGAATAGGTAATTCTTATTCTTTAAATTCCGACAATTTCTCTTTTTTCTTTTTTGAAACTTGTCCATCGATGTAAAACTCCCATTTCCCATGACGTTTTCCATCTTTATACATTCCTTTTTCCTTTAATGCTCCTTTTAAATCATAATATTTCCCTTCTCCATCCAAATTTCCATTTTTATAATTTACCTCCTCCAAGATACTTCCTGTTTCTGAATAAATTTTTGAGGTACCATGTTTCTTTCCATTGCTATAATGAGTTTCTTCTGTAAGCTTTCTATTCGGATAATAATTTTTTAGTACTCCATGCAATTCACCATTCGTATAATTCTCCTCTGACATCACATCTCCATTTGGAAAATAATACAGCCACTTCCCTATTCTATGCTTTCTAAGCATCTTCCCTTGTGATTTTAATTTACCATTAGATGAATAAAACTTCACCTTAGCTGTATCATTTGATCTTGAAAACTCTTTAATGATAGTGGGTTGAGTTGGTGATGTTAGTTCATAAAACTTGAAAACACCTACCTCTTTCCCTCCTATAAATTGGCCTTGATATCTGATATTTCCATTTTTATAGTTCTTTTTCCATGTACCAGTTCTTTTACCATTGTTGTCAAACTGGTTAATCTTTTGCCCAAAGGTAAAATTCCCTAAAAATAGTAGTAATAAAAGCGATATTGAAAATATCCTGTTTATCTTTATCATCCTGTTATTCTTTAAACATATTCAAAGTTACATAAACTATACCAATATGAATTCAGATTCTTTAATTTCTATTTTAAATGATGTAGTCAATGCCTCTAAAGTTAATCGTACGAAAGCTGCAAATATTATATTAAATGATGAAAGTTTATTCAAAGAATTAGTAAAATTTGTTTTTAATGTTGATGATAAGCTGTCGATAAAAGCCGCTTGGATTTTAGAATGGATATGTACACATCATGGTATTGATTATATTCTTCCATATCTTGATATCCTCACTGAAAATATTGGTAAATTAAAATTTGATAGTGCTATCAGACCTTGCTCTAAAATATGTGAACGATTGGCAATGGCATATGATTCAAAGAATGATAATAACACAAAAGTAGTTTTAACTGAAAGTCATATTGATTTGATTATTGAAACAGGATTCGATTGGCTTATTAGCGATCAAAAAATTGCGGTAAGAGCCTACACTATGAATACCTTGTTTTTCTTTGGTAAAGAAAAAGATTGGGTACATCCAGAATTAAAACATCTTATTACCTCGAAAATTGTTTACGAAAGTAAAGGTACCGAAGCAAGAGGCAAACATGTTTTGTATTTAATTGAAAAGTTCAATAATTCAAAATAAGTGAAATACAATAGCTTTGTTTTACTATTTACCCTTAAAATCTCCCCTTATATTTTTAATACTTTCTTATTCTACCTATATTCAGAAATAAAATACTACCATTCAGAAGAATGCTAATTATCATTTCATACAATGAACCCACATTCGTTAGAAACGAAAAAATTTATAATTATGAAACAAAGTATTTTAAACTTTAAAGAAGTGAATGAACTATCTAAAAAAGATCAAAAGAATCTCTTTGGAGGTGGTGGAAATTATAGTGCCGATCCCTTGACAGGTATGACTGTAAACGATTTAGGAGTACCCGTTGGAAATTGGGAATGGAGATGTATTGATACCAAAGATGGATCTTATTATATGTCCTATACAAACGATACTGATAAGTCTAAGAATATACAGTGCCAAAAGGCTTGGCATATTTTATAATATGAAAACAGTGTCTATATGACAGATATAGACACTGTCATTTATTTAATCAAAAATAATTATTCACCTATATTCGTTGGCTTTCTATAACCTTGAAAAGGTTGCTTCAATAACTCTAATAAACTCGAATTCTTTACTTCATCTGGGAATGTATCCACGCCATATACAATTTCTTCTCTATCCATTTCCATATAAGTACCAAAAAGTCGATCCCATATAGAAAATATATTACCATAATTACTATCTGTATAAGGGAGTAAATTATGATGATGTACCTTATGCATATCTGGTGATACAATGACATAGCTAAGTGCCTTATCTAATTTTTTAGGCATTTTTATATTTGCATGTGTTAATTGAGTAAAAACCAACGACATTGACTGATACAACATTACAATTCCAATAGGAGTTCCTACTAAAAAGACTCCCAATAAAGTAAAAGAAAAGCGAATCACACTTTCAATTGGGTGATGTCTGTTCGCTGTAGTAGTATCAACCTTATGATCAGTATGATGCACCAGATGAACCATCCATAAAAGAATTACTTTATGTTCTACTAAATGCGCTAAATAAGCTCCAAAGAAGTCTAAGAACAGAACACCTAAAAGAACATATAACCACAACGGCATTTCCGGTAACCAATTAATTAATCCAAAATTATTTGCAACAGCCCAATCAGAAGTTTTTAATAATAAGAATGCTAAAAAGAAATTAATAATAATTGTTGTCGCAGTAAAAAAAAGATTTGGAAACGCATGTTTCCACTTGTTATACTTAAAACTGAATAAAGGTACTGCACTCTCTAAAAGCCAAAAAAAAGTAATACCTCCAACCAAAATCATACTCCTATGAGCAGGAGGAATGTTTTCAAAATAACTAATAATCGTCTCCATTAATTTCCATTTTCCTTAAAAATACAAATATTATATTTCTCTCAAAAAAACAAAGATTTCTTTTTATTATTTACAATGAATACAAACTAATTATACATAAATTTTATTAACTCGTTTTTTATAGCTCGAATTTATAAATAGCTGAAACTACTAAAAATAATCCGTTAGTTTTGTAATACATGAAATATTAAAACTATCGTATGATTCATAGTCATCAACATTATGATTTACTAGGGAAAATTGTTCTGGAAAGAGTTGTTTTTACACCTCCACTCAGATTGAAAGAACAAATGGAATCAGAAGCTTGTTTATTATACTCGATAAAAGGAAATTCTTCTCTTTACCACGTAAATAAAAAGTATGGTATTGAATCACATAATGGTGTTTTGATGAAATGCGGTAATTATTTCAACTATTGGCAAGAAAATGCTGATAATTCAGAGAATGAAGCTGTAGCTATCCATCTTTACCCTGAACTCATTAAATACGTATACAACGATAAAATACCTGATTTTTTGACTGCTAAATCTGATCAAAAAGATTCTAAGATTCAAGTAATAAAAAGCAATGAGTTATTGAAACTATATATTGAAGGCTTAATGATATACTTCAATAATCCTGATATTGTTGCTGAAGATCTTATTATTTTAAAGGTAAAAGAGCTTCTTAATATTCTTTACAAAATCGATAGTAATAATATTAGAAATTTGCTTCATGACATATTTAATCCTTCAAATATTAACTTTAAGAATATTATCGGGAATAACATTTTTGAAGATATATCCATTGAAGAAATTGCGCATTTATGTAATTTAAGTATCTCTAGTTTCAAACGTAAGTTTAAAGAATCATTTAACGATACTCCAGCCTCCTACTTCAAAAATAAAAAGCTAGAAAAAGCCGCTCAATTGTTAACAGTATCTTCAGATAGAATATTAGATATTAGTATTGATTGTGGGTTTTCAAGTGTCGACAGTTTTTCTAAATCTTTTAAAAGAAAATATGGTCTTTCTCCCACTGAATTCAGACAAAATAATGGACTAAATTAACGGATTAAAGGACTTTTTCACCTGAATTAAGGGTACCGTTTTGTTGAAATTTGCATTGTTATTAATCATTAATTAAATATTATGCAATCAACACAACATGTTTATAAACCAATTCCTTTAAGAATTATTTTTATTCTAAATGCTATTATGGGCTTGCTCCCATTTATATTTTACTATGTTATCACCTCTAAAAACATCAATATCGGTGATATCCAACCCATTTGGATAATATATACTGGAATAGCATATTTTATAAGCTTTATAAGCCTTGTAGTTTTTATCTTAAAAAGAAATTTATGGGCGGCTCGAGTAGTTTTCTTCATAAATATACTAGTTGCAATTCCAGCAAAAGCATATATCGGAATTGTTGTTGCGGTTATTTCAATACTTCTTTCATTTTTCAATAAAAAAGTAACTACATATTTTAATTCATAACACTGATGAATTGATATAGATAGTCCATAAAATATCTATCTAACACCACATTTTAAAAGCATCTCAAATTAACATTTCTTAAATGGAAAATAATACTAACAAAAGAATTCTTATCACCGGTGCCAACGGAGCTATGGCGAAAGAAACTATCAAACACTTAATCAAGCATGGTTATAATAATATTGTTATGGCCGTGCGAACAAAACATAAGGGTGAAATTGCCAAAAGAGAAATACTTCAATCGGTTAAATCCGATCAAACTTTACGTTTAGTCGTGATCGATGGTTTTGACATGAATCATCCTGAAAAAATTACTGCAGCTGTCCAAAAGCTAGATAAGACAGAACCTTTCGACATTGTTTTTCTAGCTGCTGGTTTCGCTGTTTTTTCGGATAATTATGAATCTATTACCTATAAAAATACCCAATTTGAAAAAACGGTTTTTCAAAATTTAATCGGAAGTCATATTGTTTATGTTCAACTAAAAAGAATTGGACTTCTCTCTAAGACTGCAAGAATAGTTCTGGCTGGAGGTGAAGGTGCTCGTGGAATTTCTGGAATGATAAAGAAACCACGTTTTGAATCTAAGAAATCTTTGATGGGTTATATACATTTAAAATCTGAATCCCTTCCAAAGTACAATCCAATGAATGCTATAGGTGTTTCAAAATTTGTAGGAGGTTTGTGGGTTAAAAAGTTAGCCGAAATCGAACCTGATTTCGAAGTGGTATGGTTCTCTCCTGGCTTAACTTCAGGGTCTTCAGGGTCTTCAGGGTTAAAAAACTTACCTAGAGTTAAACAAACAGTATTTAATCTTATGTTTGGTATGATGAACTTTATTGGTCAATCACAATCTCCACAAAAAGGAGGTGAAAAATATGCAGATTGTTTAATGGGGAATGTTGGTAAATCAGGAGAACTTATTGGTGCTCCTAAAGGGAAAACACTTGGAAAATATACTGAGCAAACTCCATTGAATACTGATTTGGAAAAAATTGAGCTTAGAGAAGCTCTTTGGGATAGCTTAAAAATATTCGACGCATAAAAAAGAAGTGCTTATTAAATAAGCACTTCTTTTTTATATTTCAAATACATAGGTATCTTATGAACTTGGCAAGCGCTTCTTCAGCTCCTCTACTATTCTGTAAGTTGCTGGACAAACTTCAGTATTTTTAACCGTAAGGTTTGCCAATTGAATAAACTTTTTTCTATTTGTATGTGGATATTCTGAACAAGCTTTTGGGCGAACATCATAGATAAAACAGGTATTATCGCTTTCATCTAAAAAAGGACATGGAGCCGTTTTTAATACATGAAAATCATCTTCATCTATCCTTAAATATTGAGCAACGAAATCTGCTACTTTCATTTTTAGATGCTTCGCTATTCGTTCAATGTCTTTATAAGTAAACATAGGACTCGTTGTTTTACAACAATTGGCACAAGTCAAACAATCAGTTCTCTCAAATTCTTCTTCATGAATTTCTTGCATTAACACATCCAAGCGTTTTGGTGTTCTTTTCTTTAACTTCTTAAAATATTTAATATTTTCTTCCTTAGCCTCTTTAGCCAATCGTGGTAAATTCTCTAAATCCTTATCTATCATCACTAACATTATTATGGTTAAAAATCAAAGAGTTAGCAATTCAACTCAATGCCAAATTATTAACATAAAACCTTTGATTTTCCGGTGGCAAAAATACCCATATAAATTGTTAGAATCAGTTTAAATATCATCCAAATAATTTATGTAATTTTGCACTTCAATTTATGACAATTAATGAATATTCAAAACGTACTAGAAACTAAAGTAAAAGAAGGATTTTTAGCCTTGTATGATGTAGAAATTCCTAATGTTGAATTTCAAGCAACCCGTAAAGATTTTGAAGGAGATATTACAGTTGTAGTATTCCCTTTATTGCGGTATAGGAAAGGAAATCCTGTTCAAATTGGTGAAGATTTAGGAAAATACTTAGTTGAGCATGTTGAGGATGTAACAAGTTATAATGTTGTAAAAGGCTTTTTAAACCTAGTAATTGCGGATAGCTTTTATACCAATTTTTTCAATCAAATTTCTTTAGATGAAACTTACGGTTACGTCGAAGCAGATACTAGAGATGCTCGTATGGTTGAATACTCATCTCCGAATACCAATAAGCCATTGCATTTAGGGCATGTTAGAAACGTATTATTAGGATATGCTGTATCTGAAATCTTAAAAGCTGCTGGGCATAAGGTTTACAAAACCCAAATCATTAATGATAGAGGAATCCATATTTGTAAATCAATGTTGGCATGGAAAAAATATGGGAATGGTGAAACTCCTGAATCTACTGGTTTAAAAGGAGATAAACTTGTAGGTAATTATTATGTAAAGTTTGACCAAGAGTATAAAAAAGAGATCAACGCTTTAGTAGCAGATGGTGTTTCTGAAGACGACGCTAAGAAACAAGCTCCTTTATTCCTGGAAGCACAAGAAATGTTACGAAAGTGGGAAGCTGGAGATAAAGAAGTAGTAGCTCTTTGGGAAATGATGAACGGTTGGGTTTACAAAGGGTTTGATGTTACTTACGAAAACATTGGAGTTGATTTTGACAAGCTATATTATGAAAGTAACACCTATCTTTTAGGAAAAGATGTTATTGAACAAGGATTAAAAGACGGTGTTTTCTTTAAGAAAGAAGATGGTTCTGTTTGGTGTGATTTAACGGATGAAGGACTCGATGAAAAGTTAGTGCTTCGTTCTGATGGAACTGCTGTATATATGACGCAAGACATTGGAACAGCCATTCAGAGAGCGAAAGATTTTACTGATTTAAGTGGAATGGTTTATACCGTTGGGAATGAACAAGATTATCACTTTAAAGTATTATTCTTAATTCTTAAAAAATTAGGATATAACTGGGCTGATCATTTATATCACCTAAGTTATGGAATGGTTGATTTACCTTCTGGTAAGATGAAATCGAGAGAAGGTACTGTTGTTGATGCCGATGATTTAATGGTCGAAATGGCGGATACTGCTAAAGAAATTTCTCAGGAATTAGGGAAATTAGAAGGATACTCAACTGAAGAAAAGAATTCTTTATACAATACTATTGGTTTAGGAGCTTTAAAATATTTCATTTTAAAGGTTGACCCTAAAAAGAGAATTTTGTTTGACCCTCAAGCTTCTGTTGATTTTCAAGGTAATACTGGACCATTTGTTCAATACACCTATGCGAGAATTCAGTCTATTTTAAGAAAGGCCGAATTTGATTACAGTAAAGAGATATCTGGTATTGAATTACACGATAAGGAAAAGGAGTTAATTAAACAACTTGCCCTTTTCCCAGATACAATTCAACAGGCTGCTAGAAGCTATTCTCCTGCTGTAGTGGCTAATTATACATACGACTTGGTAAAGGAATTTAATTCATTTTACCAAAACGTATCTATTTTGGGAGAAGAAGATGAGGATAAAAAAATATTTAGAGTTCAGTTATCTAATAAGGTAGCAAACACTATTAAACTAGCGTTTAAATTGTTAGGAATTAACGTTCCTGAAAGAATGTAATATTTTAATTATAAATGTTGAATTATAAGTTTTGAATGTTGAACTATTAATTCAAGATTTAACATTCATAATTAAAATAGCGTTAGGGATTGAAGTGGCATCCTTTTGGTTTTGATTCGAGTTTGCGAAGCAAGTATTGAGAATAGAAAACAAAAGATGTAACGGAAAGCCTGCTCGAACGCCCAAATAAATTAAATTAATGAATTCAATGGAGCAATTATTTTTTTAAAATCTTGCTTCTTATAAAATTAAGTAAACAACTAAAACATGAAATACGACGTACTAGTAATTGGAAGTGGTCCTGGAGGTTATGTAACTGCCATTAGAGCATCACAATTAGGATTTAAAACTGCCGTAGTTGAGAAAGAAAACTTAGGTGGAATATGCTTAAACTGGGGATGTATCCCAACCAAAGCTTTATTAAAATCTGCACAAGTATATGATTATTTAAAGCATGTTGATGAATATGGTTTAAAGGCTGAGGCTATTGATAAAGATTTTGATGCTGTTATTAAGCGTAGTCGTGGTGTTGCCGAAGGAATGAGCAAAGGTGTTCAGTTCTTAATGAAGAAAAATAAAATTGATGTAATCGACGGATTTGGTAAAATTAAGACAGGTAAAAAAGTTGATGTAACTGACAAGGATGGTAAAGTAACTGAATATTCAGCAGATCATATTATTATTGCTACCGGAGCTCGTTCACGTGTATTACCAAACTTACCTCAAGATGGTAAAAAAGTAATTGGTTACCGTGAAGCAATGACGTTATCTACACAACCTAAATCAATGATTGTTGTTGGTTCTGGAGCTATTGGAGTTGAGTTTGCTCACTTCTATAACTCTATGGGAACTGATGTAACTATTGTTGAGTTTATGCCAAACATTGTTCCTGTTGAAGATAAAGACGTTTCTAAGCAAATGGAGCGTTCTTTCAAGAAAGCTGGAATTAAAGTAATGACCAGCTCTTCTGTGGAGTCTGTTGATACTTCAGGAGATGGAGTGAAGGCGACGGTTAAAACTAAAAAAGGAGAGCAAGTATTAGAAGCTGATGTAGTTTTATCGGCGGTAGGTATTAAAACCAATATTGAAAACATCGGTTTAGAAGATGTTGGAATTATTACTGATAGAGACAAGGTTTTAGTAAATGATTTCTATCAAACAAATATTCCTGGATATTATGCTATTGGTGATGTAACTCCTGGTCCTGCATTAGCGCACGTTGCTTCTGCTGAAGGAATTACTTGTGTTGAAAAAATCGCTGGTTTACATACTGAAACTATTGATTACGGAAACATTCCTGGATGTACGTATGCGACTCCTGAAATTGCTTCTGTTGGTTTAACTGAAGACAAAGCAAAAGAGCAAGGATATGACATTAAAGTTGGTAAATTCCCATTCTCTGCTTCTGGTAAAGCGAAAGCTGCTGGAACTCCTGATGGTTTCGTAAAGGTCATTTTTGATGCTAAATATGGTGAGTGGCTAGGTTGTCATATGATTGGTGCTGGTGTTACCGACATGATTGCTGAGGCTGTCGTAGCTCGTAAATTAGAAACTACTGGTCATGAAGTATTAAAAGCTATCCACCCTCACCCAACCATGAGTGAAGCGGTTATGGAGGCTGTTGCTGATGCTTATGATGAAGTAATTCACTTATAAAATACTACTTATAAAAAGTAACTCTTTATAATTAAAAATATCGAAAATCCTAAGGAACATTTGTTCTTTAGGATTTTCTTTTTATATCAATTTTTCACGTAGCCAAATACAAAAAAACTACTTTAGTTGTACTACACTTTTGTATAATTAACATTAATACAAAACTCCCTATACACAAACACAAAACACTCATTTACAAGGCTTTACACACTAAAAACAAAAACTACTCTTTCGGGTAGATCATTCAACTTAGAATCCCTCTTAACTTTGTCAACGTAAAAACTATTTATCGATAAATATTATCCGAAACCCTAAAAATGATGTAAAACTTATTAGGAAAAAAAATAACCATTAAAAATCATTAAAAATGAAATTAACTAAAAAAATCTTAGTACCAGTTTGCGCAGTAGCACTATCGTTCACATTATTCTCATTCAAGTCTACTTCTTCTAATCAAGATAACTTAAATGTAGCTTCAGTTCAGTTTAACTCTGCAGAATATTCAGTAGGAGATTATGCACAAGTTGCACGTATTAGAACCGTAGGTAAAGTAGCTAAAAAAGTATGGGATAGAAGTGGTAAAGAAGCTGCTAAATTCCTTGCTTACGAAGTTGTTTTAAGAGGTGTTGATTGGTTGTTATCAGCTGAAGAAGAAATCCAAGCTCCTCAAGTTGCAAGTGAAATCAATTACAAGCTAAGCAAGCTTTAATCATCAAACTATTCAAACCTACCTGTATTACATATGCGGGTAGGTTTAAAAAGACAAACTATTAACCATTGGTATCAATATCACAATAATAATTTTGATTTTTTGAACTACTGGTAGACTTCTTGCTAATTCAACAACAAACAAAATAATTACTAATTATTAAATGAATTGAAGCTTTCTCGAAGGCCGACATTCAACATTGAGAAAAATCCTAAGACGATTTATTAGCAGTATAATCAATATCCAACTATAACTATATTTTTAGTAGTCGGAAAATGTATGGAAATCCACTCATAACATCCAATACATTCCTATCTATTAAAACCTTAAACAACTTACAGATGAAAAAAAGTATCTTAATAATCTCAATTTTTACAGTTTATTGGGGGGCTACTATATTTTTCACCCTTCCTGAAAACTACTTAAAAATTAAAGCTCTAAAATACGAAAAGATATTTTCGTCATTCTTTTACCAAAGATGGTCCTTCTTTGCCCCCCCTCCTAAATTTAACGACCGTCTATACTACAACTTCGCTAGTCAAAAAGACACCATTATTATGGAAGCTATGAAACCAATTCACGATAAACGAAAAAGTGAATACCTATTTAACAATGATATTTCAGTTGTAGATTACATTTTATCAAACTCTCTAAACAATATTTCCGACATTATTAGAGAACATTATAATGCCTACAAATTTGAAAATTGCGATGGTAAAGAAGAAGCTGAATGCTTTAAACAATTTATGGATAAGTTTAAAAAGGACTTCCATAAAACAAATGAAGTAAAGACATTAATGAACTACGGAAAGAGTCTTGCTAAAAATAGAGGCTTAGACGATACTTTTAAAATAAAGTTTGTTTATGCCACGGTAGATGTACCAGCTTTCTCTAAAAGACATGAAAAAGAAAGCGAAGAAGAAAAAAAGGAACAATTTGTTTTTGAAACTGACTATTATAACTTAAAAACTGAATCATGGGAAAATTAAAACAATTTATAGACAATTTATCAAGTACGAATAGATTCTCTTGGTATTTATCAATCTTTAGAGTCTTCCTTGGCTTTCATATTATAAAGAAAATATACCTACTTTGGGGAAGTCAATCGATACTTTTAAGCAATGGCGTGTTATTTGAGCATAAAGAAATGTTCTTGGATTATTTTGGGTTTAACTCAGAAGTTGTTTTAGCTAATAGTAGTATTCTTTTATTATCCATAGTAGCACTTTCAATTTTTATGATATTGGGTATCGGTAGAAACATCACTGTTTTCATATTATATTTCTTTATAAAAATTTTGCAGGACCTAACCTATCCAATACTTAATGGAGGCGATAATTTAATGATCTTTGTTTTACTGTATTTCTGTTTTGCAAGCTCTTTCGAGCACTTAACACTGTACAAACAAAAAGTTAAAACAAATAAGTCTTATTTAATTTCAAACCTAGCCGTTTACTCTATTTGCTTTCATTTAGGTTATGTATATTTTATATCGGCTATTCATAAAATACATGCAGATGTTTGGTTTAATGGAACTGCGTTATATTACGTGATGAATTTAGAAAGATTTAGTAGTCCTATTAGTAGTTTATTTTCTGATAATGGAGTTATAACAACTTTAGGAACCTATTTTACATTACTATTCGAATTATTATTCATCTTTTTAGTTTGGGATAAAAAGTATAAAGTTATCTTCCTAATCTCAGGTATAATGTTACATGCAGGAATCTATTTCTTCATGATGATTTACGACTTTGAAATCTTCTTTGTTAGCTTATATGGTTTCTTCTTAAGCAATCAACTTTATGAAAGGCTAGCCTATAAAGCAAATACATTTTTACTTAACTTTAAAACACAACGACATGCTCAACAAGCTTAAACTTCTCGGATTTCTAGGTTTTTTAGGTTTTGCTTCCTATTTTTTAGATGCTCCTAGCTATTTTAAATTATTCAAATTATTTTTCTTCCTATTCTGGATTGAAGACATTGTAAAATTCTTTAAAAAATGGAAAACATCTTAATTTATGACGGATTATGTGGCTTCTGTAATAAAACCGTTGTTTTTTTAGCTGAGTTAGATTCGGAAAATCACTTCAAATTTATTTCTGATCAATCTGAACTAGGTAGAGAAATACTTAAGAAAAATAATCTGACAGAATTAAATAAAAAAACAATAATTGTAGTTAGTCATGATAACATTTATATTAAATCTAATGCTATATATCAGTTCTTAAAGATAACAAAGCAATATTATGCTCTAAGACTTTTAATGAACTTAATACCTATTAAAATTAAAGATTGGGTATATGATATAATCTCAGAGAACAGACGAAAATTAACTCAAAATACCTGCTCTATTCCGAATGAGCAAATTCGAAAAAAATTTCAATTATGAACGAACATACTAAAGTTTTTAATTATAAGATTGCCAGTAAGAAAAAGCGATTCTATGCTTTTATGTTAGAATTATTTTTCTCTCTAATAGTGCTATTTGCTTTAAACTATTTGTTTTATCAAGAAGATTTAGATACTTTTTTGGATGCTGACACAAACCTATATAGTATCTTATTAAATGCAGTAGCTGCATTTGGAATTGGCGCAGCATGTTACCCTTTATTTTCTGGGAATATCGGACATCGAATTCTTAATATAAAGGTAATTGATGCAAAAACAGGAAATGATTTCAATAACTTCTTTGAAGGTGGAATAAGAGAATTTGTAAAAAACTTTTTATCGAATTTTATTCTTCCAGTAATTTGGTTGTTTTTTGATAAGAAACATCAAAATGCATACGATAAGGTTACCAATACCTATGTTGTAGAAAGAAAATAGAAAACATTTAGTTTTATAATTTTAAAGGGAAAAACCATTTACAACGTTTTTCCCTTTAAATTCTTCTTAAGCAATTATTTATTTGCTATTCTTTAATATAAATATCCCATTTTTCCTTGCTGATAATCTCTTAAGGCTTCCATTATCTCAGTTTGAGTATTCATGACATACGGTCCCCAAGAAGCTACTTTTTCTTTTATTGGAGTTCCTGAAAGAATTAATAATCGACTCTCTTCTCTACCCTCAAGTTCTATCTGATCACCATCTTGATGAAAAGTTATCATTTGTGTAGCGCCTTTTTTCAAGGTTGCTTCATTATTTACCAAAACTTCACCATCTAAAAGATATACTAACACTTCATGATGCTTTGGAATCTCAACCATCATTTTTCCAGAATCTTTGACATCAGCTGTAAAAACATTCACTTCCGTTTGTGTTAGAATTCTACCATTTACTCCCTTTTGCTCTCCTGCGATTACTTTTAACACAAAGTTTCCATCCTCATCTTCAATAGTAGCTATATCTTCACTTTTCACATGTTGGTAATTCGGAGTCATCAGCTTCTTTTCGGCTGGTAAGTTCAACCATAACTGGATACCTTCCAAATCCCCCCCTCTTTCTACGAATTCTTTAGAAGGTCCTTCTGCATGGATAATTCCTCTCCCTGCCGTAGTCCATTGAACATCCCCTGCTTTAACTAGCATTTCATTTCCTAGAGAATCTCTATGTAGCTGCTCACCCTTGAATAATAAGGTAATCGGTTCAAACCCTCTGTGTGGATGAGGACCTAAATCAAATGGATTATTAAAAGCACTGATAGCGTACGGTCCATAATGATGTAATAGTAAAAAGGGATCTACCATTTCTATTCCTTGTGTGGGTAAAGGTTGTCTTAATCTTACTGGTCCCATGTTTACCATTGGACTCCCTACTTTATTTTTTATTGTTTTTGTTTTCATTTGTTTTAATTCATTTATTTTCCATGGAAAATATTATTGTAAATTTTTTTATTATTTCTGTGAGTCTTACCTTATTTTATCAAGTAAAAAACTTAACTGCTCAGCTTCCTCCATTGATAGGTTATCCATAAAGTCAAAATGTAATTCGCTATCTATTGTATCAAGAATTTCTAATCCTTTATCAGTAATATTAATATATACCACTCTCCTATCATGTTCGCATCTTATTCGATGAATATAATTCTTATCACATAATTTATCCATTAAACGAGTAGCATTAGGTGCTCTTTCCACCATCCTATCTTTAATTACCTGGACTTTAATTGCTTCTTTTGCTCCTCTTAAAATTCGAAGTATATTATACTGTTGAGGCGATATACCATAAGGTTTGAAAAAATCATTTTCTTTACTTTGAATCCAGTTAGCTGTATACTTAATATTTATAAAAGCTTTCACTTTACTATCCTCAAATTTTGAATTAATGTCCTTAGAAATATCTCCCATAGTATAATTACCCTCTTAATTTTAGATCCTTCATTACTTTATTAAAAGTATCTGAAGTTGGTGTTAAATATACATCATCATTTACAAATAAGGTTGGATATTTAATCATACCCTCATACAACTCTTTTGTATGTTCTTTTGCTTCACTATCTTCATAAACGTCTTTAAATATAAACGGTACTTCAGCCGACTTTAAAAAGTTTCGATAAGCAATGGTATAAGCATGTCCTTTTTTACCGTATAATGTAATATTCATTTAGAATCCTCCTTTCTTAATTGATAGTACAAATTTACGGAAAATATTTTTATTTTCCAAGGAATATAATATCAAGGTAATTATATGGTTAAGAAACCGACATTAGCCAATAAAACCTACTTTACCATGTGTTCCATCACAATAAGGTTTATTGTTTGATGCACCACATCGGCAAAAGGCCGTTGCCCTCTCTCTAACCTCTTCAGAACCATCAGAATTAACTATATGAATATCTCCCATAATCATTAGAGGTCCATTTTCTAAACATTTTACCTCTGTTTCCCGTTCCTTTTTATTGTTTCTCGTTTTTAATTCATAGGATAATGCTCCTGAGGGACACTCGTCTATTTGCTTTTGAATTCTTTTACTAGTAGCAGTTTCCAAATTTACCCAAGGTCTGTTCTTTGGGTTAAATACTTGAATTAAGCCTTTCCAACATTTCGTTGAATGTATGCAAGAATTCGGTTTCCAAAATACTTTCAATTCATCTTTTTCATATGTCTTTAAAATTTCTTTGTTTTCTGACATGACTTCAGTTTTTGTTAGTTTCAATTAAATGAACTCATCACAACTTTTCCTATCTCTGAAAAATTCCTGAAAATTAAAAATAAAGATGAGCTCAAAAAAAACTCGTTTAAACTTAAATGTCTAAACGAGTTTGATTTTAAAGTGCTTTTTCGAATTCCGTAACCGTGTTATTCAATTCAAGCGACTTATCATCATCCGTAATTTTATCTTCTTTAAAAACATCATAAAATTTCGGTAAGGTATACGTTCCAACCACATTGGCTCCCATATGAGGAAATGTTCCTTGCGCTGCTGCTAAAACTGTTGCTCCGCCTCTACCTCCTGGTGAAGTAGCCATAACCAAAACTGGTTTATTTCTAAACACTTCTCTATTCTTTCGTGAAACCCAATCAAATAAATTCTTAAATGCTGCTGCGTATGATCCATTATGTTCTGCTAGTGAAATAATAAATCCATCATATTTGTCAAGTGTTTCGTTAAATGAGGCTGCTCCATTCGGATATTCATTCTCTCTTTCAAAATCCTCACTAAAAACTGGTACCTCGTAATCATTCAAATCTAAAACATCAAAGGTTGTATTTTTAAGTTGACCTGCAGCAAAAGCAGCTAACTTTTTGTTGATTGACGTTGTACTTGTACTTCCGGCGAATGCGGCTATTTTTTTCATCTTTTTATTTTTATTGTATTTGTAGTATTCTAAACAATTAAACTTTCAATAGGTGTTTCTCCCTTTACCATTTTAGCTATTGGACATTTACCTGCTATTTCTATAAGTTTCTTTCTTTGTTCATTAGTTACTTCTTTTTCAAAAGAAATTTCTTCTACTAATGATTTCTTGATTCCTTTTGGTCCTAGCTTTTCTTTTTGAGATACTTTCACTTTTATTTCTCCCAAATCCCAACCTTTCCTTTCGGCATACATGCGAAGTGTTATTGATACACATCCACCAATTGCCGTTAGCAAATACTCAACGGGTGTCGGTGCTGTATCAGTTCCTCCTGACTCGAGAGGCTCATCAATTACAGCAAAATGGTTTCGCATCTTAGCCTTAGCTAAGTACTTCTTTTCTGTTAATGTAACTTCAGAAGTTATTGTTCTATTCATTGATTTTCTTGCTAAAAACGTAAGAAGCTATTAAGAGTACTAAAGCAACAATAGCCCCCGTTTGTGCTCCATCATTAATCATTACATGAGCGAAAATAGCTAAAATAAAGGCAAAGAAAAACCCAGCGTAGGCCCACTCATTAATAGCTTTCCCTCTAAAAAACCATAATGCTACAACTCCTAAAACTTTAGCCAAACCATATGGGTATATAATATATGTTGGGTATCCAAAACTTTTAAACATTCCTGCTACTTCAGCATGATTAAAAAAATACATTCCTGCGGAGAACAACATCAATAATGATAAAAGTCCGGTGGTAACATAAAAGATAATTTTATTAGTTTTCATGATAATGTGTTTTTTATTTGATACAAAGATATAAAAAAATAAATTCCATGGTAAATATTTTCTAGGAAAATTATTTTTATAAGTTATTCGTTTCAATTTAGAATTATTTATTTACTTTTACATAAGTACTTATATAAATTATAATAAATGGATACATTACGAGGTTTGGGTGAAATAAGTATGGGCTCTCGACTTAAAAGAATTAGTGAGTATTTAATGAGAGAGACCCAAATTGTTTATGATACATTTAGTATTAATTTTGATCCTTACCTCTTCCCTACTTTTAAAATTATAAAAAACAGAAATGGTGTAACCAATACAGAAATAAACAATTGTTTGCGAACCACTCAACCCGCAACTACACAAACCATCAATAAGTTGTTAAAAAAGAACCTCATTACCTACAAAGAACACGAAATAGATAAACGAAAAAAAGTTTTCTATTTATCTGAAGAAGGTAAAAAATTGGTTAAAGAAGTTACCCCAATATGGGAAAGTATTGAGTTTATTATTAAAAAATACACAGGTTTCGAATCTCAATCGCTCATTGAGCATTTAAATATTCTGGAAGCACAATTTGAAGAAAAAAGTTTTAGTAAAGCAATTATTGAAGATATTAGAATGAAAGATTTTAAAGACACTATAAACATTGTTCAATATAACAACAAGTACAGTAACCATTTTTATGAGCTCAATATAGAGTGGTTGAAAACCTTTTTTTATGTTGAACCTTTTGATGAGGAAGTTTTAAGCAATCCTGAAAAGTACATAATCGATAAAAAAGGATATATCTTCTTTGCCAAATTGAACGACGCAATTGTTGGCACTGTTGCTCTAATGCCCAAAGACGGTGTTTACGAATTGACAAAAATGGCCGTATCACCTAAACACAGAGGATACAAAATTGGTCAAAAATTGATGCAACATTGTATTGATTTTGCTAAAAATTTAGAACTTGAAAAATTGATTCTTTACTCTAATACTGTTTTAGAAAACGCCATTTATATATATCGAAAATATGGATTTATAGAAATTCCTGTTGAAAAAGATTCTCCATATAAACGTAGTAATATTAAAATGGAATTAAAATTAACTCCTTTGAAATCATAGTGCAATTTTTCACCTGTAAAACAACTCATAAAAATTAAACACATGACAATAGAGAAAAAACTTAACTTAAAGAGTGAGTCAAATATTATAAAGGAATATTTCTCACCTCGAATAGTATCTGAAGTCAACAACCAATATGTAAAATTGGCTAAAATTAAAGGTGAAGACATTCCTTGGCATAATCATAAAAATGAAGATGAGTTATTCTATGTTATTGAAGGAAGCCTTTTAATGGAAATAGAAAATCAACCTAGTTTTGAGATGAAAGCGGGAGATTTATATGTTGTCAAAAAAGGAATTAATCATCGCGTATCATCACATAATGACTGTTTAATTATGCTTATTGAATCGAAATCTACACAACATACTGGAGATGTAATCTCTGACGTAACAAAAAACATAGAGCAACAAAAGTATTAGTCTCCACAGTATTTGTCTTAATTTGTTATTTATTCCGTTTTTAACTTTTGCGATATAAATTGAAAAGCTATGATAAATTTAAGTTCAAGTTCCTTCTGCCAAAGAATTCGCTCAAAACGGGGTGATGTAAGCCCAAAATGGATATGAACCTTCTAAAAAAATTGAGGAATTGACACTTTAATACCATAGCTCTAGAAAAAAGCATAAAAAATCAGAGTGTCAAATTTGAGAAAGATAGTAAACTACTCAAAACATTACTAGAAAGAATTACTAAACTCGAAAAAACAAATCCAAACTAGATATTCCTTTATAAAACTTCACTTTTTTAGTGGAGTTTTAACTTTAACATAATAATTTGACTTTAACTTAGGTACCACCCAAAAAAGTAGTATTTTTACGTTTGGTTGACTATTTGTTAACGTAAAATGGCTCAGTATTTGAGGCATTATGGAAAATTAACTATTATCTTTTTATGAAAAAGCTCATTTTAATTGTTTGCGCGGTTTTTTTATTGAAGTCAGTAAACTCTTATTCTCAAGGATGTGACGGGCAAACTTTGAACAATAGTGAAATCACTGGAACTGCTGCTTTCTGTTCCGATACAGGAATTACATTTTGTAACTCTCTTGCGGACGGAAGTACGAACCCTGCTACGCAAGCAGCCTTTGGACCAGCTTATGGATGTTTAGGTTCTCAACCATACCCCTCTTGGTTTTTTATTCGAGTTGAGGATCAAGGAGACCTAAACCTTACTATTAGACAAACAAGTTTAACGGGTAATCCTATTGACGTGGATTTTATTATTTGGGGACCATATACAGAAACAGAACTTGATAACATTAGAGGAGGAGACTATAGTCGATTAAACGCAGGAAGTATCAGAGATTGTAGTTTTTTAGCCGATGCTGTTGAGTTTTTAGAAGTGAGTCCTGTTCAAAGTGGAGAATATTATGTTATTCTTGTTACTAATTTCGAAGAAGAAGCTGGAACCATCAGTATGGAAAGTTCAAACCCTTCGAATCCGAATGGAGCAACGACAGACTGTTCTATTATTTCTTCAACTCTAGGTCCAGATCAAAAAGTATGTGAAGGTACCGAAATCACGCTTGATGCTACTCCTTCAAACGGAACAGTGACAAGCTACAAATGGTTTTTAGATACAGGATCGGGCTTTAATGAAATTACCGGACAAACTAATGCTACCTTATTGATTAATAATAACGTTTCTGGTATTTATAAAGTTGAAGTTATAGATGACGCCGGAGCTACTGGTAGTGATGAAGTAGAAATCACATTCTTTCCTAATCCAGTTGCTAACAATATTGACGATATTTTATATTGTGATACCGATGGTGATGGATTCCATACATTTGATTTACAAAGTTCAGTAACTCCGTTAATATTAAACGGTCAAGATTCGAATCAATTCGAAATAGTTTATTATTCAAATATCAATGATGCAAATGCCAATATTTCTGGAAATGCATTACCCAATAATTATACGAATCCAACAGCTTTTAGTTCTCAAAACATATTCGCTCGTATTCATAATAGAAGTGCACCAACGGCTTGCTTCGAAGTTACTCAGTTCAATATTACTGTAAGTTCTGAGCCACAAGTGAATCAACCAACAGATTATATTGTTTGTGATAATTTGATAAGTGGTAGTGATACCGACGGTATTTTTAATAACTTCACCTTGGCTTCAAAAGATGCTGAAATTTTAGGTAGTCTTTCTACAAGTACTTTTTCAGTTTCGTATCATACAACATTATCTGGAGCTCAAACCAGTTCAGCGACTGATGTTATTGATAAAAATACCCCATATACAAACATCACAGTTAACAGTCAAACTATATATGTTCGAGTTGAAAACGTTTTAAATACTGATTGTAATGTTGTAACGGAATCGAGTTCAACTACTTTTGCTCCATTTAATTTAATTATTAATTCTTTACCAACAGTTGTTAATAATGTTGACTTAAGACAATGTGATACTGATGCGGATCTAACAACATCAATGAACTTGACCTTAGCTGAACAAAGTATTTCGTCGAATCATGCCAATGAAACATTTCAGTACTACCCTACCGAAAATGATGCTATTAGTAACACTAATGTAATTTCAGATCCTGCGAATTATTCAGCATCAAACGGTCAAAACATATGGGTAAGAACAATCAATAACAATCAATGTTATCGAATTTCCTCGATAAATATTATTGTTGGATATGCCAGTAATGTTGCCTATAATAATCAATTTTATGAATGTGATGACTATCTTGATACTAACGGTAATGATATAGCTGGAAGCAATAATAATACAGATGGTATTACCAATTTTGATTTAAGCTCTGTTGTTACTGATGTGAAAGCCTTATTTCCTGTGAATATTCAACCCAATCTTGACATCCTAGTTTTTGAAAACATGGATGATAGAAACACAGTTACAAATGCTATTCCTAACTTATCGAGCTATCGAAATATAAATCTACCAGCTTTAACTCCTCAAACGCTTTATCTTAAAATTATAAATTCTCAAAATAACGAATGTGTAGGGCTTGGAGAATTCACGATTTTAACAGGTATTCCAGAAGCAAATGTGGTAACACCAATTGTACTTTGTGATGATCGTGATAGTGGTTCTTCAACAGATGGCGAAAATATTAATATTGATTTAAGAGCTAAGGTTAATGATATTTTAGGGACTCAAAACCCGAGTGATTTTACCGTTACTTTTCATACTAGTTTTAACGATGCTCTCTCAGCCAACAACCCAATAACCAATGATAGTGCTTTCAGAAATACAGCTCCTGTAGGATTCGTGCCTGGTACCGTAAGTGAACAAACCATTTACGTCGCTGTTCTAGAAAATGCTACCAACTGTATCAATCCAAACACACAATTCAATATAAGTATCAATCCTCTTCCTGAATTAAGCACAAGCATTAGTCCTATTGAACTTTGTGATGCTGGAACAGAAGATAACGATACTAGAAACGGTTTAGAGCAAAATATTGATCTTGCTCAGAGAATTAATGAAATTCTAAACGGAAGAGATATTGCGGACTATATAATTTCTTTTCACAATACCGAGGCTGACTCTTATACTGCCTTTAGCCCTGTACCATTGATTTACGACATGAATCCTGCCAATACAACAATAGTTAACAATATTGGAGAAGAAACTTTATGGATTAGTCTACAAAACAGAGCTACCGGATGTATATCTGGAGGTTCTCAGTTACTTTTAAGAGTATTTCCGGAACCAGATCTTCCTACTGCTATAACAAATTATGTCGAATGTGACCATAACAACGGTGGGCTTAGTAGTGATACGGATGGAATTATAGAAGACATTAATTTAAGTACAAAGATTCAAGAAATATTGGCCAATTATAATGCTTCTGAATTTTCAAATTTCAATGTTACTTTTCACCCAACATTAGCCGATGCGAACGCAAATACTAACGGAGTTAATAATGATGAATATACGAACTTAAGCAATCCTCAAACCATTTATGTAAGAGTTGAAGACATTCAATCTGGTTGTTATAATTCAAGTTTGTCTTTTAATATTATTATTAACGAACTTCCATATTTTGAAGTTACATCTCCTCAAGTTGTTTGTTTAAATAATCCACCAATAAATATTGCTGTTGAAAATCCCGATAGTAATACCTACGAATACAGGTGGGTTAACTCAAATCAGCCAAATGCAACTATAGGAACAACTGATAATATAAATGTTTCTAATGGAGGAACCTATATTATAACAGCAACTAATACAACAACTGGGTGTCAAAGACCTTTAGAAATAGTTGTAAATGAGTCTGTGATAGCATCCATTCAAGAAGATGATGTAACTGTTATTGATGATACCAACAATAATGGAAGTAATAATTATTCTATCATTATTAATAATGATAACAATAATTTAGGTATCGGTGATTATGAGTTTGCTCTTCAAAATGAGAATGGAGACATATCTCCTTATCAAGATGAGCCAAAATTCGAAAACCTTCAAGGAGGTATATATACTATTTTAGTACAAGACAAGAACGATTGTGGAATTGCGCAAGTAGAAATACCATTGGTAGAGTTTCCTAAGTTCTTTACCCCTAATCAAGATGGTTATAACGATACTTGGACGGTAAGAGGAGTTAACAGAACTTACTTCCCTTTAGCTGAAGTAATTATATTTGATCGTTTTGGTAAAATAATATTAAAACAAAATGTAAATGATGATATTGGTTGGGATGGAAGTTATAATGGACAAATTTTGCCTTCTAATGACTATTGGTTTAGAATAATTCTAACAGATAGAAACGATAAAACCTATGTAAATTCAGGGCATTTCTCCCTTCTAAGAAATTAAAAAATAAATAATTATAAAATGAAAAGGCTGTCGTTAACGACAGCCTTTTCTACTTCAAAATAATATCTAATCTATTAGTTATCATAAATTAATCATATTATTTCCACGGTTAACTAAGTATATATTCGCTTTTTGAAATATTATGCCACAGCCGTTTCTTGCTTTGGAGTCTCTTTTATTCCGGATTGTTTTGTTTCAAATTGATTCGAAGTATTTTTTGCCCCTCCCGCTTTTAAAGCATTGTCACCAGCAAAGAAAGTTTTATGATCATCTCCTAAATCAGACCCAGCCATTCGTTGATGCTTCACGCATGATACTCCTTTTCTTATCTCTTGTCTTTGTACACCTTTTACATACGCTAGCATTCCTTCTTCTCCGAAATAACCTTCCGTTAAGTCGTTCATATGAAGTGCTGTTGTATGATACGTTGGTAGAGTAATTAAGTGATGGAATACACCTGCTTCTCGTGCTGCATCTAATTGAAATGACTTTATTTTTTCATCTGCTCTAAAACAAAGTTCTGAACCATCATATTCAGCATCCATTAAATTATTACGATCATATTCAGTCATGTTTTCACCTTCAGCTAGCATTTCCTCGTATACTTGGTTACGGAAGTTTAATGTCCAATTAAATGAAGGTGAATTATTATAAACCAATTTTGCATTAGGTACTACTTCTTTTACTCTATTTACCATATGAGCAATTTGACCAACATGAGGTGTAGGTGTTTCAATCCATAATAAATCTGCACCGTTTTGCAAACTAGTAATACAATCTAACACTACCCTATCAATATTAGTTCCTTCTCTGAACTTATACAATCCATTAGCTAGTCTTACAGGACGTACCAATTTGCCATTTCTCTTCAGTAAAACTTCGTTATCAGAAACATCTCCAATAGCAACTTCTTCACATTCTACAAAATCTAAATATTTCGATGCTAAATCTCCTGGCTCTTTACTTACAGGTAATTTTTGTGTTAAACCTGCACCTTCCGAATCCGTTCGAGCAACTATAATTCCATTATCGATTCCCAACTCAAGGAACGCATATCTTACTGCATTTAACTTAGCTATGAAATCTTCGTGTGGTACTGTTACTTTACCATCTTGATGTCCACATTGCTTCGCATCCGATACTTGATTCTCAATTTGAATCGCACAAGCTCCAGCTTGGATCATTTTCTTAGCTAATAAATAAGTAGCCTCTTCATTTCCAAATCCAGCATCGATATCAGCTATAATTGGTACAATATGAGTCTCAAAATTATCTATTTGATCCTGCACATCCTCTCCCCTTTCAAGTCTTCTATACAAATCATTTAACTCAATAGCATCTGCCTGTCTTAAAAAATTATAGATTTCTTCAATAAGCGCAGGAACTGCAATTTTCTCATGCATTGACTGATCAGGAAGTGGTCCAAATTCTGAACGTAAAGCAGCTACCATCCAACCCGATAGGTATAAATATTTCTTATTGGTTGTTTTGTAATGTTTCTTTACGGCGATCATTTTTTGCTGAGCCACAAAACCATGCCAGCACCCTAAAGATTGGGTATAATTAGAAGGGTTATTATCATAATCAGCCATATCTTGCCTCATAATATTGGCTGTGTATTGAGCAATATCTAATCCAGTTTTAAACTGATTTTGCGTGATCATTCTCGCTGCATTATGCGGAGCTATTGAGCTCCATCTATCTCCAAATTTTTCTTTTAAACCGATTACTGTTTCTAAAGCTGATCTATAACTGGTTTGTTCTATATTTTTCATAATTTTGTTCTTGATATAAGTTATTAATTTGTTAATGCTTATCTGCCCTTTAAATGTTGCCGCATTTATGGGGCTTTATTTTTTACTCGATAATCGAGATTTAAATGCTCCGAATCTAAGTCGAAATGTTTGGAATCGTTTTCTTTGAATACCTCTTGGACTTGCCCCGAAGCTATTGATTATAGTATTTCGTATGCTGGTAGTGTTAAAAACTCAATAAATTCTTCCGTTAAAACCAATTGATCAAACAAGTTAATTGCTTCTTCAAATCGTCCAGAGTTAAATCTATTTTCTCCAACCAAAACCTTAATCTTTTGGATTTCTTCTTCTTTCAAAGATTGGTATAACTCTTCATTAAACAATTGACCATTATCTAAAGTAACTTGACCTCGTAACCACTGCCAAACCTGAGTTCTTGATATTTCTGCTGTTGCTGCGTCTTCCATTAAATTATATAAAGCTGCCGCCCCATTTCCAGTTAACCAGCTCTCGATATATAAGATTCCAACATTGATATTGTCACGAACACCCTGCTCCGTTATGGTACCTTGAGGTAACGTCACCAACGCCTGTTCAGTGATTGTAAGATTATCAATTCTTTTATCTATTTGATTCTTGTTAGGCATGTATTTATTAAATACCTCGGATGCTATTTCAACCAAAGCGGGATGTGCAACCCAAGTACCATCATGACCATTTTTGGCTTCTTGCTCTTTATCTTTTCTCACTTTCGAGAATGCTTGATTGTTCGCCTCTTCGTTATTCTTTACTGGAATTTGAGCAGCCATACCTCCCATTGCATGTACTCCTCTCTTATGACATTTTTGAATTACTCGAAGAGAATATGACTCCATAAAAGGTGTTTGCATAGTTACCTGACTTCTATTTGGAACTATAAAATCCATATGCTTTCTAAATTTCTTTATGTAAGAAAATATATAATCCCATCGTCCACAATTCAAACCTGCCATATGATTTCTTAATTCATATATGATTTCATCAAGTTGAAAACTCGCGGTGATTGTTTCAATTAAAACAGTGGCTTTAATCGTTCCCTGTGTAATATTTTGATAATCCTGAGCAAAAACAAAGACTTCATTCCACCAGCGAGCTTCTAAATAATGCTCTAGCTTAGGTAAATAGAAATAGGTGGCCGAATCTTTCTTCAATAACTTGTGAATGTTATGAAAGAAATACAGTCCGAAATCTACCAACGAAGCACTCATCTCCTCTCCTTTAATAGTTATATGCTTCTCATTTAAATGCAACCCTCTTGGTCTTACTAATAAAACAGCAGTGATTTCATTTAACTGGTAACTTTTCCCTTTTCTTTCATCATAAAAGGAAATTGTTCCATTAACAGCATCTCTTAAATTGACTTGTCCATTTAAAACATTCTCAATAGTTGGTGAATTGCTATCCTCGAAATCTGCCATGAAGGTTTTGGCCCCAGAGTTTAAAGCATTAATAATCATCTTACGATCTACTGGACCTGTAATTTCTACTCTCCTATCCAACAAATCTTTTGGCAAAGGAGCACATACCCAATCCGAATCTCTTAATTCTTTAGTCTCTTCTGGAAAGCTTGGAAAATTGCCAGCATCAAAATAAGCTTGATAGATTTTTCTATCCTCTAATAATGATAATCTCTTCTCGTTAAACTTTTCATGTAATGCGACCAAAAAACTTAATGCCTCATCAGTTAACACGTCATTGTAGTTAACTGTATTAAAACCTGTTAATCCAATTTCTTTTGTAATTGTTTCTGTGTTCATGATTATCATTTTTTGTTTGACACAACAATGATATAAAATATTTTTGAACTCCACAAGCGAACGTTCGCTAAATTTACAAAGTTTTCTAAATTAGCTAATTCGCTAATTATTACTATATTTGATTTTATGCATATAGAAGATGAATACATACGCCTTATTTTCGGGCTTAAACTCAAGCAAATTCGAACTGAAAAAAAACTATCACTTTTCGGTTTAGCGAAACTTACAGGATTATCTAAATCGTATTTGAATGAGATTGAAAAAGGAAAAAAATATCCAAAAACTGATAAAATTGCCACGCTTTCCGAGCAACTTGATGTTCCATATGATCATTTAGTATCACTTAAATTGGATAAAAATCTAGCACCTATTGGCGAAATTTTACAGTCAAAAATTTTAAAAGAAATACCTCTGGAGCTTTTTGGTATCCAAGAAAAGAATCTTATTGATATTGTTGCCAATGCACCTGCAAAAGTCAACGCTTTTATTAGTACAATCATTAAAATATCTCAAAACTATAATCTTACCAGAGAAAGCTTCTTCCTAGCTTCTCTAAGATCTTACCAAGAGGCACACAACAACTATTTTGACGAGATTGAAGAGCATGTTCAGGACTTTGCGAACTCTTATCATTTAAATTTAGAAGAAAATGTTTCTTCTAAAGATTTGGAAGAAATTTTAACAGAAGAGTTCGGTTATACAATAGATAACGAAGAGCTGTCAAAACACAATAATTTAATGCAGCTAAGAAATATTTATATTCCTTCTAAAAAAACACTTTTAATTAGTAATGACATATCCGAAGCTCAAAAAACATTCATTTATGCAAAAGAGCTAGCCTACAACCATTTAAAAATATCCCATAGGTTATATACATTCCCTTGGGTAAAGTTTGACGATTTTGATCAAGTTTTAAATAACTTCGTTGCATCTTATTTTGCAGGTGCTCTAATTATTCCCAAAAAAACACTTGTTGATCGTTTGAATACTTTTTTTTCATTAGAAACCTGGAGTACAGACGAGTTTATCAAAATGATGAAAACATACAATTGTTCTGCGGAAAGTTTTTATCAAAGATTGACTAATATTCTACCTAAATTTTTCCATATTAAAAATCTATTCTTCTTACGCTTTACTCATAAATTAGGTTCTCCAAAATTCAGGCTTACCAAAGAATTACATATTACACAGCAACAAACTCCTCATGCTAATAGAAATAATGAACATTACTGTAGAAGATGGGTTTCTATTCAATCAATAAAAGATTTGGAAAAAACAAACAATACCTCTTCATTTGGACTTCAAATTTCTTCCTATGAAAATTCTGATAACGAATATTTGGTATTGTCTTCCGCTACTCCTGACCCTTTTAGAAAACAACTAAATAGAAGTATTTCTATTGGTTTTTTGGTTTCTCCTCATTTAAAAAAGAAACTGAAATTCATCAACGATCCCGCAATATTTACAAAACAAGTTGGTATTACCTGTGAAACTTGCTCGGTAAAAAATTGTGACGTTAGAGTTGCAGAACCTTCAAGACTTGAAAGACAGTTAGAATATGAAAACATAGATAAAACAGTTACCGAAATTTTAAATAATTACTCTTAATTTAAATGTATAAGTATTGAAAACACTACTATAATTTATCACTTCAAAAAGTATACTTATTTAATTATAATACTGTTAACATAAAGCAATCATTTTCCCATTGAACCTTATTTAGTAATTTATTATTTTAGCAATCGCTTACAAACAACGATAACATTATATGGACCTTACCTTTAATAAAAACGAAGATCACAACAGACTTTTAGCATCAGATTTACGCAGACGTTTAGCCAAGGTAAAACTTGGTGGAGGTCAAAAGAGAATTGATAAACTCCATGAAAAAGGAAAAATGACTGCTCGAGAGCGTATTGAGTATTTATTAGATGATGATAGTAAATCAATTGAAATAGGTGCCTTTGCAGGAGATGACATGTATAAAGAGCATGGTGGTTGTCCTTCAGGAGGGGTAGTTGTTAAAATCGGGTATATTCAAGGAAAGCAATGTATTGTTGTAGCAAATGATGCTACGGTAAAAGCTGGAGCTTGGTTTCCTATTACAGGAAAAAAGAATTTAAGAGCTCAAGAAATTGCCATTGAAAATAAACTACCTATTATCTATTTGGTAGATTCGGCTGGAGTTTATTTACCAATGCAAGATGAAATTTTTCCGGATAAAGAACACTTTGGAAGAATTTTCAGAAATAATGCCGTAATGAGTAGCATGGGAATTACGCAAATTGCTGCGGTAATGGGAAGCTGTGTTGCTGGTGGAGCTTATTTACCTATTATGAGCGATGAAGCTTTAATTGTTGATAAAACTGGGAGTATTTTCTTAGCAGGAAGCTATTTAGTAAAAGCTGCAATTGGAGAAACCATTGACAATGAAACTTTAGGTGGAGCAACTACTCATTGTGAAATTTCAGGAGTTACGGATTATAAAGCTAAAGATGACAAAGATGCTTTAAACACCATTAAAAATATCGTTGATAAAATTGGAGATTATGATAAGGCTGGTTTCAGCAGAAAGGAATCATTTCCTCCAAAAGAAAACGAGAGTGATATTTATGGAATATTACCAAAAGCACGTCATGAACAATATGACATGCTTGAAATTATTAATCGTTTAGTCGATAATTCGGAATTTGATCAATACAAAGAAGGTTACGGAAAAAGTATTATTACTGGTTATGCTCGTATCGATGGTTGGGCGGTTGGAATTGTTGCCAATCAACGTAAGCTTGTAAAAACTAAAAAAGGAGAAATGCAATTTGGAGGAGTTATTTACAACGACTCTGCAGATAAAGCTACTCGATTTATTGCAAACTGTAATCAGAAAAAAATACCATTAGTGTTTTTACAGGATGTCACTGGATTTATGGTAGGAAGTAAATCGGAGCATGGTGGTATTATAAAAGATGGCGCCAAAATGGTAAATGCTGTAAGTAATTCAGTGGTTCCAAAGTTTACTATTGTTATTGGAAACTCTTATGGCGCTGGTAATTATGCGATGTGTGGTAAGGCTTATGACCCTAGATTAATTGCTGCCTGGCCGAGTGCTGAATTAGCAGTAATGAGTGGTGCTTCTGCTGCAAAAGTTTTATTACAAATTGAAACAGCTGCTCTAAAGAAAAGAGGAGAAGAAATTACTCCTGAAAAAGAGAAAGAATTGTTTGATAAGATTAAATCTCGTTATGACAACCAGATTTCTCCATACTATGCTGCTGCAAGAATTTGGACGGATGCCGTTATTGATCCTTTAGATACCAGAAAATGGATTTCTATGGGAATTGAAGCTGCTGATCATGCCCCAATTGAAAAACCATTTAATTTAGGAGTAATTCAAGTATAATTTCAAAGTTAACCAAACCTAAACTATACATCATGAAAAAGAAGCTTATTATTGGCGTTCTTGTTTTAGTAGGAGCTTTTTTAGCGTATCAGGCATACATCTTTACCACTGCAAGTGAAGACAATATAAATCCTATTTACCTTATTCCTGACGATGCTGTTTTTATAATTGATACTGAAAGACCAATTGATACGTGGGATGAAATCAGTAATAGTAATATTTGGAAACACCTTCAAAAGAATGATTATTTCAGTGAGGTAACTGAAAGTTTGAACACCTTAGATCAAACATTTAAAGAACGAAAAGAACTCATTGAATTCATTGGAGAACGTGATATTTTGATTTCGGTTCATGTATATAAACCCAAAAGTTATGGTTTGTTTTACACCGTAGATATTCAAAAGTTATCTAAACTACGATTCCTTCAAAACTCCATTGCCAAACTTGCCGGTGAAGGTTTTGAGGTTACGAAAAGAATCTATAAAGACCATGAAATTACAGAGCTTTATAATAAAAAGGAAAGAGAAACTTTATACCTTTCATTTGTAAAGAATCAACTAATAGCTTCTTATACACACGTATTAATTGAAAAATCAATTGATCAATATCAAAACCCTATTATTGGTAGAGATGTTAATTATATTGAAATCAATAAGGAAACTCCTGAAGATGGGTTCTTTAAAATGTTTGTACAATACAAATACCTGAATAAGTATTTAGCTTGTTTTTCAAACAAAATGAATTCTGAGCTTCTAAAAACTGTTGAAAAGTCTTGGTTATACTCTGGCTTTAATATTGGATTAAAAGAGAGCACAACGATTCAAGCAGAAGGTTTTACTAATTTTGACATGACTTCGGAAAGCTATTTACGAGCATTACAGAAGTCTGGAAAAGGAAAAAGAACGATTGCAAAGGTTGCTCCGAAAAACACAGCGCTTTATCTAAGTTTTGCCTTTGATGATTTTGATACTTTCTATGAGAACTTTGAATCTATAAAAGAGGAAAACGAGGAAACCTTCAAAGCATACAATGAACAAGTTAAGGAGGTTGAAAACATGCTCGACATCAATTTAAAGGACGATGTATTTAGCTGGATTGGTAGTGAAATTGCCTTGTTACATATCAACAATGTTATCTCTAAAAATAAACAAGACTTAGCGGTTGTTTTAACTACTAAAAACATTGATAAAGCAAGAGAAAAACTCAACTTTATTCTGGCAAAAATCAAAGAAAAAACTCCTTTAAAGTTTAAACAAATTAATTATAAAGGATACGATATTAACTTTTTAGATTTAAAAGGTTTCTTTAAAATGTTGGCTGGAAATCTATTTGCTAAAATGGAAAAACCTTATTTTACTATTATTGACGATTATGTTATTTTTAGTAACAGTCCAAATACCTTAAAGGAAATTATTAATACGCAACTTATAGGTTTCACATTAGCTTCAAATCAAAACTACTTAGATTTCAATGATCAGTTTGATGAAAAATCAAGTGTTTTCGCTTATATCAATACACCATACATTTATGATGAATTGTTAACCTTAACGGATAGTAAAACAAGAAATAGCATTCGTAAAAACAAGGATTATATCGTTTCTTTTTCTCAATTAGGGCTCCAATTGATATCACAAGGAGACTTTTTCGAAAATTATTTAGTTGTAGGGTACGAAGACCCAGTGAATGTTCAAAAACAACGAATTGACGATAAAAAATTAAGAGCTGAGCTTCTTCATAAAATAGCAAAAGATGTAGATACAGTTTTAACGGAAGAAACAGTTTTCAACCTACCAGAAATATATCCTAACGATTTAAGCGCCTCTGAATTCATTAAGAAATATGAAAATGGTCAAGTTCATATCGAAGTTGAACTTAAAAATGGGTTAAAACACGGAGATTTCACAGAATATTATAGAAACGGAAATGTGAAGATTTCGGGTAAGTTTAAAAAAGGCGCTCAAGTAGGAACCTGGAAGGCTTATGATAAAGAAAACGAAGATCTTTTGTTTAAAAAGAGATTTTAGTGATATCGTATTGAGAAATGAGTATTGAGTATTGAGTATTGAGATATAAGAATAGAGTTCCTGACACAATTTTTATCTCTCTACTAATTGATAAAATCACCCGAACTAACAATAAATAAAAAGCGAGAAGTTTTTTAGGAACATAAACTGATATTAACACAAAAACATAGGCTTGCAAGCAAAAATATTTTGCTAATTTTTATCGCAATAATTACATTTGCAAGCACTAAACAAATTTTTATAAATGGGAAGAGCATTTGAATTTAGGAAAGCAAGAAAAATGAAACGTTGGTCTGCCATGGCAAAGACCTTTACTCGTATTGGTAAGGATATTGTAATGGCTGTTAAAGAAGGAGGGCCTAACCCTGAATCAAATTCTCGTTTACGTGTTGTCATTCAAAATGCGAAGGCAGCAAACATGCCTAAGGACAATATTGCTCGTGCAATTAAGAAAGCATCTGATAAAAACACTGAAAACTATAAGGAGGTTCTTTTTGAAGGCTATGCTCCTCATGGGGTCGCTGTTTTAGTTGAAACTGCCACTAATAACAATAACAGAACAGTTGCAAATGTTCGTGCAGCTTTCAACAAATGCAATGGGAACTTAGGTACTTCTGGATCGGTTGCTTTTATGTTTGATCATACAGTAAACTTTAGAATTGAAGAATCGTCATTAAAAATGGATTTAGAAGAATTCGAACTAGAAATGATTGAGTTTGACGTTGAGGAAGTTTTTAAAGACGAAGATGGAATCTTAATCTACGCTCCTTTTGAGCAGTTTGGAGCTATTCAAAAATATTTAGAAGAAAATAGTTTAGAAATTCTTTCTTCTGAATTTGAAAGAATTCCTACAACTACCACAAAACTCTCAGCTGAACAACAAGAAGAAGTTGAAAAGCTTTTAGAGAAATTAGAAGAAGACGATGATGTCAATCAAGTCTACCACTCAATGGAAATGTAATCATATTATACAATATAAAAAACCTCCCAAATTGGGAGGTTTTTATTTTTTTTACTACTATAGCTTTTATCATCCTAAGCCATCTTCACCATATTCTTTGGCCAAGGGTCTTGAAATTCATGTCCGTATTCCCAATGATCAATTTCTTCTTCCGTAAGAAAACACATTTTTAAAGCTTCAGTAAATTGATCTACATGATCTCTGTCACCAATAACGGTTAAATGACAATGGCGATCTCCAAAACGCCCTGTTTCTTTAGCTAAGAGCTCTTCTAATTGCTCTAATTCCTCATCACTAAGATTATTATTCTCTTCTTCCAAAACACCCGAACGCCAATAGCCCATTAATTCAAGACTTATATTACCAGCCGCTTGATTCCATAATAAAGAGATTTTACTTCGAGTACACAGCCAAAAGAAACCTTTGCTTCGATAAATTCGTTGATCTAAATACTGATGACACACCTCCCACAATCGCTGAGGATGAAACGGACGATCATCACGAATAACCTTAGTAACCATATTATATGGACGATCAGCATTAGATTCTTTCTCTAAAGCTGGTTTTACTTCCTCCATCAATTGTGCTACTTTGAAAAAATCATAACTTGGAAGCTTTAAAATGCTATCAAAATCTAATCTTCCAAATTGCACTGAAAGTACATCGACATAAGGATTAAGAGGATGAATCGATTGTGCTATGGTTGACAGTTTACCTTCTGGTATTCTATCTGCTTTTGTCAAAATCAAATGACTACAGAACATTATTTGTTCTACTAACAAATTAACCATATCTCTTTTTTGAGATTGTAAATTGCTTTGTAAACGAAGAATCAACTCTTCTCCATAGTTATAATCCTGAGCAAACATGGAACTATCTGCCAATACCAATACTCCTGTTAAATTGAACTTCGATTGCTTTTGAAAGAACTCTATTAAAGGCATTGGATGGCAACTTCCTGATGTTTCAATAATAATCAAATCAGGCTTATGATTTGACAACATTTTTTTCAACACCTCATCTAGTTTCTGAATTCCCTGCTTACTACTTAACACACAAGAATGAATAGACTCAAAGTTATGATCAGTTTTTCTCACAATTTCTGTGTCTGCAATTAGTTCTCCGTCGACATCAAGCTCACTCATATCATTCACAACAACAGAAACAGATAGTTCTTTCTTTTTAGATTGAACGAGTAAGTTTCTAAGCATCGTGGTTTTTCCTGAACCTAAAAATCCATTTAATATTACAACAGGTACTCTCCCCTGCTGATTAGATGTTTCATTTTTCAATTTTAGAACTGTTTTCGGTATAAGTAGTTTCTATGCTTACTTAGACTTGTTAGCAATGCAATATTATTAAAAAACGATTTAAAAACGTAAATAGGCTTCAATTTTAACCTTGTTAATATTGAAGCCTAGCTCTTTTAATAAATATTGTATTCTTTAGTTTTTCATTCTTCCAATTCGTTGCCCTTGAAGAAAGCTCAACTCCGTCATATGCTCTTTTTCCATAAAAATTAAAATTTTAGATCCTCCATAAGCGAAATGTCCAAGCTTCTCTCCTTTTTGAACTCTTACCGGTTTTATATCTTCGACATTTTTAAATTTATCTTCAAAATTTATGGAATTAATGGTTGCTAGTCCAATCGGAACCATTGCTATATGTCCGAATTTCTCTGTATCAATAATATAATAGCCTCTATGGTAAGTACCTGTTTTGCTCCTATCGTAAAATGCTCCTGGTAAGTTTTCATCTGATTCAACCATTTTACCTGAAATAGGTGAATGAAAATGGTGATATGAAGTCGGAACAAGAATCAAAGTGATTACCGTTCCTTCTTTGAATTTTTCAGCATACTTGGAGTTATTTAATATTTTATTAACTTCCAAATACTCGCTCCCTTTCGTGTTTATTTTAGTATCGGGTTGTATGTTATAATTTATAGCAGCTAATTCGCAATCTGCAGGTGAAACAAAAATACTATTATCGCTTGGCGAATCAATTCTTCTCGCTCCAAACTTTAATTCTCTCGTGAAAAACTCATTAAAAGATTGAAATCCCTTTTCTGGAACTTGATAATCATTAATTTGAATTAAAGAATCTTTTAACCATTTATTTAATTTTTTTGTTGAAGCCTTACTATCCATATATTTACCTCTGGCAATAGCAAAGTTTTGCAGCCAAGATTTCCCAGGCTCTTCATAAAGTATTTTCAATCCTTCAGGATTGTTTTTATAAAACTGCTCAAATCTTCTAATGTATGTTAATCCGTCATCAACTAAAGGTAGAAAATAATACCAATCTTCTACGAATTTAAACAAATCATCAGGTGTTTTGTTGAACCAATAGTTTTCCTTAAGCTTGTTTTTTTTAATATGGTCAAATGAATCATCAATAGTCGCCCTAAAAGACTTGTTTTGCTGGTACAACTGACGAAACTCATTAATAATATAGCTTGAAGAAAGCTCTATTTTGTTAGAACTCGACTGAGCTTGAAGCGGTATCAAGTTTAGCAGTATAACTGCTATTAAAATTGTTTTTAAAGTATTCATAGTTTGGTTATTAGGTTACTACAAAAAAAAGGAATTTTACCTTAGTTTAAAGCCTTTTAACCAAATACTTCTTTATAAATTATAATCAATTTACTATCATGTAAGCTTTCACCTTTAGATAAGGAGAAATTAACATTATATGAAAACAACCAACTACCGAACCATCTTTCTCTAAAACATAGAAATTATATAAGTGGAGCTTGACCTAAATAATATTTCTGACTACTTATCAATCAACCCTATTTCTCTGTTACCAACTCCTTCTCTATTTGATAATTGATCTCCTAACTCATCCCTCATTTTTTCTCCTAACAATTTAATTTTCTCAACAACTTCAGGGTTTTGAGAAGCTACATTTATCGTTTCATTGATATCCACAGATAAATCGTACAATTCTATTTGATCAATTGTATTATAATCATAGTCAACAGGAAACCCATTTTCACCTCCTTTTCTACCATTTAATGTCCTATATCTATGCGGAAAGTACATTTTCCATTTCCCATATCTGATTCCATGCAATTCGTTTACATGATAATAAAAATAATAAGCTTCATGAGGGCTTTCGGATGATTTTCCTGTCCATATATCCCATACATTTTTACCGTCTATTTTATCTTTTGGTAACTTGGCTCCCGTGATAGTAGCAATTGTAGGTAAAATATCAATTGCCATCATTGGTACATCAACGACTCTTCCAGGTTTTATTTTAGTAGGATATCTAATAATACAAGGCTCTCTTTGCCCGCCCTCTAATGCTGTACCTTTCCCTTCTCTTAAAGGGTGTGCAGAACCTGCATGGTCTCCATAACTCAACCATGGACCGTTATCTGAGGTAAAAATAACGATGGTATTATCATCCAAATTATTCTCTTTTAACGCTTCTAAAACCTGTCCTACAGACCAGTCAATTTCCATAATAACATCACCGTAGAGCCCTCTTTTGGATTTCCCTTTAAATTTGTCAGACACATATAAAGGCACATGAGGCTGAGGATGTGCTATGTACAGAAAAAACGGATTGTTTTTATTCCTTTTAATAAAATCTACACTTCTCTTTGTTATTTGTGTGGTTAATGAAGTTTGATTTGTCAACGTATCGATAATCGTTTCATTTTCATACAATGGTAAAGGATCGAAATTAAACACACTTCCTTGTTGAGGATGTAAGGGCCACATATCATTTGAGTAAGGTATTCCGAAATATTCATCAAAACCTTGATTATTGGGCATAAATTTCGGAGCATCTCCTAAGTGCCATTTACCAAAAATTGCTGTTTTATAATTAATTTCCTTCAACATTTCAGCAATGGTGGTTTCCGAAGTATTTAACCCTTTTTTACTATTAGGCATAAATGCACCATGTACTCCAATTCTATTAGGATAACATCCAGTAAGAAGTCCTGCCCTAGAAGCGGAACAGACAGCTTGAGCAGCATAAAAGTCAGTAAGCTTAATTCCTTCCTGTGCCATTTTATCTAGATGAGGAGTTTTAATATCTGGAGAACCAAAACAACCAATATCCTGATATCCTTGATCATCAGTAAAAACAACTATGATATTAGGCTTAGCTTCTTGTTTGGACTTGGGCTTAGCCTTGCGATTTGAACATGAATAAATTACAATTAGCAATAATAGTAGTAGCGACGATAGTGTTTTTTTATTCATAGTTTATGATCATATTCTAACAGCTTCAAATAATAAGTAATTTTAGGTATTCAAGAATTAACCTGAATTCAAATATGTTATAATGGAAGCTTTAGTAATTTCATTTGTTCTCTTCCAAATATAATTAATTGAAAATAACGAAAAAAGGTTCTTCTGTGTGAAGAACCTTTTTTAACTTAATTTATTCGCTAACTACTTACTAACAGTTAGTCTAAGCTTTTTAATAATTTCTATATTTTTTAGTTTCCTCAAAAATATGGTCGAGAATTCTTTTTTCTTTATCATCAAAAGCTATTCCCCTTCTTTTCATTACAACTTCTGCAACTTCAAATACTTTATTTGTTTTATACTCTGTAAAACCAGAAGCTCCTCCCCAACTGAAAGATGGCACAAAATTTCTTGGAAATCCACTTCCAAAAATATTCGCAGACACTCCAATTACGGTTCCTGTATTAAACATGGTATTAATTCCGCATTTAGAATGATCTCCCATCATTAATCCGCAAAACTGTAGCCCCGTTTTAGCAAACCTTCCTGTTTCGTAATTCCATAAACGAACTTCTGCATAATTATTTTTTAGATTCGAGTTATTAGTATCTGCTCCGATATTACACCATTCTCCTAAAACCGAATTCCCTAAATAACCATCATGCCCTTTGTTTGAATGTTCGAACAATACAGAGTTATTTATCTCTCCTCCTACTTTACAATAAGGACCTAAGGTTGTGGCTCCATATATTTTCGCTCCCATTTTTAGTACTGAACTTTCACCCATTGCAAAAGCTCCTCTAATCATACATCCTTCCATAACCAAAGCATTTTTTCCGATATAAATAGGACCTTTAGATGCATTTAGTGTGGCAAACGTTATTTCAGCTCCCTCTTCAATGAAAATATCATCTCTATTAATGCAGTTAACCGTTTCTGGAATTGGTTGCGATTTTCTTCCTTCAGTAATTAAATCGAAATCAGCTCTAATAGCCTCAGCATTCAAACTAAAAATATCCCAAGTATTTTTTATTTGAATAAGATCGTCGTCAAATTCAATTTGATCGTACTCGCTAAAATCTACTTCTTCTTGAGAATCGGTAGTATAAAAAGCGATTACATCTTCTCCTTTAAATATAGCTTGATTTGGTTCAAGGTTTTTAACCATTTCAACCAATGGTTTGGTAGGTAAAAAAGAAGAATTCAATAACACATTGACTTCCATTTCTACCATTGGATATTTCTCTTCTAAGTACTCTTCAGTAATTGTTGTGGTTGTAATTCCTAAAAATCTCTCCCACTTTTCTCTTATGGTTAAAATTCCCACTCTAATATCGGCAACTGGCCTCGTATAGGTAAATGGTAACAAGGCATTTCTCACATCACCATCAAATAAAATGTAATTCATTTTTTTATTTTTACAGCAAGACAAACTTACCAATTTCAATCCATTTTACAAGTCAAAATTTTAACCTTACTTTTGTTATTGAAAAATTAAATTATCTCAATGAAAAAAATACTAGCCTTGATTCTAGTTATTATAGCTTTAATAGCTGGTTTGTATTACGCTTTTATCTATTACATTCCTTATAGTGAAGGTGTTCGATCAGGGGAATTAATTAAGATTAGCTATAAAGGTATTGCTGTGAAAACATGGGAAGGTCAAATTAGTCAAGGTATTTCAGGAGCCCAAATTTTCTCTTTTTCTGTGGAAGACAAAGAGAAAAAAGTTATTGATGATCTTCAAAAATATCAAGGGAGGTATGTAAAAGTACATTATAAAGAGCGTTTCGGAACCTTCTTTTGGTTAGGAGACACTAAATATTTTGTTACAAAGGTAGAAGAAGAACAATCACCACATTTCAGAGGTGGTACGATAGAAAAGAATGAAGAATAAATTTGTAAATGTAGAGGATACAAGAATTTCCATTACGGAACTCATGCTTCCTTCTCATGCCAATTTTAGCGGTAAAATTCATGGTGGGTATGTGCTTAACCTTATGGATCAAATAGCTTTTGCTTGTGCATCGAGACACTCAGGCACCTATTGTGTTACAGCTTCGGTTGACACTGTAGATTTTTTAAATCCTATTGAAGTTGGTGAACTCGTTACCATGAGAGCTTCGATTAACTACGTCGGAAAAACCTCAATGGTTGTAGGGATAAGAGTTGAATCACAAAACATTCAAACAGGAAAAGTGAATCATTGCAACTCTTCTTACTTTACCATGGTAGCTAAAGATGAAAATGGAAAAGGTAAACCAGTTCCTGGTATTATTGTGAATAGTGAAATAGAAATGAGAAGATTCTTAAAAGCAATAAAACGTCTTGAAATGAAAAAGAAGCGCCAGGATGAATTTGATAGCGAAGACTTTGTTGCTAACAATTACATTAAAGATTTAGAAGCTTATAACGTAAAAATCGAGTTATAGTCAGTGCCAGAAATTATAGATTTAAGCCAGGAAATTTATGAAGGCATGCCTGTATACAAAGGGCTTCCTCAGGTTAAAATGTCTGTTCATAATACCCATGAAGAATGGGATGGAATTGAAAACCCTACCACAACTACTCCAAGTGTTTATAAACTTGAACTAGGAGAACATACAGGTACTCATGTTGATGCCATTAACCATATGGCAGCCAAGCACAAAGGGCAATCTATTGACACAATGCCTCTTTCAATGTTTTATACCGAAGGGATATGTTTAGATTTTTCGCATAAAGGTTTGAAAGAACTTATTACTTCTAAAGAAATCAAAGAAGCTTTAGAGAAAGAAAATCTCAAAATTAAGCAAGGAGATACAGTTTTACTTTATACTGATCATTACCGCAAATACTTTAAAACCGATAATTGGAAAAATGGTCCAGGAATTACAGTTGAATGTGCAACATATTTAGGTAATAAAAAAATAGCCGCTTTTGGAGTAGAAACCATGTCTCCCGGAGTACCAGGTATCTCTAACAAAAAGGTACACCATGTTTGTGGAGAATTAGGTTTTACACATTATGAAAATATGATTAATCTATACAAACTTGTTGGCAGAGGTAGGTTTCGCTTTATTGCTTTGCCTTTAAAAATTAAAGGAGGCACTGGATCGCCAGTTAGAGCTATTGCTGTTTTCTAAAACAGATTTTATAGCAAACTTATAAAATTCAGAACTGTTATAACTTTCAACTACCACAGTAAATTTGGTAAGCAAATACCAAAAACATATTTTTGTTATTATTTAATGAACATCTTTTTTGAGAAACCAAAGAAATAAATGGAAAGAAAAGCTTCATGAAATTATTTATGAAGCGGATACACGAGAAGGAAAAGTCTTTGATGTGATTTTATTAATCGCCATACTTTCATCCGTTCTTTTTGTGATGTTAGAAAGTGTTGACGATATTCAGGTAAAATATGGAGCTGCTTTAAATATTGGAGAGTGGATTTTAACTATTTTATTCTCTCTAGAGTATATTCTTAGAATCGTTGCTATTAATAAACCATCAAAATATATTTTTAGTTTTTATGGTATCATTGATTTCTTATCAACCATTCCTAAATACCTTTCTATTTTCTTTATAGGAACCCACAGTCTGGTAGCTCTAAGGGCTTTGAGATTACTAAGAGTCTTTAGAATCTTAAAGCTAGCAAGGTTTATAGGTGAAAGTAATAACTTTGTAAAAGCGCTTAAAGCCAGCAAAGCAAAGATTGCAGTTTTCTTATTTTTTGTTTTGATTCTTTGTATTATTCTGGGAACCGTTATGTACCTCATTGAAGGTGGTGATAATGGCTTTACGAGTATTCCGAGGAGTGTATACTGGGCTATTGTTACCCTTACCACTGTAGGATATGGAGATATTGCTCCTCATACAGCGTTCGGACAACTAATTGCAAGCGTTATTATGATTCTGGGATATGGTATTATAGCTGTTCCAACAGGGATTATATCATCGGAAATGACAAAAACACAAGATTTACATTTAAATACTCAAGCATGCCCTAATTGTGGCGAAGACGGACACGACGATGATGCTGCCTTTTGTAACCACTGCGGAAGTAAATTGCACAATTAATGACAAACACTCTTATTACTATTGTTGGCGCAACTGCCATTGGAAAAACAGCATTAAGCATTAAGTTAGCGCAACATTTTGGCTGTGAAATTATTTCGTGTGACTCAAGACAGTTTTACAAAGAAATGAGTATTGGAACGGCAGTTCCTGATGAAAATGAACTTAATGCAGCCACACATCATTTTATTCAAAACAGAAGTATTTCTGAAGATTATAATGTGGGCCAATTTGAAAAAGATGCACTTTTAAAACTCGAAGAGCTTTTTAAAAAATCTCCTATTCAAATTATGGTTGGTGGTAGTGGATTATATGTCGATGCCGTTTTAAAAGGCTTAGACTATTTTCCAGATGTTGCCCCTCAAATAAGAGAGGACCTTACTCAAAAGTTAGAATCCGAAGGCATTAATGTCCTTCAAGAACAATTAAAAACTCTGGATATCGAAGCTTATAACTCAATCGCTCTTGATAATCCACATCGATTAATTAGAGCCTTGGAAATATGTATTGGTTCAGGACAAACTTATTCTTCTTTTAAAAACAAACCAAAAACACCACGTAATTTCAACAGCATTAAAGTTGGATTGAAAGCTGATAGAGAAATCATGTACGATCGTATTAACAAGCGTGTTGATATTATGATGGATAACGGATTGTTAGCCGAAGCAAAATCTCTTTTACCGCACAAACATTTAAATGCTCTTCAAACGGTTGGATATCGTGAGCTTTTCGATTATTTCGATGGTAAATTCACTTTAGATTTTGCTATTGACGAAATTAAAAAGAATACAAGACGCTTTGCAAAGCGACAAGGCACATGGTTTAGAAAGGATGATAAGATTATTTGGTTCGATTTTCAGGAAGATATTGAAAACATAATTGAAACCATTAACTCTAAACTTTAACTTTTTTTTGAACACTCAAGATACTCACTTTTATATATTTGCGAAAAGCATAAAAACACATAACTAAGTTATCTTGATATTTTTTATAGGTACTTGGTTTATTTTAAACATTAAACAACTTACGAATGAAATTAAAAATTACCCTTATAGTAGCATTATTAATAGCAAGTTTTGGTTTTTCTCAAACTAAAGTTGGAACCGTTGATACTGATTTTGTTATGGGAAAGATGCCAGAAATGAAAGAAGTTATTACTAGAATTAACAGCTATGGAAAACAGTTGGATTCTTCATTTCAAGTAAAGGCAAAAGATTATAGTGCAAAGATTGAAGCTTTTAAAAAGATTGAAAAAACATTGAAGGAAGAAGATAAAAAGAAAAAAATAAATGAGATTGCTGTTGTAGAACAAGAAATGGCAAAGTTTCGTAAAAATGGTTCGACTCTAATTCAATTGAGAAGAGATGAGTTTATGAAACCTTTATACAAAAAGTTAAATGCAGCTATACAAGAAATAGCAAAAGCCGAAGGATATACACAAATATTATCAACTAGAGGGAATGATTTCGCTTATATTGATGATCGTTTTGATATTACCAATAAAGTTATGGCTAAGCTTGGTATTAAAGAATAACTAAAGCAAATGCATCAAAAACAAAAAGACTTACAATTACAATATATAGGTTTTCGAAAAACACCTTTTCTATGGCATGGAAAAGGTGTTTTTGATTTGGAACAATTTAAAGTCAAAAACACCTCTACTCTTTCTTTTAATTTAGCAATAAATGAAAAATTAAGATTAGGTAAGCTTGTTGAAAGGTTCGTTTCTTTTGATCTTAGAAATGAAGTTAACACTTCCATAATATCCGAAAATGTTCAAATTCAAAAAGAAAAAATTACATTAGGAGAAATAGATTGTTTACTCTACCAAGACGGCACTCCTATTCACTTAGAAGTTATTTACAAGTTCTATCTATATGATCCAAAGTCGTCCGATGACGAACTTTATAAATGGATTGGTCCCAACAGAAGAGATTCCTTAGTACAAAAATTAAACAAATTAAAAAATAAACAACTCCCTCTACTCTTTTCAGAAGAAAGTAAAAACTATTTAAATCAATTTGATTTATCTCCTGATCAAATTAAACAACAGGTTTATTTTAAAGCACAACTTTATGTTCCTTTAAAGGATTTGAAAGATACTTACCCTCTAATTAATAATGATTGTATTGATGGATATTACTGTCATTATAACCACTTAAAAGAGTTCAAAAGTTCTAAATTCTTCATTCCAGTAAAACATGATTGGCTGGTCATTCCTCACACAAATGTAGAATGGTTACCTTATGAAAAAGGGCTGGTCGAAATTTTTAAATTTATTGATGAAGAAAACTCACCTCTCTGTTGGATAAAAAAACCAAACGGTGAGCTTCTTAAACTTTTTGCGGTTTGGTGGTAACCTTTAACTTACTTTGTGGCTTTCTAGAATTGATAAAATATACACCCGTAAGTAAAACTGCCGAAGCTATAATAGATTGAGTACTTAATTTCTCATTTAAAAAATACCATCCTAATAACAATGCTATTACTGGATTTACATAAGCAGAGGTAGCTACTTTTTCAGCAGAAACATTTTTTAATAAAAAGTTAAAAGCTGTAAACGCCACGATTCCTCCAAATACAATTAGTAATACCATTGATAATTGTACCTTTCCTCCCCATTCAGTTGGTATTTTCCAAGTTTCTCCAACTAAAAAACTTAATGAAAAGAGCATCAACCCTGCGATAACCATTTGAAAACCTGTACTCACGAAGAAGTTTTCAGGTAAATCCGCTTTAGAAACGAATACACTGCCATAACTCCAACTTAAAACACATGAAAATATCATAAAAATTCCAAGAATCATGTTTTCGGAAGTTGTCACTTCTTTCTGGCTTACCAACAAATACATCCCAACAATACCCAAACAAACACCAATTATTGATCTGCCTTGCATTTTTTTTCCATCAATCAATCGCATTAAAAAAAGCACAAATAAGGGTTGTGTTGATGCTAGTAAGGCCGCAAAGCCACTATCAACATATTTTAATGCCCAAACAAAAACACCATTCCCATAAACTAGGAACAGAAATCCTGCAATGGTCGAATTCAGCAATTGCTTTCTGGTTATTTTTAATGACTTATTTGTCATTTTAGCAATCATCATAATTAGAATTCCAGCAGAAGTAAAACGGAAAGCTCCAATAAACATTGGATCCAAAACAGCTACCGCTATTTTATTCATTAAATACGTTGATCCCCATATTACATAAATAGAGAAAAAAGACGCAATGATTAGAATTTTAGTTTTATTCATTTTCTATTTGGCTTACTCACAATGAACTCATTTAAACTTTTTCAATTTGCTAAAAAATGGTTGTTTTCAGCCCTGTTTTTGCCTTTTTTCCTTCCGTAGCCCTGCTATGAAACTCGAAAAACCCTTCAACAGAACTAAAAACCTATAATTTTCGCTTAAACTCAAAAAGTCTAAATGAGTTCTATGTGATATTTGAAAGTTGTACAACTTATGTTTGTTTTTTAAATAGTTCACTTTGCCCCATCTTTAATCTATTGTAAAGAAGTTGCTTTTCAAATGTACAACAAAGTTCCGTTCAAATAAGATTATATTTTTTGTGATTGTATAACCCAAAAAAGCCCCTGAAATCATAGCGTTTTCAGGAGCCAAACTAAAAGATATGTCAACTATTCTTCCTCTTTCTCAACGTTTTTATTGATATATTCGATATCTCTTGTGTTTTTTTGAACGGAAATCGCAGCATATACACTAAGTGTAAAAGCCATAGCATAAAACCCTTTTTCACTTAGCAATAAGTCCGCATTCCATAACCCTACAATCAAAAGAATTATAGAGGCTACCGTAGTAAACCAACTTATACTATAATATATTTCTGTTACTTGAATTCCTTCTAATCGGTCTCTTATTGATTTCTGAACTGATATCACAGAAAACAAAGCAAACAATAGTACTGTAAAGTAATATCCCTTTTCATTAAGCTCCATTTCTACATTCCATAAGCCAATACAATAAGATACAATTCCAATTAACAAACCGGCCCATGAAGCTCCCACATATGCTGAAGTAGGCTTTTGATTAAATACTTTCCTTTTTTCATCTTTTTCAAGTTTATTCTTTCTGTTTTGATCGAATTCGTTTTTAATTTGATTGTCCATAACTTTTGGTTTTAATTATGGTTCAAAATTGTAATTATTTAGTAAGCTTAACAAAACAACTTTTTAAAAAATCTATCGATATATAAATGAAAAACATAATTAAAAAGTCTATATTTACTTAGTATACAAATAAAAAAACTAACGATTAAATGAATCAAATTTTTCATATTATATCGTCTTTTTCTCAGGAAGAACAACAAAAGTTTGAGTTGTTTTTAACAAGAAGAAACAAAAGAAAGGATACAAAAAATATTCAACTGTTTAAACTTTTGAAGCAACAAGAATCCTCAACCGAACTGATTTGCAATGTTTTGTACGGAAAACAAAATAGAGCAGCTTTGTATACTTTAAAGCAACGATTGCATGAAAGCCTTATTGACTTCATAGCTATGAATAAAATTCAAGGTGAAAACTCCATAGACATGTTATTGATTAAATACATTATGGTTGCAAGAGATTTCTTGTTTCAACAGAATTACAATGAAGCTTATAAACTATTAAATAAAGCAAAGGTATTGGCTAAAGACTACGAACTGTTCCCTATTTTAAACGAAATATATCACACTAAAATTCAGTATGCACACCTTCATCCAAAAACAGATTTAAACAAAATAATCCTAGAGTTTAAATCAAATCAAAAAAGTTATTTCCTCGAAGAAGAACTCAATATTATTTATGCAAAAATTAGAAATAACTTAATTCTAATTCCCAGTGAAAAAGGTGCTGTCTCCGATTTTGAATCTTTTATTTACTCAATATTTAAGGAGCACGATATTAACATTGATGATTCTCTTTCCTTTAAATCTTTATACCAATTAATTTCAATCGTCAATATTTCGGCATTTATTCATAAGAACTATTTAAAAGTAGAGCCCTTTCTAATAAAAACCTACAGCCTTCTTGTGAGCAAAAAGAGAAAAGAGAAACAACTGTTTTATCATATACGGGTGCTATACCTTATTGCGAACACACTTTTTAGAAATAAAAAATTCAAGGAGTCTTTAAACTATCTTGAATCTATGTTATCCTTAATGCATGAAAACAACAAAAAATACTTCAAACTATTCACTTTAAACCACCTCCTTCTCCTCTCTTTAAATAAGAATTATATGAATCAACAAGAGGAAGCCATAAAACTCTTGGAAGACACCATTCGAAAAAAACATACAGATCAGAAATCACTTTTAGAAATTCAACTAAGCTTACTTATGTTCTATTTCCAAAGTAGCGAATTTGATAAAGCAATTAAGTTACTTTATAAATTAAACCACTCTGATCAATGGTATAATGATAAAGTTGGAGTTGAATGGGTAATTAAAAAGAACCTCTTTGAAATTCTTTTACATCTTGAACTTGAAAATCTGAATTTGTTTGAATCTAGATTACTTAGTTTTAAAAGAAAATACTATCCATATTTAAAAGAAATAAATCAAGATAGAGTTATTGAATATTTACGGCTTGTAGAAGTTTACTATAAAGATCCCTCTATAGTAACAACAACAAAATTTCATGATCTAGTAGAATCTTCTTTTGAATTTATTGGTCCTAAACAAGAAGATATATTTGTAATGAGTTTTTATGCTTGGTTAAAAAGTAAAATGCAGCAATCGCCTGTTTTTGAAGTAACACTTGAACTAGTAAAACAAGCACAACATAGCTCCATATAATTTCAAGATCATTACTCTAAAACAAACTCTCTAAATAATGTTCATCTATTTGATAAGCACTCTTTAATTCGTTCAGTTTTTTATCTAACGAGTCAACATCGGACTTTTTGTTGGATTTAGCTCCAATTAACATCACATTCTTTCTCGTATGTTCATTACTTATAAACTCGAACACCTTGGTATTATAATGATGCTTTTCCATAATTAAAGCACGAATAGTATCCGTTACCATTTCAAAATGGCGTTCTTTAAAAATACCGTACTTCAAGAGTGGACTTTCTTGTTCTTTCCCTTTTACCTGTTGCCTTACTTGCTTATGACAACAAGGCGCACAAATTATTAACTCTGATTTTGCAGAAAGCCCCTTAAAAATAGCATCATCAGTTGCTGTATCACAGGCATGTAATGCTATTAAAATATCTATTTTATCATTATCGTACTCTTGAATTGGTTGTGCTACAAATTTTAAATCAGAAAACTCACACTTCTCTGCTACATCATTGCAGTAATTTACCAGACTATCGCGTAACTCAATTCCCGTCAAAGTTACTTTGTAATCTCTTTTGTTGACCAAGTAATCATACAAAGCAAAGGTTAAATACCCCTTTCCAGATCCCATATCAACAATGTGAATGGTTTTAGGAAGCTTAACCGATTTTAACTGAACTTCAATTATTTCCAAATACTTATTAATTTGACGGTACTTATCCGCCATTTTCGGAATAACTTTTCCTTCTTTATCAATAACACCTAATAGCTCTAAATACTTTCCTGAAGCTAACCTCTCTTTAGTCTTGTCATGATTCTCCGAAGGTTTGTTTGTTAGACTCGGTTTTGTCCTTTTGTAACTTATCTTTTTCTTTTTTGAAATCAAAACGATTAAATCGTGAGATAATGTAAATAGAGTAGCTGCCTTAAATTTATCATTTAAAAGTATTTCTAGTTCATTAACACTCTCTTCGAATGTATAGTTTTTAACTTGATCATTTGTCAAGAACCTATATAAAAACTGCAAATAAGGTTCATTTTTTATAATAACCTTTCTTACATATACATTTACTAGCTTATCATTTTTTTTAGCTGTTTTGCTAAGGGTAAGTTTTACAAAGCTATCACTGGTATAGCTTTTTTCTAACTCAATAAACAACTCCTGCAAGGCTTCTTTCAAACTTTTTACTTTTAATTGATTCTTGACATTTAAACGATTCTAAAATTTTAGAATGTTTTACAAAAATAAACAATCTTATGTCACTCTTGAAGCAGAAGATATATAATAATTTATTCGAAAAAACTTGAAAAGAACGAAGAACATAAAAGAACGACGTTCTTTTATCATCAACTTATAACACCAACCATAATGTTAATCTAAGAACTTAGCTTTAAGTTCTTTTGTTGGAATCATGCAGGTATTATTTTTTCCAAAAAGAAAATATCTATTTCTCGAAACAACCATATAAATAGCATCTCTAATAAACTTTGGTATATGAAGTAAATATTTCATCCAATGATAGCCTCTTAGAAACTTAAATATCATTAAAATCGCTGTTGACTTTGTATAAACTTGATCATTTTCAATGAGCATTATTGTTGAAAAACTTTCACTATTCACGTTATTAGCCTCTAAATACTTACGACTAAAACTTGATTGTAATGATGAAAATTTAAACTCATTGTTCTCATCTTTTTTTATTATAAAATTGATTGTTACGTTACACAAATTACAAACTCCATCAAACAAAATTATTTTCATACCACTTGCTTTTTAACAATATTCATAGAAATCAAACCACCAATTATTCCTAACGATATGTTTTGAAATAAATTTAACAAGGCTATTGGAAATAACGTAGTATTTATTTCTGGGTTTTCAACTCCATCAAGGTTTACTATAAACGACCAATAATCTTGAGAAATACTTGGATCAATCATAAAAAGTAGGGAATCGAAGATCATATAAATAATAAAAGAAAGCACCAATATACTTGGTAATGCATACCTTCTTTTTAAATTTGATTCCCCCCTTCTATGCTTCTTGATTCTGTGTGGTTTTAAAATTTTAGAATTTCCTAGAACAAGAAAAAACAAGAAAAAACAAGAAAATAATACTTGAAGTTATACTTAATAATACTAACTCTATATCATCAAAACCATCTCGATGCCAAAATAATGACAATAACAATGTTGTGACAAATGTTGCTATTCCAACAAACATACTGGTTTTAACAACGATATTCCATTTATCATTTCTATCCATATTCTTTATATATTTTTAATTTAAAATTTTTAAATATTGTAATCTGATTAAAAGCATTTCAGATATTTTTTCAAATCGCATATTAGTAGAGTTATCAACCAATATCAAACTGAAATCGTTAGTTTTACTCCTCATTAAAAAAGAATTAGCAGCCAACCATTTCCCATTATGCCAAAACGAATCTGCATTGAGCACCCAGCCAAAACCATAGTTTGAAGTTTTTCCATTATTTAATTTTGGTAACTCAAAAGCGGGGCTTAACTCCTCTGGTGTTAACAGTTTATTCGAATCCCAAATACTTGACCATTTCTCTAAATCATTTACACTTGAAAACACAGCTCCATCTCCAGCGACACCATCAATCCAAGTAGGTTTTACTTCTAATGGATCACTATTTAAATACGATTCAAAACCTTGGGAAATACATTTAATTTTCTCTATAGAAATATCAGACACCAAATTCCAAACTCTTGTATTAAAGAGTTCTAATGGTTCAAAAACTTCCGATCTCATAAACTCTTCAAAAGTCTTTCCTGACACTTCCTCTATAATCCCTGCTAACAAAATATAATTTGAGTTGTTATAAAGGTATTGCTTGTTTGGCTCTACACTATTCTCTTTAATACTCTTAATTATTAACTTAACTGCATCTTGAATGGTAAGCACATACTCATTATTAGGTTTCCCCATTTTTTTTGCCAAGGAAATATAATCTTGCTGAATACCTGAAGTTTGGTTTAGTAAATTTCTAATTGTAATATCACAACTCATAGTAAGCTTCAAATAGGTAGTTATTGGCTCGTCATATGATAGCTTATACTTTTTGATTAACCACATTATCCCAAATGCTGTGTACGATTTGGATAATGAGGCTAATCTGAACATAGTATCATTGTTTACTTTAATGTTGTTAAAAGAACGATTTCCGAAAGTACGTTTCAATAAAACTTGGTTTTTATACTTAATACACACTGCTCCATTAAATTTATTTTTTCTGGAAATAGAATCGAACCACATTTCGATATTTTCAATATTATCTCTTAAATCACTTTTCGGATTGAAAGGAATTTTAGGTACATATAGTTCTTTTTTCCACACATAGTATGCTCCACATGAAATACCAACAACAAGAACTAGAGAGATACTTATTATCATTTTTTAAGAGCAAGATTTAAAAGTCTAACTTTTACGTTTCCATACTTATTATTTACTATTTCAATGACATGCTTCCATTCGTTATTGGTTATAAAGAACCCTAACAGTAGTAAAAACAATATCTGAAAGTCATAGAGCATCATAAAAATTGCAATACCTAGATGTAATGAAGCTGCTGAAAGAATACAAATAAATTTTAATCTTTTGTTCCAAACAAGAAATGGAAATAATAACTCTAGTAGAACAGTTCCATAAGTTGTTATTGTAACAAAAATTCCATTTTTTACTAATAATTGGTTCCATGGAGTTCCTTGAAATCTTTCAGATCCTAATACATAGTACGTTGCTACACCGTTAAACCAAACATCTGCATTTATTTTATGAAGTGCCGAAAGAAAATACACTAAACTAAAATGAATACATAATGAATACCCAGCTAAATTTGATAAAAGGTTAGTAAGCTGTTTTGAAAATTCATTCTTATGCTTAAAGGGTTTGATGCTATATTTGGAATATGAATCAATGAAGATGAAATATAAAACTGCGAATTTCAAAATATTATCTCCTCCATTTAAAGTAAGCCAAGCTAAATTTTGAACCACTTCTACACTAATAAACAAAAGTAGTACTGTAAATCTCTTGCCTATTCCGAATAAAAAAAGGAAAATAAGAACGATATAGACGAAATAGAAAATTTCAAAATTGTCTCGAACAAAAGCTGTATGAATTCCAAAAAATTCTAAAAAAGGAGTTGCTTCAAGCATCAAAAAAGATTCACCTTTATAAATGAGCTTGTTAAAATCCCACATTATTATCACGTCTTTTAGTAAATAAAAGCATATAAATAATCTGAAAAATGGTGCGTAAAAACTAAATCTGTTTTCTTTAATAAGTTTATTTATCATAATTACAATGCTATTTTGTCACTTTTAAAAATTAGTTTTTCTTCTTGTTTCTTCATATTCCCAAGCTTTTGTCTTTCAGCAAATTTTGGCATATCCAACTGAGTTATTTCAATGGTTAAATTATAATCATGAATATTCCCTATATTATTTCTTTTAGCTACTACATAAGCATACCTTTTTAAGGTTTCGAAATTTGCTGTGCTTTGTGTATACTCTTTGCCTTTTCTAATTCTGTCATCAAGTGTGTTCTGAATGGAATCAATTACCTCATCTTCGTAATTCAATGATTGCCCGACGGCAAACAACCCATCACTAATACTGTGCAAAGTGCTTGACAATACATAATCTAAAATATCTTCGGAAGAATTAAATGGAGCCTTACTACTTTTACGTTCTTGTAATTTTTCAATTACTTCAAACATATAGGAAATCTTTGGGTCTTTTTTCGACTCGAATATAAAGTATAAGCGGTCATTATGCTTAGGAGGAGGAGCAAAAAAACCCCATTTCTGAAAAAAGAACGTATCGAAGGTTTCTTGATGTTCTAAAAATGAAATTTTTATGTAGTTATTGGGACTTACAAAAAGTAATGTCGTGAGCCAATAAAAAGCAAATACTGATATAATTAGTTTAAATACAATGGTTTTTCTCATGATGTTTTGGTTTGGTTAAAAAAGTGGCCCCTATAGAGCCACTTTACACTCATCTATTACCCTAATTGCCTTACTTTTTGATCTTTAAGACTATGCATCTTTTCAAGGTATTTTTTCGAATGTTTATCAACATTATCAACCATTACCCAAGTAGAAGCTGTCATAACTACCTCTTCTAACCCTGGAGCATTAACTCGATACACCTCTCTGGTATATGCCACAGCCCTACGTGTGAAATTAATTGCTCTTCGAGTAGCTCGAGCAGTTATTCTCAACAAACTCGCGGCTGCTACCTCTTCTCCATCTACATTTTCAACACCTTGTGTTACTAGATAAGAATCTCCATACATGTCGTCTGATGCAGAGCTAAAGCTCATGAATACGAATGATAATCCTACTAAAGCGATTATTCCTAATGATTTGATTTTTTTCATTTTTTTTACAGTTTTATATCAATTAGCCTACTCTATTAAGGTTTTTCAGCATCCACCTATTATTGCGCAACAATTTTTTTTAGATTTTTGGGGTTATTTTTTGGGCAGTACTTTCTCTGCCCACCATTTTTTAGTTTTTAAAACAAGGTAACCTTAAAGGTGAGTGTACCTATTAACAATATTTAGGGGTGATTTAAAAAGAAGTACAGTTTATCTTATAAACTTTTACTAAATGTAATTTATTTATAAAACCTTCCTACAACATGTATTCTAATCTTATTTTCTCTACGGCAAGTAATCCATCTTTGAAGGTTTTTCTAAGAAATAATAATCTTATGAAGAGTGATTAAAAACCTCCAACTGGTTCTAAAGTATAAATTATTTACACACGAAAAAGTATTTTAAATTTTATTTAACATTTAAACATATAAATTAACAATTTTTAAAACTTTAAATAAAAAATTTAAACAATCAATACTTTTTAAATCTAAAAATTAAACAAACAATAAAAAAACACCTTACATATACCCTTATGCTCCCCCACCATTATGACTATGAGGAGAAGGCTCTCTTTTCTGTAAGTAATCTCTCTTTTTTTTGGTCATAACTTCAAATTCATCTTTAATTAAACCTTTAATCAGGAAATACCACACAAAGGGAAATAGACAAACAAAAACACAATTGATAATTTTCTGAAGTCTAGTTAAAACTCCGTTATTAAGAATTCTTTTTAAATAAAAGAATGTTTGTATCATGTAAAAAATTAAAAATGCAGAAATTAAAAAAATCTTCATTAGCTCTTTCCGCAAAAATAAAAAAATCGGCATGACAACAAGGTTATACCGATTTAAATAGAAAAGCATAGAATTTTTTACATGCTTGGAAGTAAAACCGTATTCACAACATGGATTACTCCGTTGCTTCCTTGAACATCAGTCGCAGTAATAGAAACTGTTTGATCACTTGAGGTCTTTAACTTCGCTCCATTAGTTAAATCAACAGTGACTTTCCCTGTGCTTAACATAGTTATTTCTTGGTTATTCTGTAATTGTTTCGATTGTACATTGGCTGCATTTACTACATGGTATTTTAAAACGGCATCTAATGTTTCAATTGGAATATCGGCTAAACCATTCCAATCTGCATTACTATCCAATAAAGCTTGAAAAGCCTCATTTGTTGGTGCAAAAATGGTAAATGGACCATCTCCGTTTAAAACAGATACAAAATCAGTTGTATGTCTACTATCGGTTAACGCGGCAACAAGAGTCGAGAAGTTTGAATTATTAATTGCAGTTGATACAACATTAGGTGGCAACATTACCTTGTCAATTATATGAATAATACCATTGCTAGCTTCTATATTCACCGTAACCGGTTTGGCATCACCATTGAATTCAATTGCCCCAGTAGTTTCAATTTGTAACGACAAACTCTCATCATTTGGCCCTACCCCTAAAGTATTAACATATGAATCCGATAAATCACCGGATGTTACTTTCTGTCCTAACACATGAAACTTAAGAACGTTCATTAATACATCGGTTGGAATATCATCTAAAGAGTTCCAATCGTTATTAGAATCTAGCAAAGCTTGAAAAGCTGCATTGGTTGGAGCAAACACCGTTAATGCACCATCCGCAGAGAGCACATCCACCAACCCCGCTTTCTGTACAGCAGCAACGAGTGAGCTCAAATCAGGAGTTGCAGAGGCTAGTTCTACAATATTTTTTGGCTGTTCAACTACAGGCGTGTCATCATCCGAGCAAGAGATAAATGACACAGAAGCCAACATCAATCCAGTGAACAAAATTGTTTTTAAGTTTTTAGTAAACATTACTTATTGTTTTAAGTTAGCACCTACTTCTTTTTTAAAGTCTATATTCGGTTAATTCAGACTTTGTTTATCATTAATTAAAATAAGTTAAACAAAAATAATTTAGCTAAAAAATTTGCACCTACTAATGGCGCTAGACAAATTTAATAAATTTTGTTTAATAAAAACTCTATTACATTAAACAAATGTTAAAAAAATATTTCTCAATAAAGAAAAATACCAGTTTTATGTTTATAAAACTGGTATTAAATAGAATTAGTAGTAAGCCTTTTTTTCCCCTAAATGATTTATTCCTTTTAGTATTATTTTTTTTAGAACCGTTTCTACTAAAATTCACAAAACACTTTCTAAGGATCCTTACTTGCCCCACAAGACAAAATGGCTATTTTTCTACACTAAGCCGATCTTTTATTACAATAAAATGTTTACTATTAAACCATAAACACCTCAATATCAACACCTTATTTTTAGGTAAAAATATACTTTTTCATGTTTAAATAAAAGAATTTTTCGATGAACAGTATTTTTTTAATCATTCAAAATACTAGCAAACAAATATTTAAACAAAAAACATTTCTCAATAAAAAATCAGTATTATTTTGCAATACTGATTTTTTATACATTATACTTATCTTCTAGTTAACCACTAACTTCTGTCTTTTAATACTTTCTCTATTGATTCAAATGGTATTTCTTTTGCTTTTAATAAAATCAAATAATGATACAACAAATCCGCTGCTTCATTTTTAAACAGCTCTTCATTATCATCCTTAGCTTCAATTACCAACTCTACAGCTTCTTCCCCAACCTTTTGAGCTACTTTATTAATCCCTCGTCTATAAAGCTTGTTTGTATAAGACTCTTCAACGTTATTATCTATTCTTTCGCTTATTATTTGCTCTAACTTATACATAAATCCCTTATCCGTTGCTTCACCAAAACACGAAGTCGTCCCCTTGTGACAAGTCGGTCCTTTTGGAGTTACTTGTATCAGTAGAGTATCATTATCACAATCTAATTGAATGCTTTTGGCATATAGATAGTTTCCTGAAGTTTCTCCTTTGGTCCATAAGCGTTGTTTGCTTCTACTATAAAAGGTAACCACACCTTCTTTCTTGGTTTTTTGAAAAGCTTCTTCATTCATATATCCCAACATTAGTACCTGTAATGTTGCTTGATCTTGAATAATAACAGGAACTAATCCATTTGTTTTTAAGAAATCTATTTTCATCTTATTGGAATATTTTTTTGTTTTAATTGTTCTTTTAATGTTGGAATTGGTATTTCTCCGAAATGAAAAATGCTAGCAGCTAAACCTGCACTTGCTTGAGTCTCTGTAAATACTTTTTTAAAATGCTCCACCTTACCCGCTCCTCCTGATGCGATAACTGGAATATTTACAGATCTACTAACGGCTTTGGTTACTTCAATATCGAAACCATCTTTCGTTCCATCACTATTCATTGAAGTCAATAATATCTCTCCTGCTCCTAAATCTTCAACTTTCTTTGCCCAAGCCAAGGTTTGTAAATCCGTTTCAAAGGTTCCTCCTTTGGTAAAAACCTTCCAAACACCATTGACATTCTTAGTATCAATAGCCACGACAACAAACTGACTTCCAAAACGCTCTTTTAAATCAACAATAAGTTGTGGATTTCTTACTGCGGAAGAGTTTATACTCACTTTATCAGCTCCCGCATTTATCAAAGCCAAAGCATCCTCAACGGAACTTATTCCTCCACCAACAGTAAAAGGAATATTAATTTCTTTGGCAATTCTCTCCACAAGATTTACCAAAGTTTTCCTATTCTCTAAAGTTGCTGTTATATCTAAAAACACCAATTCATCTGCTCCTTGTAACACATATTGTTTTGCAAGTTCAATTGGGTCGCCAGCATCACGGATATCAACAAAATTTACTCCTTTTACCGTACGTCCATTTTTTATATCTAAACACGGTATAATTCTCTTTTTTAGCATAATTGTTGAAGTTCTTTTAATGTTATTTTTCCCTCATAAATAGCTTTACCTAAAATAGCTCCACTACACCCTATTTCTTTTAACTCATGTAAATCATCCATATTCGAAACTCCTCCACTCGCTATAAGGTTAACCTGAGTTTTATTGACAATTTCCTTATACAAATCAACTGAAGCACCTTGTAACATTCCATCTTTGGCTACATCAGTACAAATACAGTTTTTAACACCTTTGGATTCATATTCCTTGATAAAATCTATAACATCTAATTCGGATTTTTCTAACCAACCATGTGTTGCTATTTTTCTATCAATACAATCAGCTCCCAAAATTATTTTCTCACTTCCATAAACATTCATCCAGTTCATAAAAACATCAGGATTTTTCACAGCAATGCTTCCTCCTGTGATTTGGCTTGCTCCACTTTCAAATGCTATTCGTGCATCTTCCTCAGATTTTAAACCTCCGCCAAAATCAATGATCAATCTAGTTTTAGATGCGATTGTTTCCAATACTTTATGATTTACAATATGACTCGATTTAGCTCCATCTAAATCTACTAAATGTAAATATTGAATTCCATTATCTTCAAATTCCTTGGCTATTTCAATAGGGTTTTCATTATATACTTTTTTGGTATTATAATCTCCTTTAGTTAAGCGTACACACTTTCCTTCTATAATATCTATTGCTGGTATAATTCTCATTACTAAATTTCTAAAAAGTTCTTTAAAAGTTGCTCTCCTACGTTCGCCGATTTTTCTGGATGAAATTGCATGGCGTAAAAATTATCCTTTTTCATTATCGAACTAAATGAAGTTATATAGTTACTAGTTGCAATGGTATCATCACTAATTTCAGCATAATATCCGTGTACGTAATACACATCATTCTCCTGAGGTATTTCTTTAAATAATTCCGAATCAGAATTTGCAGAAAAATTATTCCACCCCATATGAGGTACCTTATCTTCTGGAGGAAAACGTTTGGTTGAAGAATTAAACACACCTAAACACTTTGTATTTCCTTCCTCCGAATCTTTGCATAATAGTTGCAAACCAAGACATATTCCCAATACTGGCTGTTTTAAAGAAGGAATCAATTTATCAAGTTCTCGCTCTTTCAGATAAGCCATTGCTGAACTTGCTTCTCCAACTCCAGGAAAAATAACCTTATCTGCTTTCAAAATCTCTTCGTGATTATCTGTTATAATACTTTCATACCCAAGTCTCGTAATGGCATTTTGCACAGATCGTATATTCCCAGCATTGTATTTAATTATCGCTATCATTTTCAATTATCCGTTATTCAATTGTCAGTTATCACAAGCAATGCTATTTATTGATTTATTATAACTGACAACTATTAATTATAAAACCCCTTTAGTTGATGGTAAAATCATTTTGTTGACATCTCTTTTTACGGCTACCTTTATGGCTTTTGCAAAAGATTTAAATATAGCCTCTATTTTATGGTGCTCATTGGTTCCTTCAGCCTTTACATTTAAGTTGCATTTTGCTCCATCAGTAAAAGATTTAAAAAAGTGATAGAACATTTCTGTGGGCATTTTACCTATCATTTCTCTTTTAAACTCAGCTTCCCAAACCAACCAATTCCTACCACCAAAATCGATAGCGACTTGAGCCAAACAATCGTCCATAGGAAGACAAAAACCATAGCGCTCTATACCTAACTTACCTCCTAGAGCCTTTGAAAACACTTCACCCAAGGCAATCGCAGCATCTTCAATAGTATGATGTTCATCTACTTCTAAATCTCCAACAACATTGATATTTAAATCCATCTGACCGTGGCGTGCAATTTGATCAAGCATATGGTCAAAAAAGGCGATTCCTGTATCAATATTGCTCTTTCCCGTTCCATCTAAGTTTAATTGGATATTTATTTTTGTTTCGTTAGTGTTTCTTGTTATTTCAGCAGTTCTGTCCTTTAGTTTTAAAAACTCATAAATAGCATTCCAATCATTACTTTCTAAAGCTATAAACTCATCCAACTCGTTTCGTTTCACAGTAATTTCATCAGACCCTAAATAGGTTTCATCATTTATATAAATTGCTTTAGACTTTAAGTTTTTTGCTAATTCAACGTCCGTTAACCTATCACCAATTACAAATGAGTTGGTTAAATCATACTCTTCTGAAAAATATTGAGTTAACAAACCTGTATTGGGCTTTCTTGTAGGTTGATTATCTCTAGCAAAAGTTTTATCTATAATTTCGTTAGCAAATACAATCCCTTCCTCTTTCAAGGTATTCATTACAAAATTTTGAACTGGCCAAAATGTATTTTCAGGATAAACCTCAGTACCTAGTCCGTCTTGGTTTGTTACCAAAACTAATTCAAAATCTAATTCTCTGGCTATCTTACCCAACCCTTGAAAAACTTTAGGATAAAACACCAATTTTTCAAATGAATCTACTTGTTCATCAGCTGGTTCCTTTATTAAAGTTCCGTCCCTATCAATAAATAGTACTTTTTTCATAATATCTAATTGTCTTTTATGCTTTTGGTGTTACTAATTCTCTACTAATTTTTTCCATAGTATTTACTAACCTATCGTTTTCATCACTATTTCCAACGGTTATCCGAAGACAGTTTCTTACAATCTTGTTTCTGTTTCTTGTAATTATTTTTTGGGATACCAAAGTCTGATAGATTTCATTAGCATTACTCACTTCAATTAAGATAAAATTAGCTTCTGAAGGGTATATTTTTTTGACAAGGTCCAACTCCTCAAATCTCTTGATGAGTTTTTCTTTTTCATTTAGAATAATATTCTTTTCTATTTCGAACTGCGCTCTATTTTTTAACCTATCTAAAACTGCCTGTTGATTCAATGTACTCACATTGTAGGGAGGTTTTACCTTCTTAAACCAATTAATTATATCGGAGTTTGCATATGCCACTCCCACTCTAACACCTGCCAATCCCCAAGCTTTACTGAACGTTTGGCAAACTATTAAATTAGGAAAATCATTGACTTTTGATATATAAGACTCCTCTAAACTAAAGTCGATATAGGCTTCATCCACTATAACAATTCCTTTGAAATTGTTCAAAATATACTCCACTGAGGCTTTATTAAAGCAATTCCCTGTAGGATTGTTAGGTGAGCAAATGAAAATAAGCTTTAGACTTTCATCATTGATATAAGCACCTAATTGATCCGTGTCAATTTGGAAGTTTTTATCTAGTGGAAGTTTAAGTAACTCAATATTATTAATAGATGCAGAAACATTATACATTCCATATGTAGGAGAAAAGGTTAGTGCTTTATCTACCCCTGGTTCACAAAAAATTCTAAAAACCAAATCGATGACTTCATCACTTCCATTTCCAATAAAAATTTGGTTACTATCTATATTTTTAATTTTTGAAAGCTTTTTCTTAATCTCAGATTGATTTGGATCTGGATAACGGTTCAGATCTCCAAAAGGGTTTTCATTGGCATCTAAAAACACTTCCGCTTCCCCTTTAAACTCATCTCGAGCAGAAGAATACGCTTCTAATTTTAATATATTGGGTCTTATTAATGAATTCAACTTAAACATTTTCAATATCTTTTAATCTAACAGTAATGGCATTTTTATGCGCTTCTAAACCTTCTGCACTTGCCATTAACTCTATTGCGTTTCCTATATTTTTTATTCCTGTTTTGGTAACTTTTTGGAATGTTATTTTCTTTACAAAACTATCTAGTGATACACCACTGTAATTTTTGGCAAATCCATTTGTTGGCAAAGTATGATTCGTACCACTGGCATAATCACCGGCGCTTTCACAACTATAATTACCTAAAAAAACGGACCCCGCGTTAACAATTCCTTCGGAAAAATCCTCTGGTTTATCTGATGCTATAATTAAATGCTCAGGTGCGTACTGATTACTGAAATCAAGGCAATCGTCATACGTCTCTAAAAGTAAAATAAAACTGTTTTCAATGGCTTTCTTTGCTATTTCCTTTCTTGGTAGTTCATTTAATTGTTTTTCTATTTCTTCAGCAACTTTTACTGCTAAGCTTTCATCTACAGTAACCAACAAGGCTTGACTATCCGGACCATGTTCTGCCTGAGATAAAAGATCTGCTGCAACATATTCCGGATTTGCTGTTTTATCAGCAATAACCAGCACTTCACTCGGTCCTGCAGGCATATCAATGGCTACTCCTTCTTGCTGAATTAATTCTTTTGCCTTGGTTACAAATTGATTCCCTGGTCCTAAAACTTTATACACGTTCGGGATTGTTTCCGTTCCAAAAGCCATTGCCGCCACAGCCTGTGCTCCTCCGACCTTAAAAATTTGGGTTACCCCAACTAAAGAAGCCGTGTATAATATAACAGGATTGATTTTCCCCTCTTTATTTGGAGGTGTACAAAGTATTATTTCTTTACATCCTGCTAATTTTGCAGGAATACCCAACATTAAAATTGTTGAAAACAATGGAGCCGATCCTCCTGGAATATACAATCCAACTTTTTCTATGGGAACACTTTTTCTCCAACAATTAACACCTTTTGTAGTTTCAATTACTTTCTCTTTATTTATCTGTGAATTGTGAAACTTTAATATATTCGATTGTGCCAACTGGATTGCTTCTTTTAGAGATAAATCCACCAAGTTTTTTGCTTCATTCAACTCTTCTTTTGATACTAAAAAACTTTCAAGCTCTACTCCATCAAATTGTTTTGTATAACTTTTAAGCGCTCTGTCTCCTTTTTCTTTAACTTCTAAAAGAACATCTCTCACTTTCTCCGTCAATCCTTCGTTATTTAACAAAACTCTTTTCGTCAAGTTTTTAACTGAGTCTTTGGATTGGTTTCTAATTATTTTCATTCGATTATTCATTTTACATCACCATTTTTTCTATTGGGCATACCAATATTCCTTCGGCTCCTGATTTCTTTAATTCATCTATTATTTCCCAAAATTCATTTTTATTAAGAACCGAATGCACTGAACTCCAACCCGCTTCTGCTAATGGAAGTACCGTCGGACTTCTCATTCCTGGAAGAATGTTGATAATCTCTTCTAGTTTATCATCTGGAGCATTCAGTAAAACATAACGCGATTGCCTACCCCTTAAAACCGATTGAATTCTGAATTGAAGCTTGTCTAGAATTTCCTGCTTAGATTTAGGTATTCTGGGAGAAACAGCAAGTACAGCTTGTGATTTTAAAATTACTTCTACTTCTTGTAAATTATTTTTAAAGAGTGTTGATCCACTTGAAACAATATCGCAAATTCCATCAGCCAAACCAATATTAGGTGCTATTTCAACAGACCCGTTAATAATATGTAACTGAGCTTTAATTTTATTTCTAGTTAAGTAATCACCAACTGTTTTAGGGTAGGAAGTTGCAATTTTCTTTCCTTGAAAGTACTCCAATCCATTATAAACTTCTCCTTTAGGAATTGCTAATGAAACTCGACATTTTGAAAAGCCAAGGTTTTCAATAAACTCAATTCCACCTCCTTTTTCAATCAATAAATTTTCGCCAATAATGGCAATATCAACAACTCCATCTTTTAAATATTGAGGAATATCACCATTTCTCAAATAAAAAACCTCTAGTGGAAAATTACTTGAAGAAGCTTTAAGCTGATCTTTTCCATTATCTATTGAAATACCACAATCTTTTAAAATTTGAAGAGAATCTTGATTCAATCTTCCTGATTTTTGAATGGCTATTTTTAATTTACTCATTTTTGTTTCTTTGGTTTGAGTAAATCTTTTAGGAAAGTTATTTCTTGGTACCGGCAGAAATAAAAAACCCGTTTGATTTACTCAAACGGGTTTAAAATATATTTCAAATTTTATTCAATACATTTTCAGCTCGCTTGAGTGCAAGTATGAAAATGATGATGATGTAATTGAATAAAAGTCATTTCTTTGTTTTAATAATGATACAAATATTTAAAAAAATATTTTAATTGACAAAACAATCTTTAAATAATTAACATTTAAAGTGAATTCATAACCTTAATTTAAGGTTATCCCACGTCAAACGTACTACACAGCCTGCAAAAAGGCACTACATACTAAAAAAGTCTTGCAACTCAATATACATTTGTCACAGATATAGTTTAAATAGACTTTCAATTGAGAGAGTCCCCCTTTTAAAGTTTACCGTTGATTTTTATTACCAAGACAGATTTTCTGCTCTTGGTAATTTTTTTTAGAGTTCTGCCAAAAGATCATATAAACTCTCTTCTTTCTCCAAACCTAGCTTCTTTTTAATTCTATAACGTGTAGTTTCAACACTTCTAGGAGACACGTTTATTAACTGGGCCACTTCCTTACTTTTTAAATTTGAAACGATATAAGTACAATGTTTTAAATCGTTTACGGATAAGTTAGGAGCCACATCTTTTAATCTATTAAAAAACTCTGGTCTAATTTTTTCAAATTGAATTTTAAAATCCTCCCACAACTCTTCTTCAGATACTAATGATTTCAACTTTTTTCTAACCGTCATTAAATACCCTGGAGCACTTGGGCTACTATCCATATATGCGTCAATATCGTCGCTAATTTTTCCAATGGTATCGTTATACGTAGATATTTTTAAGATTCGAGAAAATAGCGACTGTTCATTTAGCTTCAATAAGCTCTCAATGTCCTTCTTTCTTTCCTCTAAAATAAGATTGTTGTCCTTTAAAGTGACAATTAAATCATTTAACTCATCGTTCAACTTTACGATCTGTTCATTTTTCTTTCTATTTCTCTTAAAAAAGAAAATCAACAAGAAAATCAACCCAAATAAAAGTACAATAGAAACAAAACTGATAAATAAAATTTTTCTTTGGTCACCAATAATCACTTCCTTTTCTTTCCTAACTTGCTTTTCTAAAGACAATTCTCTTTCATACGATTCATTGATTGATTTCTTATTTTCATTATTTAAATCTCTCCATGAAATGATCGATTTCTTTAAGTTATCAACAGCCGATTTGTAATCTCCTCTTGAAATATCCAAATCTGCATTTGCACCATGAAACCATGCATAGGTCAAAACCTTATTATCGAGATTACTATTTTTTAAATGTCCTTCAAGAATTTTAATATACTCTTCAGCCTTATCAAACTCTTTTAATCGAATATAATTATCTGCTATTTTATAAAAAATGCGTTTGTAATAGATCAATAGTTTTTGATCATCTCCTATTAACTTCAAGCAATTATTGGCCGCATCTATAGACTCCCTATACTTTTTTAAATCTCTAAGGTTTAATGTTAAATTATAATAACTCTCTATTTGTTTTCTGACATTATTAACCTCTTTAAAAGAGTTAATTGCTTTTTCAATAAGAATGTTCGAGGCATTATAATTTTGAGTCAGATACCCATTAACAACAGATTTATCATTATATATCAATCCTTTCAATAAATGATCATTGGCTTTAGACGCGAATACAAATGACTGATCGAGAAGCTCATTAGCCTCTTTATATTGATGTAAAGACAAAATATGATAGACACCATTAAGATATAACGCTTTGCTCTTAATTGTATCATGAAGCTTTAAATCATGATTCTTTTTAAGAAATGATAAGATTTCTTCTATCTGACTTGTGTCATCGGTCTCATAGAAGTTATAATATACTTCACTTATCTTCTTGTTTATGTTCTGATTGGTTAGTAAAAGGTCATTGGTTTGCCCGTTAATGTTCGTTTTCAATAACAAAAACAGCCCCATAATTAATATAAATATTCTATTCTGAATCATGATTTTTAGAATCGTCGTAAAATATTAATAGATAGCTTTTTCATTAACATAATCTATGTTTTTTAGGTGGAAAAAATTCGTTAGCAAATATACTACAAATGTACTTCATAACCCCATAGTTCAATGATTTACAATACTTTGTTAAGTTTTGTTTTTTTGAGTAAAATTGAAAAAAATTAAAAATCACAAACAGGAAAATAATAAAAAAAGACCTCTAACAAACCATTAAACAACTAACAAACAAACACTTAAACACAAACACCTCAAAACTACATTTTAAAAGAATGGCAAATTCCTAACAATTTTTATAGGAAAATCGTTATTCAATGATTTTTTTGTGATAATTACAAGTATTTAATTTTACAAGTTGCTCAATAAATCATAGAGGCTATCATCTTTTTCTAAACCAATCTTTTTCTTTATTCTGTATCTAGTTGTTTCAACGCTTCTTGGCGATACATTTATTAATTGAGCGACCTCTTTACTCTTCAGATTTGAAACTACATATGTACAGTGCTTTAAATCATTAACAGATAAATCAGGAGCTACTCTTTTTAGTTTATTAAAAAATTCTGGGCGGATTTTCTCAAATTGAACTTTAAAGTCATCCCATAATTCTTCTTCAGAAATAAGAATGTTAAGTTTTTTCCTTACTGTCATTAAATATCCAGATGCAGATGGATTCATATCCATGTAATTATCAATTTCAGCACTGATTTTTCTGATAGTATCATTATATGTTGATATTTTCAAGACACGGGAAAACAAAGACTGCTCGTTGAGTCTTAAAAAATTTTCTACTTCCATCCTTTTCTCTTCTAATGAAATATTTTTTCCCTTAAGCTCCTCTATTAATCTATTTAAACTGTTATTTAATTCAACAATTTCCATATTCTTCTTTCCGTTCCTTTTAGAATTATAGACCAATACAAAAACTAAAACTATTAAAACGACTAAAGCAATACCTCCAAAGAATAAAGATCGATTCTGGCTTTGAATAATTTTATCTTTATCGGCTTTTAACTGTCCTTCTAACTCCAACTCTCTTTCAAAAGATTTTCCTAATAATTTTTGAGTTTCAAAATTCAACTTCGCTACTGAATCACGTGTCATTTTATATCTCTTTGCGGCTTGTTCAAACTCCTTTTTCTCCATGTGATATTCAGCATAGGCATAGTTCAATAAATTCCTTTCATTTCTATCCTTTGCGGTAATATTGTCTTCCGCCTTTTTCAAATTAGTCAAAGCTGCATTAAAATCACCCAACTTAGAATAACTATGAGCCTTACGTATATATATAGTCTTTAAAACTCTTTTTCTAGCTCCTGTTTTTTGAATAAGGGAAATGCAAGTATCTGCATATTTTAAGACTAACTTCCATTCTTTTCTTCGACGTGAGTTCATGAACAAGTTATAATAAGTGTCTATGATTTGAAATTTCTCACCTGTTGCTTTAAAATAGACTATCGCTTTTTTTAAATACTCTTCTGCCTTTACAAAATCTCCCGTATCTTGAGTTACGTTTAATCCTCTCATATTATATACAACTCCAATTAGCCGTATATCTTGAGTTTTTTCTGCCAATCTGAGAGATTCCTTTAAAAATTGCTCACAAACATCATACCTTCGAAGCACATAGTTATTTACAGCTTTTAAATAGAGAGCTTTACTATTTATTGAGTCTTCTTTTATTTGAATATTATTTACCTTCAAATAACTCAATATTGAATCCAAAATCTTAGGATCTTCTTTTTTCTGAAATGAATAATACGCTTTTAATACTTTACTGTTATCAACAGAATCTTGACTTTTAGATAAGAATTTAACCTCTTCCAAAGCAACACTTTTAAAAGAAATTAATAAACAAGCAACTACATATACTTTCAATAAAACTACTTTACCCAACCTTTTTAATTTTACTTAAACAATATTACTACACGACTCCTCCTCTAATAAAATATAGCAAATGCTAGTGAGCACTATAAACTCGCCAATAAATCATAGAGGCTATCATCTTTTTCGAGTCCAATTTTTTTCTTAATTCTATACCTTGTTGTTTCAACACTTCGCGGTGACACATTTATTAACTGTGCCACTTCTTTACTCTTTAAGTTTGAAACAACGTAAGTACAATGTTTTAAATCATTTACAGATAAATCAGGAGCAACTTCTTTTAATCTGTTAAAAAATTCTGGCCTGATTTTCTCAAATTGTATTTTAAAATCCGACCATAATTCTTCTTCAGAAATAAGTGTATCCAGTTTCTTTCGAACCGTCATTAAGTAACCTGACGCAGATGGATTACCATCCATATAACTATCAATGTCATTACTAATTCTTCTAATGGTATCGTTATAAGTGGAGATTTTTAAAACACGCGAAAAAAGCGATTGTTCATTTAGTTTAAGTAAGTTTTCTATTTCAATTTTCTTTTCCTTCAGATCAATATTATTATCTTTTAGTTCGGTTATTAGGTTATTTAGTTCTTGATTTAGTTTCGATATTTGATTGTTTTTGGTTTTATTTTTTTTAAAGAAAAATATAAGAAGAAATATCAATCCAAAAAGTAATGTTATCGCCAAGAAACTTACCAATAGTATTTTTCTTTGATCTTTTATTATAACATCCTTATCTTTTCTAAGTTCTTTTTCTAAACTTAATTCTCTTTTGTACGATTTATCAATAGATTTTACTGTTGCATCATTAAGTTCTCTCCAGGAAAGAATTGATTTTTTTAAGTTAGTAACAGCCTCTTGAAACTCTCCTTTTGAAACATTTAAATCTGCTCTAGCCTCATGAAACCAGGCATATGTACGCACTTTATTTTTTAAATTACTCTTTTCTAATTTTTTCTCTAAAACATTGACATACTCTTCTGCCTTTTCAAAATCTTTAAGCTTTATATAACTATCAGCAATTAAATAATAAATCCTCTTATAATATAATAGCAAATCTTCATCTTCACCTATCAATTGAAGGCACTTTTGAGCATATTCAATTGCTTCATGATACCTAAACAATTCGCGAGAATTAACAGTTAAATTATAATAGGTTTCAATTAATTTATAGTCATTCCCTATTTCTTCAAAACACTGAATGGCTTTTTTATAAAGGATATCTGCCTCCTCATAATCATCATATATATAATTTGCTAAAATAGCTCTATCATTATATACAAATCCTTGAAGTAGTCGATCTTTTGTTTTTATAGCGAGTTTAAAAGACTTCTGTAGTATTGTATCTGCTTCTTTATACCTATGTAATGATAAAATATGATATACACCTTTCAAGTATAAAACCCGACTATTAAGCGTATCGTTTAATTTTATCCTATCATGTTTCTTTAGAAACATTAACATACTTTCAATTTCAGAAGTATTTTCTGTTTCTTTGAAATTATTAAAAACCTCAATAATTTTATCTTGGTAATTAACATCAGTAAATTTCCCCCCTCCTTCTTGTGCTTTTGAAGAACTAATAAAAACAATGAAGAATATAAGAGATATTGAAAATATTCTACTCAAAACCATAACCAATAAACACCCTATAAAATATCAACTATTAAAAAATCCATTTCACCCTATTTAATTGGCAAAAGACAAAGTTAAAGTTCACTACAAATGTACTACATTGATTGAAAATGTAATAATTAATATTAAATATAACAATTTAATAACATTTGTAAAAATCACTTTAACCAAAAGCTTGCGCTCTACACAACTCTGTTAAAGCTCATTTAACAGTTCAAATAAACTATCTTCTTTTTCTAACCCAATTTTCTTTTTAATTCTATATCTAGTTGTTTCAACACTCCTTGGTGAAACATTTATAAGTTGAGCAACTTCTTTACTTTTTAAATTTGAAACTATATAAGTACAATGCTTTAAATCATTTACGGATAAATTTGGAGCTACTTTCTTTAATTTATCAAAGAAATTAGGTCTAATCTTTTCAAACTGCACTTTAAAATCTTCCCATAACTCTTCTTCAGAAATTAGTGCTTGAAGTTTATTTCTAAGTGACATTAAATAAATAGGAACATCATTATTATTATCAATATAGCAATCTATTTCTTCGCTTAATTTTTCTATAGAATCGTTGTAAGTAGATATCTTTAACATTCTTGAAAATAATGTTTGCTCATTTAAGTTCAATAAATGCTCAATTTCTTCTCTATTATCTTCCAAGGCAATGTTCTTTTCTTTTAAATCGACAACTAAATTCTTAAGATTGGAATTCAATTTAAATATCTCCTTACTTCTTTCTTTATTTTTCTTCGCCAAGTAATACACCAAAAACAATGATACAATCAATACAACAATAATGAGCCCTCCTAAATAAAGTACTCGTCTTTGAGACTTTATGACAACCTCTTTATCCTTTTTTAATTTATTTTCTAACCCCAATTCTCTTTCAAACGCCTCCTTTAAACTAGTTTCAGTTACTCTTTTCTCCTTATTTCTAAGCGTTATAACATTCTTATACAACTCATTAGCCTTACTATAATCATTTCGTAACTCATGGTATTTAGCATACTTCAAATAAAATAAAGATCGTTGGGGATCTTCTTCCGAAATAACGCTATCAGCTAGCATAAAGTCTTTTTGAGCTTCTTGATAATTTCCCAGTTTAACATTACAGTCTGCCTTAATTATATATAACAATTTTAACAGATTTCTACTATTAGGAATTTTATCTATTAATTCTAAACAAGCCCTTGCATAGTTTAGAGACTTTTCACAATCTCCTTGTTTTTTTCCAACGATTGTCAAATTATAATAGGTACCGAGCTGTGAAACTAAAAGACCTCCACTTTTAAAATATTCAACAGCTTGCTTATAATGTTCTTCTGCCTTTAAAAAATTTCTTCTACTTTTAGATGCTATAACACCTCTATCATTATAAACCAATCCCATTAACAAATAATCATTTGTTTTTTTAGCTAATTCAAATGACTTAGAATAAAAATTTTCTGCATCAGCATATCGCAATAAATTGAGATTATTAACTGCTTTTAAATAAAGTATTTTACTATTTATGGTATCCTCTTCAAACTTCAACTCATTTCGTCTTATATGAAGCAATAAAGAATCTAGTAATCCTTTATCTTCTGACTCAATAAAATCATAGAAACTTTTAACAATTTTTTTATTTGTATCTCCGTGATCAGCTTTTTTTTCTTTCAGTTGAAAAGCGAAGCAACACGCACATACACTTAAAACAAACCCCCATCTTTTTAAATGCCCTTTTAATATCAACGCATACATCATTTATACTACATCTAAATTATACCCCAAAAACCACAGACCTGAAAGTCAACTAACAAATCCCTTGCAAATATAAGGCTTTTATAAGATAACCCAATAAAAAACAGCACTTTAGAAAACAAACCGTTAATTATCAATATAAAAACAAAACTTCAAAAATATTACTTCATTTATACTACACAACACTTTTTAACTATAATATTAACAGTAAAATTCAATATTTTTCACATTTCAATCAATGCAAATACCTAACCAAAAGACGAATAACTATAAAAAACTGATTTACAACCTTCTAAACTCAAAAAAGCAACATTAAATCGACTTTAGCTTTCTTTTGAAACTTCTATATCTAAACAAATAGAATAATGCACTTCAAAATTACTACACGGATTTTTTCATTGATTTTTAATTATACATTTGAGAAAAATAATTGATATTCCCCTTATCATTATATTTCGTTTTAAAAAAGTTACCAATAATATTTGCATTTTCCCCTTGTATATTACCCTTGCAATTATGTTGGTGACTTTTCTTTTTTATACGTACTTCCTTTTTTTAACAGTTAAATTTTAGCCCTTTATTTTTGTTGGCACACTCTTTGAATAAACGAACTGATATAATCAAAATATTATCGGTATGAAACTAAAAACTATCCTGCTATCGTTATTCTTTGCTACAAGTGTAACTTTTGGCCAACATAAAACAGATGATTATAAATCTTTTAAAAGTGAACTTAGAAAAAAAGAGCAAGTAAAAGATTACAATTACAACAAAAGTATTGACTATATAAGTCATCATAATCTTTTGGTTATTGACTTAATTGACATGTGTAGCTACTTCAGAAGTGACAGAATGAAATACAAAGTTTGTTTAAAAGCTTATCCCACTATTATAGACAAAAAAAACTTTTTTAAGGTTTACGACTCTTTTCATTCTTTTTCTTATGCTATTAAGCTTTACCATGAAACGGAAGGAAGTACTAAAGAAGATGAACGTGAAATTCACTTCCCCGACCCGTTTAAATATAACGGTGTTATTTCAAGTAACTGCGAACGCCCAATTAGTCAATATGCTTTTGAGGAAATTCTTCATAAAGTTGAAGATTTAAAAAATGAAAATTACAGACTGAGTCAATTAAAGAAATCTATATATCATTCATGTTTAAGCACAGAAGAGATTATGAAGCTTGCTCAAACATTAGATAGTGATGAAAATCGTTCAATATTTTTGAGTTATGCAGTAGATTATGCCTACGATATTGAAAATTACTTTTATGTTAAACAATTAATTGATGATAAATTTGAGAAGCAACAATTAATTAGCTTTATTAACAAAAAAGTAGAACAGATTGTTGCTCAGAATAACCATAATGAATGTGCAACTTCTCCTAGTGAATTCGATTACATTTTAAAAACAATAAAAGATCAGCAATTTTCTAAAGAAAAAATTAACATTGCTAAAGCTCATATTGCAAAAAACTGTTTTGATATACATCAAATCTCATTAATTGTAAACCAATTTAACTTTGAAAACAACAAACTAGATATTTTAAAATATAGCTTTCAACACTCAAATGAGAAAGATAAATTTTATACGCTTCGTGATCTCTTAAATTTCAATGCCAACAAAAGAGAATTTGATGAATTCCTACTAAAGCAAAGAAGCTAATACAATACAAAAAAACCACCCAAAATTGGGTGGTTTTTTATGTAAAAATATATTTTTATATGTTACTTTACAAAGTTGATTTTACGTAAACGTAAACTCTCAGGAGTTACCTCTAAATACTCATCATCTTTAATATACTCCATACATTCTTCTAACGACATATCAATCTTTGGAGCAATCTTAACACCATCATCAGAACCAGAAGCTCTTACGTTAGTTAATTTCTTTCCTTTGATTAAGTTCACTGCTAAATCGTCTTGTTTTGCATTTTCTCCAACAACCTGACCTTTATAAATTTCTTGGTTAGGGTCAATAAAGAACTTACCTCTATCCTGTAAACGATCAATTGCATAAGCTGTAGCTTTTCCTGCTTCAGAAGAAACAATCGCTCCATTTACTAAATCAGAGAACTCTCCTTTATATGAATCATATCCACGTAAACGGTGGTTAATAATAGCTTCCCCTTGAGTTGCTGTTAATAATTTATTACGTAACCCAATTAATCCACGAGAAGGAATATCAAATTCTAAGTGCTGTAAATCACCTTTAGGCTCCATAACCAATAAGTCACCTTTTCTCATGGTTACTAAGTTAATTGCTTTACTAGCTAAATCTTCAGGTACATCAATTACAAGTGTTTCATAAGGCTCACACTTTACACCGTCAACATCCTTTAAAATAACTTGTGGACGTCCAACCTGTAACTCGTATCCTTCACGACGCATTGTTTCAATTAATACCGATAAGTGAAGAATTCCTCTACCAAAAACATTAAACTTATCCTCAGTATCTGTATCTTCAACTCTTAAAGCTAGGTTCTTCTCAGTTTCTTTATATAAACGATCACGTAAGTGACGAGAAGTTACGAACTTTCCTTCTTTACCGTAGAATGGTGAGTTGTTAATGGTAAATAACATACTCATTGTTGGCTTATCTACCTCAATTCTAGGCATTGCTTCAGGAGCTTCCAAATCCGCAATTGTATCACCTATTTCGAAATCATCTAATCCAGTTACCGCACAAATATCTCCACTTCTTACTTTATCTGCTTCAGCTTTCCCCATTCCTTCAAAAACGTGAAGCTCTTTAATACGAACTTTCTTAGTTGTTCCATCAGACTTACAAAGCATATAATCTTTGTTTTTCTCTAAATCACCTCTAAATACACGTCCAATTGCGATTCTTCCCTTAAATGAAGAATAATCCAACGATGTAATTTGCATTTGAGGAGATCCTTCTCTATAAGGAGCTTCAGGAATTGTTTCTAAAACAGCATCTAATAATGGAACGATATCTTCCGTTGGCTTTTGCCAATCCGTACTCATCCATCCATTCTTAGCAGAACCATAAATAGTAGTGAATTCTAACTGCTCTTCAGTTGCGTCAAGAGCAAACATTAAATCAAAAACTTTCTCGTGAACTAAATCAGGAGTACAGTTTTCTTTATCCACTTTATTTACTACAACAATAGGAGTTAATCCTAATTCGATTGCTTTTCCTAAAACAAAACGTGTTTGAGGCATTGGTCCTTCAAATGCATCAACCAATAAAAGAACACCATCGGCCATTTTTAATACACGCTCTACCTCACCACCAAAGTCGGCGTGACCAGGAGTATCAATTACATTAATTTTTACACCTTTATAATTTACAGATACATTTTTCGATAAAATAGTGATTCCACGCTCACGCTCTAAATCGTTATTATCCAATAATAAATCTGTACGTTCCTTACGTTCATCTAAAATTTTAGCTTGATCTATAATTTTATCAACCAAGGTAGTTTTACCGTGATCAACGTGTGCTATAATAGCGATGTTTCTAATTGACTGCATTTTGCTACGTTAAATTTGGCGCAAAAGTAGTGTATTATTATGTAATATTTGAAGTTTTTTTATTAGGGATGAAAAATTTAAAGTAATCTCTTAATAAACTTAAAAATAGTTTATCATTTATTCTTCTTCATCTGTTTTTAATTCGCTGTCATCTGCACGAAAAGAACTAGGTAAAATGTCAGGAATTAACTTAATTAATAAAGGTAAAAGCAATGCACCACCTGGAAGCATAAATACAGTGAATGCAGGAATGGCTTTACAAATATCTAATGTTTGCTCTTTTACCTTTCTTTTTTCCTCATCTGTTAATGAGGTAGAAAACGACTTTCTAATTAAAAACACTAGCTCTTTGCTCTCTCTGAGCTCTTGAGCTAGTCTTTTTTTATTTTTTTGAATCGCTTCTTTTATTTCGTCAACTGTATTCATTACAGTTTACGTCTTTTTTTCTCTGTTTTCAACAAGTTTAACTCACGAGAAGTTTGTCCAGCAACCGAAGTATTTTCCTCAGCTCTTCTTATTAGATATGGCATCACATCTCTAACGGGGCCAAAAGGAACATATTTTGCCACATTATATTCTTCTTTTGCTAAGTTGAAGCTAATATGATCACTCATTCCATATAATTGACCAAACCACATGCGTTTATCTGTTGAAGCTATATTATGCTTTTTTGCTAACTCCATTAATAAATATGAGCTATCTTCATTATGAGTACCCGCAAAAATGGCCATATTCTTATGTTCCATCATATAAGTGATAGCTTCATCATAATTAATATCAGTAGTATTTTTATCAACGCATATAGGTGATTCATATCCCATTTCTTCCGCTCTAGCTCTTTCCTTTTCCATATAAGCACCACGCACTACTTTCATTCCAATATGGTAACCTTTTTGGTGTGCTCTTTGGTGAAGAGATCTTAAATACTCCATTCTATCATGACGATACATTTGCAATGTATTAAATACAACAGCTTTCTCTTTGTTGTACTCTTCCATTAACTCTTCTATCAAATCATCAGCAGCTCCTTGCATCCAGCTTTCCTCAGCATCAATCAATAAAGGAACATCTTTTTCAGCAGCTGATTTACATACCTTATGAAAACGTTCTACTACTCTATTCCACTCAACTTGCTCTTCTGCATCAAGCTCTTTCCCTTCAGTTAACTTTTGGTACAAAGCAAAACGTCCAAATCCAGTTGGTTTAAAAACAGCAAAAGGAATTGACTGCTTTTCTGCAGCAAAATTGATCGTTTTTAACGTCATTTCTAATGCATTTTCAAACTGCTCTTCGTCCTCTTTACCTTCAACTGAATAGTCTAAAATACTATGAACATTTCCCTTATCGAACATTTTTTCGATATTAGGTAAACAATCATCTTCGGTTACACCACCACAAAAATGATCAAATACAGTGGCTCTAATTAATCCTTCAACAGGTAAATGAGCTTTTAAAGCAAAATTTGTAACTGCTGTACCAATACGAACCATTGGTTGGTTTTGAATCATTTTGAATAAGAAATACGCTCTTTCTAATTCAGAATCCGTTTTTAACTTAAACGCTGTTTCTGTGTTGTCAAATAGTTTCATTAACAAGTAATGTTATTATTAATCTCCGCAACAAATATAGTTGTAAGGTATGATATATTTCAAATTTTTCTATTTAATTTGCGTCTTTAGAAAAACATAACAAATGAAATCTATTCAGGCAGCGACCTACCCAGTTCACTTCGAAGAAAAGGCTTACAATGAATTAGCTTCAATCATTAAAAATAGAGCATATTCTTCTATTTTTATTTTAGTTGACGAGAATACTTTTGAGCATTGCTATCCTAGGTTTATGCAATTATTACAAACTGATAAGCCCATAGAAATTATCCAAATTGATGCTGGAGAAATTTATAAGAACATGGAAACCTGTATTGGTGTTTGGAATGCTATGACAGAACTTGGTGCCGATAGAAGAAGCCTTTTAATTACTTTAGGTGGAGGTGTTATAACAGATTTAGGTGGTTTTGTTGCTTCTACTTTTAAAAGAGGAATTGAATTTATAAATATTCCAACTACCTTACTTAGTATGGTAGATGCTTCTGTTGGAGGAAAAACTGGAGTAGATTTAGGGGTTTTAAAAAATCAAATAGGTGTTTTTGCGAATCCGGAAATGATTGTTATTGATCCTGAATACTTGCATACTGTAACTCCAAGAGAAATACGATCTGGAACAGCCGAAATCATCAAATATGGAATGACACATGATATTCGTTTATTCAATGAAATAAAAGACAACCCTAATTTGAATATTGTGGATTTGATTCATCGTTCAATTGAGATTAAAAATGAAGTAGTTTTAGAAGACCCAAAAGAAAAAAGTATTCGTAAGGTTTTAAACTGGGGTCATACCATAGGACATGGTGTAGAGTCTTACTTTTTAGATAGTGAAACCAAGGAGAATCTTACACATGGCGAGGCAATTGCGATTGGAATGGTATGTGAGGCTTATCTCTCTTCAAAAGTTTTAAATTTCCCTGAAGAATATATTCATGAAATCAAGTCAGCGATTATCACGATTTATGGAAAAACAACAATCGAAGAAAGCGATGTTGATGATATTATTGGTTTAATGAAGCACGATAAAAAGAATGTTGGTGGTGAAATCAATTTTGTGTTATTAGAAAATTATGAAAATTTCAAAATAGATTGTAAAGTTCCGAATGATCTTATCAAAGAAAGTTTACAGTTCTATAATTCATAAATTAAAAAATCAGGAGTTATTCCTGATTTTTTTTTGCTTTATACTTAAAACTCTAATTCTGCTAACTTTTTCGGAGTTTACAGCATTCTTTCGTTTGAAAAGGAAAGAGTAATTGCTTCATATAATTGTTGATGTCGGGGTACTGTAAATATTCTGATTTGGACACACCTACTTTATCAACACTGCCTTTTCTATTGTAGTATGTATTAAAAACTAGATCCCAAAAAGGAAGCGTATTTCCATAATTTTTTGCTTCTTCCAGCTTTATACTATGGTGAAAGTGATGAAGTTTAGGTGTTATAATGATATAATCTAAAATCCCAGTGTTTGCTTTAATATTGGCATGAGATAAATACCCAACAACAATATTTATAATTCCAATGATAAACAATATTTCTTCATTAAATCCTAAAACTAATAATGGTAGCATTTTAAAAAGAACATTTAAAAAAGTGTTTAACGGATGAATCCAATTAGTTTTAAACCAGTTTATACTTGTAGGTATGTGATGAATTGCATGAATTTTCCAAAAGAAAATACTCGATTTAGAGGTTATACTTCCTACATGACTATATCTATGGTAGACATAAGGGAAAAACTCTCCAATAATTGCCGCTAATATCAAACTAATCCAAAAAGGAAGAATATCCCATTCGATTGTTGTTTTAAAAACAGTAGCTTTTAAATAGAGTACTAATGATAAGGATAATGTGTTTGCCAAAGCATCAATAATTGCTGTAGAAAACAAAAAATGTTTTATTTCAATGGATATTGTTTTTTTCGAAACCTTCCATTCTGGGTTAAATGGGATTATTCTTTCAAAAAATAAAAGATAAGCAGTTGTGAATAAGAATATGAAATAAGTTCCTAATTCATAAGAAAATTGGGTTTTAATAATCCAATACACTAGTAAAGATATTATCGATATAAGAATGGGAACTACGGTGTAAGATAAAATTTTAGTATGGTTCATTACGTCTATTTTTCATTGAAGACGTAGCACACCATAAAAAAGATGCAGAAACTATAAAATAATATTCATCTTTTGCATTTCATCGGTTAATTCAATTGGTAGTTTACAACTATCTTTTAATGTAAAGTCCACTAACTCCCCCCGATTATTAAACAGCAAATCAACACAACTTTCAATTAACTTTTTTAATTGAATTCTAGCTCTTTGGATACGAGATTTTGTTGCTGATAGAGATAAATTAAGTCTTTCCGCTATAAGTTTCTGAGGAATTTTTTCGATATCACTTAAAAACAATGGTTCCGCATATTCTTTTGAAAGGTAGTTCTGAATAATAAATCCTGATAATTCACAAACACATGTTCCCTCTTCATTACCTTTTTCGATATCATAGAAAATTGAAGTATTTTTTTCTTTTCCTTTTTTTCTATAATAGTCAATAACTAAATTGTTAGTAATTCGATATAGCCAAGCCCTATTGTTTTCAATAGGAACTCCCTTTGTAAGTTGTTTATAAAATTTTAAAGCAACCTCTTGAATTAAATCCTCAGTATCAATTTGATTTTCAATTTTCAATTTTACGAAATAAAAAAGCTCATTCTTATACTGGTTCCAAATAATATCGAAATCCATACATCTATAATTCTATGCCTTAATATAACACTTTTTATAAATACTCTCGTATTGAGGCAAGATATTATCTAAAGAGAATACTGATGTATGTTCCATAGCATTTTGTTTAAACTTATCAAGAACGGAGTCATCCTTTAACACGTTTATTGCATTCGTAGCCATGTCATGTATATCCCCAATATTACTTAAAAAACCAGTTTTACCATGAATGTTCACCTCTGGTAATCCTCCTGTATTAGTTGAAATAACCGCATTACCAGCTGCCATTGCTTCCAATGCCGCCAATCCGAAGCTTTCTGTTTCTGAAGGAAGTAAAAACACATCGGAGAAACACAGAATTTTTGCTACTTCATCACTATTTCCAAGAAACAACACTCTATCTTCAATCCCAAGTTCATTTACTAAGTTTTCCGCTTTTATTCTTTCTGGTCCATCTCCCACCATTAATAATTTTGACGGTATTTCTTTTTGAACTTCGTAAAAAATCTTAATTACATCATCAGTTCGTTTCACTGGTCTAAAATTACTGATATGCGTTAAAATTCTCTCGTCATGATTGGCTAATGCTCCTCTTTTACATTCTTCTTCTTTCTCTTTATTATATTTTTCTCCATCAATAAAATTATAAACGACTCTAATATCTTTTTCGATATTAAACAAACGTAAGGTATCTTCCTTTAAACTATTCGATACAGCCGTTACCTCATCGGATTTATTAATACTAAATTCAACAGCTGTTTTATAGGTAGGGTGACTTCCCACAAGCGTTATATCAGTACCATGTAAGGTTGTAACAACCTTCACATGGATACCTTTATCCAACAACATTTTCTTTGCCATATTAGCAGCATAAGCATGTGGTATAGCATAATGCACATGCAGTACTTCCAATTGGTGTTTTTCAACTACTTCCACCATTTTACTTGACAATGCCAATTCATAAGGCTGATATTGGAATAAAGGATATTCTTCAATAACTACTTCATGAAAATGCAAACGATGCGAAATAAAATCAAGGCGTACAGGTTGATTGTATGTTATAAAATGTACCTCATGCCCTTTATCGGCCAATGCCATACCTAATTCAGTTGCCATTACACCACTACCTCCAAAGGTAGGATAACATACAATACCTATTTTCATGTGTTTATTTTTATTGATTGGGTTTATTTTAACAGCTCATTTCAAGCTATATTTTTAATTTCTAAGTCACTCCGAATTTATATCGGAATCTTATCATATTACAAAAAATAAATTCTAATGACAACTTGAAACATGTTCAGGTTTACAATTATCATTTACTATTAATTGCAGTCGATAATAATGTTTCTATTCCTTAACTTTTATTACCGAATAATATGGACGTAAATTTACATTTTTACTTACGAGATTCCTTTTATATTTTCAAAAAAAAATCATAAAAAAACGCTATTGTAAATTACAATAGCGTTTCTATATTTTCAGTTATCAAAACTCCTAATAATCTCCTAAAGTTTCAGGGTTTTGAGTTAAGGCAGCTTCTAATTGCTCATCGTTAGGCGCTTTACCATGCCAAGCATGTGTTCCCATCATGAAATCAACTCCATTACCCATTTCAGTGTACAATAATACACATACAGGCTTTCCTTTTCCAGTACGATCCTTTGCTTCAGCAATTCCTTTTAATATTGCTTCTACGTTGTTTCCTTCTTTAATTTCTAAAACATCCCAACCGAAAGCTTCAAACTTAGCTTTTAAGCTTCCCATTGCCAACACCTCATCAGTACTACCGTCAATTTGCTTTTCGTTAACATCAACAGTGGCGATTAAATTGTCAACTTTTTTAGCGGAAGCGTACATAGCAGCTTCCCAAATTTGACCTTCCTGTAATTCACCATCTCCATGAAGAGAGTAAATAATTTTATCGTCGTTGTTTAACTTTTTAGCTTCAGCCGCTCCAATAGCAACACTCATTCCTTGACCCAAAGAACCAGAGGCAATACGTATACCTGGTAAATGTTCATGAGTTGTTGGGTGTCCTTGTAAGCGAGTATTTAACTTTCTAAAAGTAGCTAATTCAGCTACAGGAAAGAAACCACTACGCGCTAAAACACTGTAGTAAACTGGTGAAATATGTCCGTTAGACAAGAAAAATAAATCTTCATTCTTACCGTCCATTTTAAAATCGGTAGAATAATCCATAATTTCTTGATATAAACATGAAATAAACTCTGCACATCCTAAGGATCCACCTGGATGTCCTGAACTTACAGCATGAACCATACGAACAATGTCTCTACGAACTTGTTGTGTAAAATCTTGAAGTTGTTGTGTTGTTGGCATTCGTGTTACGTTTTATGCGACAAATGTAATTCTTTAAATAAAAATGAGCAATTACTTTTTTTATTTCTTGTAAGAATTTATATCGAAAACGGTTTAAGCTCATTGCAAACATCAAACTCACCATAAATGATGATGATTATTTTTCAAAATCGCTACTCTCTAACTCAAAAAGATCTTCCACTTTCTGATTAAGAAACTCTGCCATTTTTAATGACAATACGGTCGAAGGAACATAACGACCTGATTCAACAGAAATCACAGTTTGTCTGGACACTCCGAGAAGTTCTGCAAATCCTTCCTGTGTAAACCCTTTATCTTTACGGTATTTCTTTAGGTTATTCTTCATTGATCCCCTTTTTAAAGTGAAGAACATAATTAAATCGAACCAAATAGGTCAGCCAGAAAATGAAAATGATAACGATAAAAAACAACATTAACCCCACCTCCGAGGGATTCTTTATTCCTATTCCAATAAAACCAAGAATGATAAAAATTATCTGAGTTAAAGCAGCAAATTGAAAAGACTCTAATCGAATACTTTGAATCATCTCATCTTCTATTCTTTCTTTAGAAAATGTTGATGCATATATTCCAAACAAGAAAGAGAAAAAACCAATAATGGCAATTGGTGTATTTAAAGCTTTTGGATTAGTTAATCCAATATAGTTTGCAAATGCTTCAAGTTGTCCTCTTTGCATAAAAATCCATAATAAAAAACCTATGGGACTAATACATAAACCTATTTTTTTAAAACGATGTGGTAATAATTTCATAATCCTACAATATTAAAATGTAAAGTATACTTTACGTAAAGTTAGCTTTACATTTTAAGAATAACAAAAATTTATAACTTTTTAACTTTTAGAAGATTCTAACTTCGAACCTTATATCTTCGAGAATTTCATAGAATAAAAAAAAGGGTTCCTAAACTTAGACTTCTTTTTCAATTGATTTTCCCGTTTATAACATAATGTAGAGAACCCTTTTGTACGTATTCCAAAGTACTTAAATTCTCAGGTTTTTCGCAAAGTATAGTGGTCGATTTTCATAAATATCGACCTATTTAAAGTTAAAAAGGCACTAAATATCAATAAGTTATTTATTAGTATTAGTTTTTTAAAAAACGTAGTTTTGGTATGGTTAATTTATTCTAATAAGTATGTTTTTAAGGTTTTTATTGAGTCTTACCTTTATATTTTTAGTACATCATCGCAGCTTTTCGCAACACGACATAGCCATTCCTGACTCCTTAGCTTCCAAAAGTTTTCGAGAGTTAGAAGATCTATTTTATGAAAGCAAACCAGATACTTTAAAAGCTATATTATATGCTAATAGTTATTACTTGAAAGCTCTGAAAGAGAAAGATACTATGAAAATGCTTGATGGGAAATACTATCTAGCCGATATTAAAAACGATGATGATTTATATTTAAACTACTGTGACTCTTTGATTGAAATATGTAAAAACAAAATTTCTAAAACTTTTCCTACCTCAATCCATTTAGAAAAATCAAATTTCTTGTTTCATAATGGAAACCGACACGAAGCTCTGATAGAACTAACCCTAGCCAAGAACTTCCTAAAAAGATATCCAAATGACAGTTTAAATAATATATATTTAGTTAGACTAGGTTTAGTAAAAGTATACTTAAAAAAATACGGTCAAGCAATAACACTTTATAAAAAGGCCTACACTTACGCCAAAAAAACAAATGAACTTTATAATAATGATACCTACCTTTCATTACCTTTAAATATAATAACCCAATATCAAAGACTGAACAAAGTTGATTCTTTATTAAAGTATAGTGATGAAGCGATAAAACTATACAGTGACTTAAAAGAACCTATATTTTTAAACTTTTCATACTTTTTAAGGGGGAATGCCTTTATTAAACTAAAACAATATGACAAAGCTATTTTAGCCATAAAAAAAGCTATCCCTTCATTAATTGAAGATGAGAATTATAAAGTCTTATGTCGAGCGTATTCAGAAATTGGTAAATGTTACGATAGCATTAAAGACTTACAAAATTCCCTTAAATATCATTCAAATGCTGATTCAATTTATAATGTAAGAAAAATCAAAATCCATTCTCTCAATTCTTCTTTCTCTTTCCTTGCAAATTATTATAAAGAACAACAAGATTTAGAAAAACAGCTCCATTATATCAATAAGTTATTAGAATTAAAAGAATTCGAACTCACAGAAAAGAACAAAATACAACAAACATTTACCAATGAGTTTGATATCCCCAATCTATTAGCTGAAAGAAAACGAATTGTTGAAGAGATAGAGGCTAGATCAAGAAGGAATCAATTTGTTTTTATTTCCCTATTAGCTATTTCAATAGGTTTTATTTTTTATCAAGTTAGAAAAAACAGAATTCAAAGGAAACGCTTTGAAGTTCTAACCAGTGACAAGAAAAAAAATATCGAAACATCAATAAAAACTCCAATTAAAGATTCCAAACCAAAGTTAGAACTTTCTGAAAGTATTGTTACGGACATTCTTAAACAACTTGAAAAGTTTGAAGATAATAACGAGTTTGTCAATGTAAATTTAAATCTTCAAAATCTAGCTTCACAATTTGAAACCAATGCGAGCTATTTATCAAAAGTAGTGAATCACTATAAACAGACTTCTTTTTCCAATTATATTAATCAGCTCCGTATCGAATATTGTATTGAACAATTGAAAAACAATAAACTCTGGAGAAAATATACCATTAAAGCCATTGCCAACGAAGTCGGTTTTAATAAAGCGGAATCTTTTTCAAAAGCATTTTATAAATATACTGAGCTAAGACCTTCTTATTTTATTAAGGAATTAAAGAAAACTCAAACAACTAATATCTCCAATGAA